>JALUTY010000134.1 GCA_027021615.1 bacterium | reverse complement strand
GTGATCACCTCGCCCGCCGGCGCCAGCGTGCGCGTGCTCAACGTCCGCGAGCGCTACCGCGACGGCATCGAGCTGCCACCGGGCCGCTACCTGGTGGAGGTGAGCGCCCCGGGCTACCGCACCCACAAGCAGTGGGTCCGGCTGCACGAGGATCACGAGATCAACATCGCCCTGGCCCGGGCCCGGCCCTTCGCCCGCAGCCGCGGCCTGTCCTGCCTGGAGCACAAGGACGACATCAGCGTGAGCACGGTGCGCATCGCCCCCTTCAACGAATGCCACTTCATCACCTATCCCGACGAGCGCTCGCGGGACCTGGCCATCGTCAACCGGCGCACCAGCGGCCACATCCACGACATCCGGCTCGAGGTGACCTACTACGACGCCGAGCACCAGGAGCTGGACAAGGAGACCTACGTTCTCTACCGGGCCGCCGATGGCCAGGCCATCCCGCCCGGCGAAACCCGTTTCCCCATCACCGGGATCTATCTCAAGCGCGAGGACGTCCACGCCATCGGCATCAAAACCGTGGCCTTCTCGGTGAGCCCATGAACGCCCCGGGAGCGGGCGGCAGCCCGGCCCCGCTCCAGCAGGCTGTTTTTCAACAGATTGCTGGAACCTGTCTCAGAATTCCACGCGTGTCGCGTTGTGAGTCCACGGCCGCGCCGGCCAGGCGCGCGGCCGTGGGGGATTTTGAGATCGGTTCTAGTCCCCGCCGTTTTCCCGCCCCAGCATGGCTTCCTTGAGTTCCCAGTCGGCGGGCGACTCCCCCAGCCATACGGCGAGCAGGGCGCGGTGGAAGTCGGCGCCGGGGATGGTGCCGGCCAGGCGGTCGTTGATCCAGACCTGGGTGCCCTGGCCGGGAAGGTAGTCCAGGCGCACGGTCTCGTCCCGGTGCAGATCCGGGAACAGGGCGTTGAACCGGGCGAGGCGCGGGGCCAGGGCGGCGTGGGCGGCCTCGTCCAGGTTGGCGCGGAAGCCTTCCTCCCAGGCCTCGACGAGCT
>JALUTY010000133.1 GCA_027021615.1 bacterium | reverse complement strand
TCACCTGGTGGGGCGGGGTGCTGGGGGCTGCGGTGGGAGGGGTGCAGGCGGGCCTGCTGCTTCTGGCCGGTTGATCTTGCCCGGGGGTGCGGGGGTCTGCTAGGGTCCGTACGTTCGGCCTCCGGGGTCGGGTAACAAGGGGAAGTACTATTAACCCGGCGACAAAATCGGCGCACTTCATCGGCGGCGGGGGGCAAGGGGCCTGGTTCCGGCCGTGCGTGAGTGCAGCATCCGACTCACGCCGCCCCCGGCACTCAGCCCGAGTGCTCCATGAATGCTGGAAAAACGAACGTAGGCAATGGGTTTCGGGTCACCGGCAGAGCGGAGATCGGCTGAGCGCCGGGGGCAGCGACTGTCGGAGCCACGCCCGGCGCTCCACCAAGCCCCTTGCCCTTCCAACAGGGAGCAATAGCGCCCATTTACTAAGACCTTCAGACGTATTGCCAGGGTACGAGGTGGGGGCCTGGTTCCGGCCGGGCGCGAGTGCGGCATCCGATCGCCGCGCCTTCTCATGCCGCCGCTTGCGCGTCGATCCAGGCCACGATAGCGGAAACCTTGGGATCCGGAGGCGATCCGGACGTTCGGAGGGCGCGGCGAGCTAAGGGGCCGCACCCGGCGCTCCACCAGACCCCCACCCCGTACTCCCCGAGGAAAAAAGGGCACGAGTCTGGCAATGCTTCCGTTGGGATTAGTAACTGATGGGGTCCGGATCTGTCCCCTGGCCTCTGCCCTCTGAACCTCAGGCCCCATGCCCACCGGAGTAAGAGGGGGTGACGAAGAGGCGTGGTTGTGCTTAGAACGCTCGGAGATCAAAGAGGTTTTAGCCTCCCAGCGTCCCAGCGTTCTAGCGTCCTAGCGGGCCGAAGGCCCAAAGTCACTTGGAGGAACGCACCGAGCATGGGAATCAAGGTGTTCAACACGCTCTCCGGCCGCAAGGAGCCGTTCGAGCCGCTGGTGCCGGGCCGGGTCGGCATGTACGTGTGCGGGGTCACCGTGTACGATCGGTG
>JALUTY010000132.1 GCA_027021615.1 bacterium | reverse complement strand
CACGGCCCAACGGCTGGCCGACGAGGTGGCCTGGTTCACCGGCGTGCCGGGGGCCGAGAGGGTGGCCGACTTCTACCGCCGGTTGAGCCGGATCAAGCTCCCCGCCCACGCCTTCCTGATCCAGGTCGGCTGGGGCACCGGCTGGGACGACAAGACCTTCGGCAGCCACCTGCGGGCCGACGAGCGCTTCATGGAGGGCATCCTGGCCCCGCGTCGCCGGGGAGGGTACGGCCTGGCCCGGGGGCGACGGCGGCGGGGCGATCCCTTCCCCAAGAGCCGGCGGGTCCTCGTCCGGGTGAGGCGGGGGCCGGGGGGGCAGGTCCACGAAGAGCCGGCGGCGCCCCTGGGGTGGCTGCTGGTCGAAATGCGCCCCCGGTAAGGCGGTGCCGGAGGCCGACCGCCGAGCCCCCCTAAAAACCTCCGTAACCTCCGCGTGCTCTGCGGCTCTGCGGTAAACCCTAAAAGGAGCACCCGATGCGCAAAGTCATTACCTTCCTGGGCACGGTGGTCCGAGAGACCGCCTACCGGTACAAGGACCAGACCTACCGGGGCCGGGTCTTCGGCGAGGCCCTCTGCCGGTTCCTCACCTTCGACGAGATGCTGGTCTTCGTCACCGACGAGGCCCGCCGAGCGGCCTACCCGGTCCTGGAGGAGATGGGGGACCCCCGCATCCGACCGGTCGCCATCCCCTTGGCGGAGAAGCCCGAGGAGCTGTGGCAGATCTTCGACATCCTGACCGACGAGATCGCGCCGGGGGACCGGGTGATCTTCGACATCACCCACGCCCTCCGCTCCATCCCCTTCCTGGTCTTCCTGGCCTCCGCCTACCTGCGGAGCGCCAAGGGGGTGATCATCGAGCAGGTCCTGTACGGGGCCTTCGAGTTGCAGAAGGACGGCGTCGCGCCGGTGGTGGACCTGACGGAGGTGGTGCGGCTGCTGGACTGGCTGATGGCGACGGACCAGTTCCTGGAGACGGGGGATACGCGGCAACTGTCCACCCTGTTGCGGGAGGCCCA
>JALUTY010000131.1 GCA_027021615.1 bacterium | reverse complement strand
GCATCGACCGCCTGCGGGCCCTGGCCGAGGCGTTTCCCAAGCGGGCCTGGCTCAACCCGATCCCGGAGGACTCGTGGGGGTATTACGACACCATCGCCACGGTGGCGGGCCTGTTCCCCATGTTCCCTCTGACCCTCGAGGGGCTGGACGGGGCGGTGAAGGTCCTCCTGTGAGGGGCCGAGGACCCGGGATCCTTTCGCAACATGCCCAAGCGTCTGTTTTTGAGAGTCGGCGACCTGGTGTACCACCGCGACTGCCGCGCCTGGGGGGTGGGCCGGGTGGTGGAGGTGCGCACCTCCACCCTCGAAGGGGGGGCGTCCCTGGTGCGCATCCGGTTCCAGGACGGTCAGGAGCGCACCTTCTTCAACGACCTGTCCGAGCCCAACTGCTGCTATTACCGGGGGATCCGGTTCTACCGGGGGTGAGGGGTGGTGTGGTGAGCGCCGCCGCCGGGGGGGGACCCTTAATCCTCGCCCTGTGTGGGCGGTAGATGGGGCGTTCTCAAGCGGATCCGGGCTCCGGCAGGATCTGGTTCTGGAGCTCAGCCACCACCTGCTCGCCCCGGCGCAAAAACGCCGCGGGGCATCCCCACACGTTGCACAGGGCCAGAACGTCGCTCCATTGGGACGACGGTGTCAGGAACAGGGCCACGTACGAGGCCCCGGGCCGGCAGTCGTGGGGGGCGAGCACCGGAAGCTCGGCCCCGCAATCCGGGCAGCACACCTGGAGCAACGAGCCGGGTAGGAACGGGGTCTCGACGACCTTCCGCTTGTCCCCACCGAAGGGGCTGAGGAACACTCGGCCTTCCCGTCGGCCGTCCCCACACAGCAGGCCGATGCCCGGCCGGCCCCGGAACCTGGGGTGGTCGGGGCGGATCAAAGGGTGGCCGGCGGGGCAGTAGGCCCGCGTCACGAGGAGCTCCGGGCTGGCGCACGAAGCGTCCGGGGACGGGGAAGGGGGCGGTTCCGGAAACCGGAGTCGACCGGCTGCATCGTAGATCCACATGGTTCACCAAACGGTGGCTCGAATGGGGAGGGTGGCTCGTTCTCCTACTTTTCTGTGCCGAGCAGCTTATCACATGGGCACAAAAAAAGAAGTGTTTGTGACACATGGTCACAAACAAACCTGGTTTGCGTTGTCTTTGGGGCAAAAAAACGACCCCGGCCGGGGCCGGGGTCGTTGGCGCTCTCGGTGTCGTTGTCAGGCAGCTTGCCGAGCCTTCAGGGCCTGGACCTGCCGGGTCAGCCGCGAGATGTGGCGCGCGGCCTTGTTCCGGTGGATCACACCCTTGACCACCGCCCGATGGAGATAGGGGGCAGCCTTCTGGAGGGCGGCCTCCGCCTGCTCCGCGTCACCGGCCTCCACGGCCATGCGGACCGCCTTGATCAGGTTCCGGTACCGGGTGCGGACCGCCTTGTTGCGAAGCCGACGCTTCTCGTCCTGCTTGATCTTCTTGAGGGCAGACTTGTGATTCGCCACGGGGTCCTCCTGCCGTTTCTATGCTGGGTTTCCGGCTCTTCGGGAAAACGAACTTCTACCACCCGGGACACGCACGAGTCAAGGGAGAAAGGGCGCAAAAGGGGTGGAGCAGGGCGGGCCGGGGGCGAACCAGAACCCTGCGAGCCGGCGGTCCGGGGTCAGGTGGATCACGCTGGCCGAGGAGGTGCCGAACCGGGAGTCCGGCTCGGGGTGGATGCACAGGGGGGTGGCTTCGGGGCTGTCTCGGTCGTGGTCCGCGAGGAACCGAAACAGCCGGCTCGGACCGGGGTCGCCCTCCCGGGCCACCTCCTCCATCCGCCGCAGGCACCGCCGAGCCTTCGGGTCGTCGGGCACCCGGAACCGGGCGTTGGTGATCACGTGACAGCCGGGGAGCAGCCGGTAGGTCTGGGTGCTCCCCGGCGCGTGGTCCACCACGTAGGCCCGCTCCGGACCGGCGATGAGCAGGGTGTAGGACTTGCAAGCCGGTGCCACCCACTCGGCGAACCGCCGGGCCTCGTCTGCCGAGGCGTGGCGCAGGGCCTCCAGCACGATCGCCCCCCGGCTGCAGGCGCTGGGCCCCCTGGCCAGGGTGCCTTCGTGGTTGGCCAGGGTGACGAGCAGGCCTGCGTCCAGGTTCACCCCCAGCCAGGTGCCGCCGGCCACGCGGTCCCGGGGGCCCAGGATGGGGGGCGTGTCCACCAGCAGGGTGGGCGGGTCCCATGCCCGGTCCAGGTTCTCGTCGCGGTTTCCCGCGAACACCACCGGTTTGCCGGGAAACACCTGGTACCAAAGGTGAAGGGTGCACATGAATCGACTCCGTGAAGGTTCGGTTGCCCGGGCCTCCCGCTTCAGCCGCTGCGGGCCGGCGGAGCGAGCCGGAGCCCGGAGCGCGAGAGCACCACTCCGGCCAACAGCGTCACGCCGGCCGACACCCCGGCCGTGGCCCAGATGCCCCCCCAGGCCCAGACGGGCGCGCCGATCAGGGCTCCCACCATGCGGCCGAGCCCCAGCACCGCGAAGTACAAGCTCAGGAACGTGGCCCGGGCCCCCGGCGCCACCTCGGTGCAGACCGAGAAGGAAGTGACCACCGTGAACTCGAAGCACACGAACACCCCGTACAAGGCCCCCAGAGCCACCGGCAGGGCCCGGGCCGAGAGGGGGAGGGCCAGGTAGGTTGCGGCCGTGAGCGCGGTGCCCCAGCCCAGGGCCCGGGTGAGCCCGATGCGGTCCGAAACAGCCGCGGTCAGCCCCTCGCCCGAGAGCTCGGCCAGCCCCACCACGGCCGTGGACGCGCCCAGCGCCGCCAACCCCAGGCCGAACCGGCTCTCCAGCAGAGCCCCGTACACCACGAACAGGTTGTCGTTGGCCAGGCTGACGAGAAACCCGAAGGCCAAAGCCGCCCGGGCTCGGCGTTCCCGCAGAACCCGTGCGGGGTTCTCCTGGGGGCTCGCACGGGAGGGGTCGGCGGCCGGCGGGAACGCCCAGGCGAGCCCCGCGATGGCCAGCGCCGCCAGGGCGCCCAGGAAGCCGAACGCCCCGGGCCATCCGGCCCGGTCCGCCACCCAGCCCACGACCGGGATCCCCACCAGGGTGCTGCCGGCCCAAGCCGTCTCCACCAGGCCCACGGCTCGGCCCCTCGTCGACAGGGGGACCCGGGCCCCCACGTGGGCCTGGACGGCCGGATCGAACACCGCCTTGCCCACGGACGCCAGCAACACGCCGCCGAACACGGCCGCGTAGGTGTCAAGGGCACCCATTGCCATGCCGAGGGCGGTCAGTGCCATCCCTCCCAGCAGCAGCACCCGGGGGCCCCTGCGGTCGGCCAACGGTCCGGCAGCCGGCCCCAGCAGGGCCGCGAGCTGGGACGCCGCGATCAGGACGGTGACCCCGGCCAGCGGCACGCCCAGGTGGCGGGCCAGGTCCGGCGCGAAGGGGTAGGGAAGCCGCCGAGCCGTGTTGATCACGGTGCGGGCGGCCACGGCCGTGGCCAGCGATACGATGAGGGTAGGGCAGCGCCGCGCGGCATTCATGGCGCGGCATTCTGCCCGGATCGCGGCGCCGGCGCCAGGGGTCAGGGTCAGGGGCGTGGGCCGTCACGGGGCCCAGCGGGTGAATACGAAGTCGTGGCCTTGGACGTTCGACTGGTGGCAGGGGAAGCAGGTGACGTAGAGCTTCATGTCGTTCACCGGCGTGCCGTCGGGGCGGAACCGGGCGAACCCCCAACCTCCGGTGGCGGCGAAGCGCTTCGAGTCCTTCTCCATGATCTCGATGCTCACCGGCTCCCCGGGAACCGTGGCCTCCGCCCACTCGGGGCTGGCCACGGCCCGGTACACGAGCTTCATGATCTTCGAGCCGTCGGGAAAGGGGAGGGTGCCGCTGCGGTACGCCTCAAGCATCACGGGGTTGGCGAGCATCATCCGGATGTGCCCCTTGTCCGTGCGCAGGCTGGGGGCCACCGCCGTCCAGGTACGGTAGTCCGGAGGCAGGCTCACTCCGGTCACGGCGGTGGGGACGTCGGTGTCGGAGCCCCGAACGACATCCGGTCCCACGACCAACGACACAATCAGAGCGACGGTCCAGATCCATCCCATGATCTTGTCTCCTGAAAACGCGACCGGGGCAAGCGCCCGCAATCCCGTATTGTGGTGAGGGCGGCGCAGGAAACGCCATGGCCGTGAGCGTACTCTCGGAAGACGCCGCGTCAATGGTGAGCCACGGCGACCCTCTCCCGGGCTTCTCCGGTCCAGGGAGGGGCATCGGGCCCCTTCGCGCCTTCGGCTGTGCTAATCGGGAGGCGTTGGCAACCGGCATCCCGTGGTTCCTCTGCCGGGGAGAAAAGGGGCTTGACCCCGCCAGGCCATACGCCGTTGGAGATCGTCCGAGCCTTTGGGGGGCGTGGGAGGTCACATGTTGCACAGCTCTTTTGCGTAGACGTCCCCATCCAGCACGATTTCGGTGATCTCGCCCGTGGGTTGCTGCACGTAGACCTGTGCCGTGCCCTGGTACCCGTCCGAGGTCTGGTAGTAGATCGTTTGGCCCTGCACGGAGTAGATACCCGAGTCCTGGGCCCCTCCGCCGTAAAACGTGCCGGCGGACCCGGACGAGTACGTCTCCCCGCCCAGGCTCCACCGGCCCTGGCCGTCGAAAGAGATGGACGTCATCTGGCCGTACGTGCCCCCGATGCTCGATCCGGAAAAGTGGCAGAACGTGCCGTAGAGAAGGGCCGTGTCCGCTCCGCCCGGTTGGGCACCGGTACCCCCCGAGGTTTGCCCGGACCCGCCTTCGTTCCGCTGGCACGAAAAGGTCGAGCCGTCCGAGTAACGGAACACGAGGGTGGTGTCCGTAAGGGTGTCCACCTGGTACGTGCCTTGCCCACCGCTGCCGCTCACGACCAACTGCCCGCCCCCGGTCAACTGATAGTTCCACGTGCCCTGCGTTGTCTGGAACAGCCCGTCCGCCGTGAAGGTGAGGCTCCCCTGCCCGGCAGGCGTTCCGTCGTAGGCGGTCATCTGGCACGTCCACGTGCCCACGATGGTGGCCGTGCCGCCGCCCCCTCCCCCTGACGTCCCGCCGCTTCCCGTTTCGGTGCTTCCCCCATCCCCCCCGGATTGATCGCCCGAGGCCAGCGCCCCACCGGCGCCGCTTCCGCCGGTGTCCCCCGCGCCGGCCCCCCCACCCCCTCCACCGCCGCAGGCTGCGCCCCCCAGGGCCAGCAGCCCGCCCACAGCACAGATCGTCAGAAGAGAGATCTGCCTCCCGTTCATCTCGCACCTCCTCTTGTTGATCATCGTGGGGTGAAGCGGAACATGAGATCTCCCTTGGTCTGTTGGAGAATGCCGTAGAGCGGCCCCAGGGCCCGGGTGATGGAGACGAAGTTGCCCGCGCCGTCCGAGATGCCCGAACCGCGGTCCTCAATGCCGGTTCCGTCAAGGCGGACGTAGATGAACGCGATGGTTCCATCGGGGTAGAGGCGGGCGCCGAACGTGTTGAAGTCGCTGTCCGCTCCCTCCTGGGCCTTGGTTTCCACGTCCACCCACCACACCGCCACGTAGGCGTTCGAGCCTTCCTGGTGCACGCTCACATCCCCGGCGTTGTATGCGGAGAAGTCCCCGTTTTCCACCGCGATGACCGGCCCGGTGCTTTCGAGGTCGAACCCCGGCCCCGGCGGGCTGCTCCGGTCGCCGAGCCAGATGTTCCCGTTGTCGTCCACGGTGATCCGGGTGTACCCCGTTCCGAAGAACGAAAACGTCCAGGGCAGATCGTAGGTCACGGTGCATTCGTCGCAGGACGAAAGGCTCTCAACCACGGGAGCGGACTCGTCCCCCCCAGAGGCGATGCTGCGGGTCACCGAGTAGGCCGGTTGGGCCGTGGCGTCCATGGCGGTGCCGGACAGGGTCTCTTCCCAGTCCCCCACTCCGTCCCGGTCGGTGTCGGCCCGGTAGGAGTTGGTGCCCGTGTCCCCATGGTGCCGGTACGCCCCCGTGCCGGTCTCGCGGAGGTCTGCCAATCCGTCTCCGTCGTAATCCGTGTCGTGGTCCGGGTAGATCCACAGGCCCGAGCGGCTGGATCCGGCCTCCGGCCCCACCACGGCGAGTTCCCCCCCGGCGCCGGGCAGGACGTGGCGGGGGGTGAGGCCCGTGCCGAGCCCGGACCAGGTCTGGCCCGAGTCGGTGCTTCGGAACACGTCGGCCCCGCCGGCCAGGTAGAGATCCCCGGACTCGGCCACGGCCAAGTCGTATACGTACTCCTCGGCCGAAACGTCGGTCCACGTGCCCCCGCCGTCCTCGGTGTAGAACACCTGCCAGCACCCGCTCGCGTACACCCGGTCCGCGTCCAGGCCCACCACGTGGAAGGTGGACGTCTCGGCGCACGAATCCCTTCCGGGCGGGCTCACGTCCTGCCACGTGTCGCCGCCGTCGGCGCTCTTGAGGACTTTCCAGTTGCCCCCGCCCGCCTCGATGGCGTAGACCGCGGACCCGGATCCCCACAGGTCGTAGATCCGGGTGCTGGTGCTCCCCTGGTAGACCACCGCCCAGGTCTGGCCGCCGTCGGCGCTCCGGGCGATCATGGCGGGGTAGTACCACGAGTACCAGTTATAACGCCCCCCCACGAACACCGTGGTTCCGTCGGGGGTCCACACGCACTCGAGCAACCCGTTGTTCACCGAAACCGGAAGCTGGTCCCAACTTGCGCCCCCGTCCGTGGTTTTCTCGACCTGCCCCGCGTAAACGGCCACGTACACGGTCTGGCCCGCGCCCCACACGTCCATGGCGTGGCCGTCGATCTCGTGGGCGCTCCACGTCAGCCCCCGGTCGGTGGTGTGGAGCGCGGCCGTGGGCGAATCGTACGTGGCCGGGCCCCACCCGCCGACCAGGTAGAGGTCGTCCAGGCCGGTGCCCCACACGGCCCAAGCCTTGTGGCCGGGCGACAGCGCCCGATACCCGAAGCCGGGGCTTGGCGGCGAGACGGCGATCGGCACGGTCACCTGCACCGCGGGATCGGCGTTGCTCGTGGCGACAAGTTCCACGACGCAGTCCTGCCCCGGGTTGCCGGCCGTGTACGTGCCCGTGGCCTCGTCGAACTCCCCGCTCTCTCCCCCGCAGTCGCCGTCCGCGTCGGTCAACTCCCAGGTCACCGAGGTGTCCAAGGTCCCGGTAACCTCGGCGGTGAACACCTGCTCGGTGCCTCCCGGCCGGGCGGCCGCATCCGGCGTGATGGAAACCCTCACGGGAACGTCGATCAGGATCGTGACGCTCCTCGAAACGGTGGGATCGGCGTTGCTCGTGGCGGTGAGCACCACGTCGCAGTCTAAGTCGGGCTCCCCGGCCGTGTACGCGCCCGTGGCCTCGTCGAACGCCCCGATCCCCCCCCCGCAGTCGCCGTCCGCGTCGGTCAACTCCCAGGTCACCGAACGGTCCAGCGCGTTCCACACCTTCGCGGAGAACACCTGTTGCCCACCGGGGGAAAGGGTGAGCGAGGTAGCCCCGGGGATCAGCCGCATGGAAACGGGCAGTCCCGCGCGCTCCAAGGCCGCGGCCCGCACCTCTTCGTCCCTCCGGTCCGCCCCGAACACGTACGGGCCGAGCACGGCCAGGCCGTCGCCGTCGTTGGAACCCAGGCTCGCCGCGGCGGTCCATTCGGCGGTGTCCGGATCCAGCAGGAACACCTCCTGACTGGTGGCGGCCGCGATCTTCCCGGATGCGGCATCCCAGCCGAGGCCTCCGAACGAGGGGTCGTACGCGGCATAGTTCAGGGTCTGGGTCACCTGCCCCGTCTGGGGATCGATCCGGAAGATCGCGTCCTGCCCCGGGTCGGAGACCCACACGTGGCTTCCGTCCCAGGCCAGGCCGTCGGCCCACTGCACCCCCTGGGCCGTCAGGTCCAGCGCTTCCAACTGCTGGCCCGTTGTGGTCAGGCGGTACAACCATCCGGATGCCGTTCCCACCCACAGGTAGGGGCCGCCCGCGGTGTCCGGGTCGTACGCCAACCCCCTCGGTATCCCGTCCAGCCCGCTCAGCCGGAAGCACTCCTGCACGTTGCCGTGCACGTCCACCCGGAACACGGTGCCGTCGTCGTCCAGAATCCACAGATCGGACACACCATCGCTGGCCATGCCCACGGGGTCACGCGCGTCCGCGTCGGTGCACAGGTCCGGGTTCGAGACCGAGGGAAAGTTGTTCGTGTCGAACCACCCGTCGAACAGCACGATCTGGGCCGTGGCGGACACGGACGGGTCGGTTGCCAGGCGCGCAGTCAGGCTGGCCTGGTCTCCGTCCCACGGGACGCTGTCCGGCGCGGTGTACAGGCCGGATCCGTCCACCGCGCCCGGATCCCCTTCGCCCAGGAGCCACTCCACCGCGCCCGAAGGGTCTCCCTGAACGGTTGCCGAAAACTGCCTGGACGTGCCCTCGAGCACCACTGCCAGCTCCGGCTCCACCGTGATCCCGGCGGGAACGTCCACCGTCACCACGGCCTCGGCCCAGGCCGTCCCGTCCGCCTGGCTCGTGGCCCGAACCTCCACGTCGCAGTCCTCCGCCGGGTTGCCCGCCGTGTACGCGCCGTCGGCCGACACCGTGCCGGTCTCCCCCCCGCAGTCGCCATCCGCGTCCAACACGCTCCAGCTCACCGCCCGGTTCTCGTCCCCCGTGACCGCGGCCGCAAACGCCTGGGTGCCTCCGGCCGGCACGGTGGCCTGGGCAGGCGTCACGCTCACCTGCACCGGGGCGGCAGCCCCGGAGGGCTGCACGGTGACCACCGCTTCGCCCCGCACGGACGGGTCGACCGCGCTTGTCGCAACGACCCGCACCTGGCACTCCTCCGAAGGGTTGCCGGGGGTGTAGGTTCCGTCCGCTGACACCGATCCCGCCTCCGGCCCGCAGTTCACGTCCTCCAGGGTCCAGGTCACCGCGGAGTCCGGCAGGGCCTCCACCTCGGCCGTGAACGAAGCCGTGCCCCCGGCCTCCACGGTGGGCACCGGGGGGGCCACCGTGACCGTGGCCAGATCCTCCAGGGGAATGCGCACCGAGACCCTGGAACCTGCATACAGGTACTCCACCACCGTGGTTCCCCGCATCCGGAGGATGTCACCGGCGAACACCTCGGCCGAGAAGGTCCGGTCCGGTCCGGCCTGGACCGTGAGCACCACCGGCGTGCCGTCCAGGGGCACCTCGGCCGACACGGGGTCCATCCCTTCGGCCTCGCAGGTCACGGTGATCCGGGTGATGCCCGCCGGGAGCCCGGCAACCGCCCCGGCGGCCCGGGGTGCGCTGCGGGCGTGCAGGGAAACCACCACCCGCGCGGTGCCGTCGCCCGGGCCTGCGCCGCACCCGGCCAGGCCCAGCAACCCCGCTGCTGCGGCTGCGAGTCGGCGCCTGCGCCTCATGCTCCACCTCCGGAAATCGTCACTGGATGGGGTTTTTCTTCCCGCCTCCCGGCCCGGGGGCCGGCAGCGGTCCGGGAGGCACCCCGGTCGCGCCGGGAGGCAGCGGTTCGACCGACGGGCCCGTCGCCGGCAACCGGAGACCGGTGCCGGTTTCCATGGTCTCGCCTTCCCGGGAACGCCCCGGCGAAGGGAGTCTCTCGATCCTCCCCACCCACACCGGCCCTGCGCGCGCCGGCCCCACCACGAACGAGAACCAGGCCCCGTCCACCGGGTCGGCGTCCGGGATCTCGGGAAACCGGAACCGGATCCGCCCGTCGGAGTGCTCCTCGAATTCGGTCACCTCGAACTCCCGGCCGTCCTCCAACTCCACCTGCACCCGCCCCGCGCACCCAAACCCCTCTCCCTCCAGCACGATCCGCTCCCCGCCGCGGAACCCTTGGGCCAGGAGTACCGGGTCTGTTGCGCGAATCTCGGGGTTGGCCCGGTCCACCTGCAGGAAGGACACCACCCGGCCCTGCTCCACCGTGACGTCCCAATAGGACGGGACGTACCCGGCCGGCGATCCGCACGGCGCGATCCGCCAAGTCCCTTCGGGCAGGACCACCCGGTAGCGGCCCGCCTTGTCGGCCTGAACCTCGCGGTACCCGCCCCCGTCGGCGGGCTGGCCCGGGCGCCAGACCCGCACGGTGACCCTGGCGGCAGGGCTCCCGTCCGCCTGCCGAACCGAGCCCGAAACCCACACCCCGCTCTCCTGTGCGCCGCCCGATCCGTTCCCCCCGATCCCCCTGGCCGGCAGCCCCGGAACCGCGGCCTGGGCGCTCCAGACGGCCAACACGAGCATTCCCGTCAGCACCGAACCGCACCGGCGGATCATGGCTTTCCTCCATCGGGCCGGGGGGACCAGGCCACCGGCTCGGAGGGGTCGGACAGGATCCCCCTCCGGTACAGCGCCCTCACCCGGTACCAGCATGTCCCCGTCGGGGGTGCTTGCCGATCCTCGAAACGGGGCTCTTCCAGCACTCCCGAGATCTTCACGAACCCCCCGTCCCGGGACCATGCCCGGTACACCACGTATCCCCTGAGGTCCGGGGAGTCCACGGCGCGCCACGTGAGGAGCGTGGGCCCCTCCGTTCCCTTCCGAACCGAAAGCCCCTGGGGAGGTCGGGGCTCGACGCGGGCCCAGGCCCGGGCCGAGCGGGGCCGGGAACGGGCGCTCTCGTTCCCCGACCGGTCCACCGCGCTCACGGCGTACCGGTACAGGCGGCCGCCCAGGACCGAGGTGTCGTCGTAGGCCCGCGCCCGCAGGGGCTGCCCGGTGAGCCGGGCGAACTCTTCCGACGGGCCTTCCGCCCGGTACACGTGGAAACCGGCCACGTCCGGGTCGGCCGGCGGGCTCCACTGAACCCGGATCCGCCCCTCCAGCACGGCGAGCCCGGTGATCACCGGCCGGGCCGGCGGCCGGTGATCCGGGGGTTCGTACCCCACGGGCTTCGAAAGGGGGCCCGCGGCGTCCCCCGGCCCCAGGGCCGCCACCCAGTAGCGGTACGCGTACCCCGCGGCCAGAGGCACCCGGTCCACGTACCGCTGCCGGGCCCGGTCCGAAGGGGGAACCCGGGCCACCAGGGCCGGCGGGTTTCCGGCCACGGCCCGGTACACCCGGTACTCCAGCACCGGCCCGGCCACCGACTGCCAGGTCACAGACACCCGGCCGTCGTCGAGCCGCTCCACCCGGAGGTCCTCAGGGGGAGCCGGCTTGGGTTCTGCCCCCCAGACGGTGGCCGCCCACGCGGCCGCAACCAGCACGGTCCACCGAACCATGGGTCACTCCATCTGGATGCCGCAGGTGAGGCTCTGCTGGCAGAGCTCGCCAAAGGGGTCCTCCTCGGCCCAGCCTCCCCACTCGCCCACCTCTGAACCCTCCACGCCGCCGATGTTACCGTCCTCTCGGAACCACAGTTTGGTGGCCGGATCTCCGGGGCGGGGGTACGGAGGCGGCTCCGTCTCGCCGGGGGACGGGGTCAACACGCCCATGTACACCTCGCGGGGCGCAAAGTAGACCCAGAACGTGTTCTGAACGACCAGCGGCTCTCCCACGGGCTTGGGAACTTCCACGTTCACAAGATACCGGGCCTTGATCCCCGGCCCTCCTGGCCCGTTGTACACCTGGACGCCGGCCAGCATGTCGTTGTTGATCTCACGACCCCAGAAGGTGCCCTGCACGTAGGGCCGGGCGCACATTCCCCCCGACCGGCTCGACAGGGCAGCGCCCAGGGTGGCACCGATTCTCAGGTTCAGATCTCCCACGGCAATGGGCACCGCCTGGGCGTTGACCGCGAGCCCGAAGCCCATGTTGCTCTCCGACCGCCACAGCCGGCCCTCGCCGCCGATGTTGACTCCTCCGGGGAAGGGCAGCAGACCGGCTCCCGGCGGGAAGAAGGGCACTCCCGCCGTGAGCGCGGAGCACAGTTCCCCGTTCAGGTACTGTTCGCTGTCCTCGTTCAGGTTCACCCGGCCCCGGAGCACGAACTTCCCCAACTCGAAGCCGAAGTACTCCGTCAGGCTGGTGAGCAGGAACTCGTTGTCCTGGGGGCCGAGCTTGGCGTCCACGCGGCTTGCGTGCCGGAAGACCTGGGCCCCTGCGTTCACCCACCACTCGCCGGTGTCGCCGAAGTAGCGGCTGAGGGTTTCGGTTTCGGGCACGCCGGAGCCCATGCGGATGGTCAGGTAGGTGTCCGACGGCTCGAACGGGCTGTCGGGCCAGAAGGTGTCCGCCTTGTACAGGATCTGGGCCGCGGTCGCGCCCAGCACGGGAAACTCCAGGTTCCCCACCAGACTCAGGTAGTTGTCCAGGCTTCCGTCCGGGCGCAGCGCGCCGACCCAGCCGCCCGCCACCCCGCTGAACCCGGTACCGCCCAGGGACCGGTCGCCCAGAGGGCTTTGGGCCAGGACCGTCTCCCCGGGGTTCTCGAACTCCGGCACGCTCTCGGCCAGGGCGGCCAGCCGGCCGGTCACCCACCGGGCCACGTCGATCCCGGCCACGATCTGCCGGAAGTAACCTTTCGGGACCGAGATCCAGTCGGTCCGCTCCATCTTTTCCCGATCGAACACGAGCCACCCGCCCTCGGCCTCTTCGAACGGCGCGGTCTGGAGCCAGCCCCATTCCCACTCGGTGTTCGCGGCGTTTTCGATATGGTTGCTGCGGGACTCCTGGAAGTCCTGCCGCTCGCCGGCAGCCACCTCGGCCGCGAACACCGCCCCGACGCGCAACTCCTCCAGCACCGCCAGGACCACGTTGGTCAACCCGTCCCAGCAGCGGTCCGGAGCGAGCACCAGAAGCTCGCCGGGCCCGGCCGGGGTGCCCGGCGGGCAGGCTCCGGCCAGCAGGTCCAAAAGGCGGGAAAGAAACGGATCGTTCAGCGCCTTCACCTTGCGCACCACGGCGTCGAACACGGCCTTGGCCGTGCGGGGCGCGGTCATGCCCACCTCCAGGAGATCGGCATCCCCCCGGATGAGGTGTTTGAGACCGGTGTTCCCCGCACTCACCGGCCCGTTGCCGTAGTCCACGGTTTCCGGGCCCTCCCACACAACCTCGAGGGCGTTGGCCAGGTCCGGCTCCTGGCCGGCCAACTCCTCGGCCGCCCGAACCGCGTTCACCAGCATCTGGGCCGCGAACTCCAGCTCGCTTTGCATCTCCTGCACATTCCCGAGGCCGCGCACGAACGCCCCCACGGCCGTGTCATCCTCCGGAAGGCCCTCAGGCTCGGGGCACGAGGCGGTCAGTGCCCCCGAAAAGATCACGTTGAACAGGCCTGCGGCCACGTTCAGCCCGGCCTGGGGCAGGGTCTCCTGGCTCTGGAGCAACTCCGGAGCACGGGTCAGCTCGATCCCGGCCGCCAGGGGCAGGAGCGAAAGCCCCGGCGGGACGTCCCCGCCGGCATGTCGGTTCAGTATGCAGGTGAGCTCGGGTGCCCCCTCGGCCCGGGCGAGCTGTTCCAGCAGGGGGAGGGCCGCCTCCGCACCGGCGCCCTGCCCGGCACCGGATGCGGTCTCGACCAGGGCCGGGGCCTGGGCCACGGCCCATCGGTAGAGGTCTCCCTCCAGGGTGCCCTCCTCGAACACCGTGGCCCCCAGGCCGGCGAGGATCACGGCCCAGTCCGGCGCATCGGGCTGGCTCGACCCCATCGCCTGTTCCAAGGCATCGGCCGTTCCGTAGCTCCACCGGGCCAGCCAGCCCATGACCCTGCCCGCCTCTTCCGGGACCCCGGCCCGGTTGCGAAGCTCCTCCAGCACCTCACCGAGGAGCCGGGCCAACTCCGCCACGAGCGCGGCGGTTTCGGGTTGGCTCGCCTGCTCGTACAGCACCGCGGCCACCACCAGGGCGGCCTGCGCTGCCTTCTGAGCCGTCCGGGCCGCGGGGGTGTCGGGCTCGCCCAGGGCCTCGAGGATCTCGCCCAGCGCCCGGGCCGCCTCGTCCGGGGTCATGGGCTCCCCGCGCAGGTCCCCCCGCAGGAACGCCCGCACCGCAGCCCGGACCCGCTCCCGCTCGGGCTCCTCCAGCCGCTTGCCCGTGAAGGCGTAGGAGGCCGAACTGGCCGCCTGGGCCACGAGTTCGGGCAGGTGGGTCCGGGCCGCGCCCACCGGGTCGGCCAGGACCTGCAGGGCACCCCGCACCGCCTCCCGGACCGGCTCGCCGGCCCGGTCGCCCCACTCCTCCGTCAGGGCCTGGGCCACGTTCCCGGCGGCGGCCAGGCCCAACTCGTGGCGTTGGGCGTTCACCACCCCCTCCGGCGGAACCTTCAGCACCGCCTCGGCCACCCGCTCGAGGCCTCGGGGGCGGGACGGGCCCGTCCCGTCCAGGGCCTGGCGGACCCTCAGGAGCGCCATCGCCACCAGGTCGGCCGGGCTCGCGTGCGGGGCCTCGCCGGCCAGCGCCTCGGCCAGGAACCGCTGCCACTGGCGCGAGTCCGAGAGCGCTCCGGCCTCCCCGGCCAGCGCGAACCGCCGATCCAGTTCCTCGGCGCCGGAGGCGGGCTCGCGCACCAGGGCTCCCACCCCGGAGGCTGCGGCCCGCCGGAGCCGTTCGGCCACGTCCGGCGCCTCCAGCCGTTCGGCCAGGTCCGCCAGGGCCACGGCCTCGCGCACGGTGTCGTAGTCCGGATCATCCCCGAGCCGGCCGGCCAGAAGATCCGCGGCCCGGGCCAGGAACCGCTTGCGCGGCTCGCGAGCGATGCGGCCGAGCAGGACATCGTGCTCCAGAAGGACCCATCCGCGCTCGCCCCGGCCGGGCTCGCCCCGGCGGTTCATGCGGTCGGACTCGGACAGCATGTCCAGGGCCAGTCCGATAAACGCGTCGAAGCTCTGGCCATCCACCTCATGACCCGGGGCGAGCACGGCCCGCGCCTGGGGATTGGCCGGGGCGAGCTCGGCCACCACATCCAGTGCCCAGCCCAGCTCACGGGGGGTTGCCTGGCCCGGCAGGGACGGATCGTCCACGGACACGGCCACCCGGCCGGCCATGAGGTCGAAGTTGGAGGCCGCATTCTGGAAGTCGGGGTCCTGCCAGGCCAGAAATCCCATGGTGCGGTGATAGGTTCGGGCCGCCCGGAGCACCGCCACCAGGTTGGCGAGGGTGTTATGCTGCGTCAGGTCGTTGATCCGGTTGAGGAGCACCCGGCTCAGGGCCGCCTGGCGCGCCGTCAACTCGCCCGTACCGAACGCCTCGGGAACCTCCATGCCGGCGCTGCGGAGCTGCTCCACCACCTGGGCGAACTCCTCCACCAGCGACTGGATCTCCTCGTCCTCGGGCGCGCCGGCCAGGTCCTGGAGCAGGGCCTGCCACAGGTGCTCCAGCAAGTCCCGGGCCTCGTCCGGCGAGATCACCTCGCCCACAGGCCGGCCCGTGCGGGCGGCGAACCGGAGGAGCCGCAGCAGCTCCCGGGCCTGCTGCCGGCTGAGGCCGCCCCCGCCGCTGTGGCAGGTCAGGCACCCGGGCGCGGGCCCGGTGGTCTGGGCTGCGGACCGCATGGCATCGCCCACGGCCTGGGCCGGGGAGCGCCCTCCCACGCCCGCGGCGGCCAGCTTTTCGTGCACGTCGGAGAGGGCCCGGAACCAGACCGTGGTTTCCCGGTCCCCACCGCGCACCGCCTCCACCAGGGCGTCCACCTCCTCGTCCAGGCAGTCCCTGAAATTCGCGAGCCCAGCATCGATCGCCCCCCCGCTCACGCCCGCCACCTCCAGGTTGCGCAGGGTGTCTCTCACCCGCAGGGCCTCCTCGAGCGCGGCGAGCAGGCTGCGGCGAGTCCCGGGGTTCCCCAGGGCCTCCCGGCCCAGCTTCGCACACTCCAGGGGTTGGAGAACCCTTTGTTGTGCAAGGTTGGCCGCATCCAAGACGATCCCGAGCCATTCCTCCTGGCTCGGGCCCCCTTGGATCTGCCGGCGGGAGTTGTCGGCCGCTTGCTGGGCCACCCTGAGGAGGGTGCGCAGGGACAAAGGATGGTCCGGATTCTCCCCGGCCCAGTCCTTTGCTTTGACAATGCGGTCGTACAGGCGCTTGGCCTCCTCGGCGGTCTCCGGCTGGACCGCGGGAACCCAGTACCCGACGAGCGAGGCGTCGGCGAACTCGGCAAGGTCGTCCTGTTGCTCGCGGAACAACTCGATCGCTTGCTCCGCCGCCAACTGGCACCCGGTGTCCTCCCCCCCCCAGGTGCGCCAACCCATGAGCTCGATGCGCTCGCAGTACTTGAGCAGCGACCCCAGTGTCTCCTTGCGCTGCTCGTGCGTCATGGTTTGCGCTTGACCCTGGTAGCGCTCCACCATCCGCCGCACCAACAGGTCCTGGCGATGAAGCAAGGCCCGGAGCCGCGCCGAGGCGTCTCGGGAAAGCCTTCCGTAGAGCAGCGAGCCGCCCTCCCCGAACTCAGGCAGGCGCTCCCGAGCTTCGTCCATGGCCACGGCCCAGCGCAGCCACTCGGGCTCCCGTTCCTGGATGCACCTCCACTGATCCTCGATGGTGCCCGAGTCCAGGCACGCTTCGGCCGTCTCGAGCCACCTGCGGGTCGCCTCGGCCCCGGCTTCATCGAGGGTGCGCTTTATCTCCCACTTTTGGCGCTCCGTTAATTTTTTCCCTTCTGCCACCTCCTGTTCCACCAAGTCGCCCACGAAGGGCATCACCCTTTTCTCGATGACATCCCCGAAGTCCTGGGGGGTGAGCGCCTCGCGGATCTGGCGGCGCAGTTCCTGCGCCCGACGCATCGTGTCGGCCTCGGTCGCCTGCGCCGGGTCGCCGTCGGCCACCGGCTCGGGCGCCGGAGGCGGCGGATCGTACACCGGCTTCTGCTCGTCGTACTCGACGTCCAATCTCTGGCCCGTATCGGGGTTCTGCACCTGAACCCGGGTGCGGCCCGAGGGCGTCCGCCTCACGGTGCCGGTGGGGGTGATCTCCTCCACGGTTCCGTCCGCCTCTCTGCGGGTCTGGAACTCGGGCTCCGGTTCCCCGGCCCGCGAGATTTGGGGTGCGGGGCCTGGGGGAAGAAGCAGGGGGCCGGCCCGCTCCTCGAACCCGTAGGCGCGCACGCGCACATCCCACCGGTCGGAGTCGGGGTCGGGCCGCCACGCCTCGAACCGGTACTCTCCCCCCTTCCACCGGACTTGCAGCATCCGGCCCTTGGGCGGGGAGTCCTGTTGCACGGCCAGGACCTCGGCCGCGCCCACCCGCGCGGAGCGGCGTACCCCCTGGACGAGGATCTGCCCGTCCCCGGCCTCGAGCAGCCAACGCCCCTGCTCCTGTTCGCGGGCCTGCCCGCCCTCCCACCGGCCGTCCTGCGGGTACCACGTGAGCTCTGGGGTCGGATCGGACACGATCCCGCGCCCCAGGAATTCGGCCGGCCGCACCTCGAACCGGCCCGGGTACAGCCGCACGCTCACGCCGGCGTCCCGGTGGGCCGCCAGGGCGTAGCCGCCCGCGTCGGTTTCCAGGTCGAACACCAGGTCGCCGGGCGTCCACTCGGCCCGGGCCAGGTCCCCGTCGGGCTGCACCTCCACCGGGTCCCCCGCCTCGTAGATCCGCGTCCACCCGTCGCCCTTCACCTTGACGTACCCCGTGCCCTCGTAGGCAAGCCAGACGGTCTCGCCCCGGAACGGCACGCGCACCCTGGCACCGGAGAGCGCCCCGGTGATGTCGATGGCACCGGTATCGGGATCGCGGAGCGGGTCTTTGGGCTCGCGCCGGATCCACTGGCCCCGGGGGCCGTGGAGCCACACGAATCCCCGCTCGTACCGAACCGTCCAGCCCTGCAGGTCCGCGCCGGGCGGGCCGGGCGGTTTCGGCTCCTCGGCCTCCACCACCTCCTGCCCCGGATCGGGCCTGGGCGGTTCGTTGGGCCGATCGGGCTCCCGGCCCAGGCGTTTTTTCAGGTAGTCCCAGAAGCCCGTGGCCGCATCCCACGCGGCCTCGCCGGCCTTCCACACGAGGATCCCCGGCGCGGCCAGGGGGGCCAGCACATACTCCCACCGCACGAGACCCGTGAGCTTGTCCCAGGTGAGCACCCCGGTCACGTCTTGCAGGTCGACGGGGATCTCCACCCGGAACAGCTTCTCCGGCTCGGGCCGGTCCGGATCGGCCCCGGGCGCGGTGTAGCGCTCGAACGCCTCCGGATCCACGTTCTCGTACTCCTCCACCCGGCCGTCGGGCCGTTCGATCCGGTACCGCCTGGTGCTGGCGTTGTACGTGTAGATCGTGCCGTCCTCGGCCAGCCGGCGGGCCGCCTTCACGTTCCCCTGCTCGTCCCTCAGTTCGTAGGGGGCCTTGGGATCGTCCAGCACCCGCTCCAGGTACCGAACGGCCGCCTCCAGGTGCTCCCGGGCCGGTTCAGGCAGCCCTTCGTCCCCCAGGGCCCGCTCCAACACGTCCACGGCCGGCCCGGCCTGAAGGGCGAACCCCGCGAGATAGGGGTCGGTGGCGATCCGGGACACCGCCACCACCGAGCCCTCCACCAGGCCCGCCGCGGTGCCGGCCTCGCCCAGCAGGGGAGCCAGGTCCTGGAGCAGGCCCCGGGCCGCCGCCAGCACAGCGTCGGGATCGGAGGGGTCCGCCAGGAGCAGGGCGGTCCCCATGCGGCGGGCCACGTACAGGGCCACCCGAACGGCCCGCCGGGCGTTCTCGTCGCGGGCCATGTCCTCCAGGGTCTCCAGGGCCTCCTCCGCGAACCGCAGGACCCGGCGACCGTCGGGCGGGGCCGGGCCCTGCCACACGTTCATCTCGGCCGCGAGTTCCATCGTCCGCGCCAGGAGCGTGAGGCCCAGGCGGACGTCCCGGTCCAGGGGCATCTGGGCGGCTGCGCCGGCGATGCGGGCCGCCCCCCGGAGCACCGGGCCCGGCTCGGGCGGTTCGGACGCCTCGGCCGCCCGGGCCAGGAGTATGGCCTCGGCCAGCACGGCCCGGACCAACTCCACCGTCTGGGGGGTGTAGTCCAGTTGGGAAAGGTCGGGGTCCTGGCCCACCTCGTACACGGCCTTGTCGGCGGCCCGCAGGAGCTTCACCGAGGCGGGGTCCTCGC
Organism: bacterium; assembly: GCA_027021615.1. Classification (GTDB taxonomy): domain Bacteria; phylum Desulfobacterota; class Deferrisomatia; order Deferrisomatales; family Deferrisomataceae; genus Deferrisoma. Next base: position 2,363 of record JALUTY010000131.1, on the reverse strand, counting down.
TTTCGGCGGTCACCACCTCCCAGGCCCGTTCCAGGGCGTCGAACAGGGTGAAGGCCAGCCCGGGGATCGGCGGATCCCGGCCCGCCGCCTCGGCCACGGTGTTCACGGCCCGGGCTATGGTCCGCTGGGTCTCCACGACCCAGAAGAACCGCTGCCTGGCCCGATCGGCCGGGTCCTCGATGGCCTCCACCTCGGCCACCCGGAGCACCTGGGCCAGCACGTTCAGCACGGCGATGACCTGGGCGTCGTAGGGATCGTAACCGGGCCGGGCCACGCAAAACTCGGGCCTGTCCGCGTTGGCCCGCCTGAGGTCGTCGACCAGGGGGATCACGAGCTCGCGCACCACCCGGCCCGCGTCCGGCGAGTCGCCCGAAAGGGCGGGGTGCTCCACCCATCCCAGCACTCTCCGGGAAAGGGCCAGCCCGTTTCGGATGTCCCGCTCCCCGACCCCGGTGGTTTGACTGACCGCCGTCACGATGGCATCGGCTGCGTCGGGGTTCTGATCGGCCAGGGCGCACGCCGCGTCCGGGATCGATGCGATCACCTCGAGCACCTGGTTCAGGTCGACCTGGGGCGGAGCACCCGGTCGGGCGTTCCGGAGTTCCTGGAGTACGTCCAGCATCAGCTCCGCCAGCCGGACCATGAGGGGAAGCAGGGGCTGCTCGCTCTTCACCGGCTCCATCTCGGCAAGACGCCGCGCGAACTCGGCCGCTTCCCTCAGGGTTCTCCACACGTCCTCCGCATCGAGCCTGCCCTGCTCCAAGAACTTCCGGGCCGGCAGCACCGGCAGGTGGATGCCCAGGGTCACGGTCCGGGCCGGATCGCTCTCGTCGTCGTCCAGGCTCAGCAGGATGCCGGTGAGCAGGTTGTCCAGGGTGCGGACCACGGCGAGCGCCAGTTCCTCGGGAGGAATCTTCTCCAGGTTGACCAGGTTGCCCACGTCCCGCACCAGATCCTTGATCACGCCGGGCCCGAATTCCTTCCACTTCTCGGCGTCGTCCGGAAGCTCGATTTCGATGTCCAGGCCTGCCTCTTCTGCCAGTTTGGCGAGGAGGATCTCGATCACCTCCGCGGCGCTCACCAGAAGGTTGGCGCCGTCGGTCACGAGCATCCGGTTGAACTCCTCCATCAGGGGCGAGCACGCGGCCGCGAGCGCACCGGCGGCGCCTCCTGTGGCGCCGGTCGCTGTCGCACCGGCCTCGGCGCACACGTCGGCCGTCAACGCCAGGGCGAGGGTCGTGCTGAACGCCACGGTGTCCCCCACGAACCGACCGAAGGCCTCGGCCTCCTCTGGCATGTCCAGCAGCACCTCGGCGGCGGCGGTTCCCAGCTTGGCCCCGGTGCGGCCGATGTTCATGCCCGCCAGCAGCGCGCGGAAGGTGTGCACTCCCGCGCCCAGGGACACCCGCTCCACCAGGGTGCCGTCGTCGGTGCGCACCACATCCGCAACACCCACCAGCTTGAGCACCCCCAGCACCGAGAACTCCCCCTGGCCAAGGAAGCCCTTGAACTCCTTGGCCTGTACCGGCTCGCCTTCCTCGTCCGGGAACCACACGCCCGAAGCGGTGGAGGCGATGCTCTCGGCCACCGCGTCCCTGCCGAAGGTGTTCACGTACCGCAGGTTGACCCGGCCCACCACGTACCCGCGGGAGTCGCCGCAGATGGTGTTGCGCGAGGCATCTTCGGGCCTCTCCCCGATCTGCGTCACCACAGCTTCCGCCGCCTGTTGAACCGGATCCGGAAGGCCCCAGGGGATCTCGTCGAGGCCGTTTTCCTTCAGCAGATCCGCGCAGCTTTGCTCGGGGCCCGAAAGGAACGGAACCCGGGCGCCTGATGCCGTGTGCTGGATCCGCACCCTGCGGCTGCCGAAGAACGGAAAGTGCAGGGTTCCCTCGAACGTGACCAGGGGAACCGCGGACGCCACGGCCGCGCGAGCCTCGCGGTCGGTCCGCAGGCCCAGGGCCGACGAGGGCACGGCCTCGGTCTGGAACTGGCTTTCGCCGGCGCGAGCAGCGGCAGTGGGCGCATACCGCGCGAACCGGATCTCGCCCGAAGGGGTGAAGGGGATGCCCAGGAACCCCACGGAGCCCACGGGTTCCACCCGGGGGTTGGCGCGCGGGTCGCCGTCGTAACCGATGTTGCCGTCCGGAAAAATGTCCAGGGTGATCCTGAAATCGCCGGTGCCCGACGCTCCCTCCGGGGGGATCTGCCACTGGGGCCCCCCGGCGCCGGCGGTCGCGCCGAGCACCTCGGCCCGCGGGCTCGCCACGCCGAACTCCGGGCCGCCCAGTTCGGGGGGCACGTCAAAGGTGATGCCGGCGTCCCGGATCTCGATGCGGTCGGTGTCGAACACCACCCCCCGG
>JALUTY010000130.1 GCA_027021615.1 bacterium | reverse complement strand
GGCCTGACGATCTGCAGGGCTGCTTCTCGGTGCCGTCGGCGCGAGACGTGCTCAAGCTGCAGGAGCAGCGCCTGGAGCACGAGCTGAACGGACTCGAGGCGGCCGCCCGGGCGGGCATCGACGGCCTGTCCAAGGCCATCGACGCCAAGCGGGCGTCCCTCGAAATCACGCGCCGGGCCCTCAGGAAGCTGGGCCGGGCCTGAGTCTCTTCATCACCCCGCCAGGGGAGGTCGTCCTCCCCGGCGGGAGGGCGCCTGGCGGGCCGTTCGACCGCAACGAAGGAGGGGAAACATGAGAGTGTTGTTCAACGAACCCAAGGAGTTTCTCGAGGAACTCTCCAAGGAGGCCGGGAACGTGGACCGCCGGATCGTCCGGATCACCTGGCTCTTCCGGCAGGAGAAGAACCTGCCGCTGACCCACGTGAGCCTGGTGGCCACGGCGCGGATCCATGACGACGTGGTCCGCCTCGAGGCCCGCTGCGGTACCGTCATGGCTGGTTGCACGCATGACGAGGCCGGGCAGCTCGACGCCAAGGCCCGCGAAATCGAGTCCCTGGTGCAGGAGGAGTGCCGCCGGCTGGGCCTCGATGTGCGGGCAGGCATCCTGGAAGATACCTGCTGAAACCCCGGCGCCGCCGCCAGGCGGCGCCTTTCCCCAGGGCCGGGGCTCCCCGGTCCTCGGGAAAGGCGCTTTCATCCCCCGCCGCGAGGGCATCGCGGCACCCGAAGCCCCTTCGGACCGGGAGGAGGGGCGCCGCCGCCAGGCGGCCGGTCCATCGTTCCACACCGCCCCGGCCGGGGCATTCGTTCAACCCAGCAGAGGAGATCCGCATGGAAAACCCTGTACGCGACGACATCCCGTGGCCCAGGCCCACCGTCGAGCCGCCGTCCATGGATGAGCTGGAGCGGATGGCTTTCGATGGCGTGGCCGAGGCCACCGACGGCTGTGCCGTGGAGCCGGACGGGACCTGCCCGCACGGGCACCCGTCGTGGCTGCGGGTCTACGGCATCCTGTAGTCCACCTGCCACCAGGCAGGTTTCTTCCACCCCGCCGGGGAATGCCACGTCCCCGGCCGGGGGCGTGGTTTCTCCCGGCCTCGTCCTGGAGGAGAGAAACCATGCAAGAGAAACGCGACATCTATCAGGCGGTGACCGACCGCATCATCGAGGCCCTGGAGCGGGGTTGCCCGCCGTGGGTACGCCCGTGGACCCTCGGGGCCGGCGACGGCCGGCCGCGGAACGCGGCCACGGGGCGTCCCTACCACGGCGTCAACCAGCTCCTGCTGTGGGCCACGGCCCAGGAGGCCGGCTACCGGGCCGACCGCTGGCTCACCTACCGCCAGGCGGCCGAGGCCGGCGGCCACGTGCGCCGCGGCGAGCGGGGCACGCTGGTGGTGTTCTGGAAGTTCGTCGAGCGCGAGGTGCTCGACGAAAACGGGCAGCCGGTCCTCGACGAGGACGGCCGGCCCCGCACGCGGGTCATTCCGTTCGCGCGGGGCTACACCGTGTTCAACGTCGAGCAGTGCGACGGCCTTCCGGAGTGGATGCAAGTCCCCGAGGAGCCGCCGGGATGGGATCCCCTGGCGGAGGCCGAGCAGCTCGTGCAGGCCAGCGGTGCGCGCATCGAGCACCGTGGCAACCGGGCGTTCTACCAGCGCCGCGCGGACTTCATCCGCATGCCCCCGCGGGGGGCGTTCCGGGACCAGGGCGGTTACTACGCCACCCTGTTGCACGAACTCGTGCACTGGACCGGGCACAAGGACCGTCTGGACCGGAAGTTCGGGCGCTTCGGCGATGCCGACTACGCCTTCGAGGAGCTGGTCGCCGAGCTGGGGGCCGCGTTCCTGTGCGCACGCCTCGGCATCCGGGGCGAGCTCCGGCACGAGGGCTACATCAACAGCTGGCTCGAGGTCCTGAAGCAGGACAAGCGGGCCATCTTCCGGGCCGCGAGCCGTGCCCGGGAGGCGGCCGAGTACCTCGCCGAGGACGACCGGGCCATCGAGGCGGCGGCCTGATCCGCCTTTTCACCCCGCCGGGGGCGCGTTGCCCCGGCGGGGGACATCGCGCCCCCGGTCCCTTCAACCGACAGGAGGTGCACCATGACTACCTCAGAAGATCTCTTCGGAGAAGTCATTCATACCTACACGCGCGCCCAGGCCATCGCCGATGGCGCGTTGATCGACGTCACCGACATGGCCAGGGAGGCGGGATTCCGCGTCCCCGTGGCCGTCACGCGCGCTGCCTGGGAGGACTGCGTCGCCTGGACCGACTGGGACTCCGAGGACCAGGGCGTTCACCAGGACCAGGACGGCAGGCTCTGGGACGTGCTGTGGATGGCGTTCATTGCGATCCACGGCACCGCCGCCGGGGAATCACAGGTCGTCTACCATCTCTACCGCGTGCCACGGGACGGCCAAAGCGCCGAGGCACGGCTGACGGCCCTGAAACTGGTGGCCGGGCCGGGGGATTCCGGCGAACCGGTGGTGACCATCATGTTGCCGGGGGAGGACTGATATGAAGTACGTTGTGCAATACACGCTCCCCTACACGCACCGGGTCATGGTCGGCATCGAGGCCGAGGACGCAGAAGACGCCATCGTGAAGGCAGAAGAGCGATTCGACTGCGGCGACATCTGGGAAGATACCCCGGAGGTCCCATTGCTTTACGACGACTTCGAGGAGTCCGACGACGGCACGGGACTCGTCTTCGAGGTCGTCCAGGCACTGGACGAGGGCGAGAGCTGGCCGGAGCCGGCCGCCTGCGTCCACGAACTGCGCCGCCGCGAGGCGGCTTTCACGGCTGCCCGGATGCTGGTCGAGGCCTGCCGACACTGGCGCGAAACGGGCGGCGTCGACTGGGTCGAGCTTGGCCAGATCCACGACGTTGCCATGAAGGCCGTCGGGAAGGCCGGCCGTCGTTGACGTTCCTGGCCCCGCTTGCGCGGGGCCTTTCCCCAGCATTCTTGACGGAATGTTGCGGAAAGGCCCCCGGGGTTTTTGCTAAGATGTCGGGTGTATCGGTTCCATCGGTTTCACCCCTGGCCGCGAGGGTATCGCGGCGCCCAGGCCGGCCCATGCCGGCCAAGCCCCGCCGGACCGTGTGACGGGGCGGCCCTCCGGGGTCTCGGTCCTGCGGTCCCCTTTTTGCGACAACGATAACGCGCCTCTGGTCCTGGCAGGGGACCTGCTCCACGCCGCGCCGGCCGTGAACCGGCGTCCCCTTTTCTCTACCTGGGCCACCTTGCCGGCGTGACCGTGGCCTTCCCGGGACCCGTGGCGCGCGGGTCCCGGGAAGGCCACGGGCCTTCGATTGACCACGCCGGCCGCCCGCCGCCGGAAAGTGGCGGTGCCCCTTTGTGCGGATCCCCGCGCCCAGGTATGTGAAGGACCTGACGCCCCCAAGGTACAGGTCGGCAACGGTGCAGGTCGTGGCGAGGGCCTCTCGGCCGTTGCAGGGGCTTTGTCTTGTGAATCCCGGGCAGGCGCCTGTTCCACGCTTCCCTGGCGCCGCCGCTGCCCGCTCCCGCCGGGGCGGGCTCCATGCTCGTTGACGACCGGGAAGCCGCCCGGCCCGGGCGGCGGTCCCCCGGGACCCGCCGGGTCCCGGGGGAAGTCTCCCTCCGAAAAATCCTGCATCCAACCCGGCGGGATTTTGTCTTCCCGGCCGCGGGCCCGCGCGTGTACCGTCCGGCCCCATGCGAGGACGAGCGTTGAGCGCCGTGATGTTCCTGGCCCTCGTGGCGGGCGTGGCGCCGGCCGGCGCCGGGACCCTGGGGCTGGAGGCCTGCTTCCGCGAGGCGGGCGCGCGTTTCGGCGTGGCCCCCGAGCTGCTGCGGGCCATCGCCGCGGTGGAAAGCGGCCTTGAGCCCCTGGCCCAAAACGCCAACGGTGACGGCAGCCGGGACATCGGGATCATGCAGATCAACTCGTGGTGGCTGGGGCACCTGGCGCCCCACGGCATCCGCGAGTCCCATCTCTGGGACCCCTGCTACAACATCTCCATCGGCGCCTGGATCCTCGCGCACAACGTGGACCTCTACGGGTACACCTGGGACGCCGTCGGCGCCTACCACGCCGGCACGTCACCGTCCCGGGTCGCCACACGGAAACGGCACGAGTATGCACGCAAGGTCATGGAGCATCTTGCCCGCGCTGGCGGTGGCCGCCGCCTGCACCACGCCGGCGCCGACGGCCGGCCCTGACGGCAGCGCGGCAGCAGACCAGCGGCTCGGCGTGACTCAGTCCGCCGGTGCCGTGTTCGTCGTGTGCACGGAATGCCCGGGGCCCACGCCCAAGACACCCATCGGTTCCCTGGCGGCCGCACCAAAAATCACCGTGAAAAACAACAAGACGCGCAAGGATCCCCCCACGTCCGTGACCCGAATCGGGCGCCGCGCGCCCGATTCCAAGCCCCCGGCCGGTGAGCCGGCCTTCGTGGTGCACTTCCGCTTCGGCGAGTCGGTCGTGCGGCCGCGCGAGCTCAAGGCCCTGCGCCGGTTCGCGGAGGACCTCGACTACCGGCGCGGCGTGCGGGTGGCGGGGTACACCGACGACATCGGGCCCCAGGCCTACAACGACGCCCTGGCACGCCGTCGGGCCGAGGCCGTGGCACGGGTGCTGGGCGAGCTGGGCATCCGGCCCCGGTCCGTGCAGGGCTGGGGCAAGTGCTGCTACGTGGCGCCCAACGACACCCGGGAGAACCGGGCGAAGAACCGTCGCGCCGAAATCCATTTCACAACCCGCAAGGAGGAGTAGATCGTGAGCAAGAAGTACCTCTGTCACGCCGCGACGCTGGCCGCCCTGCTGGTGCCGGGCCTGGCCCTGGCCGCGACCACGGGCGCGGAGTTCCAGCCGGCCTACCAGTTTTTCTACGACGCCGCCACCGGCTACCTCGGCCGCGGCATCGCCATCGTCGGCGGCCTGGTGGGGCTGGGCTACGGCGCCGCCAAGGGCTCGGCGGTGCCGGCGATCATCGGCGTGGTGCTGGCCATCTTCGGGGCCCTCGGCCCCACCATCATCGACACCATCTTCGGCTCCGCGGTGGTGTGAGCGAGCCATGGACGAGCAATACTGGATCCCCCGCCGGCTCGATGATCCGCCCCAGTTCTTTTTCTGGGACGCGGATGCCGCGTTCATGGTGATCTTTTTCGGGCTGATGGGGGCCATGCTCGGGC
>JALUTY010000129.1 GCA_027021615.1 bacterium | reverse complement strand
CAACCCCCAGTCGGCCGTCGCCAAGTTCCTCAGGGATCGCGGGCCGGGGTTCCACCACATCGCCTACCAGGTGGACGACCTGGAGCTGGCGGTCCGGCGGCTGCGGGAGCAGGGGGTTCCTCTGGTGGACCCGAGCCCCCAGGAGGGTCCCCACAACCGGCTCACGGTGTTCCTGCACCCCAATGCCGCGGACGGGGTTCTCATCCAGCTCGTCCAGGACCGGGACGGGTGATCGGAACCCGGCCCGGAAGACGGGGAAGGCAGCCGGAGCTTCCATGTGACTTCCGCTGGGACGCTAGGACGCTGGGACGCTAGGACGTTTGAAAACTTCTGGGATTCCCACGCGTTCCAGGGCCCCTGCGGCCCGGGCTGCGGAGCCGTTGGGGGGCCACGGGTGGGCCGTCTGGGCCGGGGGGCCGCAGGGGCCGACATTCGAGCTCGCCGCGGCCAGGTGCCCTTGGATGGCCCGATCCCGGAACGGGCACAATGGTGCCGATCTTCGGGTTCGGCGTGGCCGCGGCGGCAGTTTTGTGGCGCGGCCCCCCTCTCAGCCGGCCCACCCGCGGCCCCTGCGCTCCTGCCCGGGTGGAAACGATGGAACTTCATCGCCTGGGCCCCTGCAGCCCGCGCTTTGGTGCCGGTGGGGGCTGGGGGCGGGCCGCCTGATCCGGGGGGCGCATCGACACCACAACCCTGAGGAGGAGCACCAATGAGCACCCGGCGCAGGATCACCGTGGACGGCAACGAGGCGACGGCCTCGGTTGCCCACCGGCTGAGCGAGGTGATCGCGATCTACCCGATCACCCCGTCGTCGCCCATGGGGGAGTTTGCCGACGAGTGGTCGGCCGTGGGCAAGCGAAACATCTGGGGCAGCGTGCCCCACGTGGTGGAGATGCAAAGCGAGGGGGGCGCGGCCGGTGCGGTGCACGGGGCGCTGCAGGGCGGGGCGCTGACGACCACGTTCACGGCGAGCCAGGGTCTTTTGCTGATGATCCCCAACATGTACAAGATCGCGGGGGAGCTGACGGCCTACACCATGCACGTG
>JALUTY010000128.1 GCA_027021615.1 bacterium | reverse complement strand
GGGAGCCCACGATCAGGCGCGACCTCCCGGTGCTGGTGCGGACCGCCCGTTCGCTGGGCCTGCGCGTGGGGATCCAGACCAACGGCAGGGTCCTTTCTCACGCGCCGGCCCTGGATGCGTTGTGCGGCATGGACGTGCGGTTCGTCGTGGCGCTGCACGGCCCGGTCCCCGCCGTCCATGACTCCGTGACGAGGGCCGGGGGGTCGTTCGAACAGACCACGGCCGGGATACGGGCGCTCGTATCCAGGGGGGAACGGGTCACCGTCAAGGTGGTGATATCCAGGCCCAACACCGCGCACCTGGCGGGGATCGCCGACCTGGCATTGGAGATGGGAGTCAGGAGGATCAATTTCACCTTTCCACACGGCCTGGGGAATGCCGGAAGGGACTTCGAGCACGTCGTGCCGTCCTACGCCGACGTCATGCCCGCCTTGAGGGATGCCCACTCGGTCTTCACGAGCCGGGGAGGTGTCTTCGTCACCGAGGCGTTTCCGTTGTGCCTGCTGGGTGACATGGCGGGCTGCGCGTCCGAGCTGGTGTACCAGGGGTCCTTCAGGAGCGAGGTGAGGCAGCTGGACCAGGGGCCCAGGGACTGGGATCGGGACCGCAGGTACGAATCCAAGGCCAAGCCGGACACCTGCCGCGACTGTCCCCTGGACCCGGTGTGCGAGGGGCCGTGGCGGGAGTACCTGGAGGCATACGGAGCCGCGGACCTGGGCATTGGGGAGGGGATCGACGAGGCGGTGAGGGTGCTGGGGAAGGGGGGTGACGGCAACCGTTGACCGCAGCCGTTGACCGTGGACCGTGTTCCGCAACCGGGGCCGATTCCGTGGCCCGTGTCCGTCTTCACGCTCCCTGCACTGCGCGAATCTGTATCTGTTACCTGACCTGAAACTTCATCCAGCGATTCTGTCGTTTGGGATCTGCGTCGCCGGCGCCGCGGCCTGGGCGGGCGGGCGCCGCGCCGTGCTCAAACATTCTCGGTCGCCGGTTTCACCGGCGCCCTGCGAAACTGCGCGCGGCTGCGGCCCCGCCCGACCCTGACGGCCGCTTTCAAATCCGGACG
>JALUTY010000127.1 GCA_027021615.1 bacterium | reverse complement strand
CGGGCAGGAGTTCTTCAAGACGCCCTAAAGAAACCAATACCAACAGGCGGCAAGTGACCGCCGGCTTTTGTCGGGCGCCCCGGAGCCGGGGCGGACAACTAGGAGCGGGAACATGGCGATCTTCCTTCCTCTGGAGGGATGCCGTCTGTGGCGTCCTCTCGTTTCCTCCTTGACCCTCCGTGCGGGCCTGCTGCTGGCAGGCCTGCTGGCCGCGGGCTCCGCGGCCCTGTCCGAGACCGACCCCGCGCGCCCCTCCGACCGCATCTCTGACCGGGCCACCCTGGGCCTTCGCGGCGGCGACGGCTCGGTGGAGGGCTACGTGGATTTCATTATTCCCACCTGGCAGTCCGCCTCCAGTGTTTTGTTCTTCAACCCCCGCCTCGGCCTCAAGGACGAAGGCGCCGGGGAGATCAACGTGGGCTTCGGCCTGCGCCACCTGCTGCCCAACCAAAAGGCGATTCTCGGCGCCAATGCCTACTACGACAGCCGCTACACCCCCGCCGGCAACCAGATCAACCAGGTGGGGCTGGGCCTTGAGTTCCTGAGCGAACACGTAGACGCCCGGGTCAACTGGTACGACGCCGACAACGACCCCCGGCTGGCGGGCTTCTACGAGACCCAGCAGACCGATGTGACGGTGACCGCCAACACCAGTACCCGCATGCAACAGACCACCACGGTGGACTGGGGGGATCCCTTTGCCCAGGTCCACCAGATCCTGCAGGACCAGACCCAGACCACCCGGACCACCACCACCACGACCACCACCACGACCACCACCACCACGGTGACCACCAAGCGCTTCGAGCAGTACGAGCGGGGCCTGGACGGCTATGACGCCGAGGTGGGGGTCAAATTGCCGCTGCCGGCCAAGGCCCCCGAGGTGAAGGTGTTTGTGGGGTATTACGACTACGACAACCCCGTGGGCCGGGACGTGCAGGGGACCAAGGGGCGCATCCAGGTGCGGGCGCGGGATTACCTGTACCTGGATGCCGAGGTCTTCGAGAACGACGATCTGAACGGCAGCAATTACTTCGTGGGCGCCCGGGTGAACCTGCCCTTCGATCTGTCG
>JALUTY010000126.1 GCA_027021615.1 bacterium | reverse complement strand
GACTTCAGCGGACAGAGGACAGGTGTTCAAAAATGCTCCCCCGACTGCCGGGGTAGTCCCCCTCTGTCCACTGGCATCTGAATTCTGGCCCCTGATAAGGCCGCACCCGGCTCTCCGGCAGGTCCCTTGCCCCTCCGAGGAGGGAGCGATAGCGCCTGTGTATCCGCCTGGTCAATAAAAAACGGGCCTATTTTGTCGCCGGGTGACTCCCCTTCCCCGGTGCCCGGCCCTACAGCGACCGAGGGGGATTCAAGGCGCCTCCGGCTTGAGCCGGGTCCCGGCCGGGGGTAGCATCCCCGAGGCGTCGAGCACGACCAAGGCCTGGCGTGCCTCGGCCAGGGCCCGGTCGATGGCCCCCACCTCGCGCCGGCTCAGGCGCTCACCCGGCCCGAGCTCGTGGAGCCGGCGGCCTCCGGGCAGCCGGTCCGGGTGGAGCAGCAGGTCCGACAGGGCCTGGAACGCCCGGCGAGCTCCCGGCTCGGGGAGCGCGGCGAGGAGGCGCCGGCAGTTGAAGCTGTAACAGAACACATACCGCCCCGCGCGGATCTCGCAATCCCGGGGTCCCAGGCCGAAGGGCTGGCGGGTGACCCGCCACTCCGGCGGGGGAACGAACGGCCGGCAGACCCGGTTGACCCATCGGTACCAGGGGTTGTCGAAGGTCTTCCGGCAGTACACCGGCCGGCAACAGGGCGACCGGCAGCCGGGGCAGACCCGGGCCGTGAGCCGATCGATGCGGGCCCGGAGCTCCGCCTCGAGGCGGGCGTAGGACCGGGCCGCGCGCAGCGCGGGCAAGGAGGAGAGCGGCGATGACGGCACGACGGGCACGGGGGGGCCTCGGACGGTATCGGATCGCGGCGGCGTGGCTCATGCTCTCGCTTACGGGGTGTGCCGTCAACCCGGTGACGGGTCGGCAGCAGCTCGTACTCATGAGCGAGGAGCAGGAGCGGAGGATGGGCGAGGAGGCCTATCCGGTGTACACCCAGATGTCCGAGGGGGAGTTCCCCGATCCCGGGCTCCAGCGGTACGTGGCCGAGGTGGGCAAGCGGCTGGCGGCTCTGAGTCACCGGCCGAACCTGGACTACGAGTTCAACGTGGTCAACGCTTCCGAGATCAACGCCTACGCCCTGCCCGGGGGGAAGATCTCGATCACCCGAGGGCTGCTGACCCGCATGGAGAACGAGGCCCAGTTGGCCGCAGTGCTGGGGCACGAGATCGGCCACGTGGCGGCCCGGCACCAGGCGGCCGGGTACACCCGGCAGGTGCTGGCCGGGGTGTTGACCACGGTGGGGCTGGTGGCGCTGGAGACGGCGAGGGTGCAGGGGGGGGATCTCCTTGCCCAGGGAGGGCTGCTCGCCACGAACCTGGTGCTGATGAAGTACAGCCGGGATCAGGAGCGTCAGGCCGACGAGCTGGGCATGGAGTACATGACCGCCGCGGGGTACAACCCCGAGGGCATGGTCCAGGTCATGGAGATCCTGAAGGCCACCCGCGACCGGGAGCCCTCGGCCGTGGAGGCGCTGTTCCTGAGCCACCCCCTGACCTCGGAGCGCCTGGCCCGGGCGCGGGAGGAGGCCGAGTTCCAGCCGAGGCGGCTCAAGACCCCGGAGCGGCTACGGGCGGAGCCGTTCCGGAAGGCCACGGCCGGGCTTCGGAAGGTGGCGCCGGCCTACGCGAAGATGGACGAGGGAAGGAAGGCCCTGGCCAAGGGAAAGGCCGAGGAGGCCCTGCGCCTGCTGCGGGAGGCCACCGACATGGCCCCCGAGCACGCGCTGATCTGGGCGTTCCGGGCGGCGGCCGAGGCCAAGGCCAAGCAGACGAAAGAGGCCCTGGACTCGGCCGAGCGGGCCGTGTCGTTGGCGCCGAACCTGTTCCGGGCCCGGTTCACCGCGGGGGTGGTGGCGTTCGAGGCGGGCGAGCACGACCGCAGCCTCGAGCACCTGGCCGCGGCCGAGAAGCTCGTTCCGGGACAACCCGCGGTGGCGTTCTTCCGGGGCCGGAACTACGAGGCTCGGGGCGACCGGGACGCGGCGGCCCGGGAGTACGTGAAGGTTCTCAAGAAGGTGCGCAAGGGACCGATGGCCAAGTACTGCTTCCAGCGGCTGTCGGAGTGGGGATACATCCGCACCCGGGGGTAGCAGGCGGGCCAGAGACTAGAAACTAGAACCTCGGGGCCGCACCTGGCGCTTCACCAGACCCCCAACCCCGTACTCTGCAAGGGAAAGGGGGCACGGGCCTGGCAATGCTTTCGTTGGAATTCGTATTTGCCGTCGGGTCAAGAAGCCCCGGGTGCGAGGAACTCCCCCTCGAACACGGTCACGGCCGGGCCGGTCAGGAACACGTGGCCGCTCTCCTTGTCCCAACGCACCCGGAGCTCGCCCCCGTCCATGACCACGACGGCCTCCGGGCCGGTCCGTCCGGTCCAGTGGGCGGCCACCACCGCGGCCGAGGCGCCGGTGCCGCAGGCCAGGGTCACGCCTGCGCCCCGCTCCCAGACCTGCATCCGCAGCCGATCGGGGGAGAGCACCTGCACGAACTCCACGTTGGTCCGGTTGGGAAAGAGTGGGTGGCGCTCGATGCGCGGCCCCATCTCGGCCACGGGGTAGGCGTCGGCGTCCTCCACGAACACCACGGCGTGGGGGTTCCCCATGGAGACGCAGGTCACCTTGGCGTCGGGGCCGTCCATGGGCAGCGGGTGCTCCCTCACGGGGCCCGGGGCGGACACCGGGATCCGCTCGGGGTCGAACGCGGGCCGGCCCATGTCCACCTCCACTTGGTCCCCCACGAACCGGGGAACCACGACTCCGGCCAGGGTCTCCACCCGCAGGCCCTCCCCGGACCATCCCAGGCGGTCGCGCGCGTACACGGCGAAGCAACGGATGCCGTTTCCGCACATCTCGGCCCGGGAGCCGTCGGCGTTGTAGACGTCCATCCGGAGGTCGGCTCGGTCCGAGGTCCGCACCAGCAGCACCTGATCGCACCCGACCCCGAACCGGCGGTGGGCCAGGGCCGGGGCGAGCCGTCCCCAGTCCCCCCAGTCCCGCCGGCGGCAGTCCACCACCACGAAGTCGTTGCCCAGGCCGTGCATCTTCACGAACGGGATTCGCAACGGGAGATCTCCTCTCGTGACGGTCGGGGTTGCGCGCGCTCACCGGGAGCCGGTCCCCCGGGACGAGGTGGGGCCAGCGGCCGCGGGCAGGGTCGCGCCCACGGCCTCGCAGAACCGTTCCACCAGCCGGTAGGTGATGCCCCACAGCAGCGGTCGACCCGAGCCCAGAAGGCGGATCGCGGGGTGGCTCCAGTCGGCCCCGCCGAACCGGAACGTCACCACGGCGTGGCGGGAGGGGGCCAGGAGATCCGGCAGGGGCACCCAGAACGCGTCGGCCACCTCGTGGTTCAGCTGAAGCTGGGTTCCCGGAGCCACGCCGTACGCGAAGCACGACACCACCACCGGGAGCCGTTCGGCCCGGTGGGTTCCCAGAGACCCCAGGTACCGGGCCGCGGTCAGATCGAGCCCCACCTCCTCCAGGGTCTCCCGCTCCGCTGCCGCGCGGGGGCCGGAGTCCCCGGGATCGATGCGCCCGCCGGGGAACGCCAGGTGCCCGGACCAGGGGTCGTCGTGGCGCTCTGCCCGTTCGATGAACAGCATCTCGAGCGCCGCCCTCCCCTCCCGCAGGCACAGGGCCACGGCCGCCCGCACCGGGGCCGTGCTGCCTTTGCCGGGGGGGGAGTAGCGGGCCAGGTTCCGTTCGACTTCGTCCAGGCTGTGAACCACAAAACCCTCAATGGGATGGGGCGGCTTGCCGGGGCAGGGTGCCGATGCTATCGTCCGAGCTGGCCCGCCCGGTGGCCGGCGACCGGGACCGAAGACCGAATTGATGGGGCGAGGAGATGCCGGTCCCAGGGGAGTTACCATGGACGAACCCATCCGTGACGAGGAAGAGGCCCGCCGGCTGGCCCGCACGATTGTAAGCGACCTGGCTGCCTACCACAAAGCCGAGGTGGAGCGCGGCATCGTGGAGGACCGCCTGTTCGAGGTGCTGGCGGGGCCCATCGAGGAGGGCCGCCGCCACTACCGGGAACGGGTGGCTCCCCACCTGTGGGGCCGGGGATTTTACGAGAAGGCCCTGGTGGACTTCCTCCTGAAACCCTTCGGCCGGATCAAGAGCCGGATCTGGTAGCGGTCGGTCAGCCGGGCACGGGAACCGTGAGCACGGGCACGGCCGCCGCCTCGGTGACCTCCTGGACGGTGCTTCCGTACAGGGCCTTGGCGAGGCCCTTGCGGCCGTGGTTGCCCATGACCACCAGATCGATCCCCCGTTCCCGGGCCACCCTTAGGATCTCGCGGGCGGGCTCCCCCGCGGTCACGTACAGCCCCGCGTCCGGTCCCAGGTTCTCCCGGGCGTGATCCCGCAGCCTGCGCAAGGCCTCCTGCTCCTGGCCCGGGACGTCGTCCTCGGGGCGCAGGGCGGGGAGATCGAGCCCCCTGAGCCCTTCCGGGAGCTCCTCGACCACGTACAGGGCCGTCACCTGGGCCCCCAACGCCCGGGCCAGGTTCCGGGCGAACGCGCACACCGCGTTGCCGTCGTGGGAGATGTCTACGGCCACCAGAATGCTGTGGATCTCGTTCGTCGCCATGAAGCCTCTCCTTCGGAGGATGCGGTACCGGGTTCCGATGGATCGCCCCTCGGCGGGCGGGGCGGCACGGAAATCTACCACGGGTCCACCGGCCGGGGCGAGGGCCGGCGGCCGGGTCGCGCCGTTGACCCGGTGCGGCACGGTTCGATATCCGACACCGAGTCGCGATCAACCTGAGAGCCATCGGGGGGGCGAGGCAAGGGATTCAGGAGACAGATTCTGGTCCTTGGTAGGGCCGCGCCCGGCTCTCCGGCAGGTGCCTTGCCCCCCTGCCCAGGGGCCCGATGGTTCTAAACGCAACGGAAACGTTTGGGCACGACGAGGAGGTGCGATGGGCCAGGAGGGGTGTGGCCGGGTCCACCGGTTCACCGTGCCGGCCGAGGCGCGGGGGGAGCGGGTCGACCGGTTTCTGGCCGGCCGGGGGCTGCCGGCGAGCCGCTCGCGGCTCCAGACCCTGGTCGGGGAGGGTAAGGTGCGCGTGGACGGGGCCGCCGTGAAGGCCAGCCGGAAGCTCCGGGGCGGGGAGGAGGTGGTGGTGGAGATCCCGCCGCCCGAGACGTGGGACGTGGAGCCCCAGGACCTGCCGGTCCGGGTGATCTACGAGGACGAGTGGATCGCGGTGGTCTCAAAGCCCAGGGGCATGGTGGTTCACCCCGCGCCGGGTCACCGGGGCGGCACCCTGGTGAACGCGCTCCTCCACCGCCTGCGCGATCTGTCCGGGGTGGGCGGGGTGCTGCGGCCCGGGATCGTGCACCGCCTCGACCGGGACACCACGGGGCTGATCGTGGTGGCCAAGGACGATGTGACCCACCGGCGGCTCCAGGCCCGCTTCCGGAGCCGGTCGGTGGAGAAGGTCTACCTGGCCGTGGTGCTGGGGCGGCTGACGGGCGAGGGGGTGGTGGATCGGCCCATCGGCCGCCACCCCACCCAGCGCAAGAAGATGTGGGTGGACGGGCCCCGGGCCCGGCCGGCGGTGACCCGCTGGCGGGCGATCTCCGCCCTCGAGGCCGCCACCCTGCTGGAGGTGACCATCGAGACGGGGCGCACCCATCAGATCCGGGTGCACTTGGCGGCCCTGGGTCATCCGGTGGCCGGCGATCCGGTGTACGGAGGTGCTGCCCGGGCCAAAGGGGTTCACGATCCCGCGGCGCGCCGCCGGCTGGTGGGGGCTCCGGCTCAGGCACTCCACGCCTGGCGGCTGGGGTTCGAGCACCCCCGGACCGAAGAGCTCGTCCGGTTCACGGCCCCGGTTCCGGAGGACCTGGCGGGGCTGATCCGGGCGCTGGGGGGGGAGGTTCCCGAACCTCCGTGAGCTCGGCCACGAACGATCCCACGATCACCTCGCTCTGGAGTTTGACGGGCATGCGGCGGCTGTCGTCGGTCAGCCACACGAAGATGCGGGCTCCCGGGCTCTTCTTGAAGATCCCCCCGATACCTTCGATCCGGGGCTCGATCTTGAGGGTGGAGAACGACCCGGCCGGGGTGTCCACGGCCTCCCGGCCGAGCACCCGCACGGTGCCGGTGACCAGCTTCTTCCCGTCGGTGATGTCCAGCACCACGGCCCGGTCGTCCGGGAGGGGCCGCACCCGGTACGCGTAGAAGCAGGACAGGGGATCCTGGACCCCGACAGGGACGAGGAGCTCCTTCTTGAGCTCTCCGTTGCGAAAGTAGCGGGAGGTCCCGGCCTCGGGGTCGAACAGCACCTCCACCTCCCGGGGATCTCCCCAGCCCTCCTTGGCCCGCTTGAAGTACCGCAGCGGGGCCAGGGAGACCGGGATCACCGTGGACTCCACCCGGTTCCGGACCGGGTACACGGTGTCGATGTACGGAAGGGTGCGGGCCCATGCCCGAAATCGCACGGTGCCGTCGGGACCGGCGAGCACCTCCAGGGTGGCCCGGGCGGCGGGGATCATGCCCCACCGCACCCGGAACTCCAGCCGCTCCCCGATCAGGGCGGGGAGGCGGGGAGGGGGAGGGAGGGCCGGGACCGCCCGGGCCGCGACCAGGACCGAAAGGGTGGCAGCGAGGAGCGCGAAGCGATGTGCCATGGGGCGAGCATACCCGAACCGAACGGCGGTTCCCAGCCGGCCTGGCTCGCGGCGCCAGGGCTCTCGGCCGTGTCCGGGTTGGTCCATGGGTTCACGACCAAGGCCGCGGGGAGCTTCTCCTCAGGGCCGCCGGCCGGCTGGCCGGCCGTGGCGGGGGGGCATCGGCTTCGCCTGCTCCGGCAGGTCCACGGCGCCGCGGTGGTGCCTCCAGAGCATCCCGACCCCCTGCCCGAGGCCGACGCATGGGCGGGTTGCCCGGCCCCGGGGGTCTTCCTGGGGGTGCGCACGGCCGACTGCGTGCCGGTGATCCTGTGCCACCCCCGAACCCGGACCCTGGCGGTGGTCCACGCCGGCTGGCGGGGCACCGCCGCCGGGGTGGTGTCGGCCGCCCTGGAGTTCCTCGGGGCTCCCCGGCAGGAGGTGGTGGGCGCCATGGGGCCTGCCATCGGGGGGTGCTGCTACGAGGTGGGGCTCGAGGTGGTGCGGGCCCTGGGCCCGGGGCCTTGGGCCCGAAGGAAGGGGGAGCGGTGGTTCGTGGACCTTCGGGATCGGGTCGAGGCCGAGCTGGTTCAGGCCGGCATGCCCCCGGGCCGGATCGACCGGGTCGGGGGGTGCACGGGGTGCCGGGAGGGGTTCTTCTCCCACCGGGCCCGGGCCGAGACCGGCCGCCTGCTCGCGTTCGCCGGGTGGGGGGCGCCGTGATCCGGAGCTGGCCCGGGGACCGGCCGATCCGGCTCGTGGGCCTCACGGGCGGCATCGCCACGGGAAAGTCCACGGCGGCCCGCCTCCTCGCCCGGGAGGGGGCGGTGGTGGTGGACGCAGACCGGGTGGCCCGGGAGATCGTGGAGCCGGAAACCCCCGGGCTCCGTGCGATCCGACGGATCTTCGGCCCCTCGGTGCTCACGGCCGACGGCCGGCTCGACCGGGACGCCCTGGCCCGGATCGTGTTCTCCGACCGGGGGGCCCGGGAGCGGCTGAACGCCATCCTCCACCCGCTGATCGGCGCAGAGGTGGATCGCAGGGTGGAGCAGGCGCTTGCCCGGGATCCGGAGGCCGTGGTGGTGTACGATGTCCCCCTCCTGTTCGAGACGGGGGCCGAGGGACGGTGCGACCTGGTGGTGGTCGTGTACGTGCCGACCGAGATCCAGCTCCGGCGCCTCATGCTTCGGGACGCGTTGACCGAAACGGATGCCAGGGCGCGGCTCGCCGCCCAGATGCCCATTGACGAGAAGGCCCGGCGGGCCGACGTGGTGCTCGACAACCGAGGCTTCCCGGAGGCCCTGGAAGCCTCCGTCCGGGCGTTGTGGGCGCGCATCCGGGCCCACAACGGGCGGTTTGGGGTTGACAAAACGGCTCCGAGGAGCTAGAAAAGTCGCGACCTCGAGAACGTCAGATCTCAACGCCCCCCGGTTTCTCCCGTCTGGACCCACTCCCTAGGGATCGTCAACACAATCGAACAGCACCCGGACACATCACCGACAGGACCGGCCAGCGTTTCGAATCTCGCACAGAAGGTAAACCACCGGCCCGGCACCCGCCCCCAGGGGCGGATGCCTCCTTCGCCGACGACGGGCTGAGAACACACGAACCCATCCGGACAACCAGACCTCCAACCTTCCATCATCCGAAATCTGTCGAGACCATGAAAAACAGCGAACGAAAGAGCGGTCGCCGCAATCCGCCCCAGAACGGCAAAGCCGTGCCCATGCACCTCCAGGAGCTCAAGGAAAAGCCCATCGCGGAGCTGACCGAGATGGCGGAGGGGCTGGGTATCGACGACGCCCATCGGCTACGCAAGCAGGACCTCATTTTCGCCCTGCTCAAGGCCCAGGTGGAGCAGAACGGGAGCATCTTCGCCGAGGGCACCCTCGAGCTGCTGCCCGACGGGTTCGGGTTCCTGCGCTCCCCCGACTACAGCTACCTTCCCGGCCCGGACGACATCTACGTCTCGCCCAGCCAGATCCGACGGTTCAACCTGCGCACCGGCGACACGGTGGGCGGTCAGATCCGGCCGCCCAAGGCCTCGGAGCGGTACTTTGCCCTGCTGAAGGTGGACAGCATCAACGGCGATCCGCCCGACAAGGCCCGGACTCGGATGCTGTTCGACAACCTCACCCCCATCTACCCCAACGAGCGCCTCAATCTGGAGGTGGAGGCAGCCCCCACCAACTACTCGATGCGCGTCGTCAACCTGATTGCGCCGATCGGCAAGGGGCAGCGGGGCCTGATCGTGGCGCCGCCCCGCACCGGCAAGACGGTGCTCCTGCAGCAGCTGGCCAACGCCATTACGACGAACCAGCCCGACGTGTTCCTGATCGTGCTGTTGATCGACGAGCGGCCGGAAGAGGTCACCGACATGAAGCGGTCGGTGCGGGGCGAGGTGGTGTCCTCCACCTTTGACGAGCAGGCCCAGCGCCACGTTCAGGTGGCCGAGATGGTGATCGAGAAGGCCAAGCGGTTGGTGGAGCACGGGAAGGACGTGGTGATCCTGCTCGACTCGATCACCCGCCTGGCTCGGGCCTACAACACGGTGGTGCCCCACTCGGGCAAGATCCTCTCCGGCGGGGTGGACTCCAACGCGCTGCACAAGCCGAAACGGTTCTTCGGGGCGGCCCGGAACATCGAGGAGGGCGGAAGCCTGACGATCATCGCCACGGCCCTGATCGACACCGGCAGCCGCATGGACGAGGTGATCTTCGAGGAGTTCAAAGGCACCGGCAACATGGAGCTGCATCTGGACCGGCGCCTGGCGGACAAGAGGGTGTTCCCGGCCGTGGACATCCAGCGCTCGGGCACCCGCAAGGAGGACCTGCTGCTGTCTCCGTTCGAGCTGAACCGGGTGTGGGTGCTGCGCAAAGTGCTCTCGGCCCTGAGCCCGGTGGACGCCATGGAGTTCCTGCTCGACAAGATGCGGGGCACCAAGTCCAATGCCGAGTTCCTGGAGAGCATGAGCGAGTGAGGGCGGCTGGGGGGCTAGGCAGCCGCGATGCTTCCCGACCGTGGACCAATGACCGTTGACCGCCTCACCGGATGAAGTCCAGCCGGTAGCGGCTGCGGATGTACTGGAGGAACCAGCCCACCTCTTCCAAAGCCCGCCTGAGGTCGGCCCGCTCCCTCGGGGTGAGGCGCAGGGGGTCCAGGTAGTTGTCGGGGGGGCGGCCTTCCGACAGGTTTCGCACCTGGTGGCGCAGCCTCAACCCTACCAGGGTGGTGAACGCGTCGTCCAGCCGGTCCGCCTCCTCGGTGGACAGCACGCCCTGGTGGCGCAGCGCGTCGATTTTCTGCCAGGTGCTGCCATCCAACACCCCCGCCTCCAGGGCGAGCAGGCTCACCCCCTCCGTGAGGGCGAAGATGCCCGCCTTCTTCATGTCCACCCGGCCCTTGTGGCGGCCCCGGCGTTCCGTGCGGACCCGCCCGAACCATCCCAGGGGTGGGGGGAACCGGACAATGTTCTTCGCCACCCGAGGAAAGAACAGGCTGTGGCGTCGTGTGAGCTCCAGGATGTGCTCCTTGATCCGGCGCTCCAACCTGGGGTCGCCCCACAGGGTCCTGAGGTCCTGGAACATCCCGAAGTTGACCATGTTCTCGCCGGTGGGCACCGTGACCCACTGCTCCACCCTGTGCAGCCACTCCGAGAGGCTGTGCCTCCACTGGGGGTTGGACGCCATGGTCCCACCGGGGCAGGGGGGGACCCCGATGGCAAGCAGGATCTCCACCAGCCGCACCGAGAACCGCTCCACGTCCCACCGGGCCCTTTCGTCCAGGTCGTCGTCGTAGACCGCGGCGCTGTCCTGGTCGGTCCGCAGGGTCTGCTCCCCCCGCCCCTCGCTCCCTAGCACCAGGTACGCGGCGCGCTCCGGGAGCGTCACGCCCTCGTTCTGGAGGATCTCGGCCGCCTTCCGGGTCACCTCGTCGTTGAAATGGGAGATCAGCCCCACCAGGTCCCGGGTGCGGGCCCCCGCCCGCAGGGCGAACCGAACCATCTCGAGCACCCGCCCATTTACCCGTTCCAGCTCGGAAACGCTCGTGGCCCGGGCGATCTCGTCCCGGAGGTAGAGAGGGCTGTTGGTCTGGATACCGAGGATGTCGGTTCCCGTGACCATGCCCACCATTCGGCCCCCTGCGTCCACCACCAGCAATCGGTGGATGTTGTGGCGGGCCATCCGGTACACCGCCTCGTAAGCGGGGGCCTGATCGCCCACGGTCAGGATGGGCGAGCGCATGACCTCCCGGATCCGGGTATCTCGGATCCTCCCGGCGGAGCGGGCTACGAGGCGCCGGAGGTCCCGGTCGGTCACGATCCCCACCGCGACGCCGTCCTCCTCCACCACCAACCCCGAGATGCCCCGCTCGTCCATCCGCCGGGCGGCGGCCACGACGGTGTCGTCCGGCAGGCACGTGACCACCGGCCCCTTGCAGATCTCCCTCACCGGCGTGAACAGGAACCCTTCCTCCCGCATGGGCCGCCCTCCTCCGGAGCGATCTTCCCTGAACCGGCGGATATTCTCAACGATTTTCAGGCAGGGGGGCCGAACCCCGTGTGTCTCGGACCCGAAGGGTTTCGGATCGCCACACCCGACCCTTTGAATATCAAACACGATTTATTTTTCGCTTGACGCAAAACGGGGCGCTTTGTACTCTTGTGAGCCCGGGGCAATACGCTGTTTGGTGTGGGGGTGCCCCGGCATGGCGTTCAGCGAACCGCGGGGGGGCCGGGCGCCGCCCGGAGCCGCGGCGGAAAGGAGGGCACATCGGGAGCAAGAGAGGAGAGTTGGGGTATATCCCACGCACGCAACAACCGGAAGGAGGAAGTTCGCCATGGAGCGAAGCACACAACTCGTAGCCTACTGGAAG
Organism: bacterium; assembly: GCA_027021615.1. GTDB lineage: Bacteria > Desulfobacterota > Deferrisomatia > Deferrisomatales > Deferrisomataceae > Deferrisoma. Next base: position 67,167 of record JALUTY010000126.1, on the reverse strand, counting down.
GAAAACCTGAAGTACATCACCATTTTGCTCGCCATCTGGTTCGTCGTGTCGTACCTGTGCGGCATTTTGATCGTCGACGCCCTCGATACGATCCGCATCGGCGGCTTTAAGCTGGGCTTCTGGTTCGCGAACCAGGGCTCGGAGATCACCTTCGTCATCTTGATCTTTGTTTACGTGAAGTTGATGAACAATTTGGATCGTAAATACGGGGTTCACGAGGACTAGGGTCCTCTAGTCAGGTCGATAAGGAGTGATCCATGGGTATTCTTGGATGGACCTGGGTAATGGTGGGGATCACCTTCGCCATCTACATCGGGATCGCCATCTGGGCCAAGGCGGCCACGACGGGCGATTTCTACGTGGCGGAGAAGCAGGTGCACCCCATCCTGAACGGTATGGCCACCGGCGCCGACTGGATGAGCGCGGCGTCCTTCATCTCCATGGCCGGTCTCATCGCGTTCTTGGGCCGCGACGGCGCGATGTACCTGATGGGGTGGACCGGCGGGTACGTCCTCCTGGCCATGCTTCTCGCACCGTACCTTCGGAAGTACGGGAAGTACACGGTTCCCCAGTTCATCGGTGACCGGTACTACTCCAACACCGCCCGGGCCGTGGCGATCATCTGCGCCATCTTCGTCTCGTTCACCTATGTGTGCGGCCAGATGCGGGGTGTGGGGGTGGTGTTCTCCCGGTTCCTCGAGGTGCCGATCAACACGGGTGTGGTCATCGGCATGGCCATCGTGTTCATCTACGCGGTGCTGGGCGGCATGAAGGGCATCACCTACACCCAGGTGGCTCAGTACTGCGTGCTGATCGTCGCCTACCTGATCCCGGCGATCTTCATCGCCGCCATGCTCACCGGCAACCCCCTGCCTCAGATCGGGTTTGGGGCCAAGATCAGCGCCAACGGAGCCCAGGTGCTTCACGACGCCTCGGCGCAGGGCAAGTACCTGCTGGATGTGCTAGACCAACTCCACAAGGATCTCGGGTTCGCCGCCTACACGGCCGGCAAGCGGCCCACCATCGACGTGTTCTTCATCACCTTTGCCCTGATGGTGGGTACCGCCGGGCTGCCCCACGTGATCATTCGGTTCTTCACGGTGCCGAAGATCCGCGACGCCCGCGCCTCGGCCGGCTGGGCTCTGGTGTGCATCGCGATCCTCTACACCACGGCCCCGGCCGTGGCCGCCTTCGCCAAGACCAACTTCATCAAGACCGTGCACGGCAAGGCCTACACCGAGGCCCCCTCCTGGTTCAAGAACTGGGAGAAGACCGGACTGATCGCCTGGGTCGACAAGAACGGCGACGGTGTGATGCAGTACGCCCCGGGCAAGCCCTTCAAGGGCAAGCCCAAGTTCAAGCAGGGCGAGAAGGGTAAGTACGGCCAGCTGGTGGTGGCCAACGCCCTGACCGACAACAACAACGAGATCTACGTGGACCGCGACATCATGGTGCTGGCCAACCCGGAGATCGCCAAGCTGCCCAACTGGGTGGTGGCCCTGGTGGCTGCGGGTGGTCTGGCCGCCGCCCTGTCCACCGCGGCGGGCCTGCTGCTCGTGATCGCGTCCTCCCTGTCCCACGACCTCATGAAGGGCATCATCAACCCGGACCTGTCCGAGAAGGCTGAGCTGATGTGGGCCCGGATCGGCGCCGGTCTCGCGGTGGTGGTGGCCGGGTGGTTCGGCATCCACCCGCCGGGGTTCGTGGCCCAGGTGGTGGCGTTCGCGTTCGGGCTGGCTGCCTCCTCGTTCTTCCCCGCGATCATCATGGGGGTCTTCAACAAGAAGACGAACAAGGAAGGTGCGATGTGCGGCATGGTGGTGGGCATCGTGTTCACCGCCGCGTACATCATCTACTTCAAGTTCGTGAACCCGGGGGCCAACAACCCGCAGCACTGGTGGCTGGGGATCAGCCCCGAGGGCATCGGTACGGTGGGCATGATCCTGAACTTCATCGTGATGTGGGTGGTGTCGAAGTTCACCCACGAGCCGCCCCAGGAGGTGCAGGAGCTGGTGGAGAGCCTGCGCTATCCCCAGGAAGCCCGGTAACCGATTCCGCGGCGACCGAGGGCGTGCGGTCCGGCGTTTGCCGGGCTGCACGCCCTTTTTTTACGCCCGCGAAACGGGCAGAATGGAGTGACTGCAGGGGTGGGCATCGGGGAAGGGTCTCTCTCGTTGGTCCGGGGCCATTGCCGGGGGCGGGGGAGAACCTCGTTTTCTGGCTTTCCAGCCTTCGAGCTTTCCAGCGGGCCGAAGGCCCCCGACCAACGACCGACCTGACGGAGGTTTCTCACCGATGGCACCGATCAGCCGGCCCATCCGGGCCAGTTTCGGCCTCATTCTCGGCGCGGCCGCCGGGGTCAGCCTGCTCACGGGCATCATCCCCTGGGTGCTGGGGATGGTCCTGTCCGTGGACTCCCTGTGGATCCGGCTTCAGGTGGCGGGGTATCTGAACCTGGTGGCCCTGATCTGGGCCGGGGTGGGGGCGGCGGTGGGAGCGTTCCCAGGAAGCCGGATGGGGTCGGGGCTGCTGGGGGCGGCCGGACTGGCCACCGGGCTCACCCTGGCCCGGGCGGTCCCCGAGGCCCACTGGACGGTGGTGGTCCTTGGGGCGGTGACCGGTCTGGCCTACGGTTCCGTGGGAGGGTTCCTGGTGGGACGGGTGCTGGAGCGGCAGGGGTGACTGGCCCGACTACGGCCCCCCCGCCGTGAGCCTTCGGATCTCCTCTTCCAGAACCTCGGGAGCCACCCGGCCCTGGTGGCTCCAGCGTACCACACCGGTCGCGTCGATCAGGAACAGGCCCGGGGTGCCGGTGACGCCGTAGGCCGCGGCCGTGGCGAACTCCCCTCGAATTTTTTCGTCCAGTGCCACGGGCACCTCGATCCGGTTGAGGCGGGCGTAGTTGGCCACCGCCCGGGCCATCCGGGTCCCGTCCAGGTTCACGGTGATCACCTGGATGCCGGTTCTTTTCCCCAGGCTCGTCAGGTAGGGCATCTCGTCCTGGCACGGCGGGCAGAACATCGACCAGAACACCAGCAGCGTGGGCGGGGACCCCGGCTCTCCCGGGCTGAAGATAACGGGGTTGCCCCCGGGGTCGGTCAGCAGGAACGGCTCGGCCGGGGCGCCGGGGGCCAACGGAGCCCGCTCCCCCTGCCCCTGAGGGCAGGGGGCTGGCTCGCCGTCCCCACACTCTCCCTGCGGCAGGAGCTGGGGGGCGGATGGGGGCGTGGGGAACTCCTGGCCGAGGGTTCGGGCGGGGGGGGCTCCCCACACCAGCAGCCCGAGCCCGAACCCGATCCAGAGGGGACGCACGGCATCACCTCCTGAAAGAGAAATTTGGTACAAACCTCTGCCTTGTACCCCGGTTTCGCGGCGTGCGCAAGAGAATCGGGGAAGGCGAAGGGCGGGGTTGAGGGGAAGGGGGTGGTTGCCGATCAGGGTCGTGTCTGGTCCTGGGGCAGGGAGTTCGGTATCCTGCGGCCGATTGGGCTCGTTTTCGGGCCCTCGGGTCCACTGCGATCCACGAGGAGGACGCATGGTGCGGCGGTGGTTGGTGGCCGGATGGCTGGGATTGGCGGTGGCGTGCACAACGGGCGGGGCGGCGCGGGCCGAGTACGGAGGTCTGCCCGGGTACGCCGGCAGCGAGACCTGTGCGGGATGTCACCCGGAGGTGTACGCCCAATGGCGGTTGACCCCCCACGCCCGCATGCTGGTGGACACGGCCGAGGACCCGTTCGCGGTGCTGGCCACGGACTTCCACGAGGGGATCCCCTTCCAGAGGGAGGACATCGCTTACGCGGTGGGAAGCCACTGGATCCAGAAGTATCTCACCCGGATCGACGGGGTGCTGTACGTTCTGCCCAAGTACTGGAACATCGCGGAGCGCCGGTGGGAGCCGTACTCCATCTGGAACTGGCGCGAGCAGCCCTACAATGTGTACTGCGACGGATGCCACGCCGTGGGGTTCGATCCGGAGACCGAGTCGTTCTTCGAGCCCGGGGTGGGGTGCGAGGCCTGCCACGGCCCGGGGAAGCGCCACGTGGAGACCGGGGGGCGTCTCTCCGAGATCGTGAACCCGGCGAACCTGCCCCCGGACCGGGCCGTGATGGTGTGTATGGCCTGCCACACCGACGGCATGGACAAGGCCACCGAGACGTACCCGTTCCCGGTGGGGTACAAGCCGGGCGAGGATATCAACGACTACTACACCGAGTTCTTCATGCCAAAGCCCAAAAGCAAGGCTTGGTACTGGGGGAGCATGGACTTCCGGGAGCGCAAGCGTATGTGGTACTTCTTTCAGTCCAAGTTCTACTCCACCAACCGGGCTTGCGAGGTGTGCGGGTTCGACCGGGGCATCACGGTCAAGAAGGAGCGCTACATGAGCCGCAGCGAGTACTGCGGCACCTGCCACAAGTTCCGGTTCGAGAAGTTCGAGGCCCACTCGGGCCACCGGCCCGAGAAGGTGGAGTGCACGGACTGCCACGTGCCGAAGATGGCCAAGGGGCCCACCTACTCGATCCACGATCACAAGTTCGACTTCAGCCAGCCAGCCCCGGCCTGCACCGAGTGCCACGAGCCAGGGTCGGTGAGCGGGAACGAGTGCCGGTACCCCACCCCGGACTTTCACCTGAAGCCGGTCAAGTACCCCCGCGAGATGACCACGGTGGAGACCTGCCTCTGGTGCCACAACGAGATTCGCAAAGAGGGGCGGGACGAGGGATGGGCCCGGCGGGAGATTCGGGAGATCGTGGACCGTTTCCTGGTGGAATGACCCGCCCCGGCGATCCGTCCGAGTCAACCGAGTCGCGCAAACCGAGGGCCCTCGGGGGCGTGGGGCCAATAGCTTTGAATGCCATCTGGTATCAGGTGGTCGGGGAGGGCTCCCAGAACGCACGGAACTTCCGGTATAGGGACTCGAGCTTGGCCGCGTAGTAGGCGGTGTTCTCGTCCGGCGCCGAGGGATCCCACTCCGAGGCCAGCCGGGCCGCCTCGAACACCCGGACCTTGGGGGAGCTGCCCGTGACGTAGTAGGTGATCTGGTCCCCCGGCCGGTAGGGGCGGCCCGAGGCCAGGGCGAGCTCGTAGGCTGCGGAGGCGTTTCGGGCGTTTCGCGCCCGTTTCTTCCGGTACACCTCCAGGCTGTCGTGCAGGGTCTCGGTCTTGGCGAACCACTCGGGCGTCCACCGGTGGGCCCGGAGATCGTCGAGGAACCGCTCCTTGATCGCGGGGATCTCCGCGGCCCGTCTCTCCAGCAGGGCTCGGAACATCTCCTCCATGAACACCCTCTGGAACTTCTCGAGGCCCCGGGACCGCAGGCCCGATCCCCGGATCCGCAGCTGGCCGTCCTCGGTCAGGAGCACGTAGTTCTTGGCCTTGTAGGAGAACATGGCCCGGTACCGGCCCGCGAGCTCCAGCTCGATCCCCCCCGGCAGGGTGTCGCTCACCTCCCGGACGAACTTCTCCTCCCGGCCCCGCACCTCGGGCGGCGGCACGAAGTACACGCCGTCGGTGTCCACCTCCACCGGAACCGCGCCGCGCTTGCGGAGCTCGTCCAGCACCTTCTGGACCAGCCGCCGTCCCTCCCGTGTCACCCGGGCCGCGGCGTCGAAGTCCGCGAAGTGGCCCTGGGCGAACCCCAGGTACCCGTAGAACGAGTTGATCAGCACCTTGTAGGTGGACTGGAGGGCCTCGTAGAAAGCCCGTTCCTCGGCCCCGCCCGCGGTCCGGGCCCGGTCCTTGGCGTCCAGGCGCCGTCGGGTCAGGTCGTCCAGAAGGCCCAGAAACACGTCCAGGTCGTCCTTGGCCGGTCGGATCCGGAAGGTCAGCAGGATCGACGGATACAGGCTCCGCACGTCGCACTGGGCCACGGGGCCCACGACGCCGGTGACGAACACCTCGGTGTATCCGCCGGCAAACGCCCTCTTGGGGGGCGGGCGGGGCACGGCGTGCCGCCGGCGCAGGTACTCCCGCACCATGAGGGCGTCGATCCGGGTGGCGGTGCCCCGCACCACGGTGTTCTGGTGGGTGAACGGGAACATCTGGGCCTGGTGGAAGTGGCTGCGGCCCAGCACCCGGGAGATCTCCCGCGTCTCCCGCACGTCGTCCAGGCCGTAGCGCACCAGGGTCTCCATGTCGGTGTCGGCGATCGAGCCGATGTCCCGGCGGGCGACGTAGGTCCGGTCCTCGGAGGCCAGGCCCAGGTGCCGGGCCACGGCCTTCAGGCCGAAGTTGGGAAGCTCCCGGGTGGACACGTCGTAGAGCTGCACCAGGAAGAGGGTGTCGATCACCTGGCGGCCGTACACGTCGAACCGGGTGTAGGCCACGATCCGCTCGGCCGCCGAGAACTGGCTGGGCCGGGAGCGCACCGCCGCCCCGTTTCGGCCCCAGCCGAGGGGCAGGCCGTGGCGCCGGGCCCGGGCCTCCAGGTAGGGCAGGTCGAAGTTGAACAGGTTGTGCCCCTCGATCACGTCCGGATCCCGCTCGCGGACGATGCGGGTGAGCTCCGCGATCATCTCGGCCTCGGTCAGCCGGTCGGAGCGAAGGCTCGACTCCCATCCCGTGGAGTCGGAGAGGCTGACCAGGGTGATCCGGTCCCCCTCCCGCTCGGGGTTGGGGAACTCGAACCCCGGGGTGACGGCGGTCTCGATGTCGAGCTGGAGCCGGTGCACGTCCTCGTACCGCAGCCCCTTGTAGAGGGTGCGTCCGGTCCAGGTCAGGTACTGCTGGACCGGGTCGGCCATCCAGTAGAACGGGCCGTCCACCGACCGGGGTGACTTGCCGGTGGTCCGGTGGAGCCGTCTGACCGCCTTCTCCAAGACCTCCCACCCGGGAAACAGGGCCAATGTCCGGTACTCCCAGGGACCCTCCAGGGGAAGGATCTCCACGTCGTCGGAGGGGGCCGGGAGGAGGTCGGCAGACTCCAGAAAAAGGAACGGGCGCCACCGGTCGGTCTCGACGATCACCCCTTCCGGGGTCCGGCGGAACACCCGGACCCGGTCTCCGCCGTCGAACTCCACGGCCACGATGCCGGGGGTGGGGTCGGCGCCGTACAGGGCTGGGTTGGAAGGGAATGGGGCATCCATTCTTGTGGCCAACATGGGTAAGCCCACGGGCTGTGCCGTGGGGCCTGGGTTTTCGCCGGCCCCCATGCCCCCCGGACCAGGAGGAGGCGGCGCAGCGCTAGGAGGCAGAAGAGGTTTTGAGCCTTCTAGCCTCCCAGCCTCCTAGCCCGCATTATTCATGAAGCCTTCTGCTGCAACCGCCGATTGCACGCCATCCCGGGGCGTGCTCGCGCCTCGGGGCTCGACGGACCGTCCCGTACGCCTGCGCCCCTCGTTGCTGCGCTTGCCCCGATCTGACGCACACTCGACGGTTCCGCGACGAACGCTCATGAATAATGCGGGCTAGTTTTCCAGCTTTTGTGCCGCCCAGCGGGCCGAAGGCCCCGACCGCCGACCGAAGACCGACGACCGTACACCGAAGTCACTCGTTTGCCCGCATCTTTTTCAGGATCTCCATCGCCTTGCCCTTCATGCGGGGCTTCTTGGGCAGGCCGATCAGGCCGTCCACCACCCGGCCCGCCAGCTCCGCCGCCCCCTGGGAGTCCCCTTGCTCCAGGAGCAGCCGGGCCCGGTCCAGGTAGGCCACCGCAGGGAGAGCCGGCTGGCCTTTCCGGACCGCGGGCTCCTCGGCTTCGGTGCCCGAGGGGGCGCCGGCCTCGTCCGTGGGCTCGGCCGGGGCCGTGGCTCGTTCCCCCCCTTTCGAGGGCTCCGCGGCGGCTGGGGCCTCCTGTCCCTCCCGGCCGGCTGCCTCTGCTGCCGGGGCCCGCTCCCCCGCTTTAGGCGGCGCCTGTCGCTGCTCCTCCTCCGTTCCGGGGCCTTCCTCGGTCGGGGGCGAAAGGGGGGGCAGGACGGGCAGGTCCTCGTCCTCGGTGAACGACACGGCCTTCCGGGCCAGATCCAGAGCCTTGGCCACGTCCCCGTCGGCGAGGGCGAACCGGGCCAGCCCGGCGAGCCCGAGCGGGACGGTCTCGTCGAGCTCCACGGCCTTGGCGAACTCCGCCCTGGCTTTTGCCTCGTCGCCCTTGCCCTGGCGGGCCAAGGCCAGGAGGATCGCCCCCTGCAGGGCGTGGGCGTCCGGGAACGCCGGGTCCTGCTTGAGCACCTTCCGGAGCTTGCGCTTGGCCTTGGAGAGCTGGCCCCGGTGGTACAGGGTCTTGGCCAGGCCGTACTGGAGCATGACGGGGCGGGCCGCCTGGTATCGTTTTCGCTTCGGGGCGGCGGCCTCCCGGGCCTGCTCCTCAAGGCCAAGAGCCTTCAGAACCTGATCGCGCATGTCCTGGTAAGCGCTGGTGGGGTGGCCCGAGAACTCGTAGACCACCTCCAGATCCTTGGCCAGAAACGCGGTGGCGGGTGTGGCAATCACGCCCCAGGCGTTGTACTGTTCCAGGTCCCGGTCCAGGACCACCGGGAGGGTGAGGTGGTTCGCCTCCCACACGGCCCGGATCCGGGACTCGAGGTCGGCCGGGGCGTCCGGCCCCTCGGCGTTCACGGTGAGGGCCCGCAGCCCCTTGTCCCCGAACTCGTCCACGAGCCGTTGCACCTCCTGGAGCAGGGGTACGGAGCGGGGGCTCCACAGGGCCCAGAACACCAGGATGGTCAGGGGGCCGTCCCGGTACGCGTCCAGGCTCACCGGTTGGCCGTCCAGGTCGTCCAGGGTGAACGTGGGGGCCTGCTGCCCGCCGTGGACCCGTTTGAACGCCGCGGCCGAGGTGGTGTCGAGGCCGAGGAACAGACTGATCGCCACGAAGAGGATACCCACCGTCGTCTTGGACCGAATCATCTCGCCTCCTTCGCCGGATGGGGGGGCGGTCTGGCCGGAAGACTAGCACCGGGCTCCGGCAGGGTTCAACCGCGCCCCAGACGCGAACAAAAGGCTTTTCGGCGGCGGGTGAAGGAACCTTTACCGTTACGATTTCCCGGACGGCGGCGGGGACATGGGGCCCGCGGTTCGAGAGCCGCCCGGCCGCCTAGCTGCCTAGCTGCTTAGCGGGCCGAAGGCCCCAGACCGACGACCGTTGACCGTAGACCGACGACCGAAGTTACGAAGTTACGGGGAAGGACGAGGCGTGAGGTTCGACGTAGCCCGGAGCACTCGTGAGGCCCTGGAGGCCGGTGCGCCGGTGGTGGCCCTGGAGAGCGCGGTCCTGACCCACGGGCTGCCGCGGCCCCTGAATCGGGAGGTGTACGCAGAGATGGTTCGGGCCGTGGAGGCCCAGGGGGCCGTGGCCGCCCCGGTGGGGGTGACGGCCGGCGTCGTGCGGGTGGGGCTGGCGCCGGACGAGTGGGAGGCCCTGGGTACCCGGCCGGACGTGGTCAAGGCGGGGCTGTCCGATCTGGCGCCCGTGACCGCCCGGGGCGGTTGGGCCGGGACCACGGTGGCCGCCACATGCTGGGCCGCCTTTCGCGCCGGCGTGCGGGTGTTCGCCACCGGCGGCATCGGCGGGGTGCACCGGGGCTGGGCCCGACGCCTCGACGTGTCGGGGGACCTGGCGGCCTTGGCCCGATATCCGGTGTGCGTGGTGTGCTCCGGGGCCAAGGTGGTGCTCGATCTGGATGCCACCCGGGAAGCCCTGGAGACGGTGGGGGTGACCGTGGTGGGGTACCGGACCGACCGGTTTCCGGCCTTCGTGTGTGAAGACGCCGGGTTCCCGGTCCCCCATCGTGTGGAGGACCCCCGGGCCGCGGCCGAGGTGGTGGCGGCTCGGGACGCGCTGGGGCTGTCCGGTGCGGTGCTCCTGGTGCAGCCTCCCCCGGCCGACGCGGCCGTGGACCGGGAGGAGCTCGAGGCCGCCCTGGCCGAGCGCGTTCCCGGGGATACCCGGGGCGCGGAGGTGACGCCGGCGCTCCTGGCCCGGCTGGCCGAGGCGACCCGGGGGAAAACCTTGCGGGCGAACCGGGCCCTCCTCGTGGCCAATGCGCGCCTGGCGGCCGGGGTGGCCCGATGTCTGGTGCGGGGCGCCGAGCCTTGACCGGCGGCGAGGCCCCGCCGTATCGTCAGTCTTCCGTTGGGAAAAGGGGGGGAATCCCCTCCAGGCCCGTGCGGCGTAACAAGGACGCCCTCCCGCGGGGGCGGGGGACCTGTTTCCGGCCGTGCGGGAGTGCGTATCCGACTTACGCTGCATCCGGTGCCCAGCCGGGTTGCAAAGGTTCGGTGGCGGATCGATCAACGAGAACGTTTTTCGGGGTGCTGGGGGAGGCGAGCATCGGCTGAGCACCGAATGCAGCGACTGTAGGAGCCATGCCCGGCGCTCCACCAGGCCCCCGCCCTCCGGGCCCGTGAGTGGCGCCAAGGAGGCGTGGCCATGCTTGGGGCACTGGGAAAACAGTGAGGTTTTCAGCCCCCTAGCCTCCCAGCGTTCTAGCATCCTAGCGGGCCGAAGGCCCAGACAGCCGACCGTTGACCGTAGACCGAACGACCGAAGTTGCTGGGAAACCCCATCAGGCCTTGTGCGAGGTCCGGCAACGGGGAGGGGAACGTTTGGTGGTCCGGGCCCATTGCCAGCGGCGGGGCATGGGGCCTGCTTCCGGCCGCGCGCGAAGCCGGACATTGCGATTCGCCGCGCAGGCACGGGGCACGGGCGGTGGTTTCGTGACCGTTCGGCGGGCACGAACGAACTCATGGTATGAACGTTGGAGGCGCTGCGCGGCGAGCTAAGGAGCCGCACGCGGCTCTCCAGCAGACCCCATGCCCCCCGAAGCCTTGGCGTCGGGGTTCCAGAGCCGCCCAGCGGGCCGAAGGCCCAGACAGCCGACCGTAGACCGTAGACCGACGACCGAAGTTACATGGAAGCCCGCGGATGCGGCCGTGCCCGGACGAAAGGGTCGAGATGAAGCGAGTCGTGGTGGTGGGAGGGGGGCTTTCGGGGCTGTCCGCGGCCTGGTGGGTGGACCGGAGCGCCCGGGAGGCCGGGGTCGGGGTGGCCCTCACCGTGCTGGAGCGGGAGCCCCAGGCCGGGGGCAAGATCCGATCCTCCCGCAAGGGCGGGTACCTGTGCGAGGCCGGCCCCAACGGGTTCCTGGACAACAAGCCGAGCACCATCGTCTTGTCCCGGGCGCTGGGGCTGGGAGAGCGGCTGCTGCGGTCCCGGGACGAGGCCCGCAAGCGGTTCGTGTTCGCCGGGGGCCGGCTGCGCCAGCTGCCGGAGGACCCCGTGAGCTTTCTGGCCTCGGACATCCTCAGCATCCGGGGAAAGCTCCGTCTGGCCGCCGAGTTTCTCCTGCCCCAGGGCGACCCGGACGAGGACGAGAGCGTGGCCGCGTTCGTGCGGCGCAGGCTGGGGGAGGAGGCCCTGGACCGCTTGATCGATCCCATGGCCGCCGGCATCTACGCGGGGGACCCCGAGACGATGAGCCTCAGGAGCTCTTTCCCCAAGGTGCATCAGCTGGAGCAGCGGTTCGGGGGGCTGCTCCGGGGCATGCTCGAGATGCGGAAGATGGCGGCCGCGGCCGGCGCTCAGGGGCCCCAGTCGGCGGGGCCGGGCGGGGTGCTGTGGAGCTACCCCGAGGGGCTGGAGGAGCTGGTGGCATCCCTGGCCGACGGGGTGGGGCGGGAACGGGTGCGCACGGGGGTGGCGGCCGAAGGGATGGAGCGCGTCAGCAGGGCGTGGGTCGTGCGCACCTCCGACGGAGAGGCCGTGGAGGCGGACGCCGTGGTGCTGGCCGTGCCGGCGTACGACGGGGCCCGGCTGCTGGGTCCCCTGGACGACCGGCTGGCCGACCTGCTCCACGCCGTTCCCTACGTGCCGGCCGCGGTGGTGTGCACCGGCTACCCCCGGGAGGGGGTGCCCCATCCGCTCGACGGGTTCGGGTTCCTTGTGCCCAAGTCCGAGGGCCGCCGGATCTTGGGCTCGCTGTGGAGCTCCTCGATCTTCGCCCGGCGTTCGCCGGCCGGGCGGGTGCTGCTGACCCAGATCGTGGGCGGTGCGCGAAACCCGGAGCTGGTGGGCTTGGACGATGCCGGGCTCGTCGCAGTGGTGCGGGAGGAGCTCCGCATCACCCTGGGGATCGAGGCCGAGCCCGAGTTCGTGTGGATCCGCCGGTGGGACAAGGCCATCCCCCAGTACGTGGTGGGGCACGGGGACCGGCTGCGGGAGATCGAGAAACGGGTCGCGAGCTTGGGCGGGGTGTTTCTGGCCGGCAACGCGTTCTACGGGATCGGGGTGAACGACTGCACGGCCCGGGCCCAGGAGCTGGGGCCCCAGGTGGTGGCCCGGCTGGCCAGCGCGCCCTGATGGGCCCAACGCTTCGGCAGGCTTGGTGGGGCCGCACCCGGTCCTCCGGCAGACCCCATGCCCCCGAGATTTGGCGCGATTCGAGAGCCGCCCGGCCGCCTAGTCGCCCAGCGGGCCGAAGGCCCCCGGCCGACGACCAACGACTGACGACCAACGACCGAAGTTGCCGGAAAACGACATGACCGATTTCGACGTGATCGTGGTGGGGGCCGGCCCCGCAGGGGTGAGCGCGGCCCTGGAGGCGGCCCGGGGGGGGCTGCGGGTGGCCCTGCTGGAGCGGGGCGCCTACCCCGGCGCCAAGAACCTGATGGGCGGGGTCCTCTACACCCACGTACTGGCCGAGCTGATTCCCGACTTCCGGGACTGGGGCGCCCCTCTGGAGCGGCACGTGGTCCGCCGGGGGATGTCGCTCCTCAGCGCCGAGGCCGAGATGAGCCTGGGGTTCCGGAACCACCGCTGGGACCGGCCGCCCCACAACCACTCCTACACGGTGCTCCGGGCCCGGTTCGACCGGTGGTTCGCGGGGGTGGCCGAGGCCGAGGGCGTGGAGCTGCTGGCCGGGGTGGTGGTGGACCGGGTGCTCAAGGACGGGGAGGGCCGCGCCCAGGGGGTGGCCGTCCGGATGCCGGAGGGCGAGGCTCCCTCGGGCGGTGAGCTTCGGGCCCCCCTGGTGATCCTGGCCGAGGGGGCCAACGGGGTGCTGGCCGAGGCCGAAGGCCTTCGGCCCCGACCGTCGCCCCGTCACATGGCCCTTGGGGTCAAGGAGACCCTGGCCCTGCCGCGGGAGACGATCGAGGAGCGGTTCGGACTGGAGGGGGAGCAAGGGGTGGCCTGGGAGTACGTGGGTGAGGCCACGGCCGGGCTGCGGGGCGCGGGGTTCGTGTACACGAACCGCAACACCCTATCGGTGGGGGTGGTGGTGTACGCCTCGGACCTGGCGGCCTCGGGCCTCATGCCCTTGGATCTGCTGGACCGGTTCAAGGCCCATCCGGCGGTGGCGCCCCTGTTGAAGGGGGGCGAGGTGCTGGAGTACGGGGCCCACCTGATCCCGGAGACCGGGTACGACCGGCTGCCGCTCCTCTTCCGGGACGGGGTGCTCCTGGCGGGGGACGCGGCCGGGCTGGTGAGCACCGGGCCGAGCCACGAGGGGTCCAACTATGCCATGGCCTCTGGCCGGATGGCCGGCCAGACCGCGGTGGCCGCCCACCGGGCCGGGGACTTCTCGTCGGCTCTTCTGGCCCAGTACCGTCGCCGGCTCGAGGACAGCTTCGTGCTGAAGGACATGGCCCACCACCGGGCCTGGCCCGGGTTCCTGGAGCAGAACCCTCACGTGCTCTCCCGGTGGCCGGCCGCGGCGGCCGAGATGGCCGAGGCATGGTTCCGGGTGGGGGGGACCCCGCGCAGCGAGCGGGGGGCCGAGGTGTGGGACCTGTTCCAGCGGCGCGTCGGGATCTGGCCCTTCGCCGCCACGGCGTTCCAGATGCGAAACGCCCTGCGGATCCTGGGCTACGGCAAGACCGACAAGCTCCTGGAGTACCTGGCCCGGAACTGGTAGGGGGCCCCCGCGGCCGAAGCTTCGGCCGCCCAGCGGGCCGAAGGCCCAGACCGTTGACCGTAGACCGACGACCAAAGTTGCTGGGAAACCCCATCAGGCCTTGTGCGGGGCCCGGCAACGGGGAGGGGAACGTTTGGTGGTCCGGGCCCATTGCCAGCGGCGGAGCATGGGGCCTGCTTCCGGCCGCGCGCGAAGCCGGACATTGAGATTCGCCGCGCAGGCACGGGGCACGGGCGGTGGTTTCGTGACCGTTCGGCGGGGCACGAACGAACTCATGGTATGAACGTTGGAGGCGCTGCGCGGCGAGCTAAGGAGCCGCACGCGGCTCTCCAGCAGGCCCCATGCCCCCCGAAGCCTTGGCGTCGCGGTTCCAGAGCCGCCCGGCCGCCTAGCAGCCTAGCCGCCCAGCGGGCCGAAGGCCCAGACCGACGACCGTTGACCGTAGACCAACGACCGAAGTTACATGGAGAGAACCCCGTGTCGACCCAGCCGAAGCGCACGTTGACCGTGGAGGAGCGGTTGGCCGCCAACGAGGTGCGGCCCGACCGGTGCTCGCACCTGGATCTGGTGGAGCCGCAGACGTGCGGGACGTGCGAAGGCCGCGAGTGCACCCGGGTGTGCCCGGCCGGTACCTACCGGTGGAGCGACGAGGCCGGCCGGGTGATCATCGGCTTCGAGAACTGCCTCGAGTGCGGCGCGTGCCGGCTCGTGTGCCCCCACGCGAACATCTCCTGGCGCTACCCCATGGGGGGCATGGGGATCTGTTACCGCTACGGATGACCCTGGGACCGGAAGGAGGCGAGACATGGAGTTCCCCCGGCTTCGGCTTCGGAGACTGCGGCGCAACGAAACCCTCCGGAGGATGGTGCGGGAGACGGCGCTCACACCCGACGACTTCATCTACCCCCTGTTCGTGCGCGAAGGCTCGGGGGTGCGCAACCCCATCGCCTCCATGCCGGGCCAGTTCCAGCTCTCCGTGGACGAGGCGGTCAAGGAGGCCCGCACCGCATGGGACCTGGGGGTGCCCGCCGTGATCCTGTTCGGCATCCCCGACCACAAGGACCCCGTGGGCTCCGGGGCCTACGACGACAACGGCATCGTGCAGCGGGCCGTGCGGGCCGTCAAGGACGCCGTCCCCGACCTGTGCGTGATCACCGACGTGTGCCTGTGCGAGTACACCGACCACGGCCACTGCGGCGTGATCCGGGACGGCGACGTGGCCAACGACGAGACCCTGGAGCTGCTGGTGCGGGAGGCCCTGAGCCACGTGCGCGCCGGCGCCGACATGGTGGCGCCGTCCGACATGATGGACGGCCGGGTGGGGGCGATCCGCTCGGCCCTGGACGCCGAGGGGTTCGGACAGATTCCGGTCATGGCCTACGCGGCCAAGTTCGCGAGCACGTTCTACGGCCCGTTTCGCGACGCGGCCGAGTCTCCCCCTAAGTTCGGCGACCGCAGGTCCTACCAGATGGACCCGGCCAACGCCGAGGAGGCGCTTCGTGAGGTGGATCTGGACATCCGCGAGGGCGCGGACATCGTCATGGTGAAGCCCGCGTTGCCCTACCTGGACGTGATCCGCAGGGTCAAGGACACCTTCGGCTACCCCACTGCGGCCTACAACGTGAGCGGGGAGTACGCCATGGTGAAGGCCATGGAGCGGCTGGGGTGGGGGGACGGGGCCGGGCTGATGATGGAGAGCCTGCTGAGCATCAAGCGGGCCGGGGCCGACCTGATCCTGACCTACTTCGCCCTCGACGCGGCCCGCCTGCTCCAGGAC
The DNA here is from genome assembly GCA_027021615.1 of bacterium. Taxonomy (GTDB): domain Bacteria; phylum Desulfobacterota; class Deferrisomatia; order Deferrisomatales; family Deferrisomataceae; genus Deferrisoma. The sequence goes on along the minus strand of JALUTY010000126.1, from coordinate 51,543 downwards.
TGAGCCGATACCGAGTTGCGTTCAAACCGGAAGCCCTCGGGGGGCAGGGGTCCAACAGCTTTGAATGCAACTTGGTACTAATACCTGCAAACGTATTGCCAGGGTGCGGGATGGGGGCCTGGTTCCGGCCGGGCGCGAGTGCGGCATCCGATCGCCGCGCCTTCTCATGCCGCCGCTTGCGCGTCGATCCAGGCCACGATAGCGGAAACCTTGGGATCCGGCTGCGATCCGGACGTTCGGAGGGCGCGGCGAGCTAAGGGGCCGCGCCCGGCGCTCCACCAGACCCCCACCCCGCACTCCCCAAGGGGAAGGGGGCACGGGTCTGGCAGTACTTTCGTTGGGATTGGTATGACACGTTGCCCCACACGCCGGAGGTAGCCCTCATGACCCGACTCGTACCGTTGCGCGGCGGCCGGTGGTTCCCGAGCCTCGGCCTGCCCCTGGCAGGGGCGGCGGCGGTGCTGCTGGCCCTCTCGTCGCCGGCCTGGGCCGGCCTGTCCGTGGGACGGAGCGCGTTCTGCCGGTCCGTGGAGGCCCGGGAGCCGGTGGGCGTGGCCGACACGTTTTCCGCCGACGTGGGGGAGGTCACCTTCTTCACCCAGATCCTGGGGGCCGAGGGGAGCCAGCAGATCCTCCACGTTTGGATCTACGACGGCCGCGAGATGGCCATCGTGCCGTTGGACGTGGAAGGCCCATCGTGGCGCACCTGGAGCACGAAGCGGATCCTGCCCGAGTGGAAGGGAGACTGGATCGTGGAGGTGCGCACCGTGGACGGCGCGGTGCTCCACGAGGCCCGGATGCGGATCGAGTGACCATGGCCCGATTCCACCTGGTGGACGGCACCAACCTCCTCTATCGGGCCTACCACGCCATCCAGGGCCTGCGCACGTCCCGGGGCATGCCCACCCAGGCCGTGTACGGGCTGCTGACCATGGTGCTCAAGGTGCTGCGCGAGCACCGGCCCGACGGCCTGGCCGTGGTGTTCGACGCGCCCGGGCCCACCCAGCGGCACGAAGCGTTCGCCGCCTACAAGGCCAACCGCGAGGAGACCCCCGAGGACCTGAAGCCCCAGATCCCCTACGCCCTGGAGACGCTGCGGGCCATGGGGATCCCGGTGCTGCAGGTGGAGGGGGTGGAGGCGGACGACGTGCTGGGGACCCTGGCCCGTCGCCTGGCCGAGAACGGGCACGAGGTCTGGATCGTCACGGGCGACAAGGACTTCTGCCAGCTGGTGTCCGACCGGATCCGGCTGCTGGACACGATGCGCGACCGGGTCACCGACCCCGACGCGGTGCGGAAGCGCTTCGGGGTGGGGGCCGAGCGGATCGTGGACCTCCTGAGCCTCACGGGGGACGCCGTGGACAACCTGCCCGGGGTGCCGGGCATCGGGGTGAAGACCGCGGCCAAGCTGCTGGAGCGGTTCGGGTCTCTGGACGAGCTGATGCGGCGGGCGGACGAGGTGCCGGGCAAACGGGGTGAGGCCCTGCGGGCCCACCGGGACGTGGTGCTGGCGAACCGGCCCCTGGTCACCATCGACACCGGCCTGGACCTGCCGGTGGATCCGGAGGCCCTCCGGCCCGGCGAGCCCGAGCGGGCCGAGCTGGCCCGGTTGCTGCGGGAGCTGGAGTTCCACCGGCTGCTCGAGGATCTGGGGGTGGCCGACGTCCCCCCCGAGGGGGGAACGTCGGCGGCCTCGGTCGACACCCCGGCCGAGTGGCTCGGCCTGGTGGCGGCGGAGGGCGGCGCGTGGGAGGTGGCCGACGGCCGCGAGGGGGTGCGTGCCTGCGTGGACGATCTGGCCCCAGGGTGGCTCGCCCGGCTCGCCGATCCCTCGGTGCCCGTGGTGGGCCACGGCCTCAAGGACGCCCGCCGGGAGTTCGCGCTCCGGGGCGCCGCCGTGGAGGGGATCGCGGTCGACACCCAGGTGGCCGCCTACCTGCTCCTGCCCGGCCGACGGTCGTACGGGTTCGAGGACCTGGCCCGAAGCCGGGGGCTCGGAGTGGAGACCGGCCCCGGTGGGCGTGCCCGCACGGCCCGGGGCCTGGCCGCGGCGCTCTGGGACGAGCTGGAGAGGGAGGGGCTGCGTCGGCTGTACGAGGAGATCGAGAACCCCCTGATCCCCATCCTGGCCGACATGGAGGTTCGGGGGATCCGGGTCGACGTGGGGGTGCTAGAGTCCCTGAGTCGCGAGTACGGCCAGCGACTGGAGGAGCTGTCCGATCGGATCTTCCAGGCGGCTGGCGAGCGGTTCAACCCGAACAGCCCCAAGCAGCTGTCCCGGATCCTGTTCGAGAAGCTCAAGCTCCCGGTGGTCAAGCGCACGGCGACCGGGTTCTCCACGGACGCCTCGGTCCTCGAGGAGCTGGCCGGGCTCCATCCCCTGCCGGCGCTGCTCCTGGAGCACCGGAGCCTGGCCAAACTGAAGACCGGCTTCCTGGACGCCCTGCCCAAACTGGTGGATCCTCTGACCGGCCGCATCCACACCACCTTCCACCAGACCGTGACCGCCACGGGTCGGCTGAGCTCGTCCAACCCCAACCTGCAGAACGTGCCGGTGCGGGGGGAGGAGGGCCGGCGGATCCGGGAGGCGTTCGTGGCCGACGCGGGGTGCGTGCTGGTGAGCGCCGACTACTCCCAGGTGGAGCTGCGCATCCTGGCCCACATGTCCCGGGACCCGGAGCTGATCGAGGTGTTCCGCGCGGGCCGCGACGTGCACACCGAGACCGCCAGCCGCATCTTCGGGGTACCGGCCAGCCGGGTCGACTCCCGGATGCGGCGGGAGGCCAAGACCGTGAACTTCGGCATCCTCTACGGCATGAGCGCCTTCGGTCTGGCCAGGCAGCTCGGGGTGACCCACGAGACGGCCCGGAGCTTGATCGACGCCTACTTCCGCCAGTTCGCCGGTGTGCGCACGTTCCTGGACGAGTTGGTGGATCGGGCCCGGCGTACCGGGTACGCCGAGACCCTGCTCGGCCGCCGCCGCCCGATCCCCGAGCTGCGGTCTCGCAACCGGGCCCAGCGGGAGTTCGGTGAGCGGCTCGCCGTGAACACCCCGATCCAGGGGACCGCGGCCGACCTGATCAAGACGGCGATGATTCGGGTGCGCCGGGAGCTCGGCGGACCGGGCGGTCGCGGGGCGTTGGTGCTCCAGGTCCACGACGAGCTGGTGCTCGAGGTGCCGGAAACCGAGGCCCAACAGTGTGCGGAGCGGGTCCGGCAGGCCATGGAGGGGGCGGCCCGGTTCGACGTGCCGCTGGTGGTGGATGTGGGGGTGGGACCCAACTGGTACGAGGCCCACACCTGACCTTTCTTTATTGACCCGGCGACAAAATAGGCGCATCACCTGGGAGGGGGGGCAAGGGACCTGCCTCCAGCCGGGCGCGAAGCCAGGCATTGAGATTCGCCGCGCAGGCACGGGACCGAAGAGCTGGTTTCATGACAGCTCCTTGGAATCCGAACCATTTCGCGGTCCGAGCGTCAGAGGCGCTGCGCGGCGAGCTAAGGGGCCGCGTCCGGCTCTCCGGCAGGTCCCTTGCCCCTCCGAGCAGGGAGCGATAGCGCCTGTTTATCCGCTATCTCAACCGTCGTCCGGCCTTCTGGCCCGGGCCGCAACCGAAGCGAGGCGCGTTTCATCATGGGGGCAACAGGACACTGCGCGGCGTGTGGAGAGCGGGTGGAGACCCAGGCGGTGGACCTGGGCGGGAGCACCGAGGTCCGATGCCTCCGGTGTGGGCTGCCGTTGGAGCCTCGCCCCCGATCGTCGGGGACGCCCGCAGGGTTCCGGCGAGCCCTGGTGGCGGACGACGCCCGGTTCTTCCGCGAGGCCATGAAGGACTTCCTGTCATCCGAGAGCCTGGTCCGCCAGGTCACGGTGGCGGTGGACGGGGCCGAGGCCGTGGAGCGCACGGTGACGGCTTACCGGGAGCGGCGGCCGCCCGATCTGTTCATCCTGGACCTGCTGATGCCCCGGCTCAACGGGCTCCTGGCGGCCGTGGCGATCCGGGCGGTGGAGCGGGCGTTCGGCGCCGAGCCCGCGCCGGTGGTGTTCTTCTCGTCCCGCCGGCTCGATGCCGGCCTCAAACCGCTGCTGGAGAGCCTGGCTCCGGCTTTCTACGTGAACAAGGGGCCGGGCACCCAGCAGATCTTGGGGGAGCGGCTCTCGCGGGTTCTCGCCGCGGTCCGTCGGGGTTTCCCGCTTGACTTGCCCGGGGGCCGTGGGTAGCATGGCCCCAAGGCTCGGAGGAAGCCATGCAGCTGGAACAACTGGGCCTTTTGGAGCAGCGGCTGGAACGGCTCGCGGAGCTGTTCGTTCGGCTGAAGGAGGAGAAGTCCGTCCTGGAGCGCAGCCTGGCGGAGAAGGACGAGCGGTTGCGCACCCTGGAACGCGAGGTGGACGGTTTACGGCAGGAGCGGGATCTCATCCGGTCACGGTTGGCCCGCATGATTGAGACGATCGAGCGCCTCGAGGCCATGGAGGCGCCCGAGCCCGGAGTGACCGTGTGAACGCCTACCGGGTCGAGATCTTCGGCCAGACCTATGGGCTTCGGAGCCAGGCGGCCGAGGAACACGTACAACGCGTGGCTCGGTTGGTGGACGCGCGGATGCGCGAGGTCGCGGCCCAGACCCGTTCGGTGGCAACGGTGCAGATCGCCGTGCTGGCCGCCCTGGAGCTGGCCAGCGACCTTTTGGATGAACAGGAGAACCAGCGCAGACTCCTGGAGTGCGTCGAGAGTCGGTGTGCCGAACTGGTGAGGCGCATCGACAGCCGGGTGCCCGAGGCACACCCGGATGCCGAAGAAGAGGTGGTTCCCCTGCTGTGTTCGTGATTCCGAATGGAAGCTGTTGAGCCAACGCAACGGTAGACGGGAGCCTTCCCTGGCCGTGGACCGTGCTCCCCTTCGCGGGGAACCGACGAAGCGGCCACAGGGCGCCCACCTTTCCATCCGAGGTTCAACCGAACCTTAAGGAACACGGCACGAGCGGGGGACTTGTTCCCCTCGCCTTCCCGTAAGCGTTCCTCTCCGTCCCCGCTCCTGGGGAGCTTCCCGCCGAACCGCCTTCCACACCCCCCGCCGGTCCGACTTCGGGCCGTGCGTCGATCAGGAGAGGAGCGTCCGTGGACATGATGGTGACCGTTGTGGTCTGGATCGCGGTGGCCGCGGTGGCGGCCCTGGTTTTGGGGTACGCCCTGGGCCGCAGGCTCTGGAGGCGCGAAAGGGCTTCCCATGAGGCCCAGGCTCGTGCCCTGTTGGAGGAGGCCCGGAAAGAGGCGGAGATCCTGAAAAAGGAGGCCGTCCTCCGGGCCAAGGAAGAGGTCCTTGCCGAGAAGGCCCGGCTGGAGCAGGAGATGGAGGGCCGCAAGGGCGAGGTGGTGGCCCTGGAGCGGCGGCTCCAGCAGAAGGAGGCGAATCTAGAGAAGAAGGAGGAGTCCCTCGAGCGCCGGGAGGCCCGGCTGGAGGAACGGGAGGGGCAGAGCGAGGCTCGCAGGCGGGAGCTGGAGAGGTCGGCCCGGGAGCTGGAGCAGCGACAGGCCGAGGTGCTCCGGACCCTGGAAAAGGTGGCCGGCATGAGCGCTGAGGAGGCCAAGGAGGAGCTCAAGACGTCGCTCCTGAGCGAGGCGCGGCACGAGGCGGCCAAGCAGATTCGGGAGATCGAGGAGGAGGCCCGGAAGACCGCCGACAACAAGGCCAAGGAGATCATCAGCCTGGCGATCCAGCGTTACGCCGGTGAGTACGTGGCCGAGCGTACGGTGACCGCCGTGCAGCTGCCCAGCGACGAGATGAAGGGCCGGATCATCGGCCGCGAGGGCCGCAACATCCGGGCGATAGAGGCCGCCACCGGCGTGGACCTGATCGTGGACGACACGCCGGAGACGGTGCTGCTGTCGGGGTACAACCCGGTCCGGCGGGAGGTGGCCCGGATCGCCCTGGAACGGTTGATCGCGGACGGCCGGATCCACCCGGCACGGATCGAGGAGATGGTCAAGAAGGTTTCCAAGGAGGTGGAGCGCGAGATCCGGGAGGCCGGTGAGCAGGCCACCTTCGATGTGGGGGTCCACGGCATCCACGGGGAGGTGGTCAACCTGTTGGGCCGGCTGAAGTTCCGATCGTCGTTCGCCCAGAACGTGCTGACCCACTCCCTGGAGGTGGCGTTCCTGTGCGGCATCATGGCGGCGGAGCTGGGCATCAACATCAAGAAGGCCAAACGGGCCGGTCTGCTCCACGACATCGGCAAGGCCGTGGACCACGAGGTGGAAGGGTCCCATGCCGCCATCGGCGCCGACCTGGCACGCAAGTACGGCGAGGCGTCCGACATCGTCCACGCGATCGCCGCCCACCACGACGAGGTGAAGCCCGAGACGGTCTTGGCGGTGCTGGTGCAGGCCGCCGACGCCCTGTCCGCGGCTCGGCCCGGGGCCCGGAGGGAAATGCTCGAGTCCTACGTGAAACGTCTGGCGGATCTGGAGCGGATCGCCAACGGGTTCGAGGGCGTGGCCAAGTCCTATGCCATCCAGGCCGGCCGGGAGATCCGGATCATCGTGAACTCGGACCGCGTGGACGACGACCGGGCCACGCTCCTTGCCCGGGACGTGGCCCGCAAGGTGGAGTCCCAGCTCTCGTACCCTGGCCAGATCAAGGTGACCGTGATCCGGGAGACCCGGGCGGTGGACTACGCGAAGTAGAAGGGAGCCCCCTCAGGCCCTGCGGGGCCTTCTAGAGACTGGAAACTAGAGACTAGACCACGTCCTCGGACCGCGAGGTGAAGGCGAGGAGGAGTGGGGGTCCCTAGAACATGCGGGAATCCGGGAGGTTTTCGAGCCTCCCAGCGTCCCAGCCTCCTAACGTCCTAGCGGAAGTCACATGGAGGGGGCCGGGGGTGTTTGCGCGGGGGGAAACGTGCTATGTATCCCGGTCACCCGAGCGAGCTCCCGCTGGCTCCGTCCCCTTTTGTTCGACCGTTGATCATCGGAAAGGAACCGTCGGATGGACCACCGACAGACCAACCCCCTGATCGCCCAGCGGATCCAAAAGCTCGAGGAGTTTCGACGCCTCGGGATTCCCCCCTATCCCAACGACTTCCGGCCGTCCCACACCGCCGCCGAGATCCACAGGGCCCACGACGACAAGACGGCCGAGGCCCTGCAGGAGATGGAGGGAGCCTTTCGGGTGGCCGGCCGGATCATGGCCCTGCGCTCGTTCGGGAAGGCCGCATTCGTCAAGCTTCAGGACCGGTCGGGCCAGATCCAGGTGCTGGTCCAAAAGAACGCGGTGGGGCCCGATGCCTACGCCTGGTTCCGGAAGCTGGACGTGGGCGACTTCCTGGGGGCTACGGGGCCCCTCATCCGCACCCGGACCGGCGAGCTCACCGTGGAGGCCCGGGAGGTGCGGCTGCTGGCCAAGAGCCTGCGTCCCCTGCCCGAGAAGTGGCACGGGCTCACGGACAAGGAGACCCGGTACCGGCAGCGGTATGTGGACCTGATCATGAACCCCGCCGTGCGCGAGACGTTCCTGCGCCGCAGCCGGATCATCCGGTTGGTGCGGGAGTTCCTTTCATCCCGGGGGTTCGTGGAGATGGAGACCCCCATGATGCAGCCGATCCCGGGGGGCGCCACGGCCCGGCCTTTCGTCACCCACCACAACGCCCTGGACATGATCCTGTACCTGCGGGTGGCCCCCGAGCTCTACCTCAAGCGGCTCGTGGTGGGCGGGTTCGAGCGGGTGTTCGAGATCAACCGCAACTTCCGCAACGAGGGGCTCTCGAACCAGCACAACCCCGAGTTCACCATGGTGGAGTTCTACCAGGCCTACGCCACTTACGAGGACCTGATGGGCCTGACCGAGGAGCTGTTCGTCCACGTGGCCGAGGTGCTCAACGGCACGACCCGCCTCGTGTACCGGGGGGAGGAGATCGACCTCACCCCGCCTTGGCCGCGGCTGACGGTGCGGGAGGCCGTGATGCGCCACGCCGGCCTGACCGAGGCCGAGGTGGACGATCCGGAGACCCTGGCCGCTTACGCCCGAAAGTTAGGGCTGGACGTGGACGGCATGCCCCACGGCAAGGTCTTAGCCGAGGTGTTCGAGGAGGTGGCCGAGCCCCACCTGGTGCAGCCCACGTTCATCACCCAGTACCCGGTGGAGGTCTCCCCCCTGTCCCGCCGGAACGAGCAGGACCCCCGGTACGTGGACCGGTTCGAGCTCTACATCGCCCGCAGGGAGATCGCCAACGCCTTCAGCGAGCTGAACGACCCCATCGACCAGCTGGAGCGGTTCCGGCAGCAGGCGGCCCAAAGGGCCCAGGGGGACGAAGAGGCCCACCGGATCGACGAGGACTTCGTCCGGGCCCTGGAGTACGGCATGCCCCCCACCGCGGGCGAAGGGATCGGCATCGACCGGATGGTGATGCTGTTCACCGACAGTCCCTCCATCCGGGACGTGATCCTGTTCCCCCACATGCGGCCGGAGTCCTGAGCAGCGATGGAGCTCCCCCTGGAGCTGTGGGTGGCGCTGCGCTACCTGCGGGGCCGCCGCCGCGAACGGTTCATCTCGCTGATCACCTGGATCAGCGTAGGGGGGGTGGCGGTGGGGGTGACAGCCCTGATCGTGGTCCTTTCGGTCATGACGGGGTTCGAGCGAGACCTGCGTGACAAGATTCTGGGCACGAACGCCCACGTGGTGGTGTACCCGATGGGAGGCACGCTCACGGATTACCGCCGGGTGACCCGGAAGGTCCGGGCGGTGGAGGGGGTGGTGGCGGCCACCCCGTTCGTGTCGGGACAGGTGATGCTGGTCTACGGAGGCACTGTGACCGCGGCGCTGCTCCGGGGCGTGGACCCGGAGACCGCCGGCGAGGCCACGGACCTGGGGCGGTTCCTGGTGGAAGGAAGCCTCTCGGACCTGACCCAGGACGGGCCCGGCGTGATCCTGGGCCGGGAGCTCGCCCGGAACCTCGGGATCCTGGTGGGGGACACGGTCCAGCTCGTCAGCCCGGCCGGGGGGCTCACCCCTTTGGGTCTCGTACCCCGCATCCGGGCCTTCCGGGTGAAGGGGCTCTTCGCGTCGGGCATGTACGAGTACGACACGGGCATCGTGGTGACCTCCCTTGCTGAGGCTCAGGACTTCCTGCGCCTGGGGGACGGGGTCAGCGGGATCGAGGTGCGCCTGGCCGACCTGTACGCCGCCCGCCGGGCGGCCCGGCGCATCGAGGCGGCGCTGGGAGCCGGGTACTGGGCCCGGGACTGGATGGAGATGAACCGGAACCTGTTTAGTGCCTTGAAGTTGGAAAAGACCGCCATGTTCATCATCTTGGCGCTGATCGTGGTGGTGGCCGCCTTCAACATCGCGGCCACCCTGATCATGGTGGTGCTCGAGAAGTCCCGTGAGATCGGGGTGCTCAAGTCCATGGGCGCCACGGCCCGGACGATCCGGAGGATCTTCGTGGCCGAGGGCATGGTGATCGGGGGGCTGGGAACCGCCCTGGGGTTGATCGGGGGGTGGGGACTGTGCTCCCTTTTGGAGCGGTATCGGTTCATCCGGCTGCCCAGCGACGTCTACTACATCGACACCCTGCCGGTGGTGATGGAGCCCGAGGTGTTCCTCATCGTGGCGGGATGCGCCTTGGCCCTGTGTTTCCTGGCCACCCTGTACCCTTCGTGGCAGGCGGCCCGGATGGATCCGGTGGAGATCCTGCGCTACGAGTGATGAGCCCCCATGGCCCTCTTTTTCCGGCGCAGCAAGAAAGATGACAAGAGCCACGCCGACGCCCTGTACACCAAGGGGCAATGGGCCGCGGCCCTGGCCGCGTACGAGCGCGTGCTGGCCAAGGACCCGGACAACCTGGCCGTGCTGCGGCGGGTGGGGGATCTGCAGGCCAAGCTGGGGCGAGCGAAGGAGGCGGCCGAGGCGTACCGGGATCTGGCCGACCGTTACGCGCGCGGGGGGTTCCTGATGCAAGCCATCGCGGTGTACAAGATCCTGGAGCGCTGCGACCCCGAGGCGGACGACGTGGGCCGGCGGCTGGCCGAGCTCTACGCCCAGCGGGGGCTGGCCCGGGGGGTGCGGGAGAAGGACCAGCAGCCCCTGCCCAAGATCCCCTTGTTCTCGGACCTGGAGCCCGAAGCGTTCCGTCGGGTCCTCCAGAAGACCATCCCCCGGTCGCTGGCCATGGGAGAGACGTTGTTCCGTCAGGGGGACCCGGGGGAGTCGGTGTTCGTGGTGACCTCGGGGGTGGTCCGCGTGGAGCGCCGGGGCACGGTGCTGGCCGAGCTGGGGGAGGGGTCGTTTTTCGGGGAGGCGGCGTTCTTCAGCCACGAGCCCAGGAACGCCGACGTGGTGGCGGTGACCCCGACGGAGCTCCTGGAGATCCGTCGGGAGGATGTGGAGGCCCTGATCGAGCGGTATCCTGGGGTGGCCGACGCCCTGCACGCTTTCTATCGGGACCGGGTGCTCGACGGCGTGCTGGCGGCGTCCCACGCATTCCGCTCGTTGCCTCCCGAGGAACGAAAGAATCTGGCTCGCCGCTTCGAGATCGTGCGGGTGGACGCAGGGCAAGACGTGGTCCGGGAGGGGGAGGACGACCGTTCGGTGTACATCGTCAAGCGCGGGCGGTTCCGGGTGTGGACGGTGCCTCCCGGCCGAAAGGATCCGGTCGTTCTGGCCACCCTGGGCCCTGGGGACCTGTTCGGGGAGGTGGCCCTGGTGAGCCGTACCCCCCGCACGGCCACGGTGACGGCCGAGGAGGCCGGCGAGGTGCTTCGGGCCGGGGGCGAGGACCTGGACCCGGTGCTGGAGCACCACCCCCAAGTGCGTCAGGCCCTAGAGGCCCTGAGGGACGGCCGGGCCCGGGACACCGTGGCCCGGATTCTCGGGAGGAGGCCGTGACGCCGGTCCTGCGGGCCGAGTCCCTGGAGAAGTGCTACCCTCAGCCGGGGGGAGAGCTGCGGGTGCTCAAGGGGATCGATCTCACCGTGGAGGCCGGGGCGCGCACGGCGGTGGTGGGGCCGTCGGGCGCGGGCAAGTCCACCCTGCTCCACATCCTGGGGGGGCTGGATCGCCCCACCGGGGGGCGGGTGTGGTTCCGGGACGAGGACCTGTTCGCCCGGCCCGACCCGGAGCTGGCGCGGTTTCGGAACCGATACGTGGGGTTCGTGTTCCAGTTCCACCACCTTCTGCCCGAGTTCACGGCTTTGGAGAACGTGGCCTTTCCGGCCCGGATCGGAGGGGCTCCCCGCGGGGAGGCCGAGGCCCGGGCAGGATGGCTGTTGGAGCAGATGGGGCTGGCCGAGCGCACTCACCATCGGCCGGGGGAGCTGTCGGGCGGGGAGCAGCAGCGGGTGGCCATCGCACGGGCTCTGGTGACGGAGCCCCAGGTGCTGTTGGCCGACGAACCGACGGGAAACCTGGATTACAGGACGGGAGAGGCCGTGCACGAACTGTTGCTGGAGTGGAACCGCCGCACCGGAGTGGCCCTGGTGGTGGTGACCCACAACCCCGAGCTGGCCCGGCGGATGGATCGGGTGGTGACCCTGGTGGACGGCCGTATCGCCGCCGACGAAAGGAACGGAACGTGAGCCGCGCCGAGCGAGCGGTGGCAGGCGGGATGGCGGCCGTGCTGCTGTGGGCGGCCTGCGCCTGGGCCGCGAATGTCCTGACGGCGGTGCGGGTGCGCGGCAACCTGAGGATCGAGGAAGGTCTGATCCTGCAAAAGGTGGGAAGCCGAGCCGGCAAGCCCCTGGACCCCCGCCAGGTACGCGAGGACATCCGGGCCATCTACGGCTTGGGCTACTTCGAGGACGTGGTGGCGGACCTGGATGACGACGGGGTTCTGACCTTCCTGGTCCAAGAGCGGCCGGCGCTTCGGGAGTGGAGGGCCGACGGCACCGAGCACCTGGACCCCGAGGACCTCAAGGAGAAGGTGTCCCTTAAGCCCCGGGAGATCCTGCTGGAGTCCCAGATCCAGGAGGCGGAGGAGGCCATTCGGGCCCTGTACCGAGAGAAGGGCTACTACTTGGCCGAGGTCACTCACGAGATCGTGCCGTTGGACGACGGCAAGAACCAGGTGGACCTGGTGTTTCGGGTGAAGGAGGGGGAGAAGGTCCGGCTGAAGACCTTGAACCTGGCGGGCGTGGACGAGGCGAACGAGGAGCAGATCGAGAGGTACCTCACTCTTCGCCCCGTGGGCCCTTGGTCGTGGCTCAGCGGAGCGGGCACGTTTCAGGAGTCTGACCTGGAGCGGGACCGGGAGATGATTCGGGCGTACTACCTGAACCACGGGTATGCCGAGGCCGAGGTGTTGGACCCTCTGGTGAGCCTCACGGCGGACCGAAGGTGGATCAAGGTGGACATCCCGGTACGCGAGGGTGAGGTGTATGCGTTCGGGAGGGTCTCGTTCGCGGGCGATCTGGAGTTCTCCCAGGAGGAGCTGGCCGAGGCTGTCGACATCCGCGAGGGGGACCTGTTCCGCAGCGAGGACCTGCGTCGGGCCTACGACAAGGTGACGGACCTGTATGCCGACCTGGGGTATGCGTTCGCCGATGTGAACCCCCGCACCCAGGTGGACCGACGGCGGCGCATCGTGGATGTGACGTTCGAGATCCACAAGGGCGACCGGATCCGGATCGGCCGGATCGAGGTGCGGGGCAACACCAAGACCCGCGACCGGGTGCTGCGGAGGGAGATGCGCCTGGCCGAAGGAGACCTGTACAACGCCACGGCCCTGCGAAAGAGCGAACGCGACATCCGGCGGCTGGGGTTTTTCGAGAAGGTGAACGTGTCGACCCAGCGCCGGCCCGGTACCGACCTGGTGGACATCACGATCGAGGTGGAGGAGAAGCCCACCGGTGCGTTCAGCTTCGGCGCAGGGTACTCGTCGGTGGACAAGATCATCGGAATGGCCAACGTGAGCCAGCGGAACTTCATGGGGCTGGGGTACCAGCTGGCGCTCCAAGCCAACTTCGGCTCCACCCGCGAGACCTACAGCTTCACCTTCAACAACCCCCGGGTGTTCGACACCTACTGGTACTTCGGGTTCGATGTGTACAAGTCGATCCGTACCTACACCGACTACGATAAGTTCTCGCTGGGAGGGGCCTTGAAGGTGGGCACCGCCCTCGACGACGACTGGAAGCTTCGGGGCGTCTACCGGCTGGAGGAGGCCGAGGTCAAGAACGTGAGCGAGTTCGCCTCGACCCTGATCCAGGAGCAGCTGGGGACCACGGTGACCTCGTCGTTGACCGGGCTGCTGATCTACGACACCGTAGACAACCTGTGGGAGCCCAACAAGGGGACCCGGGCCCAGTGGAGCGTGGAGTGGGCGGGGGGGTTCCTGGGCGGGGACGCGGCCTACCTCAAGTACGAGATCGATGCCTCCCATTACGCACCTCTGTGGTGGGAGCACGTGTTCCACGTGAGGGCCCGGGCCGGGTTCGTCCACTCCCTGCTCGGTCGGGACATCCCGGTGTACGAGCGGTACTACCTGGGCGGCATCAACAGCCTGCGGGGATTCGACATCCGCAGCATCGGGCCGGTCGATCCCGCCAGCGGCGACGTGATCGGTGGGGACAAGCAGATCTTGGTGAACCTGGAGTACCTGTTCCCGCTGATCAAGGAGGCCAAGCTGCGGGGGGTGGTGTTCTACGACGCGGGCAACGCCTGGGACGAGGGGGAGGCGTTCTTCGAGACCGGTCTGCGCCAGAGCGCGGGCGCCGGTGTGCGGTGGTTCAGCCCCATGGGGCCGTTGCGCCTGGAGTGGGGGTACGTGCTCGACCGCAAGCCGGACGAGGACCAGGCCCAGTGGGAGTTCACCATCGGAGGGTTCTTCTGAGGAGGCTGGCAAGCGTTCCTGCGGGTCGGAGCCATTGCCGGCGGCGGGGCATGGGGCCTGGTTCCGGCCGCGCGCGAAGCCGGGCATTGAGATTCGCCGCGCAGGCACGGGGCACCGGCGGTGGTTTCATGACAGTTCGGTGGGGCACGAACGATTTCACGGTGCGAACGTTGGAGGCGCTGCGCGGCGAGCTAAGGAGCCGCACGCGGCACTCCAGCAGACCCCATGCCCCCCGAGACCGTGAGGTGGCGCCAAAGAGGCGTGGTCATGCTTGGAATGCTGGGAGATCACGGAGGGTTTCAAGCCTTCTAGCATCCTAGCCTTCCAGCTTTCTAGCGGGCCGAAGGCCCAGACCGACGACCGTTGACCGACGACCGAAGTTGTCCCAAGGAGCTGTCGCTTCCATGGTTTTGAGGAGGACGAGATGAGACGGATTGCGATCGCTGTGGGGGTGCTCCTTTTGGCGGGGTTCCTCGCGCCTGCAGTGCGGGCGGCCGAGCCGGCGAAGATCGGGGTCGTGGACCTGCAACGGTGCCTGAACGAGTCGCGCATGGGTAAGAAGTACAAGGCCGAGTTCACGGCCGAGGCGGATCGGCGGAAGGCCGAGCTGGAGAAGGAGGAGGCCGACCTGAAGGCCCTGCGCGAGGAGATCGAGAAGCAGGGTCTGGTGCTGTCGGAGACGGCCCGGGCCGAGAAGGAGCGGGCGTACAAGGAGCGGCTCGCGGCGTTTAAGGCGAAGTTCCAGGAGAGCCAGCAGGCGCTGCAGCGCAAGGACCAGGAGCTGACCCGCCGGATTCTGCGGGATCTCCAGAAGGTGGTTCAGAAGCTGGGGGAGACCGAGGGCTACACCCTGATCCTGGAGCGCCAGGAGGGCGGCGTGCTGTTCCTGCCCAAGGCGATCGACATCACCGATGAGGTGATCCGCCGGTACGACGAGGGCCTGCCGGCCGAGTGAGCCTGCCGCCCGCGGCTCTCCAGCAGACCCCATGCCGCCCGAAGTAGGGGCGGCAGCTCGAGAGCCGGCTCGACCGACGACCGTAGACCGACGACCGAAGTTACCAGGAATCGCCATGACACTGGGTGAGTTGGCGGAGAAGCTGGGAGCCGAGCTGCGGGGCGCCCCTGAGGTGGAGGTGGTGGGGGTGGCCACTCTCGATCGGGCCGGGCCCGGCGAGGTGTCGTTCCTGTCGAACCCCAAGTACCGGCCGCTCCTGGCCACCACCCGGGCCGCCGCCGTGATCGTGGCGCCGGCCGAGGCCGTGGAGGGGCCGGCCGCCCTGGTGACCGAGAACCCGTACCTGGCCTTCGCGCGGGCGGTGGAGCTGCTGCATCCGCGTCCCCGGCCCGAGCCGGGGGTGCACGAAGGGGCTTGGATCCATCCGGAGGCCGGCCTGGAAGAGGGGGTGACGGCCCTGCCCGGGAGTCGGGTGGACGCCGGCGCCCGGGTGGGAGCCGGCACCATCCTGTACCCCGGGGTGTACGTGGGCCGTGGCGCCCGGCTGGGCCGGAACTGCGTGCTCCACGCCAACGCCGTGGTTCGGGAGGAGTGTGTGCTGGGGGACCGGGTGGTGCTCCAGCCAGGTGCGGTGGTGGGCTCGGACGGGTACGGATACGCCCGGGACGGCCACCGTCACGTGCCGATCCCCCAGGTGGGTCGGGTGGTGCTGGAGGACGACGTGGAGGTGGGCGCGAACACCACCATCGACCGCGCTGCCCTGGGGGAGACCCGGATCGGCCGGGGCACCAAGATCGACAACCTGGTGCAGATCGGGCACAACGTGACCGTGGGGGAGGACTGCCTGATCGTGGCCCAGGTGGGGGTGAGCGGCTCCACCCGGATCGGTCACCGGGTGGTGCTCGCCGGTCAGGTGGGGGTGGCCGGCCACCTGCGGGTCGGGGACGGCGCCATGGTGGGGGCCCAGTCGGGCATCGGGTCCGACGTGCCGGCGGGGGCCGTGGTGTCGGGCAGCCCGGCCATTCCCCACGGGGAGTGGCTGCGGGCCCAGGCGGTGGTCAAGCGCCTGCCGGAGCTGCGGCGGGAGATGAAGGCCATGGAGCGGCGGTTGGCCGAGCTGGAGGCCCGGGTCCGGGACCAGGCGGCCCCCTCGCCTTCTATTGATCCGGCGAAAGAGTAGACGTGCCTCGGAGGGCGGGGCAAGGGACCTGGCTGCGGCCGGGCGCGAAGCCAGGCATTGAGATTCGCCGCGCAGGCACGGGGCCGAAGAGCTGGGTTCATGACAGCTCGGTGGAATCCGAACCGTTTCGCGGTCCGAGCGTCAGAGGCGCTGCACGGCGAGCTAAGGGGCCGCGCCCGTCTCTCCGGCAGGTCCCCTGCCCCTCCAATCAGGGAGCATTGGCGCCTATTTGCCCGCCGGGTTATGAACCCGGCAACGATAGAGGCGCGCAGGTGGTCGCAGGGGCGTGGGGCCTGCCTCCGGCCGTGCGTGAGTGCGGCATCCGGCTTACGCTGCCTCCGGCACTCAGCCCCAGGGGATGAAATGCGGCTGAAGTGCGGGCATTTTCGGAGTCCCCGAGGCCGGAAGAGCACCAAGCGCAGGCTGAGTTCCGGAGACAGCCACTGTCGGAGCCACGCCCGGCGCTCCAGCAGGCCCCACGCCCCTGAGCGCGTCTATTTAGCCGCCGGAGTAAATAAAGGGCCGCGTCCGGCTCTCCGACAGGGCCCTTGCCCTTCTGGTCAGGGATCAAGAGCGCCTGGTGATCCGCCGGGTTGATGAGGAGGACCGATGATCGACATCCAGCAGATTCTCTCGTGTCTGCCCCACCGCTACCCCTTCCTGCTGGTGGACCGGGTGGTGGATCTGGTCCCCGGCGACCGCATCGAGGCCCTCAAGAACGTCACCGTGAACGAGCCGTTTTTCACCGGCCACTTCCCGGGGCGGCCGATCATGCCGGGGGTGCTCATTGTGGAGGCCCTGGCGCAGGCGGGGGGCATTTTGGCGCTGCAAACCACCCAGGAGTGCGTGGAGGGAAAGCTCATGCTGTTCCGGGGCATCGACCGGGTGCGGTTCCGCCGGCCCGTGGTGCCCGGGGACCAGCTTCGGCTCCACGTGCGGGTGGAGAAGCGACGCCAGGGGTTCTGGAGCTTCAATGCCGAGGCCCGGGTGGACGGGGAGGTGGCTACCGCAGCCCACCTTTCGGCCGTGATCACCGGGGGATGATCCCATCCAAGAGCCAACGGCCGAACTTCGGGCGGTGGGGCCCACCACCGGGCTTCGGCGAGGCGGGTTCGCCCGTCCCCCCCGTTTCGGCCGTATGGGCGAGGAGAAAGACATCGTGAGCAAGATCGACCCGAGGGCTGTCGTGGCCGAAGGGGCCGAGATCGCCGAAGCTGTAGAGATCGGGCCCTTTGCCGTGATCGGGCCCCACGTGAAGATCGGCACGGGCGCCACCATCGGGGCCCACGCCGTGGTGGAGGGCTGGACCACCCTGGGGGAGGGGTGCCGGGTGTTCCCGTTTGCCTCGGTGGGAACGATCCCCCAGGATCTCAAGTACGGCGGGGAGGAGGCTCACCTGGAGATCGGCGACCGCACCGTGATCCGGGAGTTCACCACCGTGAACATCGGCACGGCCGGGGGGGGCGGGGTGACCCGGGTGGGAGCCGACTGCCTCCTGATGGCCTACAGCCACGTGGCTCACGACTGCCAGCTGGGGGACCACGTGATCCTGGCCAACGCCGTGAACCTGGCGGGTCACGTGGTGGTGGAGGACTGGGCCATCTTGGGGGGGCTGTCGGCCGTGCACCAGTTCGTGCGCATCGGGGCCCATGCGTTCATCGGCGGCTGCTCGGCCGTGACCCTGGACGTGCCGCCGTTCGTGTCGGCCGCGGGGAACCGGGCCAAGCTGTTCGGCCTGAACCTCACCGGGCTCAAACGCAGGGGCTTCGGGGACGAGGCCCTCAAGGCCCTGAGGCGAGCCTACCGGACCGTGTTCCGGTCCAAGATGACCCTGGAGAAGGCGCTGGCAGAGGTGCGGGCCGGTCCGGACTTCGAGGTGACCGAGGTGCGCCGGTTCGTGGAGTTCCTGGAACGATCGGAACGGGGAGTGACGCGCTGACCATGGATCGCATCGCGGTGATCGCGGGGGCAGGGGAGTTTCCCCGGCTGTTCGTGCGGGAGGCCCGCAAGCGGGGCGTGGAACCGGTGGTGGTGGCCCTGCAGGAGGAGGCCGATCCGGCCATCGAGGAGGAGGCCGAGCAGGTCCACTGGATGCCTCTGGGCAAGGTGGGCCGGCTCCTGAGATTCCTCTCCAGGGAGAAGGTGACCCGGGCCGTGGTGGTCGGAAAGGTCCACAAAGGCCGGATCTTCCGGGACTTCCGGCCCGACGTGAAGGCCCTGACCCTGTTGTGGGGCCTCCGGGACCGCAAGGACGACACCATCATGCTCAAGGTGGCCGAGGTCCTGGCCCAGGAGGGCATCGAGCTGCTGCCCCAGACCACCTACATGGACGAGTACCTGCCGGCGCAAGGGGTGTTCACGAGGCGCCACCCCACCGATGAGGAGCGGTCCGACGTGTCGTTCGGGACCGAGATCGCCCGGTCCATGGGGGATCTGGACATCGGGCAGACCGTGGTGGTCAAGCGGGGGGCGGTGCTGGCGGTGGAGGCGATCGAGGGCACCGACCAGGCGATCCGGCGGGGGGGCAGCCTGGGCAACGGGGACGTGGTGGTGGTGAAGGTGGCCAAGCCTCACCAGGATCTGCGGTTCGACGTGCCCGCGGTGGGGCTCGAAACGATCGTGGCCTGCCTCGACGCCCGGGCTCGGGTGCTGGCCATCGAGGGGGGGAAGACCTTCTTCTTCCAGCAAGACGAGGCGGTGGCCCTGGCCGACCGCCACAACCTGACGATCCTTGCGTTCTGAACCGGTGCTGGCGGTCTCCGCCGGCGAGGCCTCGGGGGACCTGCACGCGGCGAACCTGCTGGGAGCCCTCGCGGACCAGGGCGTGCGGTTCCGGGCCTGGGCGGTGGGGGGCGCGCGCCTGTCCGGGGCCGGGGCCGAGATCCTGATCCCTTCGGAGACCCTGTCAGCCATGGGGCTCCTGGAGGCGGCCGGCCGCCTCCCCGCGCTGCTGCGTGCCCGGAGGGCCGTTGTCCGCCGTTTCCTCGCCGACCGCCCCGACCTTTTTCTCCCCGTGGATTTCGGCGGGTTTAACCTGGCCCTGGCGGCCCGGGCGCGGCGGCTCGGGATCCCCGTGGTGTACTACATCCCCCCCAAGGTGTGGGCCTGGGGCCGCTGGCGGGTCCGCAAGGTCCGGCAGCGGGTGGACGAGGCCCTGGTGATCCTGCCGTTCGAGGAGCCGTACTGGAGGGACCGGGGGGTGTCGGTTTCGTACGTGGGCTCGCCCGTGGCCGACCACGTAGCGGGTCGGCGCTGGAGCCCGGAGCCGGGACGGGTGGGGCTCTTGCCCGGAAGCCGCAAGGGGGAGATCCTCCGGATCTGGCCCCTGTTGCTGCGGGTCGCGGACGAGCTGGCCCGGCACCGGCCCTTGCGGTTCACGGTGCCGTTGGCGGCCGGGGTAGAGCGGGGGTGGTTCGGGGGGGCACGCGGGGTGGAGTTCACCGATGACGCCCTGGGGGTGATGGAGCGCAGCGAGCTGGTGATCGCCGCCTCGGGTACGGCCGCCTTGGAGTGCGCCCTGGTGGGGGTGCCCACGGTGGTGGTGTACCGGGTGAATCCCCTCACGTACTGGCTGGGCCGGCTGCTCGTCCGGGTTCCGTTCGTGGCCCTGCCCAACCTGATCGCGGGCCGGGAAGTGGTACCCGAGTTCGTGCAACGGCCGGCGGGCCATGTGGTCCGGGCCGCGGCGCGCCTGCTCGGTGACGCCGAGACCCGGGCCCGGATGATCGGGGGGTTGGACGAGGTGCGCCGGAAGGTGGGAGAGCCGGGGGCGGCCCGCCGGGCTGCCGAACGGGTCGTCCGGTTTCTGGAGGGGCGGGGATGAGCCGCCGACCCCTGGCATCGCCGCCCGGTCTCAAGGGGCCCGGCGATCTCGGCTCGTGGACCCTCCTCCGGGCTTTGGGCCGGTATTTCCGGCCCCACTGGCACCGGATCGTGTTCTCGTTCCTGTGCATGGCCGTGGTGGGGGCCTCGGCCGGGGCCACGGCCTGGCTCGTGAAGCCCGTGCTGGACGACATTTTCATCCGGCACGACGCCTGGAAGCTCAAGGTTCTGCCCCTTGCCGTGCTGGTTCTGTACGCCGTGAAAGGGATCTGCCGGTACCTCCAGTCTTACACGATGCGATGGGTGGGCGAGACCGTGATCCTCGCCATGCGCGACGATATGCTCACTCACCTACAGTACCGGGAGTTCGCGTTTCACGAGAGAAACCCCACCGGCGCCCTCATCGCCCGGGTCACGAGCGATGTCGGGCTCATGCAGCGGGCCATCCCCGACCTGATCCAGCTCCTGCGCCAGAGCGTCACCGCGGCCGGCCTTTTGGTGGTGCTGTTCGTTCGAGATCCCGGCCTCGCGGCCCTTTCCCTGCTGGTGGCTCCTTTGGCCGCGTACCCGGTGAAGCGCATCAGCAAGCTGGTGAGGCGCTACACCCGCAAGGGCCAGGAGCGGGTGGGGGATCTGTCCAACGTGCTCCAGGAGTCGTTCTCCGGGATCGAGGTGGTCAAGTCGTTCGGATGCGAGGAGCGCCAGATCGATCGGTTCCACCACGAGGGGGAGCGCCTCCGGCGGATCAGCCTCAAGCGGGCCCGCCTGAACGAGGCCACGGCCCCCCTGCTGGAGTTCTTGGGCGCGGTGGCAGCCGCGGCCATCATCTGGTACGGCGGGAGTCGGGTGCTGGCGGGGGAGTCCACGCCCGGCGAGTTCTTCAGCTTCCTCACGGCGCTGTTCATGCTGTACGACCCCCTGAAACGGGCCGGCAAGCTCAACAACTCGGTTCAGACGGCCTTGGCGGCGGCCGAGCGGGTGTTCGGGGTGATGGCCGAGCCGCTTCCGCCCTGCGAGCGGGGCGGTGCCCTGGAGCTCGAGCCCCCTGTCGAGGAGGTGGAGTACGACGGCGTCCGGTTCGCCTACGATCCCGCCAAGGGCGAGGTGATCCGGGGGGTGAGCCTCCGGGCGCGGCAGGGACAGGTGGTGGCGTTGGTGGGGTCGAGTGGGTCGGGTAAGTCCACGCTTCTGAAGCTGCTGCCGCGGTTTTACGACCCCACAGACGGGGTCATCCGGATCAACGGCGTGGACATCCGGGAGTACCGGATCGAGAGCCTGCGCCGGGCCGTGGCCGTGGTGACCCAGAACACGTTCCTGTTCAACGACACGCTCCGCCAGAACATCCTGGTGGGCCGGCCCACAGCCACGGACGAGGAGGTGGAAACCGCCGCCCGGGCGGCCCACGCCCACCAGTTCATTCTGGCCCTGCCCCAGGGGTATGACACAGTGGTGGGGGAGCGGGGGGATCTGCTGAGCGGCGGCCAGAAGCAGCGGATCGCGATCGCCCGGGCCATCCTCAAGGACGCGCCGATCCTGATCCTCGACGAGGCCACGAGCGCCCTGGACTCGGAGTCCGAGTCCGAGGTCCAGGCGGCCATGGAGGCGCTCATGGTCAACCGGACGACCTTCGTGATTGCCCACCGCCTGGCCACCGTGCGCCACGCCGATCTGATCCTGGTGCTTCGGGACGGCCGGGTGGTGGAGCGGGGGAGCCACGAGGAGCTCGTCGCCCGCGGTGGGGAGTATGCGAGGCTGTGCCGGCTCCAGTTCGGGGAGGGTCCGGGGTGAACCCCACGGCGTTGGGCTGGGCATGCCGGGCGGGGGCCGGGTATCTGGGGGTGGTGGGACGGACCAGCCGGTACCGGATCATCGGCAGGGCAGCGGTCGAGGCCGCTCGGGGCGAGGGCCCGGTGTTGTGGGCGTTCTGGCACAACCGGCTCCTGGGCCCCCTGGTACCCTATCGGGACCAGGGCATCGGGGTGGTTATCAGCCGCAGCGACGACGGCGAGCTGATCTCCCGGATCGTCGAGCGGTTCGGGTACGTGTCGATCCGGGGGTCCTCGTCCCGGGGCGGAGCCATGGCTCTGCGGGGGGTGCTGCGCCACCTCGCATCGGGCCGGGACGTGGCCCTGACCCCGGACGGGCCCCGAGGCCCCCGGTACCGGGTCCAGCCGGGGGTGGCGATGGCCGCCGTCCGTAGCGGCGTTCCCGTGGTGCCGGTGGGGGTGGCCTACTCCCGGAGGTGGGTGGCTCCGTCGTGGGACCGGTTCCAGGTCCCGCTTCCGTTCGGCAGGGTGGAGCTGGTGCTGGGGCCACCGTTGCGGTTCGACCACAGGGAGCCGATCGGGCGGGTCCGGGCGGTGATCCAGGGGGCGATCGGCCGGGCCACCCAGCGGGCCGACGCCCGCGTCGGGTGGGTGCCGCCGTGAGCGCGTTCCTGGCGCTGTACCGGGCCGTGGGAACCGCGGGGGTGCTGGCGGCCGCCCCGGTGTTGGCCGCCCGGGCCCTCACCGATCCCCGGTATCGCGCGGGGTGGGGCCAGAGATTGGGTCTGTGGACCGATCCTCCGCGCCGATGCGTGTGGGTCCACGGCGCGAGCGTGGGGGAGCTTCGGGCTGCCGCCCCCCTGGTGCGGCAGCTCCGGACCCGGGGACGCCGGGTGGTCGTGACCGCCACGAGCCCCGCCGGAGCCCAGGTGGCCGCCGAGCTGGCCGGGGCCCCTGCGTGGGGAAGGCTGCTGCCCCTGGATCCCCTGCCGTGGCTCGGCCACGTGGTCGCCCGGCTTCGGCCCCGGGCGGTGATCCTGGTGGAAACGGAGCTCTGGCCCGGCTTCCTGGGGGCCTTGCGGGGGCAGCGCGTGCCGGTTCTGCTGGTGAACGCCCGGATCTCGGACCGGTCGTTTCCCCGGTACCGCCGGGTGAGGTCGTTCCTCGCCCCGGTGCTCGGTGCGTTTCGACGCATCCAGGCTCAGTCCGAGGTCCACGCCCGGCGGTTTCTCGCCCTGGGGGCGCCGCCGGACCGGGTCGAGGTGGGCGGAAACCTGAAGTTCGACCTCCCGGACCCGGACCCGTTCCACCCGGCCACCCGGTTGCTACGGCAGGCCGCGGAAGGGCTGCCGGTGGTGGTGGCCGGATCGACCCACCCGGGTGAGGAACGGGCCGTGGCCCGGGCCGTCCGGCGGCTGTCCCGAAGGGGGGTGCGGGCCGGGCTGGTGGTGGCCCCGCGCCATCTGGAGCGGCTGGCCCAGGCCGAGGAGGAGCTCCGGTCGGAGGGGGTGGAGCCGGTCCGCTGGACCGACGCGGCCGGCCGGGGCGGGGAGGCGGTGCGCCGGGCCCTGGGGGAGGGCAGGGCCCTGATAGTGGACCGGTTCGGGGTGCTGCCCCACCTGTACGGGGCGGCGGCGGCTGCCTACGTGGGGGGGACCCTCGCGCCGGTGGGCGGCCACAACCCCCTGGAGGCCCTCGTCTGGGGGGTGCCGGTGGTCCTCGGCCCCCACACGGCGAACATCCGCGACCTGGTGGCGGAGATCCGGGCGCACGGGCTGGGCACCGAGGTCCGGGATCCCGAGGGGCTCGCGGCCGTCTTGGAGCCGTACCTCACCGGCGACCCGGAACGGGTGAGGGCGGCGTCCCTGGCCCTGTTCGGACGCAACCGGGGCGCGACCCGGAGGGCCCTGGAGGCGTTGGAGGAGGCCTTGCGCGACGGGTTCCCATGTCCCTGTACTTCTGGGTGAAGGATCTCCTGTCCCGGCCCGCCCTCGGTGCGGGGTCGCGGGTCCTTCTCGCGCCGTTGGCCGCGGCGGGGTGGGGGTACGCCCAGATCCAGGCGGCCCGGCGCTGGGCCTACCGCCGGGGGGTGCTGCGGTCCGAGGACCCGGGGGTGCCCGTGATCTCGGTGGGCAACGTGGCCGTGGGCGGCACGGGCAAGACCCCCTGCGTGGAGCGGATCTGCCGGCTCCTGTTGGCCCGGGGGGTGCGGCCGGCGGTGCTGAGCCGGGGGTACGGCGGCCGGGCCGAAGGGCCGGTCACGGTGGTCTCGGACGGCCGGGGCGAGGTGGCCGACTGGCGGCAGGCCGGGGACGAGCCCGTGCTCCTGGCGAGGCGGCTGCCCGAGGTGGCCGTGGTGGTGGGGGCTGACCGGAGGCGCACGGCCGGGGCGGCGGTGGATCTGGGGGCCCAGGCCCTGGTGCTGGATGACGGATTCCAGCACCTGCGGCTCCGCCGACACCTGGACGTGGTCACGGTGGACGTGCAGAACCCCTTCGGCAACGGGTGGTGCCTGCCCCGGGGGCTGCTGCGGGAATCCCCCCGGGCCTTGGCTGACGCGGACTTGGTGCTGCTCACCCGCACCCGGGGGGTGCCGGCCGGCCGGATCGAGCGAACCCGGGAGCTGGTGGGCCGGTACGCGCCCGAGGCCCCGATCCTGACCACCTCCCATGATCCGGCCGGCTGGACCGACCTGGCCGGCGGCGAGCCCCTGGATCTGGACGTCCTGCGGGGCCGGAAGATCCTGGCCTTTGCCGGCATCGGAGACCCCTCGGCGTTCTTCCGCGACCTGGACGCCCTGGGGCTGCGGGTGGTGGAGGCGGTCCCGTTCCCGGATCACCACCCCTACTCCGAGGAGGATCGGGAGCAGCTCGCCCGCTGGGCCCGCCTGGTCAACGCCGAGGCCCTGGTGACCACCGAGAAGGACGCGGTCCGGCTCGCCGGACCCGTGCCGGCCGAGGCCCCCACCTACGCCCTGGCCATCCGGCTCCGGGTGAACGATGAGGCCGTGCTGGAGGCGGCCCTGGGCCGTGCGATGGAGACGGCCGGACGCGGGTGAGTGCCGGCAAGCGGGGTTGCGGTCCGGCCGGGCCCGCGGCATCATGGGCCGGCGGTTCCCCTTGTCCTTTCGATCAAGGAGGAGGCTCATGCCCTCTCGACTCGAACTGCCCGAACCGGTGCTCGAAGCGATCGCAGCGGAGGACCTGGAGGGCCTGCGCACGGCTCTGGAAGGCTCGGCCTTGGCCAAGGAGCTGGGCATCGCCTACGAGACCCTGGAGCCGGGCCGGGCCCGGGCGCGGTTGCCGGCCGGGGAGCTTCTGCCCAACTTTCTGGGGTTCGTGCACACGGGCGCCCTGTTCTCATTGGCCGAGCAGGTGATGGCCGCGGCGGCCAACACCCTGGGGTTCGTGGGCCTGCCGTTGAACTGCGAGATCCACTTCGTGAAGGGTGCGGATCCGTCTCAGGACACGGTGGCCTCGGCCCACGTGGTGGACACCCAGGGCCGGATTGCCCGGATCGTGGTGGAGGTGACCCAGGGGCACGACGACATCCTGCGGGTCACCGAGATGGTGTTCCTGCGGTCGCCCCACCCGTGAGCCCGGGAAGGGTGAATCTGGCGGGCCCGGCCGGCGAGGCGGCGCGGGCCCGGGGCGAGCTGGTGGTGTCGCTTCGCCGAGCCTTGCACCGGATTCCGGAGCCCGGGTTCCAGGAGGAGAAGACCACCGCCTTCGTGGAGGCGTTTCTGCGGGAGCGGGGGGTGGGCCTCGAGCGGTTCGCCGGGGGCACCGGCGGGGTGGCCGTGTTCGGCCAGGGCGGGCCGGGCGTGATGCTGCGGGCCGACCTGGACGGGCTGCCGGTGACCGAGGCCACGGGGCTCGCGTTCTCCTCGGAGCACCCCGGCCGGATGCACGCCTGCGGCCACGATGCCCACGCGGCGATCCTGCTTGCCGTGGCCGACTGCCTGGCCACGGGCGAGGTCCGGCCCGAAGGACGGGTGGTGATGGTGTTCCAGCCGGCCGAGGAGGGGGGCGGCGGTGCCGAGCGGCTCCTAGAGGAGGGGCTGCTGGACCGGTATCCGGTGGATGTGGCTGTGGCCTTGCACGTGTGGCCGGGGTTTCCGGTGGGGACGGTCGGCGTGTCGCCGGGGCCGGTCATGGCCAGCATGGACCGGCTGCGGCTGGTGTTCGAGGGGCAGGGCGGCCACGGCGCCCTGCCCCACCTGTGCGTGGATCCGGTGGTGATGGCGGCCGAGGGGATCCTGGCGTTCCAGAGCCTGGTGAGCCGGGAGACCGATCCCATGGACCCGGCGGTGTTCACGGTGGGGGCCGTGCGGGGGGGCGCGGTGGAGAACGTGATCCCCGACGAGGTGGAGCTCCTGGCCACCCTGCGGGCCTTCGACCCGGGCCTGCGCGAGCATCTGCTCGATGGGATCGAGCGGGTGGGCAAGGGGGTGGCCTCGGCCCACCGGGGGGGATTCCGCATGGAGCGGGGCCAGGGCTATCCGGTGACCCGCAACGACCCCGAGGTGACCCGGCGGGTCGGCCGGGCCGTGGCCGCTGTGCTCGGGGAGGGGGCCGTGCGGCCGGGCCACCGCACCATGGGGGCCGAGGACATGGGGTTCATCCTGGACCGGGTGCCGGGCTGCTACCTCCAGCTGGGCGCGAGCGCCGACCCCACCCGGGCCGAGCCGCTGCACAGCCCCCGGTTCGACCTGGACGAGCGGTGCCTGCCCGTGGGCGTGGCGGTGCTACTGGCCGCGGCCCAGGAGCTGCTGGATTGACTTCGGTCGTCGGTCACCGGCCTTCGGTCTCCTGGCCCCCCTCAAATGGCACCCGCGGGGCCCGGCAACGGGGGGGGTAACATGCGGTGGTCCGGGGCCATTGCCGGCGGCGGGCATGGGGCCTGCTTCCGGCCGCGCGCGGTTCTCCAGCAGCCCCCATGCCCCCCGGCTCCGATGTCGAGACGAGCTTTCGACCAACGACTGACGACCAACAACCGAAGTTACCGGGAAGGAGCTCTTCATGGTCGATGTGGGCATCATCGGTGCGAGCGGGTACACCGGGGCGGAGCTGGTGCGCCTGCTGTGCCGGCACCCCCAGGTGCGGATCACCGCGATCACCTCGCGCAGGTACGCGGGGCAGCCGCTGGGCGCGTGCTTCCCCAGCCTGGGGCACCTGGACCTGGCCTTCGTCTCCCACGAGGACCCGGGGGTGTTCGGCTGGGCCGAGGTGTTCTTCACGGCCCTTCCCCACAAGGCCAGCATGCCGGTGGTGGCGGCCGCCCTCGAGGCGGGGGGCAAGGTGATCGACCTCTCGGCTGACTTCCGGTTCGCCGATCCCACCCTGTACGAGGCCCACTACGGGCCCCATGCCTGCCCGGAGCTCCTGGCCGAGGCCGTGTACGGCCTGACCGAGGTCCACGGCGCGGCCGTGGAGCGGGCCCGGTTGGTGGGCAACCCTGGGTGCTATCCCACCAGCGTCCTGCTGCCTCTGGTGCCGCTGCTGCTGGAGCGGGTGATCCGGCCCGAGGGGATCGTGGCCGACTCCAAGTCCGGGGTGAGCGGCGCCGGCCGGGAGGCCAGCCAGGCCACGTTGTTCTGCGAGGTGAACGAGGGGTTCAAGGCCTACAAGGTGGCCTCGCACCGCCACGAGCCCGAGATCCGAAAGGAGCTGGAGCTGGCTGCGGGGTGCGAGGTGCCGGTGGTGTTCACCCCCCACCTGGTGCCCATGGACCGCGGCATCCTGTCCACCGTGTACGCCCTGCCGGCCGAGGGCGCCGACGCGGCCCGGGTGCGGGAGGTATGGCGGGAGTTCTACCGAGAGGCCCCGTTCGTCCGGGTGCTGGACGAAGGACGGTGGCCCAGCACGGCCGACGTGCGGGGCACGAACGCCTGCGCCGTGGCCGTGGCCGACCACGGCGCAGGGAAGCTGGTGATCGTGAGCGTGATCGACAACCTGGTGAAGGGGGCGAGCGGCCAGGCGGTGCAGAATCTCAACCGTATGATGGGTTGGGACGAGACCCTGGGCCTGCCCCAGGAGGCCCTGTACCCCTAGCCCGCATTACTAAGGCCTACGAAGGTATTGCCAGACGCGGGTGGGGGGCTGGCTCCGGCCGGGCGCGAGTGCGGCACCCCTTTCGCCGCGCCTTCGCATGCCGTCGTCAGCCAGGTAGGTCGGGGCGCCGGTGGCGGAAGTTCCTGAACTTCCAAGGCGATTCCGGCTTGGTGGGGGCGCGGCGACGTGAGGGGCCGCGCCCGGCTCTCCACCAGCCCCCCACCCGCTGGTTCCCTTGTGAACGCCGGGGATCTGACAATAGTTTCGTTGGTATTAGTATTCATGAAGCTTTCTGCTGCAACCGCCGATTGCACGCCATCTCGGGGCGTGCTCGCGCCTCGGGGCTCGACGTACCGTCCAGTACGCCTGCGCCCCTCGTTGCTGCGCTTGCCCCGATCTGACGCACACTCGACGGTTTCGCGACGAACGCTCATGAATAATGCGGGCTAGGAACCCAGTGTCAAAATAGGCGCACTTCTTCGGCGGGGAGAGGCAAGGGGCCTGGTTCCGGCCGGACGCGAAGCCGGGCATTAAGATTCGCCGCGCAGGCACGGGACGGGGGAGTTGGTTTCATTCCAACTCCGGCGAATGCAAGCCATTTCACGGCTCGGACGCCGGAGGCGCTGCGCGGCGAGCTAAGGAGCCGCGCCCGGCTCTCCGGCAGGCCCCTTGCCCCTCCGAGAAGGGAGCGATAGCGTTTGTTTATCCGCCGGTGAACAGGAGGATGCGCCGGACCTCAGTCGCTCTGGAGCAGCCGGATCTCGGCCAGCCCCCGGGCCTCCACCCGGTAGTTGCCGTAGTCGGTGACACCGGTGAACAGCAGGGTGCGGGCCAGCCGGCCCTCCAGGGCCTTGGCGGCGCCCTCCACCTCCACGCGGGCGGCCAGGCGCGAGCCGCTCTCTTCGCCCAGGATGACCCGTTTGACCTTGGCGAACGGGACCATCAGGGTGCCCTCGCCCCGCTCCAGGGGGAGGAAGGTGCGGCCGTTGCACGCCAGAAGCTCCACCCGCGTCATCACGCCCTGCCGGTCCACCAGCGCCGCCCGGTAGTTCTCCTTGGGCCGGGGAATGGTGTCGGAGACCGGGCCGGCCCCGCCCCCGCCCATGGCGGTGAGCAGAAGGAAGACGGCAGCGGACGAAGCCACGAGAACGAAACGCCGAAAGGACATGGGTGCTCTCCCTGGGATCTGTGGGTACGGTCCCCGAACCGGCGCGCCCTTCCTAACACAGGCTCGGAGGGACCTCAAGCCGTGAGCGCAGCCGATTGGGTCGAAGTGTACGTCGCCTTGGATGCGGTGGAGGTGGCCGCGGTCACAGGGGTGCTGGCCTCGGCCGGCATCGGGGCCCGGGTCCGGGACATGACCGTCACCCCCTACCCGGTGTCCATCGGGCCCCTGGGCGAGAAACGGATCGACGTGCCCGCCGAGCAGGCGGCCGAGGCCAGGCGGCTTCTCCGCCTGGCAGCCGACGACGGGTACCTGCGGGCCGGCGCGCTGGTCATGGGGGAGGAGGAGCCGGAGTGACCCCGGGGCTGCGGGTGGTGCGCTCCAACCGCATGGAGCGGCTCGTGGAGGCCCTGGCCGCGACCGTGGCCGAACCCCTCCCGGACCCGCTGGCCCCTGAGGTGGTGGTGGTCCAGAACCGGGGTATGGCCCGGTGGTTGTCCCAACGGCTCGCGGACCGATTCGGGGTGTGGATGAACGCTCGGTTCCCGTTCCCCAACGCCGCGGTGGACGAGTGGTTCGAGGCCGTGCTGGGCCCGGCCGACCCGGCCCGGCCGTGGGACCCCGACGTGCTGGTGTGGCGGATCCTGGAGGTTCTGCCCCGACTTCTGGAGAACCCCGAGTTCGAGCCGGTGCGGCGGTTTCTCCAGGCCGACGACCGGCCCGTTCGGCGTTACCGGTTCGCCAGTCAGATTGCGGACCTGTTTGATCGGTACACCGTGTATCGGCCCGACTGGGTCCTGCACTGGGAGGCCGAGGGAGGGGGACCCCCGGGGCTCGAGTGGCAGGCCGATCTGTGGCGGGCCTTGGCCGGGCGGCCCGGGGGTGACCACCGGGCGCGGCGGTGCGTCTGGTTCCTGGAGGCCCTCTCCGCCGGCCACGTCGAAGGGCTTCCCCATCGGGTTCAGGTGTTCGGACTGTCCGCGCTTCCGCCGTTCTACCTCGACGTGCTCTCGGCCCTGGCCCGGCGGGTCCCGGTTACGGTGTTCCTGCTGGATCCCTGCCGGGAGTGGTGGGCCGACCTGGTGTCCCCCGGCGAGGCGGCCCGGCGGGCTCGGGCCATGCCGGGCACCCGGGAGTTCTACGCTGTGGGCAACCGGCTCCTGGCCTCGCTGGGCCGAGCGGGCCGGGAGTTCCTGGATCTCCTGTGGGAGCGGGGGCCCCACGAGAACGACTGGTTTGAGGAGCCCGACCCGACAACGGCCTTGGGTCGGATCCAGTCCGACCTCCTGGGCCTGATCGACCGGGGGCCGGGCCAGCGCCTGTCCTGGCCTGAGGACGGCTCGATCCGGGTGGCCTCGTGCCACGGACCGTTGCGGGAGGCCGAGGCCCTGCGGGACCACCTGCTGGCCCTGTTCGAGCAGTGGCCGGACCTGATGCCCGAGGACGTGGTTGTGATGACCCCGGACCTCGATACCTACGGCCCCCTGATCTCGGCCGTGTTCCGGGGGGCCGGGGGAGAGCCGTCGATTCCCCACAGCCTAGCCGATCGGGCCGGCCCGGCCCAGGGGGGGGCGGCCGCGGGGTTCCTGCGGCTCCTCGATGTGGCTCGGGGCCGGCTCAGGGCACCCGAGGTGCTCGACCTGCTGGAATGGCCGGCCCTCTGCTTGCGGTTCGGGTGGGACAGCGAGGCCGTGGAGCGGGTGCGGTCCTGGGTGGCCGAGGCCGGTATCCGCTGGGGTCGCGACGCCGCCCACCGCCACGCCTTGGGGCTCGGGGCGTACGGCGAGCACTCCTGGCGGTTCGGCCTCGACCGCCTGCTCCTGGGCCGGGCCATGGCCCCGACCGAGGCGCTGTGGCAGGGCGTCCACCCGTTCCCCGACGTGGAGGGCGGGGGCGACGCCGGGGCTCTGGAGGGCCTCGTGCGGTTCGTGCGCGATCTGTTTCGGCTGGCCGAGGACCTGCCTCGGCCCCGGCCCCCTGCGGCATGGGGCGAGGACCTCTCGATGTGGCTCGACCGGTTCTTCCGGGTGGAGGGGGCCGAGGAACGGGAGGTGGGAGAGCTTCGCCGGGCCCTGGCCCGGCTTGGCGATGTGGGCGACGGCCCGGAGGTGGCGTTCGAGGTTGTGGCCGAGCACCTGGCTTCGGCCGTGGGCCGCGTGCGGTACGAGGGCGGGTTCCTATCGGGCGGGGTCACGGTGTGCGCGATGCTTCCCATGCGCAGCGTGCCGTTTCGGGTCGTGTGCCTGGTGGGGTTGAACGACGGCGCCTTCCCCCGCACCGACCGACCGACCGGGTTCGACGGCATCGCCCGGCAGCCCCGCCGGGGCGATCGGTCGCTGCGGGACGAGGATCGGTACCTGTTCCTGGAGATCCTCCTCTCCGCGCGGGACCACCTCTACCTGAGCTATGTGGGCCAGAACCCCCGGGACAACGCCGAGGTGCCGCCGTGCGTATTGGTGAGCGAGCTCCTGGACGCCCTGGATCGCACCTTCGACTCGGACCCGCCGCCGTCCGGCCGGGTCCGGGTGCGCCACCGGCTCCACCCCTTCAGCCCCGCCTACTTCCGTGGCGGGGGAGCGCTTTGGAGCTACTCGGCGGCCGACGCCGCGACCGCCCGTCGCCTGGCCTCATCCGAGGGCCGAGGGGGCCGGGGCCGCTGGGTCGTGCACCCCCTGCCGGAGCCTCCGGAGGAGCTCCGAACCCTGTCTCTGGGCGACCTGGAACGGTTCTTCCGAAACCCCTCCGCCTACTTCCTTCGGGCCCGGCTGGGGGTTCGGTTCGACGGCCCCGCGGCCGGGCTCGACGACACCGAGCCCCTCGAGCCCCAGGCGCTCTCCCGCTACGGGGTGGCCCAGGAGATCCTGGACCGCCTGGCCGCGGGCGAGGAGCCCGGCGACGCCCTGGCCCGGGCCCGTGCCCAGGGGAGACTCCCCCCGGGCACGGCCGGCCCCGTGGCGTTCCATGACGCTGAGGCCCTGGCCCGGGGTGTATGGGAGGCGGCCCGCGACCGGATGGCCGAGACGCCCGTGGTGGTGGAGCCCCGGGACCTGGACCTGGGGTCGTTTCGGCTCCGGCTGGCCCTGGCTGGCGTACGGCCCAGCGGGCTCGTCCTGTTTCGACCGGCCTCGCCCAAGGGGAAGGACCGAGTCCGGGCCTGGATCCGGCACCTGGCCCTGTGCGTCCTCGCACCCCGGGGGGTGGAGCCGGTCACGGTTCTCATGGGGAAGGACGGCAAGGGCTGGACCTTCGGCCCCGTGGGCGACCCGGAGGCCCTCCTGGCGAAGCTCCTGGAGCTTTACGGTCGGGGCCTGCGGGGGCCCCTGCCGTTCGCGCCCGAGACCTCCTGGGCCTACGCCCAGGGCCGGTGGGGCGGGGGTCGGAGCCGGAAGGCCCCCCTGGCCCGGGCCCGGGAGGCCTGGGCCGGCTCGGACTACGCGGCCGGCGAGGGGGAGGACCCGGCCCTGGCTCACTGCTTCGGGGAGGCCGGGCCGTTCGGGCCCGGGTTCGAGGAAGCGGCCGAGGCGGTGTTCGGGCCGGGCTTCCGGTACGAGGGGGTCCCGTGACCCCGGCCCGGCCCTTCGACCTGGCCACCGCGCCGCTGGTCGGCACCCACCTCATCGAGGCGAGCGCCGGCACCGGAAAGACCTACGCCCTGGCTGGTCTGGTGCTCCGCCTCGTGGTCGAGCGGCGGCTTCCCGTGGACCGGATCCTGGTCGTGACCTTCACCGTGGCGGCTGCCGAGGAG
Organism: bacterium; assembly: GCA_027021615.1. Lineage (GTDB taxonomy): Bacteria > Desulfobacterota > Deferrisomatia > Deferrisomatales > Deferrisomataceae > Deferrisoma. Next base: position 19,039 of record JALUTY010000126.1, on the reverse strand, counting down.
CTTCGGGGCCGCATCCGCCGTCGGCTGGCCGGGGCCCTGCGCGCCTTCGAGTCGGAAGACGCCGGAGACGACCTCGTTTTCGAGCGGCTCCTGGACGCCTGCCCCGACCGGGCTCGGGTCCGGGACGACCTCACCTTGGCCCTGGCCGAGTTCGACCGGGCCCCGGTCCACACGATCCACGGGTTCTGCCAGCGGGTGCTCCAGGACCACGGGTTCGAGAGCGCGGCTCCCCTCGATCCCAAGGTGGTTCCCGACCCCGAGGACGTGGTGATGGAGGCGGTGCGGGACGTGTGGCGCCGGTGGGCCGTGGCTGCTTCCCCGGTCCTGGCCGGTGGCCTGGCTGCCGCAGGGCTCGGGCCCTCGGCCCTGCGTCGTTCCCTGGCTCCGCTCCTCGCCCACCCCGCTCTGGAGCTTCGGCCCCGGATCTCCCAGGCCGACCTCGAGGCCCTGGCCCAGAGGGCGGAGGACGCGCGCGAGGCCCTGGCCCGGGCCTGGGTCCGGGGAGGGGGCGAGCTGCGGCGGCTCCTCGAGACCTGGCCCGGCCTCAACCGCCGAAAGAAGGACTTTAAGGCCGAGGCACTTGGGGCGGCCTGCGACACCGTCGATCGAGGGCTTCGCGACGGAGCCTTCGGTGAGGAGTTCTTTGGAGCTTTGGCGGCGCTCTCGCCCGGCAGGCTGGCCGAGGGGACCCGGCCGGGGGAGGATCCGCCGGACCATCCCGTGCTGGGGGCCGTCGACGATCTCCTGGGGGCCTTGCGCCGGTTCCGCCGGGCGTTCGTGCCCGGTGCGCTGGCCGCGGCCCTCGAGACCCTGGACCGGGAGAAGGCCCGGAACGAGCTCCTCTTCTTCTCGGATCTCCTCATGCGGGTCCACGCGGCCCTCGCAGGCCCCGTCGGCGACCGGCTGGTCGCCGCTCTGCGGGACCGGTACGCTGCGGCCCTGATCGACGAGTTCCAGGACACCGATCCCCTCCAGTACGAGATCTTCTCCCGGGTGTTCGGGGGGGGCACCCTGTACCTGATCGGCGACCCCAAACAGGCCATCTACGGGTTTCGGGGCGCGGACGTGTTCGCCTACCTCCGGGCCGCCCGGGAGGCGGAGAACGTCCACACCCTGCCCTACAACTGGCGATCCGAGCCGGACCTGGTGCGCGCCGTGGGCCGGGTGTTCGGGGTGGAGCGGCCCTTCGTGCTCCCGGACATCGGGTTTCCGGCGGTGGAGCCGTCCCCCAGCGAGAAGGACCGGCTGCTCGTGCACGGCCGGACCGAGCCACCGCTGCGGGTGTGGTTCGTCTCCCGGGAGGGCCGCAGCGGCCGGGACGGCCAGATCAACAGGGGGTGGGCCGAGGAGCACCTGCCCCGGGCCGTGGCTGCCGAGGTGGTACGGTTGCTGCGGCTGGGCGCGTCCGGCCGGGCCGCGATCGGGGGCCGACCTCTCTGCGCCGGGGACCTGGCGGTGCTGGTGCGCACCAATGCCCAGGCCGAGCGGGTCCAGCAGGCCCTCCGACGAGTGGGTGTGCCGGGGGTTCTTTACACCGGCAAGGGGCTGTTCGAGACCCGGGAGGCCCGGGAGGCCCTGACCGTGGTCTCGGCCCTGGCCGAGTCGGGCAACGAAGGGCGCGTGCGTGCGGCCCTGGCCCTGGACTGGTTCGGGCTCGACCCGGCCGACCTTCACGGTGTGCTGGAGGACGAGGCCGCATGGACCGGATGGCTCGAGCGGTTTCGGGTCTGGCATGGGCTGTGGCAGGGCCAGGGGTTCCTGGCGGCCTATCGGGACCTCCTGGGCCGGGCCCGGGTGCGGGAGCATCTGCTGCGGTTCACGGACGGCGAGCGCCGGGTCACCAACGTGATCCACCTGGGCGAGGTCCTGGACGCGGCGGCCCGGGCCGGCCGGTCGGGGCCGGCGGGCCTGGTGCGATGGCTCGAGGCCCGGGTCACAGGCCGGGGGGAGCGGGACGAGGCGTACGAGCTCCGGCTCGAGAGCGACGAGCGGGCCGTGAAGATTCTCACCGTTCACCGGTCAAAGGGGCTCGAGTTCCCGGTGGTGCTCGTTCCGTTCGCCCCCCTGCCCGGGAGGGATCCCGCCGGCAAGGCGGCCGCCGAGGGGCTCGTCTACCACGCGGAGGACGGCTCCGTGGTGCTCACCTTCGATCCTGAGGAGATCGCGGCCCACCAGGCTCGGGCCCGGGCCGAAGGGCTGTCCGAGGACCTGCGGCTCTTCTACGTGGCCCTGACCCGGGCCCGGAACCGGTGCGTCTTTACCTGGGGCGGGTTCCGGGACGCCGGCCGGAGCCCGCCCGGGTACCTGCTTCTGGGCCCGGTCCAAGGCGGCGATCCGGCGGGAACCCTCGCGGCCCTGGGGAAGGGCGCCGAGGACCGGGAGCTCCGGGCCGCCCTGCGCCGCATCGAAGGGCCCGGCGTCGAGGTGGCGGAACCGCCCTTCGAGGATCCGGGTCGGCTCGAACCGGCCGAGGCGGAGCCCGAAGCCCTTCAGGCCCGCACCTTCCGGGGACGCCTGCGGACCGACTGGCGGGTCACGAGTTTCACCTCCCTCGCCGCAGGGGTCGAGGCCGAAGGCGCCGACCACGACCTGGGGGAGCCAGCCGAGGAACCCGAGGGACCGGCCGGCGAGTTCCTGGGGTTCCCCCGGGGCGCCCGCACGGGGCTGTGCCTCCACGAGATCCTGGAGCGTTGGGACGAGGCCGGCACGACCCCCTCCGAGCGCCAGGCCTTCGCGGCTCGGGTGCTCCGCACCCACGGCTTCGGTCCGGAATGGGCCCCGGCCGTGGCCCGGGTGCTCGAGCGGGTGGCCGTCTGGGACATCGATGGGGCCGCCCTGGGGGAGGTGCCGCGCCGGGCGCGGCTCCACGAGGTGGAGTTCACCTTCCCGCTCCGGGCCGGCCGACCGACCGCCCTGACGGCCCGGGAGCTGGCCGCCGCCCTCGAGACCCCCGACCTGGCCGGACGGATGGGCCCGGCGTTGGGCACGGCCTTGGGCCGCCTGTCGTTCTCGCCGGTCCGAGGATACCTGCGCGGGATCATGGACCTGGTGGTTCGGGTGGGGGACCGGTACCACCTGGTGGACTGGAAGACCAACTACCTGGGGCCCCGGCCCGAGGACTACGGCCCCGAGGCGCTGGCCGCGGCCATGGCCCGGGACCTCTACGTGCTCCAGTACCACCTCTACGCCGTGGCCCTTCACCTCCACCTCCGGGCCCGGCTCCCCGGCTACGACTTCGACCGCCACTTCGGCGGCGTCCACTACGTGTTCCTCCGCGGCCTCGACCCCTCCCGCCCCGGCCAGGGCGTGTTCACCGACCGCCCGTCCAGGGAACGCCTGGAGCGCCTGCTCACGTGCCTGGGGCCGAACGAAGGGAGGTAGCCGCGCGAGGAAGTCACTCCAACCCAGCCGAAAATTGCCCGAGCGGCCGTAGCGCGCCCGCGGTAGTGGCGCCTGCGGCAGTTTTGCGTGCAGTCAACGACGTGGGGACGGCCGAGTAGGCGGAGGGACGAGGACGATAGCCGAATAACCGAGCGGCGTCCCATCCTTCCAGGCTCAGGATCGAACGCCCCGGGGCCCCATTCCTCCGGGACTCATTCCAAGTTGCCATCCATCGCATATGGATCCGGGGGCGGGGCAAGGGACCTGGCTGCGGCCGGGCGCGAAGCCAGGCATTGAGATTCGCCGCGCAGGCACGGGGTGGGGGAGCTGGCTTCATGGCAACCCGTTGGAATCCGAACCCTTTCGCAGTCCAGACGTCGGAGGCGCTGCGCGGCGAGCTAGGGAGCCGCGCCCGGCTCTCTCCGACAGGCTCCTCGTCTCTTCGGGCAGGGGGCCAATAGTTTCGAGAATGCAACTCGGTATCAGTCCAAAATCTCTTCCCGTTCCAGGGGGGTTCGGCTCTTTACGGGGCGGCAAGGATTTCTCCGGGCACCTGGAGGCCCTTCTCCGAGATCTGCCCAAAGCGCCTGCCCCCGGATAGAGCACCGGCTGGGTCTCGCGCCTACGGCGGGATCCTGGGGGCCCCTTAGGCCCGAACACCACCTCTGCTAGTTCCCCAAGCTCTCCGGATGGAGAATTGACGCGATCCATAATTACACCGCATAGTGTTTTAGTGTAGAAAGGAGGTCCCATGTCCCGCCCCGGCTCCGACCTGTTTCCCATGCTCGACCCCTGCACGGCCAAGACTCCGGTGGAGGAGCGCCCGCTGCTCGACCCCGGGGAGGCCCGACAGGTGGCGGCGATGTTCAAGATTCTGGCCAACGACACCCGGGTCCGGCTGCTCCACGCCCTGGTGCGCACCCCCGGGCTGTGCGTGGGTGAACTCGCCGACGAACTCGGTATGAAGCCCCAAGCCGTGTCGAACCAGCTCCAGCGGCTCGCGGACCGGGGAATCGTGGAGCCCGAGCGCCGGGGCACCCAGGTGTGCTACCGCATCGTGGACCCGTGCGTGGTCCAGCTCCTGTCGTACGGGCTGTGCCTGGCCGAGGATGCCGAGGCCCGCCGGGGCTGATGGGGGCCCACAGCCAGCCGCACCCAGCGCGGCCCTGCCGGCGGCGCCCGGCGGGACGCCAACCCATCCGGAGGGTTTCACCATGCACCACCGAATCCGTCTCTCTTTTTTCGCCCTTGGGCTCGCCTTCCTCGCCGGCTCTGCGTTCGCCGGGTTCGGGTTCCCGTCCGCAAAGGGACTCGACGTGTTCGACGTGCTCGCGGACCCGTTCGCGTACCAGGGCGTGATCACCGTGCGGGGCGGGGTCATGGCGACCGATGTCGGCAGAGGCCGGTTCGAGCTCGTGGACTACCGGGAGTACCGGGGCTGCCGCAGCGTGAGCTGCGCGCCCAAGTGGCTCACGGTGCTCTACGACGGGAAGCTCCCCAAGAAGCGGGACGTGGTCGAGGTGGAGGGCGTCGTCGAGAAAAATGCGGCCGGCGCCGGGGGGTTCGTGCTCCGGGCCCGGGAGGTCCGGGTCAAATGAGCTACTGGAAGCTCGTGTGGAAGAACCTGACCCGCCGCAGGAGCCGGTTTGTCTTCACCCTGTCGGCGATCGCCGTGGGGATCGCGTCGGTGGTGACCCTGCTGTCCCTGGGCACCGGTCTGGAAGCGGAGATCCGGAAGCAGGCCGACGTGCTCGGCGCCAACCTGGTGGTCACGCCCCGGGGCTGGTGCGCGTACGAGCAGATCTCGGTACTCACCGGCGAGTCCCTGCCCGAGGCGATCCCTAGCGAGACCGTACGAGCGATCGAGCGGATCGGCGGGCTCGAAGCGGTGCCGTACCTCACCCAGCGGGCGGTCCTCCACAACCAGCCGGTCCCCCTGGTGGGGATCCTGCCGGAGCGGATGCGGGCGTTCAAGAACTGGCGCGTGGCCCGGGGAGACTACCGGCTCGACGGCTCCCACGTGGTGGTGGGGTCGGGGATCTCGGACAGGTTCCGGCTGGCGGTCGGGGACACGGTGCGGATCCGGGGCCAGGAGTTCGCCGTGAGCGGGATCCTGGAGCAGGTGGGCAACCGGGACGACCTGGCCGTGTACATGGACCTCGCCGTGGCCCAGAGGCTCTACGGCGCCGGGGACAAGGTGTCGTTCGTGGCGGTCAGGGTGGACGACATCGGCCGCACCGACGACTACATCGCCGCGATCCAGTCCGCGGCCGACGTGGACGTGGTGTCGGACAAGCAGCTCCTGCGCTCGGTGCTGGCCATCGTTGGCAGCGTGGGCAACGCCCTCCAGCTGATCGCAGCCGTGGCCGTGCTCGCCGCGTGCTTCGGCATCACCAACACCATGATGACCGCGATCTACGAGCGCAGGCGGGAGATCGGCATCCTCGGTGCCCTGGGCGCCGGGAGGGGCACGGTGTTCTCGGTGTTCGTGGGCGAGTCGGCCGTGTACGGGCTGCTCGGAGGGATCGCGGGCGTGGTGGCGGGGTTCGCGTTCTCGTACTTTGCGGCGCCCTACATCGGCCAGAACGAGTTCACCGCGTTCGTCGGAAGCGAGCAGAGCGTGAGCGTGTTCGACCTGGGCATCACCATCCAGGCCCTGGTGTTCGCGGTGCTGGTCGCGTCTTTGTCAGGCGTGTACCCCGCCCTGCGGGCCGCCCGCCTGAGCCCCGTGGAGGCGATCCGCTATGAGTGATCCCATCCTTCGCGCAGAGGGTCTCACCAAGGTCTACGACGGCGGCTACCGCACGGTGGCCCTGGAGGACGTCACCCTGGAGATCCCCCGGGGCAGCCTCACCTGCATCATGGGCCCCTCCGGCCACGGCAAGAGCACGCTGCTGCACCTGCTGGGGGGGCTCGACCGTCCCACCAGCGGAAGGGTGTACCTGGACGGAGAGGACCTCACCGCGGCGTCTCCAAGGCGCCTGGCCGGGATCCGAAGCCGCCGCCTGGGGTTCGTGTTCCAGTTCTTCAACCTGCTGCCGATGCTCACGGCCCTGGAGAACGTACAGACCGCCATGCTCCTGGCCGGGGTTCCCCGCCGGGAGCAGGAGGCCCGGGCCCGGGAGCTCCTTCGCCTGGTGGGGCTCGAGGACAAGCTCCACGCCAAGCCGAACCAGCTCTCGGGCGGCCAGCGCCAGCGGGTGGCCATCGCCCGGGCCCTGGCCAACGACCCGGACCTGCTGCTCATGGACGAGCCCACCGGCAACCTGGACAGCCGGTCCGAGGAGGATCTGCTGGAGCAGGTCCGGGCCGTGCACGCCCGGGGCAAGACCGTGGTCATCGTCACCCACTCCGACACGGTGGCCGCCCTGGCCGAACGGACCGTCACCATCCGGGACGGCCGGGTGGTGCCGGGGTGAGGCAGGGTCTCGGCGGTCCCCGGTTCTTCGACCGCTGACCGGAGACTGACGACCGAAGTTGCCGGGCCGTTTGACAGGCGTCTTGGGCGCAGGGTAGTATGCAAATATTCGAATATGATCCTAGATGCACACGGCAGGGAGAGAACCGAGATGAAAGACCTGGACATCCGGGAAAAGGCCGACTTGCTGCGGCTCCTGGGCCACCCCACCCGGCTCCTGATCCTGGAGGAGCTCGCCCGGGGCGTGAAGTGCGTGACCGACATCCGGGACCTTCTGGACATCCCCCAGCCCAACGTGTCGCAGCACCTGGCCGTGCTGCGCCAGGCCCGCCTGGTGGACTTCTACGAGGACGGCCAGCTCCGGTGCTACTACCTGCTGCGACCGGCCCTGGTGGCCGCGCTCTTGGAGTTCCTGGGGGGCGAGTACCCGGTGGTCAAGCGCGACCGTGAGGACGTGCGCCGCGAAGGCCGGCTGCGCGAGCAAGAGCGGGGCGTGGCCCCGGCGTGCGAGGCCTGAGGTGCCGGCGGCTGGGAACCTGCGTGGCGCTCTGCCTGGATAGCGGATCTTCGGGGGCCCGGTCACGGCCGGCGGCACGCCCACAGGGCCGCCCAGGCGGCCGAAGGAGGCACCATGATGCCCTGGTGGAACATGTGGAGCGGCGGCTTCTGGATCTTTCCCGTGGTCGGCATGACGTTCATGCTCGTGATCGTGTTCGTCTTTTTGCGGGCCGTGTTCGGTCGGCCCCCGGGAGCCGGCTGGTGGACCGAGCCCCGGCCGCCGGAGTCGGCCCTGGACATCGCCAGGCGCCGGTACGCCTCGGGTGAGATCAGCCGCGAGGCGTTCGAGCAGATTCGCAAAGACCTGGAGGCGCGCCCCTGAGGCGGCTCGGGGCACCGCGCCGGCGCGGTCGGTGCGACACCCTGTCACGAGGAGGCAGTCATGGACCCGTCCGCAATGATGTCCCGATGCATGGAGATGATGGAGAAGCGGGGGGTATCGCCCGGCGCCGTGCGGCGCTGGCGGATCCTCATGGGGGCCCGCACCTTTCTCGAGGGCCCGGGCGCCCTCCTGGGCCGGGCGGAGGAGTTGGGGCTTTCGCAGGAGCAGCGGGAGAGGCTCGAGACGCAGCTTCGCAGCGCCAGGAATAGCGCACGGGAGGTTCTAACCCCGGAGCAGACCGAACGGCTCGGCGACCTGCCCGACTCTCCCCAGAGCCTCAAGGAGGTGTGTCGCGAGATGGCCTCGAAGATGGGCCCGATGGGGTCCGGGATGCCGGACATGGGGGAGATGATAAAGCGGATGATGGGGGGCGGAGGGGCAAACGGCCCGGCGCCGGGCCCCGACACGCCGCAGGGCGGGTAGCGGCCTGGCCGCCAGGAGGATTCTGCCATGGAGAAACGCCCGTCCAGGGACCAGCGGCGCCACTGGACCGAGGTGTACGCCCGGACGCCGGCGTTCTTCGGCGAGGAGCCGAGCGAGTTCGCCCGTATGGCACTGGAGCGGTTCCGGGCCGAGGGTGCGAGCACGGTGCTGGAGTTGGGGTTCGGCCAGGGCCGCGACACCCTGTTCTTCGCGGAAAACGGCCTGCGGGTCGCGGCCCTGGACTACTCCGAGCAGGCCGTGCGGGAGGTGAAGGCGGCGGCCCGGGCCCGGGGGCTCGCGGACCGGGTCGCGGCGGCGGTCCACGACGTGCGGAACCCCCTGCCGTTCGGGGAGGGCGCGTTCGACGCGTGCTACGCCCACATGCTCCTGTGCATGGAGCTCACCGAGGCCCAGATCGCGTTCGTGCTGGCCGAGCTCCACCGGGTGGTCAAGCCCGGCGGGCTCGTGCTGTACACGGTGCGCAGCGACCACGACAAGCACTTTCGGGCCGGCACCCACCTGGGCGAGGACCTCTACGAGGTGGGCGGGTTCGTGGTGCACTTCTTCACCGAGAAGAAGGTCCGCCGCCTCGCCCGGGGGTACGAGGTGGCGGCCATCGACCGGCTGGAAGAGGGCAGCCTGCCCCGGGACCTGTACGTGGTGACCCTTCGGAGGCGTCCGGGACCGATGCCGGACCGGGTGGAGGAGACGAACATGGAGAATCCGATGACGCGGTTCGAGGCGTTCTTCGAGGCCGTGAAGTCGAACCCGGCGCTGGAGCCCAAGACCCGGGGGCTCCTGTTCCTGGCCGCGTCCCTCGCGGCCGGCTGCGAGCTCTGAACCGACTGGAGCCTCGCGGTCGCGAGGGAGAGCGGAGCCACCGACGAAGAGTTGGAAGCCGCCACCGCCATCGCCATGAGCGTGACGGCCCACCAGACCCGGCTGCTGTTCGACAAGGTGAAAGGACGGCATCCCCAGGCCCCGGCGGCCGGGGAAGGAGAGGCCGCCGGTTGCCACGAGCCGGGGGCCACGTGAGGCCGCTGAGCGGTGCTTCGGCGAAGCACGCAAACGTTTCCTCCCCTTTTGAACAGAACACCCGAGAGATGGTTCGACTGCGTTGGAAACGGGCCGTGGCCGTGGGCGCGGCCGTCGGGATCCTGAACCTCGGGCATTACGTGCTCACCGCGGAGGTCCCCGGTCTCGAGCCGCCTTTCGGCATCTTCCCCGGGGGATTCCCGGTGGCGGCGGTGTTCGTGGTGAGCCTGGCCCGTGGCGTGCTCGTGCAGCGCTCCAGGTTCTGCGTGTTCGGGCTGGTGAACCTCGTGGGCTACCGCCACGGGGCCGAGTACCCGGGGGCCTTGTTTCTCGTCGGCGGTGCCGTGCAGGCCGTGGGCTACGCCCTCGGCCGGGGCTGTCCCCTCACCCTGCTCGTACGGCTCGGGGAGGGGAGCCGGTTCCACCTGGCGGTGTTCGCGGGATTCCTGGTGGGCGTGGGGCTGTACACGGGGCTGCTCGCCCGCCCCGTGGAAGCCCTGTTGGGCCCCCTCACGTGGACCGGCGCCCAGACGATCGGGGCGTTGTTGCGCTGAGGGGAGACGGCTGGGGCGGCCCGGAAGTAGAGCTCACGAGGAGAACCACGGAGGGCAGGTGAAGGATCTGCCGGGGACAGTTGGTCGCGTGGATTGATGTGGGTTTACCGGGAAAGAGCTCTCGATATGTTGACAGGCCCGCTTGGACCCTGTATATGCGAATATTCGAATATACACCTGTGCGGAAGCGGAGAGACGATCATGGAAACAGCGGACGAGAGGAACGTTGTGAACGGTGTCGACGTGGACCGGCTCGTACAAACCATTAACGCCGTCAAGGAACACCCGGCCCTCGCGCTTTTCACCTTTCGAGCCAGCACCGAGTGGGTCGAAGGGGGGCACGCCAGAACGCGGATCCAGGAGTTTTTCGGAGCTGGAGAGGAGGATACGACACGACACGCCCCCTTCATCCTCGTGGGGGACGAACCTTCGGTGCTCCTTGGCGGCAACGCGGGGCCGAACGCGGTGGAAGCGGTTCTTCACGCTTTGGGCTCCTGTCTGGTGGTCGGCTTTGTGTACAACGCCGCCGCAGAGGGGGTGCGGGTATCGCGCCTGGTTTTGACCTTGGAGGGAGACCTTGATCTCCATGGGTTCCTGGGGCTGTCCGACCAGACCCCGCCGGGTTACGGCAGCGTGCGGGTGACCTATGACCTCGATTGCGACGCGGCTCCGGCACAGATCGAAGCCCTGTGGGCGCACGTGAAAAGGACATCCCCGGTTCTCGACATCCTCCAGAGACCCGTGACCGTCAACATCGAGGCAGGAGAGGTGACCGCCCGGCCCACCCCTTCGACCGGAAGAGAGGGAACCTGATGCGCGAAGAGGACACGAAGGCGAGAGGTTTTTCCACCCGGTGCGTGCACGCGGGGGAACCCCTGGACGCCCAGGGCGGCATCCACATCCCCCTCTACAACCACTCCACTTTCGGGTTTCCGAGCACCCGGGCACTCCTCGATGTGGTGGAGGGCCGCAACCCGGACGGCAACCTGTACACCCGTTACGGCCTGAACCCCACGATCCGGGCCCTGGAGAGAAAGTGCGCGGACCTGGAAGGCGGTGCCCTGTGCTACGCGTTCGCGTCGGGCATGGCGGCCGAGGCCGCCACATTCCTCGCCCATTGCAACGCCGGGGACCACATCGTGTGCATCGGCGACGTGTACGGGGGCACGTTCGAATTGCTGGCCGACAACCTCCCCACCCTCGGCATCGAGACGACTTTCCTTTTGGGAAGCGAGGTGGACCGGCTTTCCGATGCGATCCGAGAGGGCACCCGGATCGTGTTCTTCGAGACCCCCACCAACCCGAACCTGGAGGTGTTCGACATCCGGCACATCGCTCGGACCGCCCGGGACCGCGGCGCCCTCACGGTGGTGGACAACACGTTCGCATCCCCGGTCAACCAGAACCCGCTCGCTCTGGGAGCCGATCTCGTGATCCACAGCGCCACCAAGTACCTTGGGGGCCACAGCGATCTCACCGGCGGGCTCGTGATCGGCAGTCCGGAGCTCCTAGCCCCCATCGGCCTGTGGCGGAAGAACCTCGGCCAGATCATGGCGCCCGAGGTGGCCTTTCTCCTGGCCCGGAGCATCCGCACCCTTTCCGTCCGGGTCCGGGCCCAGAACCGGTCGGCCCAGCGGGTGGCCGAGTTCCTCGAACGGCATCCCAAGGTCCTCAAGGTGAACTACCCGGGGCTGTCCGGGTTCCCTGGGCACGCCGTCGCCCGTGGGCAGATGCGCGGCTTCGGCGGGATGCTGAGCTTCGTGTACGACGGCGAAGCAGATGCCACCGCTGCCATGGTCGACCGCCTGGAGGTTTTCTCCATCGCGGCCAGCCTGGGAGGGGTCGAGAGCCTGGTCACCCAGCCGATCACCACGACGCACCACGGCATGAGCCCGGAGGAGCGGCGCAGGCGCGGCATCCCCGACGGCATGGTGCGTCTGTCCATCGGGTTGGAGGACACGGAGGACCTGATCGGGGACCTGGCCCAGGCTTTGGGCTGAGCCCCGGCCTCGCGTCGGCGCGGGGTCCTCACCGTGCCAGGCCGCAAGGTTCCAAGGAGTACGGATGAAGATCCGCGAGAGCGGGATGCCCGACCAGGGGGTCTGGGAGGGGTTCTTCACCCCGGAGGCGGTCCTGCGGGCCCTGGGCCTCACCCGGGCGGCCGGGGACGTGGTGGACTTCGGGTGCGGATACGGGACGTTCACCCTGCCCGCCGCCCGGATTACCCCCGGCACGGTGCACGCCCTGGACGTGGAACCGGCCATGGTGGAGCGCACGCTGGCCCGGGCCCGGGCGGCGGGGCTCACCAACGTGGTGGGGCGGGTGCGCGACTTTGTGGAGCACGGCACGGGCCTTCCGGACGGAAGCGCCGGCTACGCCATGCTGTTCAACATCCTTCACTTCGAACGGCCCGAGGTGCTTCTGCGCGAGGCGTTCCGGGTGCTGGCCCCCGGGGGCCGTCTCGGCATCCTCCACTGGAACCCCGACCCTTCCACGCCGAGGGGGCCGCCGATGGAAATCCGGCCCCGGCCTAAGGAGTGCGCGGCCTGGGCACAGGATGCCGGGTTCCGGATGCTGCCTCCAGGGATCGTGGACCTTCCCCCCTACCACTACGGTATGGCGCTGGAACGCCCGGCAGACGGTGAGATCGCCCCGCAGGCGGAGGAGGAGGCTCGCTACATCCCGGAGGGATAGTGCGCAGCCGGACCCTGCCCGTCGGTACTCACCGAACGGGCCGGGTGAACGGGAGCGCCAGGAGGACGGCGAGCCGCAGACGGGCCGGAGGAGCAAGAGCTCCTGGTGGACCCCCAGACTTCGGGAGGGCTCTTGATCGCCCTGCCGCGGAGGAGCAGGCCCAGGCCCTCGGGGGCGGAAGGGAAGGGGGACGCTGCTGTCTTGTTGCTAAGCAACTAAGCAGCAGCGTCCCACTCCCCACCCCCACTCCCCACCCCACTCCCCACCGGGTGGCGGGTGGTGCCATGGACCCAGGTGCCTGCATTCCTCAAAGCCGTGAGTGAGGAGGGACGCAGGCGAGTTTTAAAGTTTTGAGGCCGCCACGGCCTGCCACTGGGTGGCCCTACGAAACCAGCATGCTCCGCGCCCCCGGGGAATGGAGGGCGGGTCGAAAAGGAAACTTGAGGCGCGGGCCCACGAGCGTCCCCAGGCGATTTTCGGCGAGGTGCCGTGCGTGCGGGCCCCGTTTGCCGGACCGGGGCCCTTCCGCTACACTGGGGACCATGTGGAGACCGAACGCCGCCTGGCGCCGTTTGGAAGACGAACTCATCCGTTCCGCCCCCCCGGACCTCGAAGAGGCCTTCCGGACCGTGGAAGCGCTGCTCGAAGAGGCCGTTGCGCTGGGGGTGTGGCCCCCCGAGGATCCCCTCGATGGAATCGAGGTGGACCTGTGCGTCGCGAAGATCGTGAATGTTCCGGTCGATCCTGGCCTCCATCGCAAGACGGCTCGATGAGGCGTCGATCCCCTACATGGTGATTGGCGGCCAAGCCGTCCTCCTCCACGGCGAACCGCGCCTCACGCGGGATATCGACGTCACCCTGGGGCTTCCCCCCGAGGATCTCCCCCGGGTGCTGGCCCTGTTGCCCGGGATAGACCTCACGCCGTTGGTGGACCCGGAGGCGTTCGTCCGCGAGACGATGGTGCTCCCGTGCCGCCATCCGTCCGGCGTCCGCGTGGATTTCGTGTTCTCCTCCACCCCGTTCGAGCGGCAGGCCATCGAGCGGGCCGTGCCCGTGGCGTTATGCGGCCAAGTGGTCCGCTTCGCCTCGGCCGAGGACCTGGTGATCCACAAGGTTTTTGCCGGGCGCCCCCGCGACCTGGAGGATGCGCGCACGGTGCTCCTGAAACGGCCCGACCTGGACCTGGAATACATCCGGACCTGGCTTGCCGAGTTCGACCGGGCCCTGGACGAGGATTTCTCCGGGCGCCTGGAGGCCCTTCTCCAGGATCTGCCCAAAACGCCTGCCCCCGCTTGATTGCCACCTCCCGGATGCTTGCGAAGCCGAAGGCGAGTTCGTCGGACTCTCCATCGGGCAGGAGGCGCCAGCGCTCAGGGATTCTTTCCGGAGCGCCGGCCCCCCAGGAGCACGTGGGTGTCGAGCCGTTTGGCGCCTTCTCACGCCGTTGTCGGCCCGGTAAGCGCGGGGCACCGGTGGCGGAAGCTCTTGATCTCCCAAAGCAATCCAAGCCGAGTGAAACGCGGCGATGTGAGGGGTCGCACCCGACTCTCCACGAGTTCCCCACCTGCTGGTTCTCGCAGCAACAGCGCTGAGATTTGGGAACACTTTTGTCGGTACAGTCAAGAAGGCTCCTTTTCCACAACGTTCCCCGGCTCCGTTGCTGTCAGCACACGAGTTCCTCCCCGGTGTCCATTGTCCGGACCGGGCCGCAAACCTCTCCGTTCCCATCCTGACGGGGCCGTCTGATTCCGCCGAACGAACCGCGGCCTCCGTCCGTCGTCGCTTCATTTTCCCTTCCGTGTTTTGACAAGAAACCAAACTGGTTTACTTTGCTAAACCGAACACCTCCTCCCGCTGGGCGGCCAGGTCTTTCGGCCCTGGGGAAGGACGAAGGTCCGGGGCTCGATCCTCCTGGCGAAACGGCCGGAGAACGATCACGCCTTGGCCACCTCGTACCCAGGAGCCCGTCCCATGTCACCGTTCCCCTCCTCACCAGACACCGCTCTATCACCCCAAAACGCCTTACTCCCGGGTCGGACCCGACGACGCCTTCTCGCTGCCGTAGCAGGGGCCCTTCTGACCGGCGCATGGGGGCAGGCGTGGGCCGCGAGTTCCGACTGCAGGATCGTGGACGTGGCGGATTTCTTCGCGACCCCTTGCGACATCTCCGGTATCTACGCGGCCACCGAGGCGATCGTCTCCGGCGTGCGGGCCGTGGGCGGTGACCTCACCCTCGAGCTCGTCGACACGAGCACGAGCGCTGTGGAGTCGGGTCCCGGAATCATCCAGACCCGCATCCTGATGACGTACCGGGGACGGCTGAGGGTGCCGGTCCTGCGCTTCGATCTGAGCCGGCCGTCCTCTGACCAGGTCACCGGGGGACGTCTGATCGCGTACGACATCAGGGGGGCCATCGAATGGCGCGAGGACGTTCGCGGGGGCATGGGGCGCGTCGAGGGGGGCGCATGGACGCCGGAGAACCCCCCGACGAAAACGGGATCCCCGCTTCCGGCGTGGCCGGGCGCGTCGAGTTCGTCCGGTTCACGGCCACCCTCGACCGGGAATCGCTGCCGGTGGGGGAGCGGGTGGTCGCGTTCGACCACTACATGAGCTTCGGCACGGCGCCGGTGGAAGAGAAGGGGTTCACCGACCTCGGGCTGTGCCGGGGCATCGGGTTTTGGTTCTCCCCGCCGATCTTTGCGCCGCCTCAGGGCACCACGCTTCGCGGGTGCGACCCGCCGGAGTCGTGCATGGAGAACACCGACATCATCTGGCGGGCCCCGACTCGGCTCGTGTTCGATCTGGGCAGGGCGCAGCCCCTCGTGGACCTCGACCTCCCCGAGGGCGAGGTCACGGCTCGGCTGACCTCCACCGAGCTGGTGGTCACCCAACCCGGGGACGAATTCTCCAAGGCCACAGTGCGGGTGCTCCGGCAGGACGGCTACATCGCCCCCCAGGATCCGGACGAACCGAACGAGGCGTTCGCCCAGCGGGTGGCGGCGGCCACGCTGGGGCCCGTCGCCCAGTGCGTGGACTGCGACCTGACGGGAGCGAGCGGACTCGTGTCGTTCCCAGGCATCCCGGTCCTGGAGCGGGCTTCCCTGGGGACCTTGCAGGTGGTCCGCCCGGCCTACTACACCGTCGAGGTCACGGGGGCCGAGGCCGAGGAGCCGGTGGACCTGGCCGTGCCGGACGGGGAGACCCGGACCGTGTACTTCTCGAACGCCACGGTGCGAAACGTGCGGGCCGACCCGGAACCGCCCGGAGCCGAGACCCCGGTTGCCCTGGACCCCCTGGACGAGATCTCGGTCAAAGAAGGTCTGGTGGTGGAGCTCTCCAAGGCCGGGCCCAATCACTACGGCGCCACCGAGGAGGCGGTCCAACGGTTCCTGGAGGGGGTCAAGGCGACCAAGACCCCGGAGGAGCTGGAGGCCGTCCGTCGGGGCATCCTGGCCGAGCGCCTGGTGCTGGGCGGGGCCCGGTTCGCGAAGCCCCTGATCGAGACCATGCTCGGGGCGTTCGAGAACCTGATGGGCGATCTGGTGGACGAACTCCAGTTCAAGAAGGGCAAGGCCCTCACCGAGGCGGAGAAGCAGCTCAAGGTCCTCCAGGAGCGTTTGGACCTGGCGCGGCTCCGGGACAAGACAAGGGATGGAAGATCAAAGAAAGCCGGGAGGTCGCCGAGATCAAGGCGGAGATCGGGGAGCTCATCGGAAGCAACCAGGCCCTCTTCGCATCCTACCTCGCCAAGGTGGCCAAGCTGGTGGCGAAGGGCGTCTTCTCCGCGGTGAACCAGGCCCTGGCCGCGGCGCAGATGGACCGTGGCACGGCCAAGGAGATCGCCTCGTACATGGAGACGATGGTGCACACGGTCATCGGGATCGCCATCCACCAAACGATCGGGGGCAGCCGCAAGGCCATTGTGAAGCGCCTGATCCACGAGGTGCTCCGGGACCAGGCCCAGACCCTTCTGGACGGCCCGGGGTTGCTTTCCTATACCTCGGTCACCCGGGACTCCCTGGAGGCCGCCCTCGCCTTGATGCAGGGATGGAGCCAGGCCGATCGGGGCCGGTTCCTGGCCGACCGGGCGGCCTTCAACGAGATCGACCGGAAGATGGGCGAGGCCGTGCTCGTCACCAACAACTCCATCACCGCGTTCTCCACGGAAATCGCCGACGCGCTTGGGGGGTTCGGAGGCGACGTGGTGGAGGCCATCGGAGATTTCGGAGGCCCCGTGGGGAAGGGACTGGCCGTCGCCACGAAGACCCTCGAGTACACGGCGAACGCGACGAGCTTCGGCATCCCGTTTCTCACGCTTTACGGCGTGCTCGGCGGGCCCAACGTGGACGTGCCCGCGACCCTTTTCGCGTTCGTCTATCCCCAGCCCGGCACCGTGGTGGAAATGGGGCTGGTGGAGCGTGGCGTGGCGGCGGCCTTCGGCCGCACCGATCTGGACGGCGTCGCACCGCCCGGCCGGGCCGCGCCGCGCGAGGCGGCCTCCGGGGGGCCGAACCCGAACCTGGCCGCTCGGCTCTCCACGGCCGCGAACGGGGCGGGTACCGCCCTCGACCCGGTGATCCTGGCGCTCGAGGAGGACCGGCTGGACGATGCCCTCTCGGCCTACGCAACGGCAGCGGGATCGTTCCTGTCGGCCAGCCAGGAGGTGGACCGGGCCGCGTCCGCCGTGGCGGCCACCGTGCTCCAGGGGCTCTTGACCGTCGAGGGCGCGAGCGCTTTCGTGGCCGATGCGGCCGAGCTCCAGGGATACGCCTTGGGGCTCCACCGGATGGCGGCCGACCTGCTCTTCCGCGCCCTGCTCGAGATCTACGCCGGCCCGACTGACGTGTACTACCTCGCGGAGCGCAACCGCCTGGTGGCGGCCTTGGAGACGTACCGGAGGAGGGCCGACGCGCTCGCCGAGGCGGCCGAGGCGCTCGGCGCCGACGGTTCCGGTGCGCTCGCCCAGCCCGCGGTCGTGGTGGAGGAGGTGTCCCTCGCATCCGAGGAAACGGGCGGCCCGGACGTCACGGCCTCGCCCGAGTCCTTCACGGTCACCGCCCGCGTCCGGAACACCGGCTCCACCCCTGTGGCCGGGGTGTCCCTCCGGCTCGATCCGGGCGATGCGCCGTCCCTTACCGTGGACACGCCCGCAGAGGTGACCGTGGGAGCCCTGAGCGCGGACGACGGCGAGGACGGAGCCGGCCCCGACGAGGCCGAGGTGACCTGGCGGGTGACCTACACCGCCGATCTGGACGAGCCTCAAGGGGTGCTCCTCACGGTCCGCGTGCTCGAAGCCGGCGGGGTGCCGGATTCGTTCGTGACGCTCCCCGGAGCAGCCGTCCTGGAGCCCGGCCGCAGCCTCTTGGACGCCGATCTGGACGGCATGCCCGACGGTTGGGAATCGGATCACGGGCTGGACCCGGCCGCGGACGACAGCGACGAGGACCCGGACGGCGACGGGCTCGCCGACGGCCTGGAGGTCTCCGGTACCGCCACCGACCCGCTCTCCCCGGACACGGACGGCGACGGAGTGGGCGACGCGACCGACGGCCGACCCCTGGACGCAGGGACGGCAAACCCTGCCGGGAGCCCGATCCAAGAGGGCGAGCCTGCGGTCTCGGTGAGCGCGGGGGTCGTGGAGCTGACCGAGGATGCGCCCGTCGCCACCCTGGAGGTGACCAATGGAGGCGAAGGCGTGCTCCGCTGGACCGCGGCGTCGAGCAACGACGCCCTGGTGGTCGTCTCCCCGGCGGCCCCGGACGTGCGCAGCGGCACAGGCTTCCTGCTCCTCTCGGTGGCCGACGGGTTCGACGGGAGCGCGGGAACCGCGGCCGAAGGCCGGGTGGTGATCGCGGATGTGGCCGGCGCGGTCCACGACGTTCAAACGGTGACCGTGAGGGTCGGCCGCGGCGCTGTGGCCCAGCCGCCTCCGGACGGCACGGGCGGGACCGGCGGGGGTGGAGTGCCGGCCGGGTCGGGCGGGCCGAGCGGATCCTCCGAGGCCGACGGAACGGACGGTGGGAGAGGGGATTCCACCGGCGACCCGGGGGCCGGGCCGGCCGCGGGCGGAGGGGGCGGGGGCGGCTGCCTCATCCAGGTCCTGAGCCGAGATCCGTGGTACTGAGGCCTACGAAGGTATTGCCGGCCGCGGGTGGGGGGCTGGCTCCGGCCGGGCGCGAGTGCGGCACCCTTTTCGCCGCGCCTTCGCATGCCGTTGTCAGTCCGGTAGGCCGGGGTGCCGGTGGCGGAAGTTGCGGAACTTCCAAGGCGATTCCGGCTTGGTGAGGGCGCGGCGATGTGAAGGGCCGCGCCTGGTTCTCCACCAGCCCCCCACCCGCTTGTTCCCTTGTGAACGCCGGGGATCTGGCAATACTTCCGTTGGTATTAATGAGCCAGCCACGGGCCCTGCCCGTAAATTTTTTGCTTGACGGAGGGACTATAGAGTGTCCCCTTTCCCCTCCCGGACAGGTCACGTCCGTCAAGGTGGTGTAAGAAACCGACCGCGTCATCCTCGGTTGGTAGATCAGGCAGCCACCGGCAGCTCCGGGTTCGTTGGGAGTGGGTTGGTCCGTTTCAGCACTTCGTCCATCGACG
>JALUTY010000125.1 GCA_027021615.1 bacterium | reverse complement strand
CTGGCGGGTGGCGGGGCCGATCTTCTGGGCCCAGGAGAGGAAGCGCTCGGGGGTCCAGTCGAGGAAGTGCTTGTGGTTGGGGGGGCGGTGCTCGTCGAGGGTGGAATAGCGGTGCCTGCCGGAAGGGCTTCGGGGATGGGATGCCACGCGTTGGTGGTCGTGGAGGACCTCGACGGTGCGGGCGGTGGCGCGCACCCACACGCGTTGGCGCACGAGGCGGTAGGGCACGGAGTAGAAGTTGCCGTCGAAGGCGATGTGGTAGTCGATGCCGACGGTGGCCTTCTTGAAGGTGGCGAACTCGTAGGGGGTATCGGGCAGGGGGCGAAGAACCGGGCGGTCGAGGGTTTCGAAAAGCTCCCTTCGGCTCTTGCCGAGGCCCGTCATGGGGCGGGCGTTGAGCTCGTCGAGTAGCTCGCGCACGGCGCGGTTGGCCTCGGCGAGGCCGATGAGCTGGCGATTCCGGAGCCGAGCGAGGATCCAGCGCTCGGCCATCTGGACGGAGACCTCGACCTTGGCCTTGTCACGGGGCTTACGCACGCGGGCGGGCACGATGGCCGCGCCGTAGTGGCGGGCGAGATCGAGGTAGGTGGGATTGAGGTCGGGCTCGTAGCGGCAGGCGCGGGAGACGGCCGAGCCCAGGTTGTCGGGGACAAGGAGTTCGGGCACCCCACCGAAGAAAGCAAAGGCATCGACGTGGCCCCGGATCCAGTTGGGGAGCTCCTGGGTCCAGTGGAGCTGGGCGAAGACGTAGCTCGAAGCGCCCAGAGTGGCGACGAAGAGCTGGGCCTCGCGGAGCTGACCGGAGTCGGGGTCCACCACCGGTAGGGTCTGGCCGGCGTAGTCCACGAAGCACCGCTCGCCGGCCTTGTGGGGCAAGCGCAAGATGGGGTCGAGCTTCTGGGCCCAGGCGGCGTAGAGCTCACAGAACTGGCTGTAGCCGTAGCCGTCGGGATGCTCGTCGCGGTACTCGAGCCACACCAGGCGACGGGTGACCCCCTTTCGCTTCAGCTCGGCGTGGACACGGGTCCAATCCGGCAGGGGGCGCTTCGGGACGGGCGGGTGCTCGGCGCCGGG
>JALUTY010000124.1 GCA_027021615.1 bacterium | reverse complement strand
GCGGTCCTCGATCTCCTCGATCTCCTTGTCCAGATCCTCGTCCGCCATGTCCGCTGCTCCTCTTCGGCTGCCTGTGGATGAAAGACCACCGGCCGGGAGGCCGGCCCATAATTAACTATATGGGGGCGGCCTCGGTTCCCTTGCAAGGGCGGGTGTTCAGCGTGTGGGCAGTAGCAGCGGGCCCACCTTGACCTCCGTGCCGAAGGAGGTCATGACGTTGCCCACCTGCACCCGCAGGCGCCGGCGGCCGGCCACTCTCACTTCCAGGTAGAGGCCCACGACGGCCGCCTGCCGGGGGTCGTCCATCACGCCGAGATCCAGGGAAAACCGGCCCTTGGGGTCGGTCTCCCCCACGTCGAGAATGGCGCCGTCCCGGTCCAGCAACGTGACCTCGGCTCCGCGCACGGGCGTGCGGGCGCCGGCCAGGAGCACACGGCCGGACAGGGTCTCGGCCAGGTCCCCCGGCGGTGCCGCCGGCGAAGGGAAGGCCGCCAGGGTGATGAAGACCCACAGGACGCCGGCCAGATACCATGAGAGACGCAAACCGGACATGGTGACCGTCTCCTCTTAATGTTCCTCCAGCGCGATCACCGCCACGGCGGTGTCGGTGGTTGTCGTTTGTTGTTATCGAGATTGGGGCAACGGCGCCGTCGAGAGGGCCGGGGCCCCGGCCGCTTCCGAGTACCCTACGACATCGGCGTACGGATTTCCACGGCCCCGGTCCGAAACAGTGCACCGTTCAGCCCGTCGAGCACGTACTGGACCGCCAGGGCGGCCAGAACCAGGCCCAGCAGGCGGTTGATCACGTTGCCCCCGGTCTCGCCCAGCAGCCGGGTGATGTGACCGGCACCCAGCAGGGCCAGGGCGGTGAACGCCATCACCACCACGACCACGGCGAACATGGCCAAGTCGGTCTCGAGATCCGCCGGCGGGGCCGACATGAGGATAACCGTGGTCATGGCGCCGGGCCCGGCGATGAGGGGGAAGGCCAGGGGAAACACCGAGATGTCCGCCTTGTGTGCAGCTTCTTCCTGCTCCTCGTGGGTGGTGGAGCGCAGGCCCGACTGGCGGGCGA
>JALUTY010000123.1 GCA_027021615.1 bacterium | reverse complement strand
CGCCATCTCGGGGCGTGCTCGCGCCTCGGGGCTCGACGTACCGTCCCGTACGCCTGCGCCCCTCGTGCGCTCGTGCTTGCCCCGATCTGACGCACACTCGACGGTTTCGCGACGAACGCTCATGAATAATGCGGGCTAGACGCGGCCCCGAGCATCCTTGCCTATGCCCCTTCGAGCTCCAGAAGGGTGGCCATGCCCATGCCGCCCCCCACGCACAGGGTGGCCAGGCCGTAGCGCTCCCCGCGGCGGCGCATCTCGTACAGCAGGCTCACCACGATCCGCAGCCCGGTGCACCCCACGGGATGGCCCAGACCGATCCCCGACCCGTTCACGTTGACCTTCTTCCGGTCGAGCCCCAGCCCCTTCTCACATGCCAGGTACTGGGCTGCGAACGCCTCGTTCACCTCGAACAACCCGATATCGGCCAGGGACAGGCCCGCCCGGGCCAGCAGCTTCTCCGTGGCCGGCACCGGCCCGTATCCCATGATCGTCGGATCCACCCCGGCCGACGTCTGGGCCACGATGCGGGTAAGGGGAGCGGCCCCCAACTCCTCCGCCTTCGCCCGGGTGGTCACCACCGCGGCCGCCGCGCCGTCGTTCAGGCCCGAAGCGTTGCCCGCCGTGACCGTCCCGTCCCCGGCGAACGCGGGTTTGAGCCGGGACAGGTCGTCCATGGTGAGCCCGAACCGGGTGTGCTCGTCCGTCTCGAAGACGGTCTCCCCCTTCTTGCCCTTGACCACCACCGGCACGATCTCGTCCTTGAACCGGCCGGAACGGGTGGCCGCCTCGGCGTTGGCGTGGCTCCGCAGGGCCACCTCGTCCTGCTCGGCCCTGCCGATCTCGTGCACCCGCGCCAGCTTCTCTGCGGTCTGGCCCATGATCATCCGTTCCCCGAGGAACGTGGACCCGGAGTGGAGCAGCTCCCACACGGCGTCCACCATCTTGCCGTCCATCAACCGTTCACCCCAACGGGCGCCCGGCAGCACGTACGGCGCGTTGGACATGGACTCGGTGCCGGCCACGAGCACGATGTCGGTGTCCCCGGCCAGGATCTGCTGGCGCGCCGACATGAGCGCCTGCATCGAACTGGAACACTGCTTCTGCACGGTATAGGCCGGCACCTCCACCGGCACCCCGATCGCCAGCGCCGCGGTACGCGCCGTGTTGGCCTCGTCCGGGCACTGCACGCAGTCCCCCACGATCACCTCGCCGAGCGCGCCCTTGTCGATCCCCGCCCGCTCGATCGCCGCCTCCATGACCACCCCGGCCAACTGGTGGGCCCGCAGGCCTTTCAGGCTGCCCCCGAAGCGCCCGATCGCCGTCCGGCACCCGCTGATGATCACGATGTCGTTCGGTTTCTTGTCCATCGGTCCGTCGTCCCTTCCGTCTGTCGGTGTCATGGTCATGCGGCGGTGCGCGCCCTTCCGGCCCGCTGCTCCTACAAGACCAGCCGCTCCATCTCCACCAGCCGGGCCGCGATCGTCTCGAGCTCGGCCACCACGTCGGTGCGCACGGGCCGGGCCAGGCGGTGGGCGTCGGCAAGCCGGTCCTCCGCACCCATGGCCGTCAGGCACTGCCGGGCGCGGGGGCCCGCTGCGTCCACCACCTCCGCACACACCAGCCGGACCGCGGACAGGGGCAGCGCCGCCCGCTCCTTCCCGCGCTCCTGCGCGTCGCGCAGCGCACGCAGCACCGCGGACTCGGCCACGTACGCCCCGATCACCAGATCCGCAAGCCGCAGGACGACCCCCTGGTGCCGGCCCACGGCCTTTCCGTACGCGCGGGCCGCTTCGGCCATGACCCGGAGTGCGAGCCGCTTGAGGTTGGCCACGGCCGCCCGCTCGGGGCCCAGGAGCCCGCCGGCGGGCGCCGCCGGCCCGACCGCGTCCCGGGCCGCCTCGAGCAGCGGGAGGGCCCCGGCCGCGGCCTTCCGGAGCAGCATGCTCGCCACCACGATCCGGTTGATCTCGTTCGTGCCCTCGTAGATCCGGGCGATCCGGTTGTCCCGGTAGTAGCGCTCCATCGGGTACTCGGCGCAGTACCCGTACCCCCCCAGGATCTGGATCCCCTCGTCCGTGACGAAGTCGGCCACCTCGCTGCCGTACACCTTGACGATCGCGCACTCGCAGCTGTACTCCTCGATCGCTTCGAGCCCGGCGGGGCCGTACTTGTCCTCGGTGCCCTCGAGCAGCCCGTCGATCAGGCCCACGGTCCGGTACGCCGCGGACTCCGCGGCGTACGTGCGCGCCAGCATCCAGCCGAGCTTCTCCCGGATCGCCCCGAACTCGGCGATACGCCGCCCGAACTGCCTGCGCTCCAACGCGTAGGCCAGGGCCTCCTCGATCGTGCGTTTGGCCACCCCCACGGCGCCGAGGCCGAGCTTGAGCCGGCCGATGTTCAGAATGTTGAACGCGATCTTGTGCCCCTGGCCGACCTCGCCGAGCACGTTCTCCACCGGCACCCGGGCGTCCTCAAGGATCACGGTGGTGGTGGTGGACCCCTTGATGCCCATCTTGTGCTCCTCGGGCCCCAGGGACAGGCCCGGGGTGTCGCGTTCGAGCACGAAGCCGGTGAACCTCTCGCCGTCCACCTTGGCGAACACGGTGAACACGTCGGCGAACCCGGCGTTGGTGATGAACTGCTTGGTGCCGTTCAGGACGTAGTGGGTGCCGTCGTCGCTGAGCACCGCCTTGGTCCGGGCTCCCAGGGCGTCGGACCCCGCCCCCGGCTCGGTCAGGCAGTAGGCGCCCACCAGCTCCCCGCTCGCCAGGCCCGGAAGGTACTTCTGCCTCTGGGCCTCGGTGCCGTAGTACACGATCGGCAGCGTGCCGATGCCGGTGTGGGCCATGGTCATCGTCTGGAACGAGCCCTGGCCGCACAGGTTCTCCGCCACGAGCGAGCTCGAACACTTGTCCAGCCCGAGGCCGCCGTACGCCTCGGGCACGTCGGCCATCAGGAGCCCAAGCTCCCCGGCCTTGCGGATGAGCTCCCGGCTGATGGCCAGGTCCTTCGCCTCGATCTGGTCCGAGAGGGGGATCACCTCGTTGTCCATGAACTCCCGGGCCGTCTTCGCGAACAGCATCTGCTCGGCGTCGAACATCTCCGGCACGAACACGTCCGTGGGCGACACCTTCCCGGTCAGGAACCCGCCCCCGCGTCTCAGCACGTCCGCCATCTTGCCTTCTCCCTACTGCTGGGTTTTGGAAACACCGCGCCGGGGACGAATTATTAACCCGGCGGATAAACAGGCGCTATCGCTCCCTGCTCGGAGGGGACAAGGGACCTGCCGGAGAGCCGGGTGCGGCCCCTTAGCTCGCCGCGCAGCGCCTCTGACGCTCGGACCGCGAAAGGGTTTGGATTGCACCGAGTTGTCATGAAACCAGCTCTTCGGCCCCGTGCCTGCGCGGCGAATCTCGATGCCCGGCTTCGCGCCCGACCGGAGGCAGGTCCCTTGTCCCGCCCTCCGAGGTGCCGCGCCTATTTTGCCGCCAGGTTAATATTAATACCAACGGAAGTATTGCCAGATCTCCGGCGTTCACAAGGGAACCAGCGGGTGGGGGGCTGGTGGAGAGCCGGGCGCGGCCCCTCACGTCGCCGCGCCCTCACCAAGCAGGAATCGCTTTGGAAGTTCCGGAACTTCCGCCACCGGCGCCCCGGCCTACCGGGCTGACAACGGCATGCGAAGGCGCGGCGAAAAGGGTGCCGCACTCGCGCCCGGCCGGAGCCAGTCCCCCACCCGCGTCCGGCAATACCTTCGTAGGCCTTAGTAATCAATCCCTGCCCAGAATCGTCACCACCGCGCTGGCCTCCTCCACGCCCAGGAGCCCGCCGCCGTTCTCCTGGATCGCCAGGCGCGCCCCCTCCACCTGTCGGGCCCCGGCCCGGCCGCGGAGCTGGACGACCAGCTCGTAGATCTGCCCCAGGCCGGTGGCGCCGATGGGGTGGCCCTTGGACTCGAGCCCGCCCGAAACGTTGATCGGGATCCGCCCCCCCAGCCGGGTCGCCCCGCTCTCCGCCAGGGGCCCGCCCTCGCCGATCGGGCAGAAGCCCAGGAGCTCGGACTGGAAGATCTCGCCGAAGCTGGCCGCGTCGTGAACCTCCGCAACGTCGATGTCCTCCGGGCCCACCCCGGCCTGCTCGTACGCGCGGAACGCCGCCCGGCGGCAGATGTGGTCCTCGAGGTCCCCGAACTCCCGCTCCGACGAGCTGGCCAGCACGCACGCCCGGATCCGTGCGGCGGCCGCCCGCGGGACGCCCAGCCGACGAAGGCCCGCCTCGGTGCACACCAGGGCGGCGGCCGCGCCGTCGCTCAGGGGCGAGCACATCGGGACCGTGAGCGGGTAGCCCAGGGGACGACCCGCCAGGACCTCCTCGACGCTCATCTCGCGGTTGTAATGGCACTTGGGGTTCAGGGACGCGTGATAATGGTTCTTGGACGCCACCACCGCCATCTGGCGCTGGGTGGTTCCGAACCGCCTCATGTGGGCCCGGGCCAGGTTCGCGTAGATCTCCATGAACAGGCTGCGGTGCCCCTCGCCGCCGCCCGCGTCCACCCCGGCGCCCTCGGCGGCGAGCCGGTCGAACGTGGCCTGGATGTCGTAGATGTCGATCCCGCCCTCGAAGGCCTTCATCACGCGGCCCATCCGCTCGCGGTCGTCCGGGAACACCATCTTCTCGGTGCCCACGGCCAGCACCACATCCGCCTGCCCGGCCCGCAGATAGTTTACCGCCAGCCACAGCGCGGTGGATCCCGACGCGCACGCGTTCTCCACGTTGACGATCGGGACCCGCTGGATCCCGGCCTCCCGCAGCGCGATCTGCCCGCCGATCGTGACCTGCCCCTCCACCCAGTCCTGCACCGCATTGGCGTAGAACGCGGCCTCCACGGCCGAGACCTCCGCCCCCGCGTCGGCCAGGCACGCGGCCACGGCTTCGCGGGCGAGGTCTTTGACCCCCTTGCCCGGGTGGGGCCCGAACTTGGTCATGGACACGCCTACGACATACACCTCACCCATCCGGTTCTCCTTCGATCCGTCGGCCGGTCCCCCGACAGGGCCGGCTCAGTCGGCAGCGGGACGCCCCCGGCTCACCCGCGGGTAGGTCTCGCCCACCACGAGCCCGCCCTTGCGGGCCAGCACCTCGTTGTTGCCGTCCTCGATCATTGCGGCCCGGGCGTCCCGGAAGAGCTTCTCCACCGGGTACTCCCGGCTCAGGCCGCTGCCGCCGAAGATCTGGACCGCGTCGTGGGCGTTGGCAAAGGCGAGCTCGGTGCAGCTCACCTTGGCGGCCAGGGAGTACTCGACAAAGGGCGTGGGGTTGTCCAGGTTGAGGCCCCCAGCCGCCCGGGCCATCTGCCGGGACAGCTCCACCCGGCGGAAGAGGGTGAAGATCCGCTGCTTCATGGAGTAGTGCTCGATCAGGGGTTTGCCCCCTTGCACGCGGTCTTTCACCCAGCTCAGGCTCTCGTCCAAGGCCGCCCGGGCCAGGCCCGTGGCCCAGGCTCCCATGCACGTGTTGGCAACGGCCAGGATGGCTTGAACCGTCCCCTCGTACTGGTCCGGGCCCACCAGCATGTGGTCGGCAGGAATGCGCACCTCGTCGAAAAAGAGCTCCCCTTGGTTCAGGTCCCTCTGGCCGAGCTTGTCCAGGGGTCGGCCCTTTTTCACGCCCGGCAGGTCCAGGGGAACGATGCACACCCCACCCCCGGCGAGCCCCTTGGACTCGTCGAGCTGGACGTGGAGCAGGCAGTGGGTCGCGACCGTGGCTCCGGAGACCCAGGCGGACTTCTGCCCGCGGATCACCCACTCCTCCCCGTCGCGGAAGGCCCGAACGTCCGCCTTACGGCCCGGCTCGGAGAAGAACGCCTCACCGAACTGGATCACGTCCGAGCCGTGGTTGGGCTCGGTGATGCCCCAGCACCCCCGGATCGAGCCGTCGGCGCAGGCCAGGTAGGGAAGCGTGTACCTCTGGATCAGGGTCTCGTTCCCGCTGGCCAGCAGGAAGTAGAACGGGAACGAGGCCACCCCCAGGGCCACCGAGAGCCCAAAGCTGCCCCAGCCCATCTCCTCCAGGGCGATCAGCTTCTGGCGGGGGCTGAACCCCGGCCCTCCCAGCTCGGCCGGGAAGAACGCCTTGTGGTAGCCCAGCCCGTAGGCCTGGCGGTAGAAGTCGTACAGGGGTGACCCTTCGGCCACCACCTCGTCGGGGCTCATCCGGTCCAGATCGTGGGCGATCGGCCGCATCACCTCTGCCGCGAACTTGTGCACGGCCGCGCGCACCGCCAGGTCTTCCCAAGTCAGGTCGGGGCTCAGGTCGAAGTACGACATCGGAGTCCTCCTGCCACGCCTCGGGCGTGTCGCTACTGGGCCGTGAGTCCACCGTCCACCACGAGCTCGGTGCCCGTGATGAACCCGGCCGCGTCCGAGGCCAGGAACAGCACGGCGGCGGCCACGTCCTCGGGCCGGCCCGGCCGGCCGATGGGGTGCAGGTCGTCGAGGAGCTGCTGGAACCGGCCCTCGTCGCCGCCGGCCAGGAGCTGGATCAGGGAGGGGGCGGCATCCTCCAGCATCTGGGTCTGGATCACGCCCGGGTGGACCGAGTTCACCCGGATCCCCAGGCCGGCCCGGCCGCACTCCAACGCCACGGCCTTGGTAAACAGCCTGACGCCGCCCTTGGTGGAGCAGTAGGCGCTCAGGCCAGGCATCCCCACGAACCCCGCGGCCGACGAGATGTTGACCACCGACCCGCCCTGGCCGCACGCCCCGCCGGGACGCATCGCGTCCACCGCGGCCCGGGTCCCCAGGAACACCCCCTCGAGGTTCACCGCGTGGGCCCTGCGCCAGTCCTCCAGGGTGGTCTCGAGAAGGGGCGCCACCTTCTCGACGCCCGCGTTGTTGACCACCACGTGGAGGCCCCCCAACGTGTCCACCGCCTTGGTCACCGCGGCGCCCCAGTCGTCCTCTCGGGTCACGTCCAGCCGCTGGTACACCGCTTCCGCACCCGACTCCCGGATCCGCTCCGCCGTCTTCTGCCCCAGGTCGTCGAGCACGTCCGTGACGAGAACCTTGGCCCCGGCCTGGGCCAGGAGCTCGACGCATGCCGCCCCGATCCCCCGGGCGGCCCCCGTCACGAGGGCGACTTTGCCGTCCAAACGAAACCGATCGATCGCGTTTCTCACGGGTTCTCCTTCCCGGCCGGCTCCGGGCCGGCCCGTGCGAGTTGGGTTAGGGGGATGTGGAGAACGAGGGTAGTCGGGGATCTTAAAGGCCAGACCGTCCGAGAGGACGGTTATGGGTGGTGGGTGTCGGGGCCGCCTGTCGGGAAAGACAGGAGACGCCGGCGAGAAGAGCCATGGTTCGATGGGAGAGGTGGCTCGAGACCGGGGGCGGGGTCAGGGGATGAGCCCGTACCTGCGGCCTTTAAGGATCGCTTGGGTCCGGTTTTTGGCGTGCAGCTTGGGGTAGATGTTTCGTAGATGGAAGCGCACCGTGCTCTCGGACACGCACAAGCGGTCTGCCATCTCTTTGTTGGACAACCCCAGTGCCAAGAGCTCCAGGACGGAGAGCTCCCGCTCCGAAAGCGGCTCCAGCGGAGCCTGCTCGTCCGGGGCGGTCCGCTCCCCGGAGGAGCCCAGGGCAACTCTCATGGCGACGAGGATCCGGTCCACGTACTCCCTGGGGAGCCCGGAGGGAGCAGCCGCCCCTCCCTCCTCGAGGCTCGGACGGAGCTCCTGCAGCAGGGCCGCCAGGGGCTGGCCCTCGTCGGCGAAGGTCCGGACATAGCCTTCCTCCGCCCCACGGCGAAGCCCCTCGCGCAACGCTCGCAGGGCCTCCCGGTGCTGGCCTGTCGCGGCCAGGGCCAAGGCCTGCAGGCACAGCAGCTTGAGCACCTGCCGAAACCGTCCCGAGCTCTCCGCCCTGGGCAGCTCGTGGCGAATCCGTGCCAAGGCCTCGGCGGCGTTCCCCCTCCGAAGAAGCAGTCGGATCTGGGAGATCGCCCCCGTCTCCGGATCGGAGGCGGGCATGCACCGGCCCACGAACGGCTCCCAGATGTGCCTGCGTTCGGCCCGCTCGGCCGCCTCCCCGGCGCGGGTCAGGTCCCCCCGGGCCAGGAACAGCCGCGCCCGCTCCCGGTTCACCACCGCCACGAGCCTCAACATCCCCCGGTCGCGGCCGATCTGCTCCACCTCGGCCAGAATCCGATCGGCCCGGGCCGGATCTCCCTTGTACTCCACGACCCTGGCCAGCGTGATATAGCCGATCAGGATCGCGTCCAGCAGCCCGCTCTCCCGCAGGAGGGGCAGGTGCGCCGAGATCAGGTCACCGGCCTCGTCGAGCTCGTCACGCTCGTAAAGGGCCTCGGCCAAGAGGGCCGCGGCCAGGGCGCCCGGAACGGAGTATCCCGAGACCAGCTCCCGGGAGAGCTCCAACGCCCTGCGGTACGTGGCGATCGCCTCTCCCAGCCGCCCCTGGGCCAGCCGGAGCACGCCTTCGATGCACAGGGAGTACACAGCGGCAAAGTCGGACCGGATCCGAAGGTTGCTCCTGCGGGCGGCGGTGACCAGGGCCTCGGCCCGGTCGAACTGGTTCGTGGCCACCAGGTGGTAGGCGAACACATTGCCGATCAAGCCGTGGGCGAACGTGCTCTGGGGGGCCAGGTTCTCGAAGCCTTCCTGGGCGGCCCGGTGGCTTTCCTGCACCCGATCGGCAAAGACCAGGGCCATGGCCCGAACCGCGTTGATCTCGTCCAGCTCCTCCGGCGCCGCGCGCTGCGCCACCTTGGAGGTGCGCAGCCGGTCCAGCACGCCGCAGGCCTCCTCGTACCGGTGTCGCAGCGACAACGCCGAGGCATAGGCGAACCGCAGCCGGGGGTACCGGTCGACCACGTCCGCCGGAAGCCGCTCCACCCACCCGATCACGGTTCCCGACTGACCGAACCGCTCGACCAGGTCCCTCGCGCACTCCGCCATCAGGGCCGCGGCCCGCTCCTCCTCCCCGGCCTGCAGCAGGTGTCCGATCGCCTCCACCGGCTGGCCGGCCCGTTCGAACCACTCTGCGGCGGCGATGTGCAGCCTGGCCACCCGTCCCCGGAACCCCCGTTCGAGCCGCGCCCGAAGAAACTGGCCAAAGGCGTTGTGATAACGGTACCACCGCTTCTCGGCGTCCAAGGGGAGGAGAAACAGGTTGGCCTTTTCCAGCTGCTCGAGCATCTCGTAGCCGTCGGAGCGACCCGTGAGCGCGTCACACAGGGGGCCGCACAGCCGGTCGAGCACGCTCGTCACGAGCAGGAACTCCCGCACCGACTCCGGTTGGCGGGCCAGAACGTCCTCGGCCAGATAGTCGGCCACGTCGGCGAACGAGCCGGAGAACGACTGGAGGATCGCCTTCGGGTCGGGGCTCGCCCCCAGGGCCAGGGCCGCGAGCTGAAGGCCCACGGCCCACCCCTCGGTGCACCGCTGGAGCCGGTCGAGGTCCTCCGGCTCCAGGTCCAGGCCGTGCTTGTCCAGGAAGAACTCCTGCGTCTCGTCCCGCCGGAATCGGAGCTCAGGCGGCCCGATCTCCGTCAACAGGCCGTGGGCCCGCAGGCGGGCCAGCCCCAGCTCGGGCTCCCGCCGGGTGCCCACGATGATGCGTCCGGCCGGCGGGACCACACGCAGCACCCGCCGGAGGGCCTTATGGACCTCCGGGTTGCGGATCGTCTCGTAGTCGTCGAGAAACAGAGCGAACGGGGCCTCCTGCGAGGCCACGCACTCCAGCAGATCCATCAGCATCCCGGCAGCCGGCTTCTCCGCGCTGTACTCCTCCTGGGAAGAGGTCCCGCAGGCCGGGTCGATCGCGCCCATGGCCGCCCTCAGGTGGACAAGGAACCGGCTGACGTCGTCGTCCCCCTCGTCCAGGGTGAGCCATCCCGTCGCGATCCCCTGCTCCTTCAGGCGGCCCCGCCACTCGGCCATCACCGTGGTCTTTCCGAACCCGGCCGGCGCGCAGATCACCACCAGCCGCGCGCGCTCCGCGGCCCGGAACACCGCGTCCAGGTGGCGGCGCCGTACCGTGGTCGGTCGACCCGGGGGAGGGGAGAGCTTGGTTCGGAAAAAGGCGGATAAGTGGTCTCGGCGATCCAATGCGGCGTATCCCGGGGGGAGAGCGGTCTCACGGGGCCGTCGGCCCCCTTTTGCCCCCAACGGTGTTTTTTATCAGCTAACCCCCGATTCCCTCGGCTTGTCAAGTGGAGGCGGAATGGCCTTTGCTCCGCCGGAGAGATCCGCTGTTTCATCGCCCGGGCCAGGGGGGGCTCCGGGGGACCGCGCCGAGCTCGTGCTCGGCGTGAGTGGGGGCCCGTTCTGTCCGTTTCGCCGGCCGTCCTGAGCGACAGGAGAGCACAACCGTCCGTTCGGACAGTGCAAATCCCTCCCGGTTCGGTAGATTGGTCCGGGTAGGCCCCCCGGGGGGCGCCGCTCCAGGCCCCTCGATGGCTGCAAGGGGCCCCCCACCCCAGCGAGAAGGAGGGACTATGATCCGGTTGAGCTACTTTCTCCGCAAACGACCCAACCTGTCGGACGCCGCATTTCGGGCCCTCTGGCTCGAGGACCACGCCTCCCTCGTTGCGGGGCACGCGCCGGCGCTGCGCCTCCGGCGACACGTTCAAAGCCTGGTACTGCCCGACGACCCGGTGACCCAGATGCTCCGCCAGGTCTACGGGACGGGCGGAGAACCGTACGACGGGGTGGCCGAGTTCTGGTGGAAGAGCGCGGAAGATCTCGAGGAGGCCTTGAGGACCACCGAGGGGCAGCGGGCGGCAGGGGATCTCCGGAAGAGCGAGGCCCGCTTCGTCGATTTCTCCGGCTCCTTTCTGCGGTTCGGAATGGAGATCCCCCAGATCAACCCCCCGGAGGAGATCGTGGCCAGGGAAGGTACGAGCATCCTCAAGGGGTACTACGTGGGAAACATCCGGCCCGGACTGTCCGACGAGGCCGCAAGGTTCCACTGGCTCACCTGCCACGGCCCCCTCGCCCGGGAGTACCAGCAGTTCCTGCCCTACCGGCGCTACATCCAGGTGCACGCCCTCGACCTCCCCCTCGCCGTTCCGCTCCGGGAGGCCCGGGAGGGGATGCAGGAGCCCCACACCATCGGCCACGCCGAGGTATGGGCGGACCGCCGGGACCTCGCCCTTGCCACGGGGCCGGAGGTGGCCCAGGCGTTTCAGCTCCTGGCGGCCGACATCCACACGTTCGTGGACTCGGCCGCCGCAGCCGTGTTCGTGGCCAAGGAGTACGTGGTGGTGGACAAGCCGATCATGACCACCCCCCTCCCGACACCCGCCGGATAGGACCGCCGGCGCCGGGGCACGGAAATCCTCGGGACAGGGGGAGCCAGGGACGCGCACGCAACCTTGGGAAATCGCGGGGCTCCCAGCGGCTTCGGCCTCCGGTCGTCCGGCTGGGGCTTCCGGCCCCCGCCGGATGATCAGGAGGTGAAACGGGTCAGCGGGCGGCTCGCGAGATGCCGGGTCAGGTCACGGTGGTGACTCGGTAGGGCCCGGTCAGGGTCTCCACCGTGTCGTGCATGGTGCCGACCCGGCCCACCTGGAGGGCCTCCTGCTTGCCGAAGAACTTCAAGCAGGTCCCGCAGGACAGCAGCTCCACCCCGGCCCGTTCGATCTCGGACAGCACGTCCAGCACCGACGATCCCTCGGTGGTGAGGTGCACGCCCCGGTTCAGGAACAGGATCCGTGCGGGCTTCGCCTCGGCCTGGGCCACGGCGGACAGGAACGAGCGCATGAGGATCGGCCCCAGCTCCGGCTCGGCGCCGATCGCGTCGGAGAGAACGAGGAATGCCGGCGCGGCTCCGGACTTTTCCCGAGCCGGGCCGGGGTCCAAGGGCGCTGCGCGGTCCAACCGATCACCCATTTGTCCACCTCCTTTCTCCAACCTGCGGATCTGCTGGACGTTCTGCGCCTGTTCGGCCGGTCGGGTCAAATCGGAGATTCCGATCCGAGCCCGCCGGCCCATCGAAAAACGCCGGTCACGGCCCCACGAGAGGCGCGGTGCCCTCGTCCACCAGCCGGGCCACCCACCGCTCGATCTCCGCCTCGTCGCCGGGCACGAACCCGATCTTCCGATAGCGGATGCGGCCGGTCCGGTCGATGAACACGATATAAGGGATGGTGGCGACCCCGCCGTAGACCTTTCGGATCTCCGCGTTGGCGAGCGCCACGGGAAAGTTCACGGGGTTCTCCTGGAGGTAGGCCCGCACCGCCTCGGGGTCGCGATCCAGGGCCACCGAGATCACCTGGAGCCCCTTTGGCCCGTACCTCTTCTGGAGCTCCACCTCGTGGCGCAGCACCCGTTTGCACGGTGCACAGTAGGTGGCCCAGAAGTCCAGGAGCACCACCGCGCCCGGGTAGTCGGCCAGCCGCACCGTGTCTCCGTCGAGGGTGGAAATCGCAAACCCCGGGGCCTGGCCGGGGCGGGGCCGCCGCTCCCCGCCCCCGCACCCTGCGGCGAACAGCCCCACCCCCACGAGCACCAGAGCGATGGTCCAGACCCTACGGCGTGCGCCCACTCGACCTCCGCTTCCATGTGACTTCCGCTAGAAGGCTTGAAAACGTCCCGGATTCCCACACGTTCTAGGAACCACCACACCTCTTCGCCTTCACCTCACGGCCCGGGAAGCATGGTCTAGTCTCTAGTGTTCCGTTCCGCAAAAACGCTTGCGGATTGCGTGGGTGGGGCTGGGGGCTCCGACGAAGCGCGACGGCCGAGCAGCCCGGGCCGCCCGGCGCCAGGGGAGCGGCCGCGGCGGCCCCTGCGAGGCCGTTCAGCGAAGGAGGGGCCCCCAGCCCCACCCCCTGGGAAAACCACGAGATTTCGGAAACGCTACACGAGTCTCTAGCCAGCCCCCCAAGAGGGATCTCTGTCCGAACGCAACTCGGTATCAGTCCCGTCCGCGCCGCCGACGGAGGAACTCGTAGCAGAACACCCCGCAGGCCACGGCCACGTTGAGGGAGCTCACCTTTCCCCCCATGGGCAGCGACACCATTCGGTCGCACCGGCGGCGTACGTTGGGCCGGATGCCCTCGTGCTCCCCCCCCAGCACCAGCACCGCCGGGGTGTCCAGGTCCACGGAGTACACGTCGTCGCCCTCGGCCGCCGCGCCGTACACCCAGAGCCCCTCGTCCCGGAACCGGTCCAGGGTGCGGGCCAGGTTGACCACCCGGGCCACGGGCACCGTGGCCACTGCACCGGCCGCGGCCCGCGCCGCCAGCGGCCCCAGGCCGGCCGCCCGGTCCTTGGGGATCACCACCCCGGCCGCCCCGACCCCGTCCACGACCCGAAGCACCGCCCCCAGGTTCCTGGGGTCCTGGACGCAGTCCAGGGCCACCACTAGGGGCACCGGAGCCCGCCCCACCCGGGCCAGGAGGTCTTCCGGGTCGGCGTACGACCACCCCCCCACCTCCAGGGCCACACCCTGGTGGCGCTCGGACCCCACCCGGGCGGTGAGCTCGTGGCGGGCGCACTGCCGCACCGGCAGCCCCAGCCCCTCGGCGGCCTCGATCACGTCCCGGGGCACCCGGCTCCCCCGGGCCACCCACAGGGCCCGGGCCGTGTCGGGGGCGTGGACGAGGTGCTCGCGCACCCCCCGCCGTCCGAGCACCCAGTCGCTCATGCCCCCCGCCCCAGGGCCTCGGCCACCTCGGCCACCAGGGCCCGGGCCGCTGCCACGGGGTCGGCCGCCTCCCGGATGGGCCGGCCCACCACGATGTGATCGGCCCCGGCCGCCATCGCCCCGGCCGGGGTGGTCACCCGGGCCTGGTCGCCCCGTCGGGCCCCGGCGGGTCGGATGCCCGGGGTCACGATGACCGCCTCGCTCCACGCCGCCCGGATCGCCGGGGCCTCCTGGGCCGAGGCCACCACCCCGTCACACCCGGCCAGCCGGGCCAGCCCGGCCAGCCGCAGCACGGCCTTCTCCGGAGGGCCCTCCAGGCCCGCGGCCTCCAGGTCGTCCGGACCGTGGCTGGTCAAGACGGTGACGGCCAGGACCCGCGGCGCGGGCACACCGGCCTCCCGGGCCCCCTCCCGGGCGGCCTCGGCCGCCCGGGCCATCCCCGCCCGACCCGCCAAGGCGTGCACGTTCACCAGCCGCACCCCCAGGCGGCCCGCCGCCCGGGCCGCGCCGGCCATGGTGTTGGGGATGTCGTGGAACTTGAGGTCCAGGAACACCGGCCAGCCGTCCGCCACCAGGTCCTGCACCAGCCCGGGGCCGGCCGCCACGAACAGCTCCAGCCCCACCTTGAGGCCGCCCACCTCGCCCCGCAGCCGCCGAGCCCAGTGCCGGGCCTCGTCGGCCGTGGGGGTGTCGAGGGCGAACCAGATCCGGTCCCGGGCGGTCACGCCGGGGTCCTCCGGGCCTCGACCCACTCGGCGGCCCAGGCCGCCACCTCGGCCAGCGGCACCCGGTGCTCGGCGCCCGTGGCCCGCTCCTTGACCTCGGCCACCCCTTCCTTGAGGCCGCGGGGCCCCAGGGTGATGCGCAGGGGCACGCCGATCAGGTCCGCGTCCTTGAACCGCACGCCGGGCCGCTCGTCCCGGTCGTCCACCAGAACCTCCACGCCCCGCTCCTCCAGGCCGGCGGCGATCTCGTCCACCGCCCGGGCGGTGGCCTCGTCCCTGGGCCGGATCGGCAGGATCAGCACCTCCCAGGGCGCGATGGGCACCGGCCACACGATGCCGTTCTCGTCGTGGTTCTGCTCGATGGCCGCGGCCACGGTGCGCCCCACGCCGATGCCGTAGCACCCCATCACGAACGGCCGCTCCCTGCCCTCCCGGTCCAGGAACGTGGCGCCCATGGCCTCGGAGTACTTGGTGCCCAGCTTGAAGATGTGCCCCACCTCAATGCCCCGGCGCACCGTGACCGGCTCGCCGCACCGGGGGCAGGGGTCGCCCTCCTCGATCTCCCGCAGATCGGCCCAGCCGGCCACCCGAAAGTCCCGGCCGGCCACCGCGTTGCGGTAGTGGTGGTCGGAGCGGTTGGCGCCCACCACGTACCCAACCCCCTCCTGGAGGGCGTGGTCCAGGTACACCGGCACCGACAGCCCCACCGGCCCCGCGTACCCCACGGCCGCGCCCGTGACCCGCTGGACCTCCTCCTCCGGAGCCAGCTCGGCCGTGTTCGCGTCGACCAGGTTCTTCACCTTGATCGGGTTGACCTGGTGGTCCCCCCGCACGCACACGGCCACGATGCCCTTGTCGGTGTCGAACAGCAGGGTCTTGATCGTGTGCCGGGGCTCCACCCCGAGGAACGCGCACACCTCGTCGATGGTGCGGCACCCGGGGGTCTCCACCAGCTCCAGGGCGCCGGGCTCGGAGCCAGGCCCGGGCCGCTCCGGCGGCCTCACCTCGGCCTTCTCCACGTTGGCGCCGTACCCGCAGGCCCGGCAGGCGGCCACCGAGTCCTCGCCGGAGTCGGCCAGCACCATGAACTCGTGGGAGAAGCTTCCGCCGATCGCGCCGGTGTCGGCCTCCACGGCCACGAACTCCAGGCCGCACCGGGCGAAGATGCGGCGGTAGGCCTCGTACATCTTCCGGTAGCTCTCCTCGGCGCCGGCGTCGTCGGCGTCGAAGGAGTAGGCGTCCTTCATGATGAACTCCCGGGCCCGCATCACGCCGAACCGGGGCCGGATCTCGTCCCGGAACTTGGTCTGGATCTGGTACAGGTTCACCGGGAGCTGGCGGTAGGACTGGATCTGTCCCCGCACCAGGTCGGTGATCACCTCCTCGTGGGTGGGCCCCAGGCAGCACTCCCGGCCGTTACGGTCCTCGAACCGCAGGAGCTCCGGCCCGTAGTAGCTCCACCGGCCCGACTCCTTCCACAGGTCGGCCGGCTGCACCGCGGGCAGCAGCACCTCCTGGGCCCCGGCGCGGTTCATCTCCTCGCGGACGATCCGCTCCACCTTCCTCAGCACCCGCAGGCCCATGGGAAGGTACGAGTAGATGCCGGCCGCCAGCTTTCGGATCATGCCGGCCCGGAACATCAGCCGGTGGCTCACCACCTCGGCCTCGGCCGGGTCCTCCCGAAGCGTCGGCAAGAACAACGTCGAATACCGGTCCATGGGTGCACTCCGTGTAACTTCGGTTGTTGGTCGTCAGTCGTTGGTCGTTCGTCGTTGGGGCTGGAAGGACGAAAGAGCCCTCAGGGACGGAAGAGACTTGGCCGCCTCTAGCCACCGCGCCGCCCTGCATCCTCCTCTACCAGGGCCACGAGGGCTTCCACGATCTCGGCCTCGGGGACCTTCCTCACCACCTCGCCCCGGCGGAACAGCAGCCCCACCCCCTTGCCGCAGGCCACCCCCACGTCGGCCTCCCGGGCCTCGCCGGGACCGTTCACCTCGCAGCCCATCACGGCCACGGTGAGGGGGGCCTGCACGTGGGCCAGCCGGCGCTCCACCTCGGTGGCGAGCCGGACCAGGGCCACCCGGGTGCGGCCGCAGGTGGGGCACGAGATCAGGTTGATGCCCCGCTGCCGCAGCTCCAAAGCGGCCAGGATCCACCAGGCGACCCGCACCTCCTCCACCGGGTCCCCGGTGAGGCTCACCCGCACGGTGTCGCCGAGGCCCAGCCAGAACAGGATCCCCAGACCCGCGCCGCTCTTGACCGCTCCGCGGAGCGGCGTGCCCGCCTCGGTAATGCCCACGTGGAACGGGTAGTCGCACCGGTCGGCCAGAAGCCGATACGCCGCCACGGTGTGGGGCACCCGGGAGCCCTTGAGGCTCACCTTGATCTCCCCGTACCCCAGGTCCTCCAGGATCCGGACGTGCCCCAGCGCGCTCTCCACCAGGGCCTCGGGGGTGGGGCCCCCGTGGCGGGCCAACAGATCCTTGGACAGGCTGCCCGCGTTCACGCCGATCCGGATCGGCACCGCCCGCTCCCGGGCCGCCCGCACCACCTCCTCGACCTTCCACCGGGCGCCGATGTTGCCCGGGTTGAGCCGGAGCCCGTCCACCCCGGCCTCCAGGGCGGCCAGGGCCAGCCGGTGATCGAAGTGGATGTCCGCGATGAGCGGAACCTGCACCCGCCGACGGATCTCCCCCAGGGCCCGGGCCGCCTCCTGGTCGGGCACGGCGCACCGGACGATCTCGCACCCGGCCGTGCTCAGCCGCTCGATCTGGGCCGCGGTGGCGTCCACGTCCCGGGGGTCGGTGTTGGTCATGGACTGCACCGACACGGGTGCACCGCCCCCCACTGTCACCGGGCCGACCCGCACCGGGCGGGTGGGCCTCCGGGGAGGCCGGAGAGGGGCTGTCGGGCCAGGCCCGTTGGGCTCTGTCATGGCCTCCTCACCAGTGGCACCGCATGCACACGTCCCGGTCCGGGATCACCAGGCCCCGCTCCCGGGAGACCACGGGGTCCTTCATGATCCGCCAGGGGAAGTAGTGGCTCCCCGGGCCGTGGCAGGCCTCGCACTGCACGCCCCGCAGGTCCTCGGGGCGGGTGTCGGCCCGGCGGGGCAGACCGTACCCCGTGGTGTGGCACCGCAGGCACACGGGGTTGCCCTTGTCCTCGTCCGGCAGCACCTCCCAGGCCTTGGCGTGGGCCGAGCCCTCCCACCCGTGGAACACCCGCAGCTTGGGGTTGGGGCTGTTGCGGTTGTGGCAGGGCTTGCACCACTTGGCCCCCAGGTACCGGAACACCGGTCCCGAGTCCACCCGGTCAGCCGCGCCGGCCGCAAGGGCGCCGGCCAGGATCGCCCAGATCGCCCAGACCGCCGCCCGCCTCACCGCAGCTCCTCCTCCGGGGCCTCCCGGACATAGGTGGCCGTGTCGTGGCACGACGGGCCGCAGGTGCCCCCCGTGCTGAACCGGATGAACCCCATGGGCACCGGCTCCTTTTCGGGCAGCCGGACCCACGGCACCACCAGGGCGGGCCGGTCCGAGGCGTGCACGTCGTGGCACTCAGAGCAGGTCACCCCGCGCTCGCCCTGCACGTGGCGGGCGTGGAGGTTCTCGGTGCGGGTCCGGAACCGGGTGCCCAGGAACCCGGGGTCGGCGTGGAGCTCCGGCGGGTGGCACCGGTCGCACAGGGCGTAGGCCCCCTTCTCGTACCGCGCGTACGCCGTGCGCGGGAACCCGGCCCGCAGCCCCCGGTTCTGGAACCTGGGGTCGGGGTGGGTGAAGTGGCACATGAGGCACTTCCCCTCCCGGGCCGGGCGATGCACGGTCTCGCCCCGGCGCTTGTCGGCGTGGCATTGGCCGCAGTTGCGGGTGCGCTCGCCCTTGAGGAACCGAGCGGTGTCGGAGGAGTGCACCTCGTGGCACGAAGTGCACACGGTGTTGCGGGCCACGTGCTCCCGGTCCACCGGGTGGCAGCCGTAGCACAGGTCCGGCACCCGCTTGACCAGGAGCTTTCGCTGATCGCTCGTGTGCACCCGGTGGCAGTCGGTGCACCGGCCCTCCCCCACCGGCTCGTGTACCTGGTCGCGGGCCGCCATGTTCTCGTGACAGCCGTAGCACAGGTCCGGCACCGGCGCCTGGAGGTTGGGCCCTACCGGGTCCCGGTGGATGGTGTGGCACACCGTGCAGTCGTCGTCGGCCACCGGGGCATGGAACCAGGTGCCCGAGAAGAGCTGCTTGTGGTCCGGGGGCGGGGCCGCCCAGGCGGCCGCGGCCGCGATCCACACCGCCGCCGCCAGCACCCACCCCCAACGGCGGCCCATCAGAACAGCCTCCCCTGGGCGGGGAGCGGCCGGCCCAGGTGCTCGTAGGCCTTCTCGAGGGCCACCCGGCCCCGGGCGGTGCGGGCCAGGTACCCCTGCTGGATCAGGTACGGCTCGTACACGTCCTCAAGGGTGTCCCTCTGCTCGCCCACCGCGGCCGCCAGGCTGTCGATGCCCACAGGCCCCCCCTTGAACCGGTCGATCACCGTGGCCAGGAGCCGCCGGTCCATCCGGTCGAGCCCGGCTGCGTCCACCTCCAGAGCCGCCAGGGCGTGGTCCGCCACCTCCCGGGTCACGGTGCCCGTGTGGTGGATCTCGGCGAAGTCCCGCACCCGTCGGAGCAGCCGGTTGGCGATCCGTGGCGTGCCCCGGCTGCGCCGGGCGATCTCCCAGGCCCCGTCCTCGGTGATGGGGATGCCCAGCACCCCGGCCGACCGGGTCACGATCCGGCACAGCTCCTCCGGGACGTAGAACTCCATCCGGCCCACCACCCCGAACCGGTCCCGCAGGGGCGCCGTGAGCAGGCCCGACCGGGTGGTCGCCCCCACCAGGGTGAACCGGGGCAGGTCGATCTTGATCGACCGGGCGCTGGGCCCCTGACCGATCAGGATGTCAAGCTGGAAGTCCTCCATCGCCGGATAGAGGATCTCCTCCACCACCGGGCTCAGACGGTGGATCTCGTCGATGAACAGGACGTCACCCTCTTTCAGGTTGGTGAGGATCGCGGCGAGATCGCCGGCGCGCTCCAGAATCGGGCCGGCGGTGCACTCGATGCCCACCCCCATCTCCTGGGCGATGATATGGGCCAGGGTGGTCTTGCCCAGCCCCGGGGGCCCGGCGAACAGCACGTGGTCCAGGGGCTCGCCCCTGCGGCGGGCCGCCTCGATAAACACCCGGAGGTTTGCCCGGAGCCGCTCCTGGCCGATGTACTCCTCCAGGCGGGAGGGCCGCAGGCTGGGCGCGGCGGGCGCGTCCTCGGCCAACGGCTCGGGGGTCAAGATCCGGTCCGTTTCACTCATGGACCTGGGCTCCTCACCGGCGGGCCGCCAGGATGCGCAGCGCCGCCTTCACGGTTTGCTCCACCCCCTCGGCCCCCTCGTCCCGGGCTCGGCGCACGGCCTCGGACGCCGTGCGGGCCGGGTAGCCCAGCGCCTCCAGGGCGGCCACCGCCTCGGACGAGGGATCGGGCCGGCCGGCGGGGCTCGTTGCCGCAGGGATCGGCTCGGAGGGAGCCACCTTGTCCTTCAGCTCCAGAACCAGGCGCTGGGCCAGCTTCTTGCCCACCCCGGGGATTGCGATGAGGGCCGCGTGGTCGGCCCGGGCCAGGGCGGAACGCAGGTCGGCCGCCACCAACCCCGACAGGATCCGAAGCGCCAGCCTCGGCCCCACGCCCGTGACCCCCTGAAGGGCCCGGAACAGGCTCTCCTCCTCGGCCGTCCGGAACCCGTAGAGGTGGATCTCCTCGTCCCGGATCAGGGTGACCACCCGCAGCCGGCACGCCTCGGGCCGCCGCGACAGGGCCTGGTAGGTTCCCAGGGGGACCCACACCCGGTAGCCCACCCCTCCGGTCTCGACCACCACCTCCCCCGGGGCCACCAGCTCCACCTTACCCGCCAACCGAGCGATCATGCGAGGCCTTTCGTGTAACTTCCGCTAGGACGCTGGGAGGCTAGGATGCTAGGACGCATGAAAACCTGCTTGATTCCAGAGTGTTCCAAGCATGGCCCCGCCTCTTTGGCGCCACCTCACGGTCTCGGAGGGCATGGGGTCTGCTGGAGAGCCGCGTGCGGCTCCTTAGCTCGCCGCGCAGCGCCTCCAACGCTCGCACCGCGAAACCGTTCGGTCCCCGGCCGGACTGCCATGAAACCACCGTTGGTGCCCCGTGCCTGCGCGGCGAATCTCAATACCCGGCTTCGCGCGCGGCCGGAAGCGGACCCCATGCCCCGCCGCCGAAACTGTGCGGGGATCGGGTCGAGTTATTTCTTCGCAAACAGGTCGCCTCGCGGTCTACTGGAGCTGAAGTCTGTCTTCTGGCTTCTGAATCGCAGGCCCCACGCCACAGGAGCTGGAAAGGCGCGCCCGCGCGCCCCTCTCACTTCTGCCCTCCACCCAAGGCCCGCCGGGTCCGGGCCGTCTGCAGGTGACAGATCGCCACGGCCAGGGCGTCGGAGGCGTCCGCAGGGGCGGCCCGGCCGAGGCCCAGGAGCCGCCGCACCATCTCCTGCACCTGACGCTTGTCCGCCGCGCCGTACCCCACCACGGCCAGCTTAACCTGCATGGGCGAGTACTCGTGCACCGGCAGTCCTGCCCGGTGGGCCGCCAGCAGCGCGGCCCCCCGGGCGTGGCCCAGGGTCAGGGCCGAGCGAGCGTTGCGGGCGTGGAAGATGCCCTCTACCCCCACCTCGGCCGGCAGGTGCGCCTCGAACACCTCCAGCAGTCCCGTGTAGATCCGGCCCAGGCGCTCCGACAGGCCGTCCGCCGCCCGGGTCACGATGACCCCGTGGGCCACGTGGCGCAGCCGGTTCCCCTCAATCTCCACCACCCCGTACCCGGTTCGCCCCGTGCCGGGATCGATGCCCGCGGCCCGCAGCCTCATGGGCCGGCGATCCGCTCCATCTCGGCGTCCTCGATGTCGAAGTTGGCGTACACGTTTTGGACGTCGTCGTTGTCCTCGAGCATCTCCATCAACCGGAGCATCCGCTCCGCATCGGCGCCCTGGAGCTTCACGGTGTTCTTGGGCAGCATGGTGACCTCAGCGGACTCGACCGCCAGCCCGGCCTGTTCCAACCCCGAGCGCACCGCGTCGTACTGGTCGGGCTCGGTCAGCACCTCCCACACCTCTTCCCCGTCCCGCACGTCCTCGGCCCCGGCCTCCAGGGCGAGCTCGAGGATCTCCTCCTCCGACACGGCGGACTTGGGCACGGTCAGGTACCCCTTGGACTCGAACAGCCAGGCCACGCACCCGTTCTCGCCCAGGTTTCCCTTGTTCTTGCTGAACGCGTGCCGGATCTCGCCCACGGTCCGGTTGCGGTTGTCCGTGAGCACCTCCACCAGCACGGCCACCCCTCCGGGGCCGTACCCCTCGTAGGTCACCTGCTCGTAGTCGGCCCCACCGGCCTCGCCGGTCCCTTTCTTGATCGCCCGCTCGATGTTGTCTTTGGGCATATTGAAGGAACGGGCCTTGTCGATCGCGTGACGGAGCCGGGGATTGCCCTCGGGATCGCCGCCGCCGAGCTTGGCCGCCACGGTGATCTCCTTGGCCAACTTGGAGAAGATCTTGCCGCGCTTCGCGTCCTCCCGGGCCTTCTTGTGCTTGATGTTCGCCCATTTGCTGTGGCCAGCCATCGTTCGTCCTCCAAAACCGTTGGGGTCACCGCCGCCTCCCCGCAGCCGTCTGAAACGCCTCAAGGTAACAAAACCCCGCCCGCCAAGGAAAGGCCGGCACCGGCCCCCGGGAGGTGTTGACGGGAAACGACGCGGGTGCTAATCACCGGGGTTCCCGCTGGCCGCCCATGACCCGAGGAAGCGCATCCAAGTAACTTCGGTCGTCGGTCTACGGTCGATGGTCTTCTGGCCCCCAAGCCAAACGGACCTCGCCAACCAGGGGGCTAGGGGCCTGTTGGAGAGCCTGCCCACCTCACGGGCCGAGAAAGATTTTTCCAGTTTCTAGTCTCTAGTTTCTAGACCGCCCCGCAGTGGGCCGAAGGGGGCTTCCATGCGACACTTACGCTTTTTTTTGCTCTTGACCCTGCCGCTCGCCGCGGCCGTGGCCTGGGCCGGGCAGACCTTCTACGTCACGGACCAGCTGGAGATCACCCTGCGGTCGGGCCCGGGCCTGGGTTACAAGATCCTCGCCATGCTGACCACGGGCACCCCTCTGGAAAAGCTGGACGAGCAGGAGGGCTGGGCCCAGGTGCGCACTCCCGACGGCCAGGAGGGGTGGGTGGTGGCCCGGTACCTCTCCGGAGATCCGCCCAAGGGGCCCCGCCTCAAGGCGGCCGAGGCCGAGCTGGGCAGACTCCGCCGGGAGCTGGCCGACCTGAAGGCACGGGCGGCCGAGTGGGAGCAGAAGGCCGAACGCTCGGGCTCCCAGGCCCGAAGCCTCGAGCGGAAACTCGCAGCGGTCCAGAAGGAGTTCGCCGAGTGGAAGGAGGCCCACAAGAACGCGGCCCAGCTCAAAGCCCGGGCCGACGCGCTCGAGCAGGAGAACGCAGCGGCCCGGCAGGAGCTGGACCGCCTGCGGACCTATGCGGCACGGCTCGAAACCCGGGAGCGGTTCTACTGGTTTTTCTCGGGGGCCCTGGTGCTGCTGGGGGGCTGGATCCTGGGGTACCTGTACGCCTCGTCCCGGCACCGGGCCAAGACCCGGGCCAAGTTCCGTTTCTGACCGTTTGGGGCCTTCGGCCTGCTAGGGAGCTAATGTCATGCTCCGCAAGTTCGTGCATTCCCCGAGGCGGCGGGGCGG
The DNA here is from genome assembly GCA_027021615.1 of bacterium. Lineage (GTDB taxonomy): Bacteria > Desulfobacterota > Deferrisomatia > Deferrisomatales > Deferrisomataceae > Deferrisoma. Next base: position 10,030 of record JALUTY010000123.1, on the reverse strand, counting down.
CTCTCGAACCGCTCCAAAGCTCGGGCGCATGGGGTCTGCTGGAGAGCCGCGCGCGGCCGTATCAGGGGACAGAATTCAGGAGTCGGTGGACAGGGAGAAGGCTCTTCGGTGCGTCGAGAGAATCCCCCGGGACACCGATCTGCTTCTCGGGATTTCCTGTCTTCTGTCCGCTGAAATCTGGTTCCTGAGACCCATGCCTCCCCCCCCAGAAAGAGCGAGTCTATTTTGCCGCCGGGTTACTTGCCGTTTCCTAGCCTCCTAGCCTCCCAACCTCACAGATACTCCCGGATCAGGATCTCGGCGATCTGCACGGCGTTCAGGGCCGCCCCTTTTCGCACATTGTCCGCCACCACCCACAGGTTCAGACCGTTCTCCACGCTCTCGTCCTCGCGGATCCGGCCTACATACACCGGGTCCTTGCCGGCCGCGTCCACAGCCAGGGGGTAGAGGCTCTCGGCCGGGTCGTCCACCACCACCACGCCGGGGGCGTCCTCCAGAAGCTCCCGGGCCTCCTGGGCTGTTAGCTTCTCCTCGAGCTCCACGTTCACCGCCTCGGAGTGGCCGTAGAACACCGGCACACGCACGGTGGTGGCGGTCACCCGCACCGAGTCGTCCTCAAAGATCTTCTTGGTCTCGTTGACCATCTTCATCTCTTCCTTGGTGTACCCGTTGGGCAGGAAAACGTCGATCTGGGGCAGGCAGTTGAACGCGATCTGGTGCGGGTACACCTGGCAGGTGGGCTCGCGGAAGCTCAGCAACTCCCGGCTCTGGCACTCCAGCTCCTCGATGGCCCGCTTGCCCGTCCCCGAGACGGCCTGGTAGGTGCTGACCACCACCCTCCGGATCCGGGCCCGGTCGTGCAGGGGCTTGAGCGCCACCACCATCTGGATCGTGGAGCAGTTGGGGTTGGCGATGATCCCACGGGCCTTGTACCCGGCGATGGCGTGGGGGTTGACCTCGGGCACCACCAGCGGTACGTCCGGCTCCATCCGGAAGTGGCTGGTGTTGTCCACCACCACCGCCCCCGCCCCGGCCGCGGCCGGGGCGAACCGGGCGCTCACCGAGCCTCCGGCAGAGAACAGCGCGATGTCGATCCCCTCAAAGCTCCGGTCGGTGAGCTCCCGGACCCGCACCTCGTCCCCCCGAAACCGCACCTCGGTACCGGCGCTCCGGGCCGAGGCAAGGGGCCGCAGCTCGGCCACCGGAAACTCCCGTTCCTCCAGCACCCGGACCATCTCCGTTCCCACCGCTCCGGTCGCCCCCACCACCGCCACGCTGTAGGATCTCTTCATGGTCTGACTCCTTGATCAACGTTGGGCCTTCGGCCCGCTAGGACGCTAGCAAGCTGGGAGGCTAAGAGGCTCGAGAACCTCTTTTGTCTCCTAGCGGTGCAAGCAGGCCTGCGTCACAGCATCACAGTCCGGCAACGGCCACGGACCCACGAAAGCTACCCTTCCCCGTTGCCCGAGCCCGCAGGGGCCTGATGGGGCCTTTCCTCCCGCGGCTTCCCCTGCTCGCCCCCCCCCAGCTCCCGGGCCATCCGGCGGTACACCGGCCGTCGCTTTCGGATCCAGGCCTCCTGGAACTGCTTGCGGGCCTCGGTTCGTCGCCCCACCGCGGCCAGGGCCACTCCCAGATTGTACCGGGCCCACGCCGCGTCAGGGGCGAGGCGCACGCACTCCTCCCACGTCTCGATGGCCTGGCGCCAGCGGCCCTGGCTCGCGTGGAGGATCCCCAGCTCGTTGGCGTGAACCAGGGAGGTCTTCACCCCCGGGCCCACCACCTCGAAGAACAGGTCCCGGCGCTCGTGCTCCGGCACCAGCGACTCGAGCACCTGCCGGTTCAATTGGCCGAACAGCCGCTTGAGCAGCCGGCCCTGGGCCTCGTGGATCAGGTCGGCCGACACGTCGCCCCGGTAGCAGAACGACGGCACCTGGGTCGTGAGCCTCCGGGGGAGGGTGGCCACCACCTCGCCCCGGCGCAGATCCCAGATGCGGTACTGGGCACCCACCGTGCCGGTGTCGGTTCGGCAGAACAGCGGCACCGGCCGGTAGGCCAGCTTCTCCCGGTAGGCCAGCTTCCCCTCCTCGGTCCGCACGAACCCGAACTCGCCGGTGGGGGCTGGGGCCAGGGTGAGCTTCTCCTCCTCGAACCCCTCCACACGGAACTCGACGACCCGGCCCCCCACCACCCCGTCCACGCCGGTGCGCTCGTAAACCCACCGCAGCGCCGACGGTGACTCGTCCCAACGGACGATCAGCCCGGCACGCATGAGGCGCTCCCCCATCTCGGCCGGCCCCACCACCCGGAACGCCCCGGTTCTGGCGAGCCTCCGGGCCAGGTCCTGGGCCAGATCCCGCCCCCCTGGCCCTTCAAAGGCCACCACCCCCAGGGTCTCCAGACGGCGATCGTAGAGATCCACCGGGGCCGGCCGCACCACCCGTGCCGTCACTCGCCGCAGGGGCGGGTCTGACCCTCTCGGCCGTACGTCCGGCGCCGCGCAGCTCGCGGCCACGACGGCCGTGGCCGCCAACGCCAGCCACGCCCAAATGGGGGTCGGCCCCGCACCCCCACCGCGGGGGGGGAGCGTCGGCCTATCCGTTCCCGTCACCCAGGATCCGCCTCACCACCAGATCGCCCACCTCGGTCGTGGTGTACCCCATCCGACCGGCGGCCAGGCTCTCGAGCTTGGTGGAGGTGACCCACTGCACAGCCTCCTCCACCGCACCGGCGGCCTCGGCCTCGCCCAGGGTGTCGAGCATCATGGCGGCTGCACACACGGCAGCCAGCGGATTGATCACGTTCTTGCCCGTGTACTTGGGCGCAGACCCTCCGATGGGCTCGAACATGCTCACGCCTTGCGGGCTGATGTTCCCTCCGGCCGCAATGCCCATTCCGCCCTGCACCATGGCGCCCAGATCCGTGATGATATCGCCGAACATATTGTCGGTCACTACCACGTCGAACCACTCGGGGTTCTTGACCATCCACATGCACGCGGCATCCACGTGAGCGTAGTCTCGTTCCACGTCCGGGTACTCGGCCCCCACCTCGTTGAAGGTGCGCTCCCACAGGTCGAAAGCGTAGGTGAGCACGTTGGTCTTGCCCACCAGGGTCAGCTTCTTTCGGCGGTTCCGGCGGCGGCAGTACTCGAACGCGAACCGGATGCACCGCTCCACCCCCTTGCGGGTGTTGATCGACTCCTGGATCGCCACCTCGTCGGAGGTGCCCTTCCTCAGGAACCCCCCCGCCCCCACGTACAGGCCTTCGGTGTTCTCCCGGACCACCACAAAGTCGATGTCCTCGGGCCCCTTGTCCTTGATGGGGGTGTACACCCCGGGGTAGAGCTTCACGGGCCGCAGGTTCACGTACTGGTCCAGGGCAAACCGGAGCTTGAGCAGGATGCCTTGCTCAAGGATGCCAGGCTTCACGTCCGGGTGGCCGATCGCGCCCAGCAGGATGGCGTCGACCCGCCGCAGCTCGTCGAGGGCCCCATCGGGAAGTGTCTCACCGGTCTTCAAGTAGTGATCTCCGCCGAAGGGGTAGGTGACGGTCTCATAGGCGAACCCGAACCGCTTCGCGCACGCCTCCAGGGCCCGAAGGGCCTGGGCGACCACCTCGGGTCCCGTGCCGTCTCCCGGAATCACCGCGATGTCGTACTTCCGCTGTGCCATGTGTCCTCCGTTTGGTCCGTGATCGTCATGGGAAAGTTCGTACTTCTACACGCCGCCGGGGGCGGAGTCAAAGGTAAAGTTTCTTTGAAAACGCGAAACATGCTGCGGGGTTTCGGAACCACGAGGCCCCCACCCGCAGCGCCGTTCCTTCGCACGAACGGTCGGTGGACAGGGCTTTTTTCGTTCTCCCGCACGTAGGGCGCATTCTTTCTTTACAGTTCTTTGAGCCGCCGTTACAATGCGTCTGTTCCGTTCACCGCGGGGGGTCACCGCGGAGAGAGAACGTGTCCGTTGCTCACCGTATCCTGTACGTGGAAGACAACCCCGCAAACTACAGGCTCGTGGAACGGATGCTGCGGGATCAAGGGTACGAGGTGCTCCATGCCCGCGACGGCTTCGAGGGCGTCCGACGGGCCATGGAGGAGCGGGAGCGCCTCGATCTAATCCTGCTCGACATCAACCTGCCCGGGATGGACGGGTATGAGACCGCCACCAAGCTCAAGGCCCTGCCCGGGTTCGATCGCATCCCGGTAGTGGCCGTGACGGTCAACTCCATGGCGCATGATCGGAAGCGCTCCTTGGCCGCCGGGTGCGACGGCTACATCCCCAAGCCCATCTCTCCCGAGAACTTCCCCCACCAGGTTCGTTCTTATATCCGTGGACGGCGGGATCGGATCCAGCCTGCGGACGAGAGGGTGTACCTACGGGAGCACGCCCGCCGGCTGGTGGACCGGCTGGAGTCGAGCCTCACCGAGCTCCAGGTCACCCATGAGCGAATGCGCCACGGGGACAAGCTGGCCACGATCGGCGAGATGGCGGCCGGGTTCGCCCACGAGCTAAACAACCCCCTGGCCAGCATCTCGGCGTCGGTGGAGATCCTGCTGGCCAGGACCCCTGAGGACGCCCCCCTGCGCCGGCACCTGGAGATCATCTACCGGAACGCGGCGCGGCTCCAGCGCCTGGCATCGGGTCTGACCTCGTTTGCCCGGCCCTCGGACGGGGACCGGGTGGTCCTCTCGGTGAAGGAGGCGGTGGAGGAGGCGGCTCTCGTCACCCACCACGAGTTCCGCAAGGGCGGCGTCTCCCTGGTGGTGGAGATCCAGCCCGGCCTTCCTCCGTTGGAGGCGAGCCCCGACCATCTGCAGCACGCCCTGGTAAATCTGCTGCGGAACGCGGCCCAGGCCGTGCGAGCCAAGCAGGAGCGCGACCCCCATACTGAGGCCCAGGTACTGGTGAAGGTGGCCATGGAGGGGGAGCGGATCGTGGTTTCGGTCACCGACACTGGCATCGGGATCGCCCCGGAGTTCCGGGACCGGCTGTTCACCCCGTTCTTCACCACCAAGCCCAAGGGCCAGGGAACCGGGCTTGGGCTTTACATCGTGAAACAGATCGTGGACGACCTGGGCGGCCGGGTGGAGGTGCGCACCCTTCTCGGAGAGGGCACCACGTTCCGGCTCCACTTTCCGCCCGCCCGGAAAGGAGCCTGCGCCTGATGGGGACGGCCCGCCGCCTCGCGGAGCCCCCCTCGTCCCTACCCACCCTGCCCCCGGTGGCAGCTCGGATCGTCGCCTTGCTCGCCTCGCCGGACTATCGAATGCCGGACGTGGTCCAAGCCCTGGAGCACGATCCCCCGGTCACCTCCCGCGTCCTCAAGCTCGCCAACTCGGCCTACTATGGGTTCGCCCGTCGGGTGGACCGGCTGGAGCAGGCCGTGGTGCTGCTGGGAGGGGTCACGGTGCAGGCCTTGGCCTTGGCCACCGGCGTGCTGGATCTGTGGCGGGATGCCCCCCCCGAGCCGGTGCGGGGCCTATGGGTTCACGCATATCTGACCGCCGAAGGCTGCCGGTACCTGGCGCGGCGCCGCCTCGGCGACGTCGGGCTCCACCCCGACGCCCTGTTCCTGGCCGGGCTCCTCCACGATCTGGGAAAGATCTGGTTCTTGGCCCAGACCCCCGAGGAGTACGCCGAGCTGCTGGCCCGCACCGGGGGCCCCGAGCTGCGGGGGGAGGAGGCGGGACGGTTCGGGGACCACCATGCCGCGGCCGGTGAGACCCTCCTGTCGGCCTGGGGGTTTCCCTCGGCGACGGCAGCCCTGGTGGGGTTTCACCACGGTCCTCCCCTGCGCGCCGACCTGCGGCAGGCCCAGGCCCTACTGGGCGCGGCCAACGCCGCGGCCGGCGGCACCCCGACCGAGACCGAGGTCCCTCGGGCCCTGATGGAGGACCTGGCTGGCCACCTGGAAAGGAAGCGGGGCGCCGCCGAAGCGTTCGTGGACGCCCTCGTCTGAAACACCGGGAGATCCACCCATGCCCGACCCTGCCCCATCGGCCGAACGCAAGCAGGAGCTCTACGCCCGGGCCCTGCGGTCCACCACCCGCGAGCTGGAGGCCCGAATCGAGGAGCTGGCCGTGCTCCGAGACCTGGGGACCCTGTTCGAGCGCTCGGCCGACCTGGAGCGTCTGATCTCCTACGCACTCACCCTGGTGTTTCGGCTGTCCAAGGCCGAGAACGCCTCTGTGCTGCTCCTTTCCGACGCCGAGGGGGAGCTGGTGCTGGCCGTGGCTGGTTCCCGCCTGGACCGGGCCCCGGCCTACTACGGGTTCCGAGGATACCCCCGGGCCATGTTCACCGTGGGGGAGGGGGTGGCCGGCTGGTGCGCCGCGGCCGGAGAGCCGGCCCTTCTGGACCGGGCGGTCGAGGACCCTCGGTTTGCGCCACGGTCCGACGGGGTGACGGTGGGATCCCTCGCGTGCTTCCCACTGGTGGTCCAGGGCCGGTGCGTAGGCGTGCTGAACCTGAGCCACCCCGCCGCCGGCGAGCTCGACCTCCACAACGCGAAGGCCTGGGCGATCCTGGCCAGCCACCTCGGCGTGGCCGTGTCCCACGCCCTGCTGTTCGACCGGGTACGCGAGGCCAATCGTCGCCTCGAGGTGCAGGTACGCGAGCGCACCCGCCGCCTGGAGCAGCTCAACCAGGAGCTCAGCCGAGCCCGCAGGAAACTGGAGGCCCAGAACGAGGTGCTCCACGACCGGGTGGAGGAACGAACCCGCGAGCTCCAGGCCGCCCTGGAGGAGCTGCAGGTCCAGAACCTACGGCTGGAAGAAGCCAACCGGGTCAAGGACGAGTTCCTCAACAACATCAACCACGAGCTGAAAACCCCGCTCAACGCGATCATCGGCTACGCCGGGCTGCTCCTCCAGGAGATGGGGCCGCGACTGGACGACGAGCACCGCACCGACCTGCAGCTGATCGAGTCCAACGGCAAGCACTTGCAGGCCATTCTGGAGAACATCTTCTGCCTCAAGGACATCGAGGCCGGCAGCCTGGAGCCCGAACGCCAGGCCGTGGACCTGAACGAGCTGGTCTCGTCGGCGGTGCGGTCGGTGCGGCCCCGGGCGGCCGAGAAGGGCCTGGATCTGGGGTTCGAGCCCATGGACGTGCCGCCGGTGATGGCCGATCCCACCCTCCTGCTCCGGATCCTCTACAACCTCCTGGACAACGCCGTGAAGTTCAGCGATCGCGGCGTGATCCGGGTGCGCACCCGCACGGCCCCGCTGGACCCGGAGAACCCCCAGGTCGAACCCGTCTCGGGCAGCACGACGGTCACCGCAGCGGTGGTGGAGGTGGCGGACCAGGGCCGGGGGATCCGGGCCGAGGACATGGAGCGGGTGTTCCAGAAGTTCCACCAGGCCGAGCCGCCCACCCGCAAGACCGAGGCAGGCTCGGGCCTGGGGCTCACCATCGCCAAGAACCTGGTGGAGCTCCACGGCGGCCGCATCTGGGTGCGCAGCCGGCCGGGCGCCGGCAGCACGTTCTCGTTCTTCCTTCCCCTCGAATCCTGAAGACCCGCCCGGGCCGAAGCCGATTGACACGGCCGGCCAGCCGCCCGTACCCTACGCACTCGTGCCAAACCCCACAAACCCGACCGGATACTATTACTCCGGCGGCTAAGCAGGCGCGCTCGGCAGCGTGGGGCCTGCTGGAGCGCCGGGCGTGGCTCTTACAGTCGCTGCTTCCAGCACTCAGCCTACGCTTGGTGCTTTTCCGGCCTCGGGGGCTCCGAAAATGCCCGCATTTCAGCCGTGTTTCAGCCTATGGGGCTGAGTGCCGGAGGCAGCGTAAGCCGGATGCCGCACTCACGCCCGGCCGGAAGCAGTCCCCACGCCCCAGCGGCCACCTGCGCGCCCCCATGGTCGCCGGGTTAATAAAACTTTCAAACGTATTGCCAGGGTACGGGGCACGGCCCTGGTAATACTTTCGTTGCAATTGGTATCTCCTGCGATGCTTCCCACCGAGGAGGGCCCCGTGAACCGCTGGGACCGAAGGTCGTTTCTGAAGCTGGGTGTTGCCGGCGCGGCCGGCGCGGCTCTGCCGGCCGGGGCCGGCCTGCGGCCGGTCGAGCCCCCCCACCGAACCCTGCGTAAGTTCCGCAACCCCAAACCGTCGCTGTGCGGCATGTGCCCCGCCCGATGCGCCCTCATCGCGTTCCGCGACGGGGACCGGGTGGTGCAGATCGAGGGAAACCCCGGCTCGCCCACCAACGAGGGGGGGCTGTGCGCCCGGGCCTTTGCCGAGCTGGAGCGGCTGTACGATCCGGAGCGGGTTCTCAGGCCCCTGCGGCGGATCGGCCCCAGGGGGTCGGGCCGGTGGGAGCCGGTGTCCTGGGACGAGGCCCTGGGCCGGGTCGCCGAGGCCGTGGGAGGACAGTCGGTGCTCCACCTGTCCATGGACCGGTTCCTGGTGGGCGACCTCCAGGAGGCGCTGGGCTGGACGGAGGTACTGCTGGACCGGGACCTGCCCGGCCGGCCCGGGCCCCGGTCCGACGCCGACCTCTACGGTGCGCCCGTGCTCGGCCCCGACCTGCGCCGGGCCGAAACCATCTACCTGGTGGGAGCCCCGCTCATGGACGGCCGGTTCCGGGTGCCCGAGGTGCGCAGTCTGGTGGAGGCACGGGCACGGGGGGCGCGGGTGGTGCTGCTGGCCGAGGCTGTGGGCGCGACCGGGTCGGTGTGTGAGTGGGTGCCGGTGCCGCCGGGGGCGGCGGCCCGGGTAGCGCTCGGCATGGCCAAGCTGCTGTGGGACGAGGGCGGAGTCGACCGGAAGGCATTGAAGGCCGCGGCTCCCGCAGTGGCCGAGGCCCTGGACGGGGTGCTCGCGACCTACGACGCCGGCCGGGTGGCCGAGCTCACCGGCATCACGCCCGAGCAGCTCCGCCGGCTCACAATGACCTTCGTGGGCCGCCGACCTTCGGTGGCCGTGGCCCCGCCGGGTACACCCGAGGCGGCCGCTGCCGCGGTCCTGAACCATCTGGTGGGCAACGTAAACCGATCCGGGGGCATCCAGACCGCCCGGGGGCCCTACTTCTCCACCCCGGCCCGGCCGACCCGCACCCCCGAGGTCTGGTGGCGGGCCTTCCTGGAGGACGGCGACTCCCCCCTGGACCTGTACCTGGCCGCAGAGGCCAACCCGGCCTATGACGGTCCGGACCCGGACGCGGTGTCCCGCGCCCTGGCCGACCCGGAGCGGGTGAGGCTCCTGGTGGCCATGGACACCCACCTCACCGAGACGGCCGCGGTGGCGGATCTGGTCCTGCCCTTGGCCACGGCCCACGAGTGCTGGGACCTGGTGGAAGGGGCGCTGCCGGACGGCCGGCCCTACCTGGCCCTGCAGCAACCGGTGACCCGCCCCGCGTCGGAGCCCGACAAACTCCGGGATCCGGCCACCGAGCACCTGGCCCTGTTCGAGCCCTGGCCCCGGCCCCTGGGCGAGGCCCGGGGCATCCCGGACCTGATCCTGGAGCTCGCCCGGCGGGCGGGGGAGCGGGGCCTGCCGGCCAGCGTGCCCGCCGTGCTCGACGAGCGGCTCCGCAAGTCCTGGGGGCCCGGCAGCTTCCAGGCCCTGAGCCGCCGGGGGATCTGGGTGGCCGAGGAACCCAAGGCCCCCAACCCCCTCCGGCCGCCGAGCCTGGGACAGCGGCTGGAGGCCCTGACCGCCGTGGAGGAGGGGCTGCTCGGCCGGGTGGCCGCGCCCAACGTGCTTCCGCGCACCTACGCCAACACCCGCCGTAACCGCGAGATCGTGCCCGTGGGCGAGGTGGATGTGGCGGCCGGCGCGGCAAAACGCCTGGGCCTGCACACCGGCAGCACCGCCGTGGTGCGCTCGGGGGACCGCCACGCCCGGTTCCCGGTGCGCGTGCTCCAGGGGCTCCACCCCCGGGCCGTGGTGCTGCCCGACGGGTTCGGTCACCGGGCCGGAGGAAGGGCCGCAACCGGCCAGGATCCCAAGGTGTGGTGGCGCCACGCCGGCCCGGGCGCCTCGGCCCGGGGCGTGATGCCCGCGGACGGCGAGCCCCACCC
>JALUTY010000122.1 GCA_027021615.1 bacterium | reverse complement strand
GGTGGTGCGCTCCAGGTCCACGCCGGCCAGGAAGGGGCTCTCCCCGGGCCGGCGGGTCTCGCCGTACAGCCTACGGCGGCGGGCGCGGGTGAGCACGAGCACGTCCCGGGCCCGGGTCATGCCCACGTACAGGAGCCGGCGCTCCTCGGCCGGGTCGGACTCCCGGCCCGGCGCCCGGTAGGGCAGGAGCCCGTCCTCGCACCCCGCCACGAACACCACCGGGAACTCCAACCCCTTGGCCGCGTGCAGGGTGAGCACCGAGACCCTCTCCCCGGGCCGGTACCCGTCCCCCGCCTCGGCCAAGGCCGCCCGGTCCAGCAACTCGGCCACGGTTCCGGCGCCTGCGGCAGCGGCGGTCCAGGCCGCGGCCGCCGGGTCCTCCGGCTCCAGGGCCTCCGCCTCAAAGGCCGCACTCAACGCCTCGAGGGGATCCGCGGCCGGGGCCGCCCTGCGGAGCCGCTCCCGCAGGCGGCGGCCAGGGCCGGCCAGGAGCCCGTCGCCCAGGACCCGCTGCACCGGGAACCCGGCCCGACCCAGCGCGTCGGCGACCACCGGCGCCTGGGCCCGGGTGCGCACCAGCACGGCCACCTCCCCGAACCCGTACCCTTCGGTCCTCCGGAGAGCGCCGTCCCCCGCCCGGTGCGACGTCCCCCCCAAGAGCCGCTCGACCTCCCGGGCGATCCACTCGGCCTCGTCCCGATCCGTCGCCGTCTCTACCAGGCGCACGGCCGGCCCTGGGCCGCGCGCGGCGGCCAGATCGGGGGCGGCGGGCCCCAGCACGGCCCGGGCGGCCCGGACCACCGGCTCCACGCACCGGTAGGTCCGGCCCAGACGCACGGTGTGCAGGCCCGGCTCCTCGCGGCGGAACCGGTCGAACACGCCGGGGTCCGCCCCCCGGAACCCGTAGATCGACTGGTCCGGGTCCCCGATCACCGTGAGATCCCCGCCGGGGGGCACCAGGAGCCGCAGCAGCCGGTACTGGGCCGGGTCCAGGTCCTGGAACTCGTCCACGGCCACGAACCCCCACCGGCGCTGCCACTCCTGCCGCACCGCGGGCAGATCCTCCAGAAGCTGGGCGGCCCGGCAGACAAGCCCGTCCAGGTCCACGGCCCCCCTCGCGAGCAGGGCCTCCTCGTAGCGCCGGACCACCTCGGGGGCGCCGTCCAGGCCGACCCGCCGGGCCCGGGAGATCTCCTCGGCGAGGGCCCGGGACTCCCGCGGCCCCACTCCGGCCACCTCGGCCACCAGCGAGACCGCCTCGTCCCGGTCCACCACGGCAAACCCCTCGGGCAGGCCGGCGGCCCGATGCTCCCGGCGGAGAATCTCCAGCCCAAGCCGGTGGAGCGTGCTGACCGTGACCGCCCGCCCCCTCTCCCCCAGCTCCCGGCCGATACGCTCGGCCAGCTCGGCCGCGGCCCGGTTGGTGAAGGTCACGGCCAGCACCCGCTCCGGGGCCACCCCGGCCTCCCGGATGCGGTGGACGATGCGGGCCACCAAGGTACGGGTCTTGCCCGTGCCGGGCCCGGCCACGATCCGAAGCGGCCCGGCCGGGGCCTCCACGGCCCGGGTCTGGTCCGGGTCCAGCCCCCCCGCCGGGGTGTCCGGCCGGGCTTCCGGCTCGGGCTCGGGCTCGGGCCGGGGCCTGCCGGCCCGTTTCCTCCGTCGACCGGTGCGAGGGAGCTCGGCGAGCCCGGTGAACAGGCTCCCCTGGCGCTCGATCTCCCGGCGCTCGTCCGGATCGAAGATCCGAACCACCCCGAACTCTCCGTCGTACCCCCCTTCGACGTAGACCCTTCCTTCCCGCACCCGCACCACGGCCTCGGCCACCACCGGCCCGGCGCATCGGTCCACCTCGCCGGGGTCGGCCCGGAGCAGCACGGCTAGCTCGGGCCCCACCTCCCGGGCCAAGCGGTCCATCACCCCGGCCACCCGCTTGGTGCGCGGCCCCACCCCCAGGGCCTCGGCCACCACCTCGGCCAGGGGTACCAGGGTCTGGTACGGCCGGGCGCCCTCGGGCCGCTGCCCCGGCGGCCGGTCGGCCAGCTCCTCCACCCGGTGGAGCACCCCCACCGTGACCTTGCCCCCGCACTCGGGGCAGCGCCCCCCGGTCTCCCGGGTCTCGGCCGGGGTGAGCCGCACCCCGCACTTGCGGTGACCGTCCAGGTGGTACTTGCCCTCCTCCGGGAAGAACTCCAGGGTGCCCCACAGACCCGGCCTGGCCGGATCCTCCAGGCCGCGGCGCAGGGTCTCGAAGGAGGGGTCGGCCAGGTCGAACCGGCAGGCCTCCCGGCCCAGGTTCGCGGCCGAGTGGGCGTCGGAGCACGAGATCAGGGCGAACCGGTCCAGGGCCGACACCCGCCAGTTCATGGCCGGGTCCGACGACAGGCCGGTCTCCAGGGCGAAGATCTCCCCGGCCAGGTCGCCGAAGCACGCCTCCACCGAGTCGTACCCCGACCGGGAGCCCAGGATGGAGAACCAGGGGGTCCACACGTGGGCCGGCACCAAAAACGCGCCCGGAGCGGTTTCCAGGAGGATCTCCAGCACCTGGCGGCTGGTGAGCCCCAGGATCGGCCGTCCGTCCGAGCGCACGTTGCCCAGCCGGTCCAGGGCCGAGAGGAACCGGCCGGCGGCCTCGATGTGGGGCAGGAACACCACGTGGTGCACCTTGCGCACCGCGCCGTCGTGCTTGTAGATGCAGCTCACCTCGCCCTGGAGCACGAACCGCACCGGGCCGCGGCAGGCGGCCGGCACGGCGGCGTCGGCCTCGCGGGCCAGGTCGTCCCGCAGCCGGTAGAGCCCCGGCTCGGCCTCCACGAGCTGGTCGGAGAGCTCGGCGTACCAGGCCGGGTGGGTCACGTCCCCCGTGCCGAGCAGGAACAGCCCCTTGCGCTGGGCCCAGGCGTGGAGCTCCGGCAGATTCAGGCTCCGGCTGGTGGCGCGGGAGAACCGGGAGTGGATGTGCAGGTCGGCCAGAAACTCCATGGGGCGATGGCTCATGCTGAGCTGCGTCCAAGCCCGGATCCCTCGGGGGGCGGGGCAAGGGACCTGCCTCCGGCCGGGCGCGAAGCCGAGCATTGAGGTTCGCCGCGCAGGCACAGGACAGGAGAGCTGACTTCATTGCAAGTCAGTGGAATACGTACCATTTCACAGTCCGAACGTCACAGGCGCTGCGCGGCGAGCGAAGGAGCCGCACCCGGCTCTCCGGCAGGTCCCTTGCCCCTCTGTTCAGGGGGACAACAGCTTTGAACGCAACTGGGTATCAGCGGGTCTCGGTCCGGATCCAGTCCAGGAACTCGGGGTTGCCGCCCGCGATGGGCAGCGCCACCACGCAGGGGCACGAGTAAGAGTGGAGCTCCTTGACCCGCGCGGTGACCCGGTCCACCCGATCGGCCCGGGACTTCAGAACCAGGGCGGTTTCCGGGTCCTCCTGGACCGCCCCGTCCCACCAGTACACCGACGTGAGCCCGCCCAGCACGTTGGCGCAGGCGGCCAGGCGCTCCTCCACCAGGGCCCGGCCGATCCGCAGCCCCTCCTCCCGGGACGGCACGGTCACGTAGATCCACACGCAGTCGGTCATGGGAAACCTCGGGGACTTTCTGCTGGAAAGCTGGGAAGCCAGAAAGCCTGAGAACCTCTTCGATCACTGAGTCTTTTGTTAACCCGGCGGACAAACAGACGCTAGCGCCCCCTGCTCAGCGGGGCATGGGATCTGCTGGAGCGCCGAATCTACCATACCTTGCCCCCGGGTTCACGGATGCGTCCCGGCCCGTGGCGGTGCCCGGAAGTCCCCTTGAGCGATCCGCCCGCCGGGGTACACTGCGGCGAGATCCAACCCCACGGCCAGGAGGTAACCATGCCCGTCGAGATCGGCCCCAAGACCCGGATCCACGACCTGCTTCGGGAGCACCCCCACCTGCTCGAGGTGCTGGTGGCCCGGTCCCCCGCGTTCGCCAAGCTGCGGAACCCGCTGCTGCGGAAGACCATGGGCAAGGTGGCCACCCTGGAGAACGCGGCCGCCATCGCCGGCATCCCGGTGGACGACCTGGTGAGCACCCTGCGGCAAGCGGTGTCCGGCCCGCCCCAGGGGCCGGAGGACCGCAAGGAGGCCCTCAAGGAGATCCTGCGCGAACTCCACGACGGCGCTCCCGTGGAAGAGGTGAAGGAGCGGTTCCGCCGGGTGCTGGGCGGGGTGGACGCCTCCGAGATCGCGGCCGTGGAGCAGGCCTTGATCGACGAGGGGCTGCCGGCCGAGGAGATCCGGCGCCTGTGCGACGTGCACGTGGAGCTCTTCAAGGAGGCCCTGGAGGAGCGGGACCGGCCCGAGGTTCCGCCCGGGCACCCGGTGCACACCTACATGAAGGAGAACCGGGCCCTGGAGGAGATCGCCTCCCGGCTGAGCCTGGCCCTGGGCCGGCTGCCCCGGCCCGGGGAGCCCGGCGCGGCCGAGGCGATGCGGGCGGCCGCGCCGGAGCTCGGGGCCCTGCTGGACCGCCTGGCCCGGGTGGACGTGCACTACACCCGCAAGGAGAACCAGCTCTTCCCGGCCCTCGAGGCCCACCACTTCACCGGCCCCACCCAGGTCATGTGGTCCATCCACGACGACATCCGGGGCATGATCAAGGCGGCCCGCCAGGCCCTGGACCGAGTGGACCCCCAGGCGTTCCGCACGAACCTGCTCGACGCCCTCAAGGCCATCCGCGACATGATCTACAAGGAGGAGCACATCCTGTTCCCCGCGAGCCTTGACCTGCTTTCCCACGACGAGTGGGTCCGCATGGCCCGGGGCGAGGCCGAGATCGGGTTCGCCTGGGTCGAGCCCGCCCCGGGCTGGCCCGATGCGGCGGCCCCGCCCCCTTCGGAGGCTCCCCCCGGCTCCGGGCCCGCCGCACCCCCGGAGGACCTCACCGGGGCCGCGATCCGTCTCGACACCGGCCGGCTTACCCCCGAGCAGATCAACCTGCTCCTCACCCACCTGCCCGTGGACGTGACCTTCGTGGACGCGGACGACCGGGTGGCCTACTATTCCGAGGGGCCCCACCGGATCTTCCCCCGGAGCCCCGGCATCATCGGCCGCGAGGTGCGCAACTGCCATCCGCCCAAGAGCGTGCACCGGGTCAACATGATCCTCGACGCCTTCAAGGCCGGCGAGCGCGACACCGCGGAGTTCTGGCTCCAGCAGGGAGGGCGGTTTATCCATATCCGCTACTTCGCGGTGCGCGACGCGGCGGGCCGCTACCAGGGCACCCTGGAGGTGAGTCAGGACGTGACCGAGATCCGAGCCCTGGAGGGCGAGCGCCGGCTCCTGGACTGGGAGTGACGGTTCGGCCTTCCTCCAAAGTCCTCGCGTTCTGCGCTTGACAATCATAACGCTACTGGTAAATTGATTAGTTTCGAGCCCGGGCTCGAGGCTCAGGGGAGGGCGCCGTGCCCAGACATTCTTGTTTTCGTGGTAATCGAAAGCGGCCGCGACCCATTGAGAATGGGCGCGGCCGTTTTGCGTGAGGGGTGGAGCAGCAGGCTGCCGAAAGAGCAGCCCACGGCGCACCCCACGGACGGGGTCTTCCGGCATCCTGCCGGAACCTTCGAGAGGATTGCCGTGGTACGGGCCGGGTGCCGGACGTTCGGGGATCTTCTGCTGGGCCCTTCCCCCCTCCGGCCCGGTGGCTTCGGCTGTTGAAGCGGTACGCCAAGAACGCGCTGGCAGAATGCGGCCACCTGCCCCGCGACGTGGCCCGGGTGCTCTACGTGGCCGCCATCGTCCGCGGCCGCCTGGCCGGGATCCCCGGCATGACGTCGCCGGACCGCGCCGGGGTCGAGCGGGAAGCCCGCCGCTGCCTCACCTACGGGTGGCTGCCGCCCGAGCTGCGCGCGTTGCTGCGCGGTTGCGGGCCGGGCGGCCGGTGACGGGGAGACCGATGTCGATCCTTTCCCCCGGACGGCTCGTGCGCGGCACCTACGAGGTGGAACGCCTGCTGGGGGAAGGGGCGTTCGCAGAGGTGTACCGGGTGAGGCACCGGTTCATGGGACGGCAGGCCATGAAGGTGTTCAAGGCCGCCGGGGCCACCCTCGGGGAGATCGAGCAGCAACTGGAAGAGGCGATCCTCCTGTCCGGCATCCGGCATCCCAACATCGTCGAGGTGTACGACGCCAACGTGCTGTCCACGGCCGCCGGCCGGTTCGGCTACTTCACGATGACCTACATGCCCGGCGGCAGCCTGGAGCGGTACTGGCGGTCCTTCGGGCGCGAGCTGATGCCCGTGGAACAGGTGGTCGAGGTGGCCCGCCAGACGTGCCGCGGGCTGGCCGTCGCCCACGGCGCGTCCCCTCCGATCGTGCACCGGGACGTCAAGCCGCAGAACATCCTGGTCGGGTTCGGGCCCGACGGGCTCCGGGTGCGGCTGAGCGACTTCGGCCTGGCCAAGACTGTCAACCCCCTCACCCTGATCGCGAGTTCCAAGGGGACCCTCGGGTTCAAGCCGCCGGAGTCGTTGGAAGACGTCGACTCCTGCGCGGCCGACGTGTGGGCGGTGGGCACGATCCTGTACCTGCTGCTCACCGACGAGATGCCGTTCCCGCTGCTGGGGGAACGGGACGCGGCGGACGCGGGCCGGTTCCTGCGGCCGATCCGTCCGCCCAGCCTGTACAACGTCGGCGTGGACGCCGGTCTGGAGTCCGTCATCTTCCGCTGCCTCGCCGCCGTTCCGGCGGACCGGTACGCCGACGCCGGCGAGCTGCTCCGCGACCTGGAGCGGTGGGCGCCGGGCCGCGCCCCGTCCGGCGCGTCGGTCAGCGCGGCCGCCCGGGAGCCCAAGGCGGCCATCGCCGGGGGCGCGCCCCAGGACCTCCGGGCCGAGGCGAGAGACGCGTTCCGGCAGGCCATGCGGATCGCCCGGGATCCCATGAAGCTGGTGGCAGCCGCAGACCTGCTGGAAGAGGCCATGAGCAAGGATCCCGCGCTGCGGGACCGGTGCGAAACCCAGCTACGGCTCTGGCGCAAGGGGATCATGCACGTGTCCACGGAAGACCTGCAGCGGTCCCGGCCCGGAAGGTCGGAAGGAAAAGACCGGGACCACCGGCGGCCGCCGCGCAACGCGGGCGGGGCGGAGGGGTAGGAACCCACAGACCGGAGCGCGAACGAAGGGCAGGGGGCCACCGATGAACGATACTTCCTCCCCGGAAGGGAATCCGGCCGGTTGCGAGCCGTTGCTGCGGCGGGCCGCGCCGTCCCTCTACCGGAGAAACCTGTTCCGCGTGCTCGGTCTGCCCGTGGGCGCCACCCCCAGGGACGCCCGGCGGCTGCAGGCCCGCCGCCAGATGCGGGAAAAGCTCGGCATCGCCTCGCCCGCCGAGGAGCGGGACGGCCCGCTCCCCCTCGTTCCCCCGCCCGCCGACGAGGTCGTCCGGGAGGCCCTGGACCGCCTGGGCAACTCGGTGGAGCGGTTCCTGGACGAGGTGTTCTGGTTCTGGCCGGCGCCGGACAGCCGGGGCGGGGACCCCGCGTTGCGGGCCCTCGCCGGCGGAAACGAGGACGAGGCCCGCAGGGTGTGGGCGGAGCGGGCGGCAGGGCAGGATCCCGGCCACCTCGCCCGGCACAACCTGGCCGTGCTCGACCACCTGCTGGCCCTCGACCGGGAACTCGGCGCCGGCGGCGGAGCGGGCGGCCGGCAGGAGAAGACGTTCGCCCTGTGGCGAGACGGGTTGGACCGGTGGCGGGAAGTGGTCGAAGGGGAGCCGTTCTGGGACGCGCTCCGGGACCGCGTCCGGGAGCTGGACGACGCACTGCTCACCACGGGTTTCGTCCGCCGGGTCCGGGCCGCGTTGCCCACGGCCCTGCTGCTGACCAGCGCGAAGATCGCGTACGGAGCGGCCGAACGCGCCGACGCGGAGCACGCCCTGCGTCACGTCCGGCTGGTCCGGGATGCGGGGTTCGGGGACGGGGCGGCGGACGCGGCCGTCCGGGAGGCGCTCCGGCCGGCGCGCAACCAGATCAAGATCCTGATCGACACCGCGAAGGCTCGATGGACCCGGGCGCCCCAGCACGGCAACCGGCACGCGCGGGAGCTGCACGAACAGGCCGCGGGCCCGTTGGCGATCGTCGACGCGATCCTCCTGGAGGGCGACCCGACGAGGGCCGGCCTGCACGACATGGTGGCCGAGGCGGTCCGCGAGGGGATGGTCGCGTTCGGCAACAAGACGAACGACTGGAGCGAGTGCGACCGGGTCCTGGCGCTGGCGGAGCAGGTCGTCGTCGGCGCGTCCGTCGGGAAGAGGCTGGCCGACGACCGGCAGACGGTGCGGGAGAACCTCGAGAACGGGAACGACTGGTGCAGCCCCGGGTACTGGGACCTTCCGGACGCGGTCGTCGGCCGGCTCGAAGACGCGCGGGCCCGGGCGGTGGCCGGGGACCACGAGGGGGCCCTGCAGCGGTTGCTGGTCCTGGACGCCGGGATCGGGACGCCCCTGCGGCGGTGCGTGGCGTACTGCCTGAGCCAGCGCGCCTGGCAGATCGCCCGCGAAGGGCTCGAAGAGTGGCAGAACCGGCCGACCCCGAAGATCCAGAAGTTCCTGGACGTCCTCCACCGCAAGGGATCGGTCCCGGTCCCCAGCCCCGACACGACCCCGTGGGCGCTCCCCCCCTGCCCGTGTTGCGGGAAGAGCAGCTACACGAGATGGGTCAACGGGGAGTACCAGGGGCAGCGGTTTTGGATGTGCAGCACGTGCTCCGAGGCGGAGGACCGGGAACGGCAGGAGAAAAGGGACCGGCTCGAGCAGGCGATCCGGGAGGCCCTGGCGTTCGCCGCGCTCGCCGTGGAGGTGGACGACGGGAACCCCGGCGTCCGGGACAGCCTCGCTTCCCTGGAGAAGATGGCATCGGAGGTGGGGGCCCGGACCCCGGGCACGGAGGGGCTCAGGAGGCGGCTCGCCACCGGCGCGGTCCGCCGGGTGCCCCACGTTTTTCCGCAGACCGATGCGGACCGCGTCTGCCATTTCTGCGGCGAGAACCCGCCGGCCGACGCCTGCGGCATCACCGTGCCGGTGTGCGGCGACGTCCAGCCCGTGGCGATGGTCCTCCAGGAAGGAGTCCAGTACCGGTACGGGGAGATCGTCGTGCCCCGCTGCCGGCAGTGCCGGGACGAACACCGGGAGCTGCCGGGCAGGATCGAGGCGTGGCACGAAGCGCGGTTGGCGGCCGGAGACGACGAGCACTTCCCGGAAGAAGTGCGGGCCGTCGTGGACGCCGGAGAGGCCGCAGACGCGGCCGAGGAGCGCATCGGGCCGTACCGGCAGGCCGTGGACGAGGTCCGGGACGACCTGCGCCGGGCAGAGGGCGTCGGGACGCGCTGCGACCGGTGCGGCACGGAAGACGGTTGGGACGGCGGCGTGTGCCGGCGGTGCGACGGCGCCCTTTTCCGGTTCGGGGCCGCGCCCACGGCGTGGGCCGCCGCTGCCGTGGCCGGGGCGCTGGCCGCCACCTTTGCACTCCGCTCCCGGTGGGCGGTCCCGGCCGGGCTGGTGGACGCGGTCTCGGCGGCCGCCGACTGGGGGGTCCGGGACGCCGGGCGGTTCGCCGACGGCGTGGTCTACTGCGGGGTGCCCCTGCTCGTCGGGGCCGTGGTCACGGGGGCCGTGCGGACCCTGCAGGGGGTGCGGCGCAGCCGGGCGGGGCGCCGGCGCAGGGCCGAGCTGGAAGGGCGCCGGGAGGCTGCGGTGCGCGCCGCCGCGGAACGGCTCGAGCGGGCGGTCTCGGCCCTGGCGGAAGCGCAGCGGGCTGCCGAGGGGCCGGCGGCGGTGCGCGAGCAGGCCCAGGCGAGGCTCGATGCCGTCCGCAGCGAAGCGGTCGCCGCGTTCGAGCGGCTCCACCCGAGACCCGGACTTCCCCCGGGGGTGGCGCCGGAGTCGGCGTACCGGTCTTTCGGCCCGCTGGAGGCCCTGCTCGGGAACGGGTGGGGGTTCGGCCACGAGATCGGAGGGGGCGACCGTGCCCCCCGGAGCGACCCCGCCGGCGTGGGCGGCCTGGTGGACCGGGCGCCGCGGCTTCCGGCGGAGCGCGTGCTGGTCTCGTGCCCCAAATGCGGCCGGCGCCAGCGGGTGCCGGCCGCCGGCGACGGCGCCCGGGTGCGCTGCCCCTGCGGGCGCGACCTCACCGTCAGAGCGGGGGGCGAACGGCAGCGCCGGTCCGTCCTCGACCTGGCGAGGGCCACGGGCGGGGAAGAGCGGGTGGCGTGCCCGGTGTGCGGCGCGTCGGTCAAGGCCAAGAACCTGGCCTGGCACTTCGACAGGCAGCACGGCGGCGGGGCCCCTCGGGCCGGCGAGCCGGAGGCTGCCGCCCCGCCCGGGGGGCCCGGGCGGGAGCACGATTTCGTGAACGGGACGTGCGTCCGGTGCGGCTGCAGCGAGGGCGCCGTCGAGGCGTTCGGCTGGGCGTGCAAGGGGGACTGAGCCCCGGCCCCCCGGCACCCGAGGGGTTTCGTCTTTTGAGCGGAAGGTGGTGCACACCATGGGTGACGAGCGCAAGCGGCGGAGCAAGGTGGCGGAGCTGCTCGACAGCCGTTTTTTCGACGGCCTGCGCCGGCGGGAGGGGGCCCCGGGGCTTCCGCCCGCCGGACCGGACCGGCCGGCCCGCGGGGCGGAGGCCGACCCCCCTCCGGGCCCGGGGGCCGGCGCGGGCGAACCCGCGGCCCCGGGCCTGCTGATCGCCGAGGTGGCCACCTGCCTGTGGTACCTGAAGACCAAGCATTTCAAACGGGACTGGGACGACGCCGAGACCGGGGACGACGACCCCCGGGTGCGGCGGGCCCTGGGGCGCATCAACCGGAGCATCGACGCCCTCCGGAAGAGCCGGATCGAGGTCCACGACCCCACGGGCCGGCGCTACCCCCGGGGGGGGGAGGCCATGATGCGCCCCGTCCAGTTCCTGCCCACGGCGGGCGTGGACTGCGAGACGGTGACCGAAACGGTCCTGCCCGTCATCTTCAGCGGGAACCGGCTCCTCCAGCGCGGGGAGGTGTTCGTCGCCGTGCCGAAGGACGAGCCCGCCCCCGGGACGACGGCCGGGGAGCCGCGCACCCCGGGTGCCCCGACCGGCCCTGCTCCGCCGGAGGATCCGCCGGACCGGGAGGGGAAGGGGCCCGAAGCGCGGCCGGTGCCCGACGGATCGACCAAAACGTAGAAAGGGGTTCGCATGAGCCGGACGACCATCGACTTCGGGATCGACCTGGGGACGACGAACAGCAGCATCGCGGTGATCGACAACGTGGACGCGCGGGTGATCCCGAACAAGGGGGGCTCCGGGATCACGCCCTCGGCGGTCTGGATCGACAAGCGGGGCAACATCCACGTCGGCCAGGAGGCCAAGCTGCGGGCCCTGGTGGACGACGACGAGAACGCGGACGCCGAGTTCAAGCTCCGGATGGGGCTCGGGCCGCAGGGGAAGAAGCGGTTCGTCCGGAGCGGCCGGGAGATGCTCCCCGAGGAGCTGTCGGCCGAGGTGCTCAAGTCCCTCAAGATGGACGTCCGGGCGAACATGGGCGAAGAGCTGCGGGCGGCCGTGATCACCGTGCCCGCGGCGTTCGAGAACCCCCAGACCAACGCGACCCGGAAGGCCGCGCAGCTCACCGGGTTCGGGCGCAGCCCCCTGCTTCTCGAACCGGTCGCCGCCTCGCTGGTCTACGGGTTCCAGAGCGAGAGCGAAAACGTCTACTGGTTCGTCTACGACTTCGGCGGTGGCACGTTCGACGCGGCGGTCATGCGGATCCGGGACGGCCTGATCCAGGTGGTCAACCACGACGGGGACAACTTCCTGGGCGGCAAGCTGATCGACTGGGAGATCGTCACCCGGAAGCTGGCCCCGGCCCTGACCGGTGCGTTCAACCTGCCCGCGTTCAAGCGGGGCAACCCGCGGTGGAAGGTCCCGTTCGGCAAGCTCAAGTACTACGCCGAGCAGGCGAAGATCGAGGTCTGCCGGTCGGGGGCGCCGTGCGAGATCTGGATCGAGGCGCTGTGCGAAGACGCGGACGGCAGGGGGATCGACTTCGCGTACACGTTGACCCCCGAGGACGTGGAGCAGGTCAGCCGGCCGTACATCGAACGGTCGTTGTCCCTGTGCCGCAAGACCCTGCAGCAGACGGGGCTGGGCGGCCGGGACATGGAGCGCGTCCTCATGGTCGGGGGCACGACCCTGAACCCGTGGGTCCGGGAGGCCGTGCAGGCCGAGCTGGGGGCTCCCATGGAGGTGGGCGTGGACCCGGTGACGGTGGTGGCCCGCGGCGCCGCGATCTTCGCCAGCACCCAGGAGCTCCCGGCCGGCGACGGGGTCGCGGTGCCGGCCGGGACGTGGCGCATCCAGATCGAGCACAAGCCCGTGGGCAACGTGGCGGATCCCGACATCGGCGGCCGGGTGTCGGCTCCGGACGGCCGGAGCCCGGAGGGGTTCACCGTGGAGCTGGTGGACGCCAGGACCCGGTGGCGTTCGGGGCGGATCCCCCTCGGCGCCGAGGGGGTGTTCATGACCCAGCTCTACGCGGAACGGCAGCGGCGGCACGAGTACGAGATCGAGCTGTGCGACGCCACGGGCACGCGCCTGCCGACCTCTCCGGAACGCGTCACGTACACCCTGGGCGTGGTCCCCGACGAGAACCCGCCGGCCGCGATGACGATCGGCGTCGGCCTGGCCAACGGCGGCGTCGCGATCTACGTGGAGAAGGGGACGAAGCTGCCGGTCCGCAAGACGATGGACCACTACACCACGGTCCTGCTCCGGGCCGGCCATCCCGAGGACGAGCTGCGGATCCCGCTGCTCGAGGGCGAGCACCCCCGGGCGGAGCGCAACCACGGGATCGGGGCGATGACGATCCGGGGCTCGGACATCCGCCGGGACCTCCCCACCGGGAGCCAGGTGGAGATCACCCTTTTCATGGACCCGTCCCAGCAGGTGCGGCTCCAGGCCTACGTCAACGCGCTGGACGAGGACTTCGAGGTCCGGTTCGATCCCCAGATGAAGTGCGACTCCATCGACGCGCTCCGAAAGGACGCCCGGGCGCAGCGGGAGCGGCTCGCGGCGGCCCGTGAAAAGGCGGCCGAAGCGGGCGCTCCGGAGGTGGACGGCGCCATCGCCCGGATCGAGGACCAGCAGCTGCTGGACCACATCGATTCGCTGATCGAGGCCGCGGCCAGCGATCCGGACGCCCTGGCCCAGCTCGACCGGCGGGTGCGGGAGCTCGCTTCCGCGATCGACGAGGTGGAGAACGCCGCCGAGTGGCCCGAGCTCGTGGCGAGAGCGGAGGAGTCCAAGAACGACACGGGCCGGGTCGTGGAAGAGTTCGGAGAGCCTGCCGACCGGGACCGGTTCCGCGCGCTCGCAGGGGAGGTGCAGGGGGCCGTCGACGCCGGGGACCCGGACCTGGTCCGCCGCTACGTCGACGACCTGGACAGCCTGTACCTCCAGGTGCTGGACCGCCAGCCCGGCTTCCACGTCGGCCGGTTCCACTGGCTCGTCGAGCGCGTGGGCTCGATGCGCGACCCGCAGCACGCCGAACAGGTGGTGGCCCAGGGCCGCCGCGCGATCAACAACAACGACATCGACGCCCTGAAGGCCGCAAACCGGCAGCTCCTGTCGCTGCTGCCCCGGGAGGTCCAGAACGAGGCGAAGCACGCGAACGTGGGCGGCACGGTCGTGTTGACGTGATCCCCGGGGGGCGCCGGGCGCGCCCGGGGCCGGCGGCACCGCCGGAGCAGGGCGGCCCCCCTTCCGGGAGGGGCGCCGGAGGAACGTGATGGCACGGTTCGCCAAGGTCGTGTTGTTCTTGATCCTGACCTTCGTTCTCGCCCTCTTCGGGGTGTCCCGGTACGTCGTCCACTACGACGCGGGGATCGAACGGGCCGTCGGGGTCCTCGCCGACGGGGCGGGGGCGTCGGCGGGCGGGACGGGAGGCCGGGCGCAGCAGACCCTGCTCGAGGGGGTCGACCGGGACGCCCGCATCTACGCGGCCGGGAAGGTGCTGTCCCTGTGGGTCCCCGCGTGCTTCCTCCTGCTGCTCGTCTACGTGCGGCTGGTCTCCGCTCCCCCGCGCCCCGGTCTGGCGGCCGTGTTCGTCCTGTGCGCCGGGGCGCTCGCCTTTTCGGCCGCGGTCAACGCCGTCTACGCCCACCACCTGTCCCTGCCGCCCACCCCGGAACGGGTTCTCGGTTCGTTCGCCCTGCTCGTACCCGTCGCCGTGCTGGCGGTCCTCGCCGCCCTGGTCGGGTGCTGGTCCCTGGACGGCGCGGGCGGGGCCTCGCGACCGCGGTCCAAGGCCCTGCTCATCCTGCTGCCGGCCGGGGTGGTCGCTTCCGCCTACGGCGGGTACGACCTCTACGCCGCGGGCCGGCCGATCGGGCTGTTCGGCTGGTCCAGCCCGGCGCAGCTCTACGAAGGGCTGTCGCTCGGGGTGGGCCGCCGGGTCTCGGGCCTCCGGGGCGACTACGTCGCGTTCCCGACAGGCCGCCGGGCCCTGTTCGTCCGGGGCCGGATCGTCAACCTCCCCCCCCGGGACCGGGGCCGGGTCCGCGTGCGGGTGGACCTGGTGGGCCCGGACGGCCGGGTCCTGGCCACCCGGCGGGTCCTGCCCGGTGTGTCCCTCTCCAACAGCGACCTGGCCACCCTGGACTTCCAGGAGATCCGCGAGCGCCTGGAGAGGGCGGGGGACGGCCGGGCCGCGTCCGCCGGCCTTCCTCCCGCGTTCACGGCGGTTTTCTCGCCGTCGCCCGGGGGGGTCCGGGAGATCCGGGCCGCGGTGATCCCCGACCGGCTCCAGGAAATCGGGCAGCCCGCCGCCCGGCTGCTGCTGACGCGGATGGCGGAGCAGATGGGGGAGGCCGTGCCCTTGCGGGGGAGGGCGCCCGTCCGCCGGGGGGAGCCGGCCGGCCGGAGCCCGGACCGGGACGTCGCCGCCCGGATGCAGGCCCTGCTGAACCGGCTGGGCTACGATGCGGGGCCGGTGGACGGGATCCCGGGTCGTCGCACGCGCCTGGCCCTGACGGCGTTCCAGAAGAGAAACGGGCTGCCGGCCACGGGGAACGCCGATCCCGCCACGCTGGAGAGGCTGTTCTCCGGCGACGGCCTCGCTGCCGGGCCGCGCTCCCGCTCCCCGGAGGCCGGCCGCTAGCAGGCGCTGCTGAAAGAGCAGCCTGCGAGGGAATGTCACCGTCTTCATCCCGGGTGGGGTGACCGCGGCTTCGCGCTCTTTCCTCTCGACGAGCTCCAGGTGGCCCCTGGCTGGGAGCGATTCGCCCGCAGTTGGACACCGAGCAGCCGGACCCTTTCCCCTCCGGGTCTTCCGGACGAATGCCCTCGCGGGAGGCGGCGAGCAGCATGCGCCGGCGTGCATGGGGCCCCGATCTTTCCGTTCAACTTCCGGGAGCTTCTGGGGCACAGGGGGCGCGGGAGCAGCGCGCCGCGGCGGGCTGTCGCGGCCGAACGCCTCCCCCCGCCGCTCCCCACCTGTGCGAGCGGGTGGAGCGCAGGGGTCGGTCCCGAAAGTCGGTTTCGAAAGGGTGGGCAGGCCATGAACGCCAGCCGGCAAGACGACGCGGCTCGGCGGCCCAAAACGGCCGGCGGCGTCGCTCATCGATTTCTCACCCGCGTCTCATCGTGCCCTCATCGGCCGCTGGTAGGCTCTTTCCGGAAGCCGAGGACCGCGATCACGGCGCCCGCGCAGGCCGGGAGCCATGGGAGAACCGCGACGGAGTTCCGAGCGACCCCTCGCCCTGCCATCGAAAGGAGTGCACGATGAACTGCCCCAACTGCAACCAGGAGTTGAAGATCGCCGAGCGCAAGGGAATAGAGATCGACTACTGCCCATCGTGCCGGGGAGTGTGGCTCGACCGCGGAGAGCTCGACAAGATCATCGAGCGGTCGGTCGAGGAGCTTTCCGGGCCACGGGAGCAACCGGGCCCTACGGGCTACGGCAATCACGGGGGCAAACACGGCTCCAAGCACGGGTACCGATTCAAGCACGGGCGCAGGCGGGGCGTGCTCCGGGAGATCTTCGACATCTTCGATTGAACCGGGCCCTGGATCCGTGACGACCGTGGGCACAGGTGAAATACCGCACTCGGGTCCCGCCAGAGGAGGGCCCCCTGCCCCGCCCGGAGTGCTCGACCCGGGAGCCTGCTTCTGCAGCAGCTGTCTCGCAAGCAGGCCTCAACGCGCTTTACCAGAGCCGGCCGGGGGGCCACGGCTCCAGCTCGGGCCAAACCACGCCACCCCGAGGAGATCCTTAGAAATGGGACTCCTGGGTCCGGATCACGACATTGTACCGGAGAGCCGTGGCGTAGATCCCTCTGCCCGCCACGGGCAGGCGCTGGGTCACGGCGAGCCGGGCTGCATCCACGGCCAACCTGGCGCCCCGTCCCACCACGCGCCGACGATGCAGAGGAGCCATGGCCTGCAGAGGGAGAGGACGATAGTCTGCAGCGAGGGAGGCAGGGTGCCCCCTGAGCCGCGCCTTCTCATGGCGGCCTGACCCTGGCATCCCACGCCCGGCGTGGCCCCCCGCGCCCTAACCGGAACGGAACGCCCCACCCCAGGATGGAGGCCGCATCCTGGGCCCGGGAGTTGCTTGGTTCCTGCCGCAGACGTGGCGGAGGCCCGGAGGAGCCGCTCCCCGGGGACTCCACGCGCCCGCACCCCCCAGACCGGAACCCAGGTGAGACCATGACGACCGAGACGAGAGAGACGGTGACAGGCTCGGGCATTGCGCCCGGGGTGGCGCAGGGGATCCTGCGCTTTTTCGCGCCCGTGGCAGAGGGGACGCGGGGCTCCGCGGCCACGGGTGAGCCCGAGACGGAGATCGAGCGGTTCGCCCAGCACGTGGGCTCGTTGATCGAGGACCTTCGCGAGATGGTGGCCCGGCTGGGGGAGGACTCGGCCTCCCCCGGGGCGGACATCCTGCGCAGCCACATCCTGCTGCTGGAGGGCTCGTCGCTGCGGTCCCGGGTGGAGGAGACGATCCGGAGCTCCAGCCTTGCGGCCGAGGCGGCGGTGGAGCACGCGATCGAGGAGATCGTGCGCGTGTTCGAGGGGTCGGGCAACCCCGTGCTGGTCGAGCGGGCGCCCGACCTGCGGGACCTGGCGATCCAGCTCCGCCAAAGGCTCGCCGGTCAGCAGCCCTCGCTCCTCGCCGGGCTCCCCCAGGACCCCTCGGAAAGCATCCTAGCCACCCGGGAGCTGCTGCCCTCCCTGGTGCTGGAAGCCCACACCCGTGGCGTGCGAGGCTTCGTGGTGGACAGAGGGACCCCCCTGTCCCACGGGGCGATCCTCGCCCAGTCGTTCGATCTTCCGGTGCTGAGGGTTCCCCGCTTGGAGGCCCTCTGGTCCCTGGACGGCTCTCGGGTCCTCCTGGACGCCGACCGCGGGGAGCTTTTGGTGGAGCCGGCGGCGGCAGACCTGGAGCCGCGGCTCACCGAGGCGGCCCCCGTGGTGGTGCCCGACCCCGAGCCCTCGCCCCTGGCCCGGGTGTGGCTCAACGTCATGGACCCGGCGCAGCTCGTGGGGGTGGACTGGACAGGGGTCGAAGGCGTGGGGCTCTACCGCACCGAGATGCTGTTTCTGGGCGGGCGAAGCGGAATGCCCAGCGAGGAGGAGCAGGCGCGGGCATACCGAAACCTGTTCGAGCGGTGCGCCCCGGGCCGGGCCACCGTGCGCACGCTGGACATCGGGGGGGACAAGGCCCTTCCGTACTTCTCCCTCGGGCCCCAGGACAACCCCGCCCTGGGGCTCAGGGCCCACCGGATCTACCGCTTCCACCCCGAGATCCTGATCACCCAGGTCCGGGCGATTCTCCGGGCCGCGACGGGGTTTCCCGCGTTGCGCTTGCTGTTTCCCATGATTGAGTGCGTGGAGGAGTGGCGGTTCGTCCAGGGGCTCGTGGACCAGGCCGTGGACTCGCTGGCGGCCGAGGGGGTCGCGTTCCAGGAGAGGTTCGAGCGGGGGGTGCTGGTGGAGACCCCCTCGGCCGTGTGGTCGTTCCCGCGCTTGCTGGAGGCCGCGGACTTCGCGAGCATCGGCACCAACGACCTGATCCAGTACCTGTTTGCGGTGGACCGCTCCAACCCCAATGTGCTGCGCACCTACGGGCCGGAGCACCCCGTGGTGCTCCAGGTGCTGGACGCGCTGGCCCGAGACGCGAAGAAGGCGGGCAAGCCCCTGGCGATCTGCGGGAAGGCCGGCACCGACCTCACCCTGCTCCCCGTCCTGATCGGACTGGGCATCACGGACCTGAGCGTTCCCATCAACCGGGCCCAGGCCGTCCGGGCGCGCCTGGCCGCCCTGGGACCGCGGGAGTGCCGCCGAGTGGCGCGGGAGTGCCTCCGCGCCAAAGCGCCCGACGAGGTGCTCGAGCTGCTGGGCCGGCCAGGGCCCCCGAAGGGGCCGGACGCCGCTTCCCACCGGGGAGCCGAGTGGATGGACCCGGTGTGCGGGATGGCCGTGCACGCCGATGGAAACCCCTTGAGCACCGTGCGCCACGGCCGGCAGTTCTACTTCTGCTCGCGGGAGTGCCTCGACGCATTCCTACGCCAACCCGCCGATCTGACGAATCAAACAAAATAGGCTCGGTTTTCCCGAAGGGCGCCCCCCCTTCCCCCCGCCCTCAACGGCCCAGCCTGCGCTGGAAGAAGTTGTAGAACGGGGTGAACACGAGCCCTGCATAGGCGCCCCACAGGAAGCTCTCGACCAGGCCGATCGCAAACCCTGCCGGGGTGAGCCACCGGAACCCGGGCAACACGGACTCGAGGAACGCCGTCATGTGCAGGCTCTCCGGCAGGATCAGCCCGTACAGGATACAGACAAGGTAGCTGAACAGGGTGAACGAGCTGAGGGACCAGGTCACGACACGGATATCGAGCATGGCGCTTCTCCTGGGGGCGGGGCCGGGGGTGACGGCTGGGGCGCTAGTCCTCATTACTCATGGGCGTTCGTCGCGAAACCGTCGAGTGTGCGTCAGATCGGGGCAAGCGCAGCGCCGAGGGGCGCAGGCGTACGGGACGGTACGCGGGGCCCCGAGGCGCGAGCACGCCCCGAGACGGCGTGCAACCGCCGGTTGCAGCAGAAGGCTTCATGAATAAGGCGGGCTAGCACCCTCGGCGGCGCTTTCCGGCCGGGATCTCCTTGGGCTCCTCGGCCTCGGGCTCCCGGCGGCTGCCGCCACACCCGCCCCCTCCGCCCGCGGCCCGGCGCATCCCGCCGGGCCGCCTTCGGCGGGAGCTTCGCATCCAGAAGAGAACGGCCACGATCAGCGCGATCCAGATCCAGTTGGCTGCCAGAAATGCCGTCATGAGATTGTCTCCTGCCGTGGGGGTCGCCACACGGCCTGTCGGGTGGGGGTCAGGCGTCGGGGTCCTCGGCCGACCCAGGGGTGAGCAGACGCTTCCAGTCGCCCCATTTGGGAAGGAACATGGGCACGGTGCGGCGGTACTCGGCGTAGGCCGGCCCGTGCTTCTCGAGCATGACCCGCTCCTCTTTTCGGGCGAGCCGGTAGTAGGCCCACACGATGACCGGGAACAGCACCAGGGTCGGGATGGTGGGCCAGTGGATGAGCTGCCCGAGGAGAGCCAGGAAGATCCCGGTGTACTGAGGGTGGCGCACGACGGCGTAGAGCCCCTGGGTGGCCAGCTCTCCCTTCTGGGTGGCCCGGTACACCTCGCGCCACCCCTCCACCAGGAGCGAGATGCCCAGGAACACCACGGTGTACCCGATGAGCATCTCGATCATGGCCCCCGCGTCACCCCAACCGAACAGCGTGGCCCACAGGTGTCCGCTCTGATGGAGCCACGGCACGTTGATGCCGAGCCAGCCGGTGAGCAGGTAGATGGTGAGGGGGAAGCCGTACATCTCGGCATAGAGCGCGATGATGAACGCCTGAATCAGCCCGGCCCGGCTCCACTCCTTCCAGCTCGCCGGGGCCAGGTAGCGGTAGAGAACCCACGAGACGATCACAACCATGACCGCGGTGAGCCCCCAGGTTCCTCCGATCGGGGGGCCGGTCGTCATAGGGCGTCTCCTTGCTCCCCGCCAGCCCCCGGCGGGGGCACCGGGGCTTGAGCGAAGGGCTCCTCCCACGACGCCGGCAGGGCGCAGGGGGCGGCCTCGTCGGTCACGGTGCAGCACTTGCGCAGGACCACCAGCGTCATGAGTCCCCCGAAAAAGGTCACGAGGCGCGACCGGGAGCAGGAGTGGTAGGGGCGCTCCCGGCGGGGGAGGAACCGAAAGGCGAACCTGCGTCCCACGGCCGCCTCCACCAGACGGGCGCCGAGCCGGCCGATCCCCCCCTCCGGGAGGCTGCAGAAGGTGTAGATGACGGCGCCGTCGTCCTTGATGACCCGCAGAAGCTCGGTGACCGCCTGTTTGGGATCGGGGGTGGTCTCGATGGCCCACGTGGACACCACCAGGTCGAACGTGCGGTCCGGGTAAGGGAGCCGCACCATGTCCCCCCGGATCAGGCGAACCCTCGGGTCCCGGAGGTTCTCGGCCGCCATATGGATCATGCCGGAAGAAAAGTCGAGCAGGTGCGTTCGCCGGACCCGGTTGCTGGAGAGGACAAGAGCCGTGGTCGCCCCCGTGCCCCCGCCGGCGTCCAGGACCAAGGCCTCTGGGGGCAGGAGGCTCTCGATCTGGGTCTCCAGCTCCTCCCGCACCGCGGTGGAGACCGAACGCCACACCCGGTTGTACGCGTCGTAACGGGGTGCCACGCGGTCGTAAGCGTGCCTCGCGTCCGCAGGCCGGGGGCGAAGCAGGGCGGTGTAGGCGAGCAGGTCGGTGAGGACCTTCCTCCCAATCTCACCCAGGAACCACCTGTGACTCCGCTCGCCCCGGAGCACCTCGAAGTAGCCCTCGAGCACGCTCGGCGCTCCGGCCGCGATGCGGTTGAACGCGTCGGGAAAGGTGTAGACGAACCGGGCCAGGCGATAGGCCGTGCGAAACTCACTCCCCATCTCCGCGTCGACGGCGTGCTCGTAGGGCCCGAGGTCAACAAGGCCGTCGCCCAGGGCGGCCTCGATCACCTCCGCCGCGATCTGGCCGCTGCGGATGGCGTAGTAGATGCCTTCGCCGATGAAGGGATCCACCAGCCCCCCGGCATCCCCCACCAGCAGGACGTTGCCCCGGACCAGGGGCCGCCGCTGGGTGTAGACGGGCAGGGTGTACCCGTGGCGGGTCTCGGACCGGATCCCTCCCAGGATCCGGTGGCGGGACAGGAAGTCCCGGTAGAGGCCGTTCAGGTCGCCGATCTTTCCCACCATGCCCCCCACCCCGATGGACAGGTGGTCGGCCTTGGGGAAGATCCATGCGTACCCGAAGGGAACATCACCGAACTCCAGGATCACCTCGTCGGCCAGATCTCCCAGCGTCCGGGCGTCCACGCCCACCTCGGCCTCGATCAGGACGGCCTTCCAGCCCCGGTGGCGAAGCCCCACCGCGCGGCCGACGGCGGTGTTGACCCCGTCCGCCCCGACCACGACCCGGGCCCGGTAGCGGCCCCGGCCCGTGGTCACGGCCACCCTGTCCCCCTCCTGCATCAACGCCTGGAACGCTTCGCCCTCCCGGATCTCGGCCCCGGCCTCCCGGGCCCGGGCCACGAGGTGGGCGTCGAACCGGATCCGGGAGACCATGTGGGCCACGGGCCGGGTGCTCCGGGCGTGGACGGCCCGGGCGCCCCGGAAGCACAGCGTCGCACCGTGGATGTCGCGCTCCGTGAGGGGCCGGAGATCCTCCCCGCCCAGGACCCGATGGATCTTGGGGGAAAGGCAGCCGCCGCAGGGCTTGTGGCGGGGGAACCGGGCGCGGTCCAGGCCCAGGACACGCAGGCCCTTCTCCGCCAACGCCCTCGCCGCGGAGGAGCCGCCGGGGCCGAGCCCCACCACGATGGCGTCGTAGATCGTGTCGCTGGGCATGATCTCGCTCTTGAGGATCGGGGTCCGGTGGGGGGCTCAGGGTACTCGCCCCCTCTCATTAAGCAAGCGCCGTTCCGGGGAAAGGACCCCGGCGACAGGGGCCGGCCGGGGTGGAGGTGCACAGAGTTCTGCACGGTGGGGAGTAGTCGACACCCGGGAGGGAGGAGGGAGGGGCGCCATGGACTACTTTGGGGGTCCTATCAAACCGGCGGCTCAATAAGAGCTGCCGCCCTTTGTTCGGACGACCAAGGGGCCTGCCGGAGCAGTCGGGTGCGGCCCCCTGGCTCGCCACGCCCTCCGAACACCCGAATCGCCACCGGATTCCAGAGGTTCCGCTATCGTCGCACGGACCGATGGGCGTGCGGCGGCTGAGGAAACGTGGCGATCGCATGCTGCGCTCGCACCCGGCCGGGGGCCAGCTCTACTCCCCGAGCCTCAGCACGACCATGAGAGCCTTGCGCAGCCACACCCCGTGCTCCGGCATGCGTACGAACACCCACTCGCCCGGGGTGCGTAGGGCGTCCACCGGCCGGCCCTGGGTCTCCAGGAGCAGCTCGCCGGCAAGCTCGTGCCCCCCCGCCAAGCGGGCCTCCACCGGCACGGCCCGGACCCACGGAGGCGGTGGAGAGTCGGCTCCCCGTCTCTCCACCGCTGCCACCTGCCCGGTTCCCACCAGGCAGAACCGGCCCTGGGCGTCCCGAAACGGCACCACCGGTCCGGCCTCTTCCAACATCTGCCACACCGGCTGGGGGCCGGATCCGACCGGGGACACAGGGGCCACGAACAGATCCCCCTCGGCCCGGGTGCCGTCCGCCAGGTACAGCCGGACCCGCAGGGGCGTCTTCTCCACCCGCAGCCGGCTCATGTGAGCCCCTCCCGCTCCTCTTCGGAGAGGAACCGGAGAAACGGCTCCTTGACCACGGCCTTCTCGTAGGCCTCCCGGGGCGCGATGATCTTCTGCTCGAGCAGGGAGAGGATCGCGGTCTCCAGGGACTGCATGCCGTGCTTCTTGCCGGTCTGGATCGCCGAGGGGATCTGGTAAGTCTTGCCCTCCCGGACCAGGTTCGAGATGGCCGGGGTCACGACCAGCACCTCCAGGGCCGCCACCCGGCCCGGTTTGTCCACCCTCCGGAACAGGTTCTGAGCCACCACGGCCTTGAGGCTGTCGGCCAGGGTGGACCGGATCTGGGGCTGCTCCTCGGCGCTGAACACCTCGATGACCCGGTCCACGGTCTTGGCCGCGTTCTGGGTGTGCAAGGTCCCGAACACCAGGTGCCCCGTGGCGGCCGCCTCGATGGCGAGCGCGATGGTCTCCTTGTCGCGCATCTCGCCCACCAGGATGATGTCCGGATCCTCTCGCAGGGCGGCTCGCAGGGCCGCGGCAAAGCTTCGGGTGTGAGTGCCCACCTCCCGGTGGCTTACCAAGCACCCCTGGCTCTGGTGCACGAACTCGATGGGATCCTCGATGGTGATGATGTTGTCCCGGCGGCTCCGGTTGGCCTCGTCGATGATGGCCGCGAGCGTTGTAGACTTGCCCGAGCCCGTGGGGCCGGTGACCAGCACCAGGCCCTTTCGCAGGTAGGCCAACCGACGCACCGCGTCGGGTAACCCCAGGTCCTCGCAGGTGAGGACCTTCGAAGGGATGGTGCGAAACACGGCCGCCGCCCCGAACTTCTGGACGAAGTAGTTGGCCCGGAACCGGGCCACCCCATCGAGCTCGTAGGCGAAGTCCACGTCGCCGGTCTCCTCGAACCGTCCCCACACCTCGTCCGGGGCGATCTCCCGGAGCAGGTCCCGCAGCCCTTGGTCGGTCAGGGGCTCGGCCTTGAGCTTCTTGAGCTCCCCGTGGATCCGCATGGCCGGCAGGTTGCCTGCGACGAGGTGCAGGTCCGAGGCCCCTTGCTGGACCATGGCTCGGAAATAGGCATCGAGTTTGGGCATGGTGCTCTCCCGGGCCGGAGAGTGACGTCACGACGGAACACGGTGCTTCTCTCGGCTCATCGGCCGTGCCAGGAGGCGTCTTGAGCCGCATTAAGAGGGTTGACAGCAGGCCGGCCGGGTGGCAGGCTGGCCTTGCTTTTGGTATCTCCAAACATCTTTTGACTAGGCACCCGCTTTCTCACTCACGGGAAAGGAGGATGGCGATGAACGGCACGGCAAGACTGGTACTGGCTGCCCTCGTGGGGGGGGCGTTGGCCTTGGCCGGATCCGCTCCGGCCCGAGCCGGGGGCGAGGCGGCGCCCTGCGTCGAGGGGGGAAAGATCGAGAAGGAGATCGCATCCGAGGCAAGCCTGGAGGAGCTCAGCTGCTTCATCAAGGACTACAAGAACACCCCATCGCTCCACTTCAAGGTGAGAATCAAGAACGTGTCGACCAAACCCCACCGATACCGGGTGAACCTGTTCCTGGACAACGGCAAGGCGGTGGGCGGTCTGATCCCCCGCAAGGGCAAGCCGCCCGTGGTGAACCCTGGCGAGGAAGCCAGCTTCACCTACCCGGTCAAGGGGCTCACCCGGCCGCCAGGCAGCCTCACCGTGCTCGTGAAGACCTTGGGCGACTGACCGTTCCGATCCGGAAAAAGGAGGAACTCCCATGTGGAAGAAGGCGGCGTTGTGGGCGTTGTGCGCGGCGGTGGTCCTGGCCGGCCCGGCTGCGGCCAGGACCACGTTCATCTCGATCGGCACCGGCGGCACCGGCGGGGTGTACTACCCCTATGGGGGAGGCCTGGCCGAAATCTGGTCCAAGTACGTGCCCGGCGTGAAGGCCGTGGCCGAGGTCACGGGTGCCAGTGTGGAGAACGTGAAGTTGGCCCACAAGGGCGAAACCGTGATCGGGGAGGTCATGGGCGACGTGGCTTACCAGGCGTACCGGGGCATCGGCAAGTTCCAGGGCAAGCCCCAGAAGATCCTGGCCATGGCGTGCATGTACCCCAACGTGCTCCAGATCGTGACCCTCAAAGGCTCGGGCATCAAGAACGTGACCGACTTCAAGGGGAAGCGGGTGAGCATCGGTGCGCCCGGCAGCGGAACGGCGTTCATGGCCGAGCTCGTCTTGAAGACCCTGGACGTGCCCCTGGACAGCTTCAACGTGTTCCGGCTGTCGTTCAACGAGACCGCCAACGCCCTGAGGGATGGCACCATCGACGCCGGGTTCTGGGTGGTCGCACCGGGCACCAGCTCCATCATGGATCTGGCCACCACCCATGACATCGAGATCGTAGAGTTCACCCCCGACCAGCAGAAGAAGGTTGAGGAGGCCTACGGCTACTACTCGGCCTGGACGCTGGAAGGAGGGGTGTACCGGGGCGTGGACCAGCCCGTCCCCACCCTGAGCGTGTGGAACGTGATCATATGCCAGAGGGATCTGCCGGAGGACCTGGTGTACCAGCTGACCAAAACCCTGTTCGAGAACACCGCCTACTTGGAGCAGATCCATCCCTTTGCCAAGTACACCACCCCGGAGAACGCGGTGGGCAAGTCGCCCATCCCCTTCCACCCCGGCGCCATCAAAGCCATCGAGGAGAAGGGGATCAAGGTGCCCGCCAAGCTGCGACCGTGACCCGGCGCGGGGGATGATGAGACGCCCCCTGGCCCGGCCGGCGCTGACCGCGTTGGCCGGGCTGTTTGGTATGGTTCTGTGGGCCTGGGCTGCTGGCCCCGGCGGGGTGGAGCTGGCCGTGGTGCCGGTACGGGGGGGCCCGCCCCTGTGGGTGAGCCTGCTTGACCCCGGGGAGCGGTTCACGCTCCACTATGTCCACTCGGTGGACCGGAAACCGATCTGGGAGGTCCACTCGGTGGACTCGGCGGGCCGCATCTACGTGGAGGACGAGCGGTTCGTGATGGTGGGCGCCGGCATGGGCGACCTGCCCGGCCGGGGGCGATGGACCGGCTCGAAGGGGGTGCAGGTGATCGAAGGCATGCACTACCCGGTGGGCGAGTTCATCTTACGGGTGGGGAGCCCCGGGGTGGATCACACCATCGAGTGGAGGGGGACTGCGGTGAACCTTTCGGAACGGGTGCCGGGTCGGCCGGTTCGGTTCACGGCCCGCCCGGTGCCCCGGCTCACCCGGTGGATCCGAGCCCTGGTCCGACCCGCGGCCGATCCCCGGAGGGAGGATGACTGAAATGGACCGTGCCACCCCCTTCTCCCGTATCGTAGGCCGGGTGGTCACCGTGCTGGCGGTGGCACTGAGCCTGTTCCAGCTCTACACCGCAGGGCTCACGGCTCTGACCGCCCTGATTCAGCGCTCGGTGCACCTGGGCGCCATCCTCTGCCTGGTGTTTCTGATCTACCCCCCGTTCCGGAGGGTGCGCAAGGACCGGTTTACCCCTTGGTGGGTGCTCGACCTCGGGCTGATCGGGCTCACCCTGTACTGCGTGCTGTACCTGGACTTCAACCTGCTCGCGATCTTCGAGCGCCAGGGGGACTGGCTGCCCCAGGACGTGTGGGTGGGGGTGATCGGGACGCTCCTGGTGCTCGAGGCCTGCCGCCGGGTGATCGGGTGGGTCATGGCCGGAATCTGCGCCCTGTCGCTCCTCTACGCGTACTTCGGGCCCTACATGCCCGACGTGATCATCCACAAGGGCTACAGCGTGGAGCGCATGGCCACCACCCTGTGGCTCACCACCGAGGGCATCTTCGGCATCCCCATCGGGGTCGCCGCCACCTTCGTGTTCATCTTCGTGCTGTTCGGGGCGTTTCTCGAGGTGAGCGGCGGGGGCAACTTCTTCATCGACCTGGCCCACGCCCTAACGGGGCGGTTCAGCGGCGGCCCGGCCAAGACCGCGGTGATCGCCAGCGGGTTCATGGGCTCGGTGTCCGGGTCGGCCGTGGGCAACGTGGTGGCCACCGGCTCGTTCACGATCCCCATGATGAAGCGGGTGGGCTTCAAGCCCCACGTGGCCGGGGCGATCGAGGCGGCCGCCAGCACCGGCGGCCAGCTCATGCCGCCCATCATGGGGGCGGGCGCGTTCCTGATGGCCGAGTTCACGAACACCAGCTACCTGGAGATCATCAAGGTCGCTTTCGTTCCGGCCCTGCTGTACTACTTCACCGTGCTCCTGTTCGTCCACTTCGAGGCCAGGAAGACCGGGCTCCACGGCCAGCCCAAGGAGGCCCTGCCCCAAGCCTCGAAGGTGCTGGCCGAGAACCTTCACTTCCTGATCCCGGTGGCCGTGCTGGTGGCGGCGCTGCTCGCCCACGTCTCGCCCATGAAGGCCGGGTTCCTGGCCGTGGTGAGCGTGTGGGCGGCGAGCCTGGCCCGGGCCAAGAGCCGCATGGGGCCCCGGAAGCTCCTGGAGGCCCTGGAGAAGGGTGCCCGGGGTGCGGTGGTCGTGTCGGTGGCGTGTGCCGCGGCCGGCATCATCGTGGGCATGGTGTCCCTGACGGGCATCGGGCTGAAGTTCAGCGGCCTCGTGCTGGAGTTCTCGTTCGGTCACGAGATCCTGGCCATCCTCCTGATCGGGTTGGCCTCCCTGGTGCTCGGCATGGGGCTCCCGGTCACGGCGTCGTACATCGTACTGGTGATCCTGGCCGGCCCGGCCCTGGTGGGGCTGGGGGTGCCGCTCCTGGTAGCCCACATGATCGTGTTCTGGTACTCCCAGGACGCCAACGTGACCCCCCCGGTGAGCCTGGCCAGCTTCGCCGGCGCGGGCATCGCCGGCGCACCGCCCATGCAGACCGCGTTCGTGTCGTGGAAGCTGGCCAAGGGGCTCTACATCATTCCCATCGTCATGGCGTACCGCCCGTTGCTCATGAACGGCCCCCCTTTAGAGGTGGCCGCCACCATGGTGGCCACTGCCACCGGGCTGGCCGCGTTCGCCGCGGCCCTGGACCGATACCTCCTGCGGGCGGCCACCCGGTTAGAGACGGCCCTGCTGGCCGGTGCGGCGCTCGCCTGCTTCTGGCCGTCGCTGTGGACCGACGCGGTCGGCTACCTGCTGCTGGCTGCGGCCGTGACCTCCCAGATCCTGCGAGGCCGGAACGAGGCACCGGCACCTGCGTGAGTGCGGGGAAACCTCGTCAGGCCCCTGCGGGTTAGAGACTAGAAACTAGATTTTTGGGCCGCACGCGGCTCTCCAGCAGACCCCATGCCCTCCGAGGTCTTGGCGTCGGCGCTCAGGAGTCGCCTGGCCGCCCAGCGGGCCGAAGGCCCCCGACCGACGACCAACGACTGACAACCAACGACCGAAGTTACATGGACGGATTCCGCTTCACCCTGCCCTACTCGCCCCGAATCCAGGACATCAACTACGGCGGGCACGTATCGTACGCGGCGGTGCTGTACTTCTTCCAGGACGCCCGGATCGCGTACCTGGCCCGGCTCGGCCCGTTCTCCGAGACCGACGTGGGCGAGGGGTGCGCCCTCATCATCCCCGAGGTGCACGTGCGGTACCGGGCCGAGATGTTCCTGGGCGACCCCCTGGAGATCGGGGTGCGGGTACAGGAGATCCGACGCTCGAGTCTGACCATGGAGTACCGGATCGAGCGGGAGGGAGAGGCCACGGCCGAGGGGGAGACCCCGCTCGTGATGTTCCACTACGCCTCCCGGTCGGTGCGGCGGGTGCCTGAGGCCCTGCGCACGGCCGTGGCCGAGTTCGAGGGGCTGCCGGTGCCGGCGTGAGCCCCGAGCCGACCGGCTGGCTACTGGCCGTGGACGTGGGGCTGCGAACCGGGCTCGCCCTGTTCTCGGAGGACGGCCGTCTGCTGTGGTGCCGGACCCGGCACCTCTCGAACCGGACCAGGCTCCGCCGGGCGATCCGGGGGCTGCTGACCCAGCTGCCGGATCTTCGATGGGTGATCCTGGAGGGCGGCGGGCCGCTGGCCGAGCTGTGGCACCGCGAGGCCCGACGCCGGGGGCTGGGGGTATGGACCACCCAGGCCGAGGTATGGCGCAGGGACCTGCTGTTGCCCCGGGAGCAGCGAACCGGCGCCGGCGCGAAGCGCTCGGCCCTCTCGCTGGCCGAGCGGATCGTGAGGGCCTCGGCCGCGCCCCGGGCCACCCCCCTGCGGCCCGACGCGGCCGAGGCCGTGCTCCTGGGCCGGTGGGCGTGGGAACGCATCGCGAGGGACCCCCATGGAACCGACGACCTGGCAGAGGCTCACCGTATCGGCTCCTCCTGAGGTACGTGAAGCCCTGGCCGCCCTGCTGGTGGACTGGGGTGCGGCCGGCACGGCCGAGGAAGCCGGGGCCCTGTCCGCCTGGTTCCGCCCGGCCGACCGACCGGGGATCCAGGGTCGGCTCGAGCGCTACGCCCTGGACCT
Organism: bacterium; assembly: GCA_027021615.1. Classification (GTDB taxonomy): domain Bacteria; phylum Desulfobacterota; class Deferrisomatia; order Deferrisomatales; family Deferrisomataceae; genus Deferrisoma. The sequence goes on along the minus strand of JALUTY010000122.1, from coordinate 149,530 downwards.
GGGGGCGCCCGTGGGGTGGCGGTGGGACGACGAACCCGAGGACGGTTGGCGGGACCGGTGGAAGGCGTTCTACCGCCCCGCCCGGGTCTCGGATCGGCTCGGGGTGTGTCCCACCTGGGAGGACTGGCCCGGGGAGGACCCCGCGGTGCGGGTGATCCGACTCGACCCCGGTCGGGCCTTCGGCACCGGAACCCATGAGACCACCCGGCTGTGCCTGGGGCTCCTGGACCGGGCGCTCTCGGCCCGGCCCGGCGCCCGGGTCCTGGACGTGGGGTGCGGCTCGGGCATCCTGTCGATCGGTGCCCTCCTGCTGGGCGCCGGCAGGGCCGTCGCCCTCGACATCGCCCCCCTGGCGGCCCAGGCCGCCCGGGAGAACGCCCGCCGCAACGGCGTAGCCGACCGCCTGCGGGTGGTGGCCGGGGACCTGCGGGCCGTGGGCGGGGCCTACCCCCTGGTGGTGGCCAACATCCTGTACCAGGTGCTCCTGGGCCTCGCGCCCGAGCTCTCCGCCCGGGTCGAGCCGGGCGGCACCCTGATCCTGTCGGGGCTTCTCACCCGGGAGGCGGCATCGGCCGAAACGGTGTACGGGGCGCTCGGGCTCCGGCCCGAGACCCGGGAGGTGGAGGGGGAGTGGGCTGCCGTGGTGTTGCGGAGAGCTTCTTGACCCGGCGACAAGTCAGGCGCGCTTCCTGGGGGGGCGAGGGACCTGCTTCCGGCCGGGCGCGCTCCCCCCTCAGCCGCTGGCGGCCCGGGCCTCGGGCGCCTCGGGCTCCAGGTCAGGCCAGCGGGGGGCGTTGTCCAGGAACACCCGGGCCACCTCGGGGTCGAACTGGGTGCCCGCGCACCGCTCGATCTCCTCGTAGGCCACCTCGTTGGGCAGCCCCTGGCGGTAGGGCCGATCCGAGGTCATGGCGTCGAAGGTGTCGGCCACGGCCAGAATCCGGGCCCCCAGGGGCAGGGAGTCACCCCTGAGCCCGTCGGGGTAGCCCCGGCCGTCGATCCGTTCGTGGTGGTGCCGGATGATGGCCAGGGTCTCTTCCATGGCCCGAATCTCCCGCACGATCTCGGTGCCCACCTCGGGGTGCCGCTGGATCAGGCGAAACTCATCGTCGTCCAGGCGCGCAGGCTTGTTCAGCACGGCGCTGGGCACCCCGATCTTTCCCACGTCGTGGAGCACAGCGGCCCGCACCACCACGTCCACCTCGGCCGGCGAAAGGCCCAGGGCCTGGGCGATCAGCCGGCTGTAGTGGGTCACACGGTCCGAGTGGCCCCGGGTGTAGGGGTCCTTGGCCTCGATCGCCCCCGCCAGGGCCCGGATCGACTCGTTGACCGTGCGGCGCAGCCCTTCCAGAAGCCTGGCCTTCTCCAGCGCGACGGCCACCTGCCGGCCCAGGGTGACGACGAGCCGCTCGTCGTGGGGACTGAACCGACCGGCAGGATTGTCCCCGCCGAAGTTCAGCACCCCCAGGGGCTCGTCCTGGCCGAACAGCGGAACGCTGAGGATCGACCGAGGCCGGTACCGGACCCCTTCTGCCGCCTCCTCGAATCGGCCGTTCTCCTGGATGTCGGACACCAGGATCGGCCGCCGCTCGGCCAGGGCGTGCCGGGCCACCCGGCTGTCCTCCAGAGGGAACTCGAGCCCCCGGATCCGCTCCCGCCGCGGGCCCACAGCCTCCACCACCCGGAGTCGCTCCGGCCCGTCCAAGAGCAGGAGCGACCCGGTGGTGGCCCCGAGGAACCGGCTCATCTCACCCAGGGCCACGTGGAGGGCCTGCTCCAGGCTCTCGGATCCGTGGAGCTTCTCCACAATGCCGTACAGGATCTGGAGGCGCCTCTCGTGGCTGCGACGCTGAGCCCGGTCCTTGCGGGCCTCGGCCTCCAGCAGCGCTACCCGGCGGCGGTCGGCCTCCTCCTGGAGCCAACGGCACGACAGATGCTCGGCCAGGGAACGGCGAAGGGCGTCGGGCGCAGGAAGCGGCAGGGTGAGGCAGTGGTCGGGGCGGGCCCATGCGCCGAGGTCGTCGTGGCCCGGCAGGGTGTGGGCCGGCCCCTCCAGCACCAGGAACAGATCGGGGGCGGTGCGGAACAGGTCATCCACCTCATCCCGGCCCCACCCCTGGCCCCATGCCGCGAAACATACGGCGTAGGGCTCGTCCTCGGCCCGGGCCCCCTCGATCCGGGCCAGGGCTGCGCGGGGCTGCGTCTCGGTGTCCACCCGGTACGCCCCCTCCGGGAACGCGCCCGGCCGGGCCTCCCCCGAAACCCAGAGAATCCTCGCCACCCTTCCCGCCTCCATGCGACCCCTCCCCCGCGTTCCACCCAACCCAACCTTTTTGTAAATCGACAAGGCGGGCTCCAGACTTGAGGGGTTCGGAGGGCCTTGCGCTTTCCCCGATCCGGCCTACATTCCGGGTCTGTATCCTTTCGGCCGGGCGAGCATCCAACCCGGCACAGGCAAGGACGAACGAATCGACATCACCTAAGGGAGGAGTCCCCATGGGCCGCAAGATCACCCAGTTCGCCGTGAACCACCCCAAGTGGGTTGTTTTCCTGACCGTGCTCGTAACCGCGGTCTCGCTGGTGCGGGTTCACACGATCCGGGTGGACACCGACCCCGAGAACATGCTGAGCGAGCAGGAATGGGTCCGCGTGTTCCACAACCAGACCAAGCGCGAGTTCGCCCTGTCGGACATGATCGTGCTGGGGGTGGTGAACGAGAAGGACCCGGACGGGGTGTTCAACCCCGAGACCCTGGGCAAAATCTACCGGATCACCGACGGCATCAAGAAAATCCAGGGCGTGGTCACGGCGGACCTGATGGCCCCGAGCACGGTGGACGACATCCTCCAAGCGGGGCTCGGCTCGGTGCGGTTCCAGTACCTGATGGAGCGACCGCCCAAGGACCGGAACGAGGCGCTGCACATCCGGGACCGGGCCATGGCCAACCCCCTCCTCAAAGGCACGTTGGTGAGCGAGGACGGCAAGGCGCTCGCCATCTACGTGCCCATCGAGAAGAAGAGCATCGCCCACCGGGTGAGCCAGGAGATCCAAGCGCTCATCAAGGCCGAGCCCCCGGGCTCCGAGGAGTACCACATCACGGGCCTGCCGGTGGCCGAGGACACCTTCGGGGTGGAGATGTTCAAGCAGATGGCCATCTCGGCGCCGCTGGCCGGGCTGATCATCTTCCTGCTCATGCTCTTCTTCTTCCGGAAGCTCACCCTGGTGATCTCGCCCATGGTGGTGGCCATGCTCACGGTGATCTTCACCATGGGTGCGCTGATCAGCACCGGGAACACCGTGCACATCATGAGCTCCATGATCCCGATCTTCCTGATGCCGATCTCGGTGGTGGACTCGGTTCACATCCTGTCCGTGTTCTTCGACCGGTACCAGCAGTACAAGGACCGGAAGAAGACCCTGCACGTGGTGATGAGCGAGCTCTTTATGCCCATGCTCTACACCAGCCTCACCACGGCGGCCGGGTTCGCGAGCCTGGCCCTCACCCCGATCCCGCCGGTGCAGGTGTTCGGGCTGTTCGTGGCCCTGGGCGTGGGCATCGCCTGGATCTTCACCGTGACCGTGGTGCCGGCCTACATCCTGCTGTTCATCCCGGAGCGCAAGCTCGAGAACTTCGGGGCCACGGCCCACGGCGAGGAGGACGAGGGCCACTCGCCCCTGGCCCGGATCCTGGTGTGGGGCGGCCGCATCACCCGGGAGCACGCCAAGCTCTGGCTCGGGCTCACCGGGATCGTCCTCGCCGTCTCGGCCTACGGGATCACCCGGATCCAGATCAACGACAACCCGGTGAAATGGTTCACCAAGAACCACCCCATCCGGGTGGCAGACCGGGTGCTCAACGCCCACTTCGGCGGCACCTACGAGGCCTACCTGGTGCTCCAGCCCCCGGCCTCGCCCGAGGCCCTGAGGACGGCCCTGGAGCCCGTGCGTAAGTTCCTGTCCGAAGAGGCCGACGCGGCCACGGAGCCCCAGGTGCGTCAGGTGGTGGGCGAGCTCCAGGCGAAGCTGGCCAAGCTCGAGGCCAAGGAGGCCCAGGCCGACGAGCCGAACCCCGTGCGGGTGGTCGAGGCCCTGGCCAACGAGCTGACCCGGCTCTACGACACCGTGCCCGAGGACCAGACCGCGGTGCCCGACACCCTCGACACCCTGGCCGATGGGCTTGAGGACCAGCGCACGGCCCTGCACACCTTCAAGAGCCCCGAGGTGCTCCGGTGGGTGGAGGGGTTCCAGAAGTACCTGTCCAGCCACCGCATCGTGGGCAAGACCAACGCGCTCACCGACGTGGTCAAGAAGGTCTACATGGAGCTGCTCGGGGGCAAGCCCGAGGCCCTGCGCATCCCGGACACGCCCCAGGCCGTGGCCCAGACCATCCTGTCGTTCCAGGGCAGCCACGACCCCGAGGACGTGTGGCACCTGGTGACCCCGGACTTTCGGAAGCTCAACATCTGGTTCCAGCTCAAGAGCGGCGACAACAAGGACATGGAGGCGGTGGTCCGGGAGGTGGAGCGGTACTTCCAGGAGAACCCCCCGCCGGTGGAGCTCTCCCACGCCTGGGCCGGTCTCACCTACCTGAACGTGGTGTGGCAGGACAAGATGGTCAAGGGCATGCTCTCGAGCCTGCTGGGAAGCTTCGCCATCGTGTTCGTGATGATGACATTCCTGTTCCGGTCGGTGCTGTGGGGGCTGCTGTCGATGATCCCCCTGTCGGTCACGATCGCCCTCATCTACGGGCTGATCGGCCTCGTGGGCAAGGACTACGACATGCCGGTGGCGGTGCTCTCCAGCCTGACCCTGGGCATGAGCGTGGACTTCGCCATCCACTTCATCGAGCGGGCTCGGGAGCTGTTCCGCGAGACCGGGTCTTGGGCCAAGACCGCAGCGCTCATGTCCATGGCACCGGCGCGGGCCATCACCCGCAACGCCATCGTGATCGCCGTCGGGTTCCTGCCGCTCCTCCTGGCGCCCCTGGTGCCCTACAAGACCGTGGGCTTCTTCCTGGCCACCATCATGGGCGTGTCGGGCGTGGCCACTCTGGTGATCCTGCCCGCCATGATCCAGGTGCTGCGGGGCCCCCTGTTCCGGAAGGAGCGGCGGGATCTGGAGGAGAAGACCGCGGCGTGAACGCGACCGAAGACCGGAGACCGAGGACCGGAAGACCGATATAACAAGACCGATATAGAAGGAGGTTCATCATGAAGCGTTTCGCGATCGCAGCCGCGCTCAGCCTGCTCGTGCTCCCCGCGATCCGGGCCCAGGCCCTGTCGGTGGACGAGATCGTCCAGAAGGCGAACCTGGCCAGCTACTACGCCGGCGACGACGGGATGGCCCGGGCCAAGTTGGTCATCTACGACAAGCAGGGCCGCACCCGGGAGCGGGAGTTCACGATCCTGCGGAAGGACAAGGAGGACGGGGGCGAGCAGCTCTACTACGTGTACTTCCACCGGCCGGGCGACGTGCGCAAGACCGTGTTCATGGTGCACAAGTACATCGACCGTGACGACGATCGGTGGCTGTACCTGCCGGCGCTGGACCTGGTGAAGCGGATCGCCGCCTCGGACAAGCGCACGAGCTTCGTGGGCTCCCATTTCTTCTACGAGGACGTGTCGGGCCGCAGCCCGGCCGACGACACCCACACCCTCAAGGAGGAGACCGACCGGTACTACGTGCTGGACAACGTGCCCAAGGACCCCTCCACCGTGGAGTTCACCCACTACCTGGTATGGATCGACAAGACCACCTTCCTGCCCATGAAGGCCGAGTACTACGACAGCCAGCGTAGGGTCTACCGCCGGATGGAGGTGCTGGAGGTCAAGGAGATCCAGGGCATTCCCACGGTGACCCAAGCCAAGATGAGCGACCTCAACACGGGCGGGTACACCGAGATGACCTTTAAAAAGGTCGAGTACAACAAGGGCATCCCGGACCGGATCTTCACCGAGCGCTACCTGCGCAAACCGCCCCGGAAGTATATTCGAAGGAGATAGGCGGGGAGGCGGGGACGTTAGGACGCTGGGACGCTAGGCGGCTGGGAGGCTCGCCGCTCAGCCGCCCGGCCCCCACGACCAACGATTGACGACTGACGACCGACCACAGGAGCCGTTTCATGCGCAAGGGGATCTGGATCGCACTGCTGGCAGCCCTGGCCGCCGGGCCGACCGCGGCCCAGGAGCTTCCGTTCCATGGGTTCGTGGAGGCGGCCGCCGCCTCCCGAGTGGCTAACGACGACACCACGGCCGACGACATGCTGTTGGAGGAGGCCCGGTTCCAGGTGGACCTGATCCACGAGGTGGATGCCGCGACCATGGAGTTCCGGGCCGACTTCCTCCACGACGGGGTGGTCGGAGAGAGCCAGCTGGACGTGCGCGAGGCCAACATCGTGCTGACCCCCCTCGAGAGCCTCGACCTCAAGATCGGCCGCCAGGTGCTCACCTGGGGCACCGGCGACCTGATCTTCCTGAACGACCTGTTTCCCAAGGACTGGCAGAGCTTTTTCATCGGCCGGGACGACGAGTACCTGAAAAAGCCCTCGGACGCCGTGCGGGCCTCGTGGTACGGCGAGGCGCTGAACCTGGACGTGGCCTGGATGCCGGTGTTCGAGGCCGACGGGTTCATCTCGGGCGAACGGATCAGCTACTGGAACCCCCTGGCCGGCCGTCGGTTCGGCCCGGACGACCCCGCGATCGACCCGGACAACCCGGACCGGAGCCTGGGGAACGGCTCGGTGGCGGCCCGGCTCTACGGAACGCTCGGCGGGTGGGAGACCGCCCTGTACGCCTACCGCGGCCACTGGGGCCAGCCCAAGGGGTTTGACCCGGCGGCCGATCGGGCCTACTTCCCCCGGCTCGAGGCGTGGGGCGCGAGCGCCCGGGGCGCCGTGCTGGGCGGGATCGCTGCGACCGAGTTCGCCTGGTACCGGAGCCTGGACGACAGGGGCGGAAACGACCCCGCGATCCCCAACTCGCAACTGCGGTGGCTCGGCAGCTTCTCCCACGAGATTGCCCGGGACCAGACCCTGGGCCTCCAGGCCTATCTGGAGAGGGCCGTCCAGTACCCGGACGTGGGCCTCACCGACCAGAACCGCTGGTGGCTCACGGCCCGGTACACGGGGCTGTTCCTCCAGCAGAACCTGACCCTGTCGCTCTTCGCCTTCTACTCGCCCACCGAGGACGACGCCTACCTGCGGCCCAAGATGGGCTACAAGGTGTCGGACGAGGTCCTCGTGACCCTCGGGGGCAACGTGTTCCTGGGCGCCCACGACGACACGTTCTTCGGCCAGTTCGAGGACAACACGAACGTGTACGCCCGGGTACGGTACAGCTTTTAGGCCGCCATGCCCTCGCACGACCCCGAAGACATCCGCCGCCTGTTCGAGGCGTTCTACGCCCTGCCGGCCCGGGACGTCATGGACCCGACGTTCCGGGCCGTGGCCTTTCTGCCGCCCCACATGCCGGTTCTGGACGCCGTGGAGGTGTTCCAGTCGGTGGACCACGCCTGGATCGTGCCCGACCCGGCCCGCCGGTTCGGCGTGCAGAGCATCCTGCTCCGGAGGGACCTGCTCCGGGCCATGGAGCCCACCCACGAGTCCTACTCCAAGTTCCTGCGCCTGCGGTTCCGCAGCCTGGCTCACGGAGCGGCCGACTGCACCTGCTGCCTCGTCGAGGGCCGGGTGCTCCATCGGGTGGCGCCCGACACCCCCTGCCGGGACGTGGTGCACCTCATGGAGTCCAAGGGCGCCCTGTGGCTGCCGGTGATCGAAGGGGACGAGCTGGTGGGTGAGATCGGCTCGCTCCAGGTGATCCGGGCCCTGCACCGGCTCCGCTCGGGGGCGGGCCGGTGAACCCGGCCGCGTTCCTCGGCACACTCGCCCTGGCCCTGGCCGCGGCAAAAATGCTCGGCCAGGCCTTCGACCGGCTCAAGCTCCCCCCCATCCTCGGCCAGATCCTGGCCGGGGTACTCCTCGCGTCCCTGCCCGGCTTCATGCGGCCGGTCCTCCACAGCGAGGGGTTCGGAGCGCTGAGCGACCTGGGGCTCATCTTCCTCCTTCTGATCACCGGCACCGAGTCGAGCCTCCGGGACATCCGCCGTGCCGGCGGCCCCTCGGTCCTGGTGGCCCTGGGCGGGGTGACGGTCCCGTTCTTCCTGGGGCTGGTCGCGGCCCGATGGGCCGGGTTCGACCTGGCCCAGGCCCTGGCCACGGGGGCGCTGTTCACCCCCACCAGCATCGGCATCACCGCGGTCACCCTGCTGGAGGCCGGCCGGATCCGGACCCAGGTGGGCGCCACCCTAGTGGGCGCGGCCATTCTCGACGACGTGATCGCCCTGTCCCTGCTGGCCGTGGTGCTCGGCACCGGCAGCCCCCAGCAGGTCCTGTTCGGCGCGGTCGTGTACTTCGTGTTGACCGGCCTCTTCGTGTGGAAGGCCCTGCCCCTCGTATACCGCGCGTTCCGCCGGATCCACCTGCCCGAGGCCCCCTTGACCTTCGTGGTGATCGTGGCCCTGGGGCTGGCGGCGTTGGCCGAGACCGCCGGCCTCGCCGGCATCACGGGGGCCTTCGTGGCGGGGCTGGCCGTGCGCGAGACCATGGGCGAGGAGAAGCTCATGGACCGGGTCCACGCCGTGGCCTACGGGGTGTTCATCCCCCTGTTCTTCGTGGGGCTCGGGGCCGACCTCGATCTGGGCGGCCTCGGAGGGCTCGGCCGGGTGGGCCCGGTGCTCCTGGCCGCCAGCTTCCTGGGCAAGTTCCTGGGATCGGCTGCCGGCGCCCTGGCGGGCCGGCTCCGGCCCGTGCGGGCCCTTCAGGTGGGCATCGGCATGCTGCCGCGGATGGAGGTGTCGCTGGTGGTGGTGGCCGTGGCGGTGCGCCAGGGCATCTTCGCCGGGCCCCACGCCGACCTCATGACCGGCGTGGCGCTTCTCAACATGGCCCTGAGCCTCCTGGCCACCCCCGTGCTGCTCCGGTTCGCCTTCGGCCTGGAGCCCGCCGTGGAGCCCCACCACCCCCACGCCGAAGACGGGCTCACGCCACGGCGCAACGACACAAAGGGAGAGGGATGATCCGTTGTGCCGTAGCGGGCGTGGCGTGAGGCCCCCTTCCCTGACGACGTTCCACACTGGGACCAAAACTTCAGGTCTCACGCAACGACGCCACGACGCAACGGAGAGCAAAACCCGTGGCGGGCGTTGCGAGCGTGGCGTGAGGGGGCGTTACTCCACCTGGCGCAGGCGGTAGATGGTGCTGTCCACCTTGGAGAGAGCAAAGATGTCCCGGGTACGGGGATCCACGGCTGCCGACACCAGACCACGCAGGTCCAGGAAGTCCTTATCCGGGGAGTAGAACACCTCTCGGATCTCACCCGAAAGGCTGAAGGTCTGAAGGCTCGAACGGATCCCATCGACCACGAGCAGGGTCCCCGCGGGGGTCACACACACGCCCTTGGGAAGGTCGAGGGCCCCCTCCAGGGTCTTGGTCCGGGACCAGTCGCGCGCGATCTGCCCCTCCCGGTCCAGCACGAACACCCGGCCGAGCAGGCTGTCCACCACGGCTACCCGGCCGGTGGCCGTGTGGGCCGCCACAAACGTGGGGCTCCGGAACGGCCCTGCGTCCTCGGCCGGCCGGGGTATCCCCGTCCGGCCCACCTCTTCCCCGTTGCGACCCAGATGAATCACTTGGGCGTAGGTGTACTCGGTGACCCACAGCCCCCCCTCAGCGTCCAAGGCCACATCCATGGGCTGGGGAACCTTCGGATCGTCCTCGTAGCCCTCGGGGGGCTGGATCGCGACATCCTGGAGAAGATCGCCCCCCCGCGAGAACACCCGCACATTCGACGAACGCAGAAACGTCAGGGCCAGCCGCCTGCCGTCCTCCGAGACAGAGATCCCCCACGGGATTCCCCACTTCCCCTCGTAGCCCGGGGGCTCGAGAGCCATCCGCCCCAAGAACCCCCCGGATAGATCCAGCATCATCACCGAGCGGCTCCCCAGGTCGGTCACGAACAGCACGCCCTCCGAGATCGCCAGGTCCGTGGGCTCCCGAAGCCGGTACCGGGCTCCCTCGTGAATCGAGCTCACCACCTCCACCGTACGGCGGGAGGCCTTCCGCTGCTTCACAGCAGCCGCGCCGCTCGGGCCGACCCGGATCGTCAGCGGTTTCGAGTCCGGAGACTCTTGGCTCTGCTCACCCACGGCCCGGACCGTGTAGACATAGGTCTCGTTCGGGCTCACCGTCGCATCCACGTACTTCACATCCTGCACCGATGCCAGAAGAGACGGTTCCTTCCCCTTCACGGCTCGGTACAGGTTGTAGAAGACCGCCCCCTCTACCGGCCCCCACACCAGGTTCACGGCCCGACCTTCCACATAGTGCCCGCCCCACCTGGGTGCGGCCAACGGCTTGAACCCTTCCAGCTTCCTTGGCTCGGACTCAGCCAAGACCGACCCGTCCGGGGCCAACGCCTCCACCACGTACAGGTACGTGCCGTTGGGCGAGGCATCGGCGTCCACGTGCTGGGGAGAGGTCACCCGCCAGGTACGCTCCTGCCGGGTCCCGAGGTCCCGGCGCACCACCCGGTACGCCTGCGCCCCGGGCACGGGCAGCCACATCAGCAGCACCTGGTTGCCGGCCCGCATCGGGAACCCCGCCTGCCACGCGACCCTCGCCCCTGCCCCGGCATCCGGCCGAAAGTGCGGCAGCAGCGTCAGCACCAGCCCCACGCACAGGGCCGCCAGCAGACCGGCCCGCGTCCCCACGTTCCAACGTCCTAGCATCCCAGCGATCCGCCTCACCAGTTATGGGCGCTCTTGGCCAGCTTCACGTGGCAGTCGATGCATGTGAGCCCGTCGGAAAGGTCCCCGGGCTCACCGGGGCCCGCCGCCCAGGAGAGCCCCCTCCCCCCGAGGAACGAGCTCCGGTCCTCGGCCGTGGTCACGTGGTGGGCGTTCTCCCCCGAGACGTCGTCGTTCGGGAGGTGACACTCGTCGCAAACATACCTCTTGCCCGGATCGAACTCCCTCAGGCACCGGCTTCCGGGCCGACCTTGGTGCATCCGGTGACAGGTTGCACAGAGCAGCCCCCCCCCGTCTGCGACCGGCCACTGTCCGGGGATCAGGATGTCCAGCGCCCGGTGCGGGACGGTCGAGGTCTCCCACGGCGGCACCGCCTCGGCCTGCACGGGGTGATAATAGGGCGTGCCCCCCGGGTTCTGAGGGCTGTCCTCCTCACCATGGCATCCGGCACACAGGGGATCGGCACCGGCAGCCGCGTCGTAGGCCTTCAAGATCAACAGATTTCCCTTCACGCTGTGGGCGCTGTGGCACGTGGAGCACATCACCTTCCCCACCGCCGGGTCTGTGTCGAACCCGGCCAGATGCCCCCCCGTCGTCCAGTGGCGGGTGGGATCGCCCCGCTCCTCCGGCGTGAGCCCCGGCACCCGGAGCCGCTCGTCCACAGCGTTGAACACCATTTCCGGCGCCACCTGCCCCGGGCGGACCCTTTCCGAGCCGGAAAAAGCCACCGGCATCCCCACCGGGTGGGCCCGATTCTTTGTGCCGGCGTCGTCCACCGACGTCCATCGGCCGTCGCCCGTCCTGTCGGAGCCCGAGTGGCACCGTTGACACAGCTCTTCCAACGGCGCCTTGAGGAACGGCGGGTACCGGTCGGAGTGGGGGTCGTGGCAGGCGGTGCATTCCATGCGGGACGGCAGGTCGCCGGTGCTCGGGTCCGGTGGCACGAGCCCACTCGCCTCCACGTTCGCCCGACCCTCCAGGCCTCCGGTGACCTCGGCCAACGCGTCGATGTCCAGCCCATGGGACCGGGTCAAGGCCTCGATGCCCAGGGTCCCGTCGGGGGCTTCGACCAAAGCCGTGGGCACCACCGTGCCGTCGTGACAGGTGTAACAGAACGACCCCACCCGGCCCAGCTCCGACACGTGGGCCCCTTTCCGGGCCAGCAGGCTCTCTTCGGTGGCAGCCCGGTGCGGGACGTGGCAGTACGCGCACACGCTCTTCTCCTCGGCAAGGTTGTAGATACGCATGTCGTGGTGGGTGCCCTCCACCCCTGCTCGTACCCCCACGGCCCACCCGACCAGCAGCCAAGCCATCAGCCACCGCCGCATCGTCTCCCCCCTACTCGTGGCAGTTTCCGCAGAAGCGGTAGTCTGCAAAGCGCCCCCACTCCTTGCCGTCGAAGATCCGGTCGATGCCAAAACCCGAGTCCTTCCCTTGCAGGTCCACTCCCCGCAGGATGGCTGCCCCCATGGACGGCTCCCCCCCGTGGGCCGGCGCGTGGCAGGTAACGCAGTGGAGGTTGTACGGATCGGACGGTAGGGTGATGGGAGCCAGAGGCACGGGCCGGATCGGCATCGTACCCTTGCGCCAGTCGGTACGGATCGGCTTGTTCACCAGGTCGGGGCTCAGAACGGCCACGTCCCGAAGCAGGAGGCCTGCCTCGGCCAGTGGAATGTCGATCGCATCGCCCGTCATCACGTGGTGGTTCCGAGGATAGGGTTTCCCGCCGATGTAGTGCCTCTCGTTGTTTCCCCGCCGCCTCCCGGCGGCCAAGCTGAAGTTCCGGGGATCGTTCCAGTTGGAGTGCAGCGAGTTGGCCTCCCCCCCGTCGTCCTGGTACAGGAACCCGTGGCAGCCCACGCACAGGGGGGCGTGCCCGCCCTCCACCGTGTCGTCAGGAACCGGGGAGCTGGTGACCTTTGCGAGCAGGTTGTACCGCCCCTCCACATTGACCCGCATGCTGTGACATGACTCGCAGATGAGCTCCAGCGACGTCATGGCCGAGGGGGTTGTCTCGGCCCGACACCCCTCCACCGCAATCACCGGATCGCCCCCGGTGTACACCACCGACTCCCAGGTATCCGTGTCGCCGTACTTCGATGAGCCGCCGTTGCCCCACTCCTCCTCGATCCAAGGGGAGATCTTGAAGAACTCCCCCGAGTCGCGCACACCCCACGCCCCCTCGGGCCATCCTCCCCCCGAATGGGTGGTCCGGAGGGCTCCGGTCAGGGCGTTCAACACGAAGTGCGTGCCCTTCCCTGGCGTGGGATTCTCGGTATGGCACTCCACGCACATGGCCGAGGCGCCGTTGTTGGGGATTCCCCTTTCCCCGTAAGCCTCTGCCGGTGGCAATCCGGGGTCGGCCGGGTTGATCGCGGCATGCGCGAACGCGCTGATCCCGAGCAACCCGAAAAGGGCTCCCGCGACCGTGCCCCGCCCCCGAGGCCTCGATCCCACCCCCATTCCCCACATGACTCCTCCCTCAATCGTTGGCCACGTGGCAGGCGTCGCACACCGGATCCGGGTTAGAGACCAGCCGTTTGCCGGCGCCCAGCACGGTCTCCACGTCCACCTGCCGGTCGATGCCGGGCACAGCATCGCCGGTGTTCCACTGTTTGACATCCCCCTGCAGGTCCCCCGGCTCGGGCACGTCGTCGTAGTAGATCACGTTCACAGGCTTGCCCTGTACGTTCGGGATGGTCGTGACGGCCGACAGGCCCCGCTTCAGCGCACGCGCGCCGGTCTGCACCTGGGCTCCGTGAGGTCGGTGGCAAGAAGCACAGTTCACCGAGTTCGCCGCCGGGTACGTGATCTCACTACCCGCTGCAGGTGGGGAGCGGACCACCGAAGCATGGCCCGTGTTCAAGGTGTGGTTGGCCGGGTCATCGCCGTCCGGGCCGACCGTGTCGCCGGTCAGGGGGTGGTGGGCGGGTGGACCGGAGGCCTGGGCCGTGTGGCACCCCTCGCACAAGGCGGTCGGGTCCTCGTTCTCCCGGAACCGCTCGAGCAGGTTGTTGCCGCCCGCCGCGTTGTGCACCAGGTTGTGGCACGACTCGCAGATGATCTCGCCGGTCTGGCCCGTGACCGACTGGGCGGCCGGGTCCGGTGGGGCGGGGTTCGCGTAACGGGACAGATACACCGCCCCTCCGCTCCACGCGTCGGTCTTCTCGTAGGTGAGATTGCCGGTGGTGCGCACCGCCGAGCCGTCGTAATGGGCCACGAAGTGGGTCCCCGCGCTGGGCTTGGGGTTGGCCGTGTGGCAGTCCACACACATGGCCGATGCCGCGTTTCCGGTGTACGTGGTGCCGTATGCCGAGGCGGTGGGGAGACCCGGCGAGGCAGGGTTGATGCCCGCCCAGGCAGCCGAGCCCATCGCCAGCCCCCCCACCATGAGCCATCGCCAAATCATCTCGACCCCTCCGTCTCCGCCTCTTTCGGAGAACACCCCGCACCCCGTCCGCCGTGGTACCGGAGCCTCCCCCCAAAAGTTGCAGGCCGCCACTGTACCAAAGCGCTCCCCAAAGAAGAAAGGGGCCCATGGGGGCCCCTTCCGGCTCTTGCAACCAGTCTGGCGCCGAGACCTAAAGCGTCTTCAAGATGTCTTCGATGTCACCCCGGTACCCGGTCTTCTTGAACAGGATCTTGCCACCTTTGTCCACGACCAGCGTCGACGGGGTGGCATACAGGCCCACCGCTTCGCCGAACACGTACTCCGGGTCGTAGAGCAGGCCGAAGAGCTTGGCGTACTTCTCGTACACCTTCATCGCCCGCTCCTTGTTCTGGTCCACGCTCACCAAGTATACCTTCACATCATTAAGCTTGTCGGCGTTCTTGGCGAGGTCCTTCATTTCCTTGGCGCACAGACCACAGATCGAGTTCACGAACACGAACATGGTCTTCTCTTGGACCTGCCCCGTGTCGAACTCGTTTCCGTCCATGGTCTGGATTTTCACCGGTTTGGCCACGTCGCCCACGTTCGTGCCGTACTTCGGCCCTTCCTCGGCGACGGCCGCCGTCCCCACCGCGATCATCGCCACCACCCCCACCAAGACCTTCAACAGGTTTCGCATCTTCGAACCTCCCGCGTCTTCAGGAAAAACGGGGCCCCTGCCCCGCAGGGGCCCCTCGTTGCGCGCCGCGCGTTCAGCCCTCGGCCTACTGATGGCACTGCCCGCAGAACGCCAGGTCGTCGATCTTCTTCCACCCGCCACGGTCGCTGATCCGAGAGATCGGCCCCAAGGCCGTGGGAGCCGCGGTGTACGTGGCGTTGCGCAGGATCGAGGCTGCCGGGCTCGCCCCTTGGCCGTGGGCCGGGGCGTGGCAGTTGGTGCAGTTCAGGCCGCCGCCGGTGGGCTTGGTGAGGCTGTTCTGCCACGTGGCCCGCTGCGGGTACGTACCGTTGGTGGAGGTGTTGCTGATGGGGCTGTCGGTGTACCCCACCACGTCGTTGTCCGTCCACAGCACCATCAAGCCGGCTTGAGTCGAGTCGATGACATCACCCGTCATCACGTGGTGGTTCTGGGGCCGGGCCACGCCCTTGACCCAGTGGTACTCGTTGTTGCCTTTCCTGGCAGTTCCACCGGCGACCTCGTGGTCGTTTCGGGCGTCGGACCAGTTGGCGAGCCCGCTCCCCGACTGGTCCACGGCCGCCGTGTACATGAACCCGTGACAGCCTGTGCACAGCTCGGCCACGGGGGCGTCCTCCCAGTCGTTGTTGGGCTGGGTCAGGAGGAGGTTGTTGCCGCCGGCGTCGTTGTTCACGATGTTGTGGCAGCTCTCACAGATGATGTCGTAGCCCGCATAGTTAGCCGCCGTCGCATCCAAAGTGGCCGTCGAGGTGCCGGCTACGGTGTTGTCGGTGACGTAGCTCGCCGGCACGGACGTGTCGGCGTACTTGGACACCCCCTCCGAGCCGGTGCTGTTGTCGGCCTTCGTGATGTTGTTCCACGCCGTGATCTTGAAGTAGGCGCCGTCGTCCCGGGTGGTGATCGCACCGGTGTTGTCGATGCCCGAACCGCCCGAGTTTGTGAATCCGCCGGTGTTCGTGGGGTTCACGAAGTGGGAGCCGCCGGCCTTGGGTTGCACGGTGTGGCAGTCCACGCACATGGCCGAGGCCTGGTTGTTGGCGGCAGTGAATCCCGTGTAGCTGGATGCGCCATTGTTGTTGCTGGTATCGGCCGTCGGGAGCCCCGGCCAGGCGGGGTTGATTCCGGCCAAGGCCGGCGCCGCCATCAGCGAGGCGCAAAGCACCGCGAGTACCTGTTTTGTCTTCATGGTCCCCATCCTCCTTACCAGTTGTGGGCCGTGCTGTGCGTGCTGCCGGCAGGGTTGCCACCGGCACCATCACTCGTGAACACGTGGCAGTCGGCGCACCCGAGGCCGTTCGAGTGATCGGCCGCGGTGAGCCAGGAGGCCGCGTTGGTGCCATCCAGGTTCAGAGTGTCGCCGTCGCCCTCATCGGTGAACGTGGCGCCGCTCCAGTCGGCCGTGGTGGTGCGGTGATGGCTATCGGCCGGCTCACCCGTCTGGCCGGGGTTGTCCGCCACGTCGGGCAGACCGACACCGGTGTGGCAGGCGTCGCAGATCTTGCCGGTGAAGCTTCCGTCGCGGGTGCCGTCCAGGTCCACCAGGGCCATGGAGTTGTTGATACCGCCGTGCACGTCGTGGCACGAGCCACACCGAGGCCGGGCGCCGTTGGTCGTGTCGATGCCCACCACCGTGTCGGCGATGCCGTTCTGGCCGGAGCCCGCGGCGCCGAGGATGGCGCTCAGGTCCACCTGGAACGAGAAGTTCCCGGTACTGGCGGTGTAGGTGTACACGTTACCGGTGTTTCCAGTGGCGGCGTTGGCCGTGGAGCCCACCGGGTGATAGTACGGGGTGGTGCCCGGGTTCGGGTCGTTCGCACCTGTGGTGTCCTGGCCGTGGCAGCCCACGCAGATCGGGTTCCACTGGCCGTCCGCGCTCACGGCGTCCCGGAGGATCAGGTTGACCTGGGCCGTGGTGCCGTTGGCGTCCACGTGGACGCCGTGGCAGGTGTAACACCCGAAGGTCTCGCCGCCCGCCGCGTTGGCGAACCCGCTCACCTTGCCGCCGGGCACGTAGTGGGTGGCCGGGTCGTTCAAGGCCGCGCCGTTGGGCGTGGCCACGTCGAAGATGTTCCCGTCCAGGTTGATGTAACGGCCGTAGCGCTCGGCGTTGGTCCGGTTTCCGTACTTGGACCCCACGTTGGCATTGAGGATCAGCGCGAAGTTGACCGGATGCTCGCCGTTGGGCGCGGCCTCACCCCCGGCCCAGTTGTTCCCCCGGGCGGTATGGCACGCCTCGCAGAAGCTCCGGTTCCCGCCGGGGCCGCCCGTGAACAGGTCGCGCTGGAGGAAGGGGGTGTTCGCGTTGGAGTGCACGTTGTGGCAGCTGGTGCACTCGATCTGCCCGGCCGTGCCGTAGGGGAGGGCCTGGCCAATGGCATCAAAGGTGACCTGGGCGCCGGTGGTGGGAACCAGCAGGTCCGCCGGGTTGAGCCCGTGGGCGAACCCGTTGGTCACGTTCACGGCGTCCACCGTGTAGGTGGGCCCCACCACGGTCCCAGCCTCGTCGAGAGTGGCGGCCCGCTGGGGCACAACGTCCTGGGTCGTCACGTTCCCCGAACCGTTGTGGCAGCGGCTCAGGCACAGCTCCCCCACGTTCCCGTAGTTCCCGGTGGCTGCCGTGGTGTCCAACACGCCGTGGCAGTACAGGCACACCTCGGTGGCGCCCTGGTAGGCGCTGAGGTCGTGGTGGCTACCGTTCACCGCCGCGAGCGCCGGGCCGGCGGTCAGGACGACCACCACCAGTGCGGCAAAAAGCATCCTCTTCGTTTTCACGGCACTTCCTCCTCTGGTCATGGTTGAACCCGCGGTTCGCATGGGGTCGGCGTTGTCGCCGCGGCTGCTCGGTGCCCCGTTCCAAGACTTGATTGCGGACCCGGCTCAGCCCGCGCGTTCGGTCCGGTACCGCTCCTCCTCCCGTGCCGGTGGGGCGGGGCCTCACCCAGCCGCACCCCGGGTCCCCTGCCTCAAGGCAGGTCGTAGATGGCCACTTCCTTGCCCTGCACCGACAACGTGTACAGCCTGCGGCGCTGGGGGTCGAACTGGATCACGGTCACGTTGCCCTTCATCGACTGCAGCTTGGGCTGCTTGCCCTCAGGATCGTCCACCAGATTGGCCAGGTAGTCGCCGTTGGTGTCGTCGCCCGCCTTGGTGATCTTGATCTGCTTCACCTCCCCCCGCAGGGAGTCGGCGATCAGAACCGAGGTCTCGTCGTACGGGACGAAGTCCGACAGGAGGGAAACCTGGTTCCGACCACTCCCGATACCCAACACCGTGAACAGCTTCTTGCCCGTGTCCGGATCCACGGCGGCCAGCCGGCCCTCGCCCGCCTCCTGTACGTAGATCCGGCCGCCGAGCTCCGGCAGGTACCGAATCCGGGACGGCGCGATGTACCGGTCGCCGTGCTTCTTGGGGTCATACTTTTCCTTCGTGGCCCTGGGGAACCCGATCCACCGCACCGCATCGGCCGGCACCTCGCCCTTGGCGTCGCCCGGCAACACCTCGAGCACCGCATAGTTGCCATCCGTGGCCCACAGGGTCCCCTCCGGCCCGGGCGTCAGGCTCATCAGCCCCGGGTTCGAGGGGTGGTTCGGCATCCTCGGAGCCACGAACTCCCGCACTACGGTGGTCCCGTCCGGGGTGACCTCCCGAACCGTGGGCTCACCCAGGAACGTGACCAGGATGTTTCCGTCGGCCGACACGGCCATGCGGCGCGGCCGTTTCCATTCGCCGCTCCCGATCTTCTCCTGCAGGAGGGGCATCCGCTCCAGGTAGTTGCCGTCCGCGTCGAGCACCTGCACGCCGTCCTCGCACGCGACGTACAGCCGGCCGCTGAGGAACAGGATGTCACTGGGGTTATGGAACTCGGCGAACTCCTCCCCCTTAGTGGTGGTCACGAGCTTCATGACGATCGGGTGGAACTCGAACTTCTTCACCTTGGCCACTTTGGGAAACTTGACTTTCACCTTGAGGGGCTCGCCTCGTTTCGACTCCTGGCCCGTGGTGCTCACCGCAGTCACGAAGTAATAGTAAGTTTTCCCATCCTGTACCTTGGGGTCGGTGAGCTTGGGCTCCTGGACGGAGCCAAGAAGAGTGCCGGCGGCGTCCGGGGAGTCGGTCCGGTACACGTTGTAAAACGAGGCCCCGTCGGCCAGATTCCAACGAAGGTGAACCGCCTTGTTGGTGCGGTCGAGTCGGAACACGAGGTTTGTGGGCGGCTCGATGGGCTTCTGCCCCTTGAGCACCGCCACCGGCGAAGGTTCGGTCTCGGCCCCTCCCACGACCGCTGTCACCTTGTAGGCCACGTCCTGGTCCGCAGGCGCAGTGGGGTCCTGGAAGTTGTTCATGGGCCCTTTGTAGACCACCTCCCACTGGCCCTCGCCCACCTTTCGGTACACCCTGTACTCCGACGCCCCCGGCAGGGGCATCCACATGCCCATGGCCCCGGCGGCCCCCAGACGCATCGGGAAATTCGGCATCCAGTTTGGACCGCCCGCTGCCCAGGTCTCGGTCGCGGCACCGGTCATCATGATCACGAGCCACACCAAGACAGCGATCATCCCCCTTGCACACCGAGCCTTTTTGATCATCGCGCCACTCCATACCCAAGAAGGTGGAATAAAGAACATTCTCCCCAACGATGTGGGCTCCTCACAGGACATCCCCCAGGACCTCGACCCGGACGCCGGCCATGGCCTCTTCCACCAGGGCACTCAACCGCTCCTTGCGCTTTTCCGCCATGACCATGGACCGGACCCCCCCGATCACCTCCTCGTCCAGGTTCGCGCGGGTGCCCGGCTCTGCGGGATAGAACCGGAACACCTTGAAGACGTAGTAGCCCGGATTTTCCCCCTGGTCGATGTACACCGGGTCGAGCACGGTCCCGGGCTCCACCGACGCCAACCCCCCTTGCACCTTACTGACCGGCACGATCCCCACCCGCCCCCCCCTGGAGGCCAGCGTCTTGTTCTGTGTCCAGCCCTTGGCCACGATCTCGAAGCCCTCGACCCGGAGCCTCTCCTGCACCTGCTTCAGCCGCTTCTCGGTCTTGACGTAGATCACCCCCAGATCGACCCGATCGGGCAGGGCGTACTTGTCCTGGTGCTCCGCCAGGTAACGGTCCACCTCCTCGTCGGTGACGGTGAGGTCCGCTGTTTTCTCCCGGAACCACAGCCGTGCCGCGTAGTGTTTGAGCAGAGCGTTCTTCCGGTGCGAGAACGCCTCGTGCTCTCCGAACTGCGTTACGAACAGCCGGGTCAGGATCAGGTCACGAAACGCGTTTTCGGCAATCGTTGTGATGTCCTTGAGGCTGTGCACCCGCCCCCCCGAACGGGCCATCAGATCCCGAGCCGTGTAAGCCCGGCCGTCCACCCGGAACACCACCCGGTCAGGATCGTCCACAAACTTCTGGGCCTCGGCCTCCTGAATGAGCAGCTCCGTGTCCGGAGAGGCGTCGGCGTACTCGTAAGCCTTCTCCCAGCAGTAGTTCCGGGCGTCCGCCTTGACGTAATCGTCCAGCACGTTCTCTGCTTCCGCGCGCCGGACCTCCTCTGCGTTTTTTCGATCCTTCACCCAGAAGATTGCCGGGCCGAGGCGCTCCTCCACCACGGGGCTCACCGCGCCCACCGGGAGTTCATCGAACAACATCCTCAAGGTATCGGGGTAGTACCGGTCGTCCGACCGAGCCACCCCCCCCACCTGCCCCCCCACCTTTGCCGTAAGTCCCTGGCTGTACTTCCTGGCAGCCTCCTCAAAAGAGATCTCCCCTTCCACGATACGGCGTCGAAGCTCTTCGAGGGCCTGTCCGTTGGCCATCGTGATCTGGTACAGGAACACCAGACCTTCCCGTTGGGGAATCTGTTCCATCACCCTCTCAACCGTCATTCTCTTCCGTGCGGCCGGCATCGCCACCCGGGCGTAGTAAGCATTGTAGTAGTCGCGGGCCATCGCCAGGGTGGCGGCCCGATCCGCGTGGGGAATGAGATTCGGGGCCTTCTCTTGTACCAGCCGAAAAATAGCGTGATTGGTGATGGCCTTTTTCACTGCCTCGGCGTACCGGCGACCCGTCACCTCATCGCGTTCGAGACCCATCTCGAACCGCGCCAGATGTAGCACCTCCTCCCGGTAAATGGGATCCCCACCCACCCGTGCCACCACTTCGTCGGGGGCACCCCTGTCCGCCGAGGCTCCTCCATGTACCCCGAACACGCCCACCAAGGCCGCGGCCGCCATCCATTTCAGAAAAAACCCCGTGCGTTTCATTCCGCCTCCTCAGGCCGACAGCCTAGGCCGCAGCTACAATTTAATGAGAATGCAATTTTTTTGCCACAGACGCTGCCCAGAGGAAAGGACATCATTCCTTCTGATTTCAGCAAGTTATCACCAAGAAAACTCGCCACTCCCGCCTCAGGACGCGCCGTCGGCGCGAAATCACCCAACTCCATGTGCGCCAAATCACCAACGTTCCCCCCGAGTTCAGTGGGGCAACAGGATCTCCACCTTTGCCTCCCGCCCAGCCTGCTTCAAAGCAGCCTCAACGGCCCTTTTCAGCTTGACCTCCCGGGCCTTCTGAAACACCTCTTCCCGCACCTCCTCGAAGCTCCGGCTTTCAGGGGGCACGATCTCTGTGACCAGGAACACGTGGTATCCAAACCGGGTCTCCACCACCGGGGTCAGCTCACCCGGCTTGGCCGAAAAACACGCCTCGGCCACCTGGGGAGGGAGGTCGTCCCGGGCACGATACCCGATGAACCCCTGCTGCAACCGGCTCGCGGGCTCATCCGAGAACTCCTGCGCAAGGGGGCCAAACCCTTCTCCTTGTTCGTAGCGCCGCCGCACCTCTGCGAGCCGGGCCAAGGCGGCCTCCTTACCCCGGCTCGCGGCCGCCAGGATCTGATAGATCTTTCGCATCTCTGGGTGGACGTACTCCTGGGCCTTCTTGGCCTCGTAGTAAGACCGGGCCTCTTCCTCGGTCACGGTGACGTCGCGGCCGATCACGTTCTCCACGTACCACGCGTTGGCCAGCTCCCTGCGGATGATGTGTCGGACATGCCGCTCCTCCATGCCCTGGGCGGCCAGTTGCTTCTTGAACTCTTCCTCGCCCCCCACCCGCTCCACGAACGCCCGGAACCGGCGCTCCACCTCCTCGTCCAAACCCGGAATCTTCTGGCGCGTGGCCAGGTCGTAGAGCAGCTCTTGCTCGATCAGGCGTTCCATGGCCTTCTCGCGGACCATCGCGTTGTTCACGCCGTGGGCCTCCGAGGCGGGCTCCAGCTCCGCCGCGGTCTGGGCCAGGGACCTCTCGTACCAGATCTCGCCCACCTCGCGGCCATTGATGCGAAGAACCGGCGTGTCCGGGTCCAGGGGGGGGGCCTTTGTGTCCCCCGGGGGGGCGCCCGGTGAGGCATCGCCCCCGGCTGCCACCGACAAGCCGGGGAGAAACGCGCAAAGTGCGACCACGGTTGAGCAAACAACGAGCCTTCGGATCATGGTTCCTACTCCCATCACTCAATCCACGAGGAGATCCCAAGGGGTGTCCGCCAGTAGACTCCGTCGAACCGCCTCCCGAAGATCGAGGTCCATGAGGTCAATGGGGTTGTAGTCGTCGGTCAAGAGGGGGGCCGCGGCCATTCCCGGCCGCATCGAAACCCGCCGGGCCCAAAAGCCGGCCAGCCCCCGGCGGGCCAGGGGGTGCACCGGCATCCCCCCCAACGCGTCGGCACCCACCGGGCTCGGCGGACCGTCGTAGGCGACGATCACCACGTTGCCGTGGGCTCCCTCGGCCGGGCGGAACGTGGGATACAGGTCCACGTTGTCGAACACCTCGAGCAAGGTGCGAGCCACCGACGCGGTCCCACCTTGCCTCAGGTCCAGACGACCATGGAAGTTCAGGGCGAGCACGCCTCCTCGCTCGGACAGCCGCGCCTTGGCGGCCCGAAAGGCCTCGCGGCTCACGAGATGAGAGGGCACACCGTCGCCGTTGAACACGTCGATCAACACGTAGTCATAGCGCTTTCCCGAACGTGCCAGGTGAACCCGAGCGTCTTCCACGTACACGTCGCCCTTTGTGTGGAAACCGAAGAACCGGCGGGCGGCTTCCACCACGTTGGGATCGATCTCGACCACATCGGTCGTGACGCCCCGTGTTTCCAGAAGCCTTGGCACGATGCCCGCGCCGAGCCCCAACACCAGACAGGTGTCGCCGCCGGGACGGGTCGCCGGGGGGATGAGAGACAAAAGGTAGAGGTACTCGTAGGTGGGCAGGCCGGTGGTCCGATCCACTCCCCCCTGGATCAGGCCGTCGATCGTGAGCTCTCGGACGACCAGGTCCCGGTAGCGGTAGTCGATGACCCGGACGTCTCCGTACAGGCCGCTTTGGGCGTGGACCAGGGTTGCCACTGTGCCGGAGGGGAGCCTTCGGCTGAGCCCCACCTCCGCCCCAAACGACGGCCCCACCAACGCAAGCGCGGCCAGCAGTCCGAGGACGCCCCCTTTTAGCCAACGGTGGGTCAAGAAAAAGTGGGCCGCCGAGACAGCCAGCAGCACCGCGCCGGTCACGGCGAAGATCTTCGAGACCCCCCACAGGCCGATCAAAACGAAGCCGGTGAGCACCGTGCCGAAAACGCTGCCCAAGGTGGATAAGGCATACACCCCCCCGGCCGTCCGCCCCACCCGCTCGACCCGACGGGCGGCGAGCCGGATCACCCCAGGGGAGACGCATCCCAGCAACAGAAGGGGTAGGCCGAACAGGGTCGCCGAGGAGATCAGAGCTCCGCCCCTCAACCCGAGCCCCACCCCCCACTTCAGGACGGCCGACTTGATCGGCGCCACTCCGAGCAACGCCGCCCCTGCGGCCGCGATCACCCAGAACAAGACATCGGCTCTGGCGGTTCGGTCCGTGAGATACCCCCCCAACGCATACCCTGCGGCCAGGGCCACCATGGCCACCGCGATCTGGGCGGTCCACACGAAAAGCCCCACGCCGAACAGGGGTCCCAGCACCCGAGCCCCGAGGATCTCGACCACCATGATCATGGCCCCGCACACGAAGGCCGTGAAATAAAGGAACCACAGAGGACAACCAGCCTCGCGATTCCCCCATCGCCTGACCCTGCTCCCGTCCCTCTTCCTCGGGTCTGCGACCTTCATATCTGGCACCTCGTGCCCGAGCCCGTTGAGCCCCCCCACCCCTTGGCCGTTACCGTGAACCTGGCGGATACTAATACCAACGGAACTATTGTCAGATCTCCGGCGTTCACAAGGGAACCAGCGGGTGGGGGGCTGGTGGAGAGCCGGGCGCGGCCCCTCACGTCGCCGCGCCCTCACCAAGCCGGAATCGCCTTGGAAGTTCAGGAACTCCCGCCACCGGCGCCCCGACCTACCTGGCTGACGACGGCATGCGAAGGCGCGGCGAAAGGGGTGCCGCACTCGCGCCCGGCCGGAGCCAGCCCCCCACCCGCGTCCGGCAATACCTTCGTAGGCCTTAGTAACAAGGCACCACCACCCCCTGGATCGGGGGCAGAGGACCTGCCGGAGAGCCGGGTGCGGCTCCTTCGCTCGCCGTGGTTTGCATTCTTATGGAATCGGGATGAAACCAACTCCTCTGTGCCGGGCTTGCACGGCAAAGCTCAACGCCCGGCTTCGCGCCAGGCCGAAGACCCCCGTGCGCGGGGAAAAGCGGGCCCGTCTTGTCGCCGGGTTAACGCCGAGCATCGGCCGCTTCGCCGCCCTCTTGCCATTTCACCCCAACGGTCGCGCGATGATACGCTCAAGGCAACAGGCCGACAACATGTGTTTTCGCTCACATTGTGGGTGAAAAGACGCGGGGGGAAACTTCCGCAGCGTGTGATCGGTGACAAGTGACAGGGGAACTTTCGGGGCCTCGCCGTAGGAGCCTGCTCCCGTAGGCCACCTCGGACGCCCTGTGGTGTGGGCTGGATCGCGAAGGGGTGGGATCTCAGGCGCTGGCCCGGGACTCATCCGAAGAGCCCCACAGGCGGGTTCGGTTTCGGCCCGAGTCCTTGGCCTCGTACAAGGCGTGGTCGGCTCGGGCCAGCAGCTCCTCCACCGAACCGGACGCTCCGGGGTACCACGCCGCGCCGATGCTCACGGTCAGCTTGCCGCCCGGCACCGCATCCTCGCCGGGGAAGCGGGCCCGGGCCACCGCCCTCCGAAGCTTCTCGGCCGCGGCCAGGGCCCCCTCCCGGCCGGTCCGAGGTAGGATCACAACGAACTCCTCTCCCCCGTACCGGGCCACCGTGTCGATGCCCCGCGTGTTGCGGGTGAGGATCTCGGCCAACTTGCGCAGGGCCGCGTCCCCGGTCAGGTGATCGTTGCCGTCGTTCAGCCGCTTAAAGTGGTCGATGTCGATGACCAACAGAGCCAAGGGGATCTCATGGCGGGTGGCATGGTTCCACTCGGCCCGAAGCCGCTCCTGGAAGTACCGCCGGTTGAACAGGCCCGTGAGCTCGTCCCGTACCGATAGATCCCGCATGGCCTGGTACAGCCGGGCGTTCTCCAGGGCGATGGCCGCGGTGTCGGCGAAGATCCGAAGGAGCTCCATCTCGTGCTCGGGCACCAGCCGGCACCTCCCTTCGAGGGCCAGGAACCCCACCACCCGGTCCCGAGCACGCATCGGCACGACAACCAGCTCCCGCCCCCCGTCCTGGACCGGCTGGCGCACCTCTTCGCCCTGGAGCACCCTGGCGGCCCACGGCCCCGGGGTCTCCTCCACACCGGGACCCGAGGCCCCCCCCACCAGGGCCAGCCCGCCGGGCACCCGACCCCAGAGGCCGATGCGCACCGAACGGTCCCCGAACACCTCACGCAACCGTTCCCCCAACCGGTCCACCACCTCCTGTGGCTCCAGCGAGGCGGCCAGGTCCTGGGCCAGACGGCTCACCGCCCGCAGCTCCCGGTTGCGCCGCTCCAGCTCCTCCTTCTCCCGGCGCAGCTGGTGGGCCTGGGCCTCGAGAGTCCGGTTCATCTCCAGGATCTCGCGAAACGCCTCCCGGTTCTCGAGGGCTTCGGCCAAGGCCCGCAGAAACTCGGAGGGGTCGAGCGGCTCCTCCAGGTACTCGTAAGCTCCGTTTTTCAGATAGATCAGGGCCTGACGGGGATCGGGCCGCACGGCCACTGGAAGGAACGTGGCCTCGGGCGCCGCCCGCCGAAGCCACACCAGGATGTCGTCGGGCTCGGCACCCGAAAACGCATCGGTCCGGAAGGCCACCACATCCCACGGACCCGGCGGAGCGAGATCCGGATCACCGACCCGGGTGACCTCGAGACGGAACGCCCCCACCTCGGCCACCCGGGTTGGGACCCAGGGCCCGGCTGGAGCGATCACGAGGAGCCTTCGTAGGGGAGCCATCACGGGGTCGCGGAGGGGGGAAGGATGCCGATCTGGCGGATCTCTCGAAGCTTCTTCTCGATCTGGAGGACGACCTCGGACAACCGCTCCTGTTCTCGCTCGTCCTCCAGGATCTCGGCCTCTCGAAGCGCCCGCTGCTTCTTTTCCAGAAGCGACTGGAGCTTCAAGAACGTCTTGCGCAGCTCCCGGTTGATCTCTTCCAGTTCCTCTCGAAGGCTGGAACCCGGCTCCACGGACAACCTCCTTATTTCCAGAGGATTTACGAAACCGTACCACAGGAACCCGACCGAAACAACCGCTGTTTCTGGCGGATCCCCGCGCCCTTGACTCCCCTCCGACCGTGTCTTAGCATGCCCTGACCCGGAGGCTCCATGTTCCCATCCCGACCCACCCGCCGGTCCGGCACCTCTACCGGTTCCCCCGCCCGGCGACGCGCCGCCTCGACGCTGCTGCTCCTGGGGCTGGCATCCCTGGCCGCGGTGGTGACCGGACTTCCCTTTGCCAAGCGGGTCCCCGTGTACGCACCGGGCGAGGTCGCCCGGGAGAACGTGAAGGCCCAAAGGGACTTCACCTTGCCGGACGAGGCCGCCACCGAGGCCCGCAGGGCCCAAGCCGCCGACCAAGCACCCGAGGTGTTCGACCGGGACCCCGACCTGTTGGCCGAGGCGTTGGAGGAGGCGGCAGCCTTGGTGGACCGACTTCCCCGGCCCTCGCCCGTGGGCCCCAACGGTCCGGAGCCTCCGAACTGGGAGGCTCTGGCCGCCGAGGCCCAAAGCCGTTTGGGGGTTCCGATCTCGGCCGAACAGATCCGGAGCCTCACGAACCCGGCCGAGCGCGACGGGCTCCTGGACCAGGTCCGGCGTCTGCTGCAACCCCGGTTCGCCCGGGGCATCGTGGCGGACCCCACCCCTTTCCTCCGGGACCGCCCAAGAATCCTGCGGGACCTGCGCACCCGCGCCGAGACCCCCCTCACGCCGGCCTTGATGCCGCTCGGGTTGGACGAGGCCCGGGACGGGCTGGCACCGAAAGGAGCCGCCGGACCCGAGCGCCTGGCCCTGGCCCTGGCCCGGAAGGTGCTGCGACCGAACGTGGCCCGCAACGGAGAGCAGACCGCCCGCCGTCGCAAAGAGGCCCGGGATCTGGTGCCCCCAGTCCGGTATCTGATCCGGCAGGGGGAGATGATCGTGCGGGAGGGGGACCGGGTGAGCCCGGAACAGGCCCGGCGTCTGCTGGCCCACGCCCGTCTGGCAGACACCGGAAGCGCCTGGCGGCGGGGGATCGGGCTCGTGGCCCTGTGGTGCCTGGGGATCTGGATCCCCTTCGAGTTCGGCCGCCGCAACGTCAAGAAGTTCCGGAGCGCGCCCCGAGACCGGGTCCTGCTGGGCGCGACTCTCCTCGTGCTGGCGGCCCTGGAGCGCGCCTGGCTCGCCCTGGCAGCCGCGGCCTCGGTGCCCGGCGGACTGGGGGCTGCGGTGCTGGGGGTACCGATGGCCGCGGGGGTACTGACCGTGCGGGCGGTCCTGAACTCTGAGACCGCCCTGCTGCTGGCTGTTCCCCTGTCGGTGCTGGGCGGTCTCGGCACCCCCGTGCCGCTGGAGGCTGCGGGCGTGTTCCTGGCCGGGGGGCTCGTGGGTGCCCACGGCGTGGGCCGGGCAGGCCGGCGGGCTGCCTACCTGCGGGCGGGGCTGTGGGCGGGGGTGGCCCAGGCGGGGGTGGCGGCCGGGTTCGGGCTCGCGGCCGAGGCGCTGCCGGGCCAGATCGGGTGGGACGCCCTGTGGGCCGTGGGCGGGGGGCTGGGCGCGGGGGCGCTCTCCCTGCTCCTGGTATTCTTGGCCGAGCTCGTGCTGGGGTACACCACGGATCTGCGCCTCACGGAGCTGGCGAGCCTTGACCACCCGCTGCTCCGGGACCTGATGCTCCGGGCTCCGGGCACCTACCATCATTCCCTGGTCACCGGCACCCTGGCCAAGGCCGGCGCCGAGGCCATCGGGGCCCGGGCCCTGCTGGCCACGGTGGCCTCCTACTACCACGACGTGGGCAAGCTCTCCAAACCGGCCTACTTCATCGAGAACCAGCCCCACGGCCGAAACCCCCACGACCGTCTGGCTCCGCGGCTTTCGAGCCTGATCCTGACCTCCCACGTGAAGGAGGGGGTCGAGCTGGCCCGCCGCCACCGCCTGGGCCGAGAGATCGAGGCAATTCTCCAGCAGCACCACGGCACCGGGCTGATCCGGTACTTCCACGACAAGGCCGCCCGGCAGAGGGACGACGAGGTTCACGAAACCGACTACCGGTACCCCGGCCCCAAGCCCCAGACCCGGGAGGCCGGCCTGGTGCTGCTGGCCGACGCGGTGGAGGCGGCGTCGCGCACCCTGCCCGATCTGCGGCCGGCCCGGATCCAAGGCATGGTCCAGAACATCATCAATCGCACCTTTGCCGACGGCCAGCTCGACGGGTGCGACCTCACCCTCAGGGACCTGCACCGGATCGCAGGCGCGTTCGCCCGCATCCTTAGCGGGATCCATCACCAGCGGATCGACTATCCGCTTTTGGCCCATAAGGAACGCCGCAGCGATGGACATCTGGATCCGAAACGACCGACCGGAGCGGATCGGCGAGGAGCGGCTCCGGAGGCGCCTGGAGAGCGCCTTAAACGCCTCGGGCTGTGAACCGTCCACCGAGCTCTCGGTGTGGCTGTGCTCCGACGGAGACATCCAGGACCTGCACCGCACCCATTTCGGACTTGACTCGCCCACGAACGTGATCAGCTTCTCCCAACGCGAGGGGGAGACCGGGGCGGTGGACCCGGCCGTGCTGGGGGACGTGGTGGTCAGCCTGGACACTGCGGCCCGCGAGGCCGAGGAGGCCGGCTGGTCCTTGGAGGACATGGTGTTCTACCTGTGTCTGCACGGCCTCCTGCATCTGCTGGGGTACGATCACGAGGGGGACCAGGCCCACCGGGCGGCCGAGATGGAGGCCCGGCAGGAGGAGCTGTTCGAGCGGATCCGACGTGAAACCTGAGACCTGGCTCGAAACCCTGAACTGCGCCGTGGAGGGGGTGCTCGAGGCGGTGCGCACCCAGCGGCACATGCGGTGGCACTCCTTGGCCGCGCTGGGCGTCCTGGTGCTCGCGCCCCGGCTGGGGGTCACGCCGGGGGAGTTCGCGCTGCTGTGCCTGGCGGCCGGGCTGGTGCTCGTAGCCGAGCTCATCAACACCGCCTTCGAGTCCCTGGTGGACCTGGCCTGCCCCCGGTACGACCCTCTGGCCCGCTCGGCCAAGGACGTGGCTGCCGGAGCCGTGCTCGTGGCCTCGTTCGGCGCGGCCGCCGTGGGGTGGGTGGTCCTCGGGCCGCGTCTGTCCCAGTTCGGGGCGGCCCTGCCCACCGGGCCGGCCGGTCCCATGGCCGCGGCCGCGATCCTCCTGACCGTGATCGTGGCCGTGGTGCTGCTGAAGGCCCTCCTGGGGCGGGGCGCGCCCCTTCACGGCGGCTTTCCTTCGGGCCACGCGGCGGTCTCGTTCGCCGTGGCGACCCTTCTCACCTTGCACACGCGGGACTGGATGGTGGCCGCCCTGGCCGGGCTGCTGGCCCTCATGGTGAGCCACAGCCGGCTCCTTCTGCGGATCCATTCCCGGGGCGAGGTCCTGGCCGGCGGGGCGCTGGGTGCTGGTCTGGCCCTGGCCCTTCACTACCTGGTCCTGCCGGGGGGAATGCCATGAAGGCCGAGTCCCGCCCCACCCCCCTGGGGATCCTCCTCGAATGGATCCGACGTCGGCTCCGGCCCCGGCGGGACCTGGTGCAGCAGATGGAGGACCTGATCGAGGAGGGCACGGCCGAGGGCGTTCTCCAGCCCGAGGAGGAGGAGATGCTCCTCTCGGTCCTCGCCCTGCGCCGCACCCGGGTCCGGGAGATCATGGTGCCCCGCACCGAGATCGTGGCCGTGGCCCGGGACGAGCCGCTCCCAGAGCTGGTCCGACGGATGGTGGAAGAGGGCCACTCCCGGATCCCGGTGTACCAGGACACTCTCGACCAGGTGATCGGGTTTGTGACGGCCCGCGACGTCCTGCGGTACTGGGGCACGAAGCCACCCTTCCCTCCCTTGGAGCCGTTGTGCCGGCCCGCGGTGTTCGTGCCCGAGACCCTGACCCTAGAGGCGTTGCTCGAGGAGTTCAAACGCAACCGGGTCCCCTTGATCCTGGCCGTGGACGAGTACGGGGGGGTCTCCGGGCTGGTGACCCCCTCGGATGTGGTCGAGGAGATCGTGGGGGAGATCGAGGACGAGCCCGAGCTGGACGGCGAGGTCCGGGAGACCCGAGAGGGGCTTCGGGTCTCGGGCCGGGTCGAAATGGAGAGGCTCGAGAACCTCCTGGGGCTGGAGCTGGACACCCAGGAGTTCGAGACGGTGGGGGGCCTGGTGTTCCACGTGTTGGGGCGGATTCCCCGCCCCGGAGAAGCCTTCCGTTACCGCGGACTTGAGTTCACCGTGCGCGACGCCGATAAGAGGCGGGTCAAAGAGGTCTTGATCCGTCGCCCCCCCAACGAGGAAGCGTCCGCAGGTGAACCTGGCCGCACCGCCCCTCCTTGACTCTCCTCCCACCCCCCTGGCGTGGGTGGCCGCCGACCGGCCAGCCGAGGCGCGGCGTGTGGCCGAGGCACTGAGCCGAATCGGGGTGCGAGCCTCGGCTGCCGAGGCTCTGGACCAGGCCCTGGCCGGAGATCTGCCCGTGGCCGTGGTGTGCACGGCAGACCCCGCTTGCCTCCGGGGGCCCCTGGAATGGACCCGCAGCCGGGCCACGCCCCCCCCGGCCGTGATCCTGGTGTGCCCCGCTCCCTCTGCCACGGACCTGGAGCCCCGGGTCTACCAGGCCTTCTCGGAAGACGTCGACCCCCGCTCCTTGGCCTCGGCCGTGCTGGCGGCCGCCCGGGAGTGGCCGGCCTTCGCCCGCGCCTGGCCGTTGGCGGCAGCCGACCCCGGCCCACGAGAGCTCACGCAGGTCGCCGCGTTGGTGGAGCAGCACCGAGGCCTGGCCATCCGGGCCGACCGGCGCCGGGCCCTGGCGGAGGCCGTGGGGGTTCGGCTGGTGGCCCGGTTGCTGCCCACGGCCCAGACCTACCTGCGCCGCCTCGCCTCGGCCCGGTTTCGCGCCCAGGAGCTTGACGCCCTGACCCTTCTGCTCGCCGTGAACGAAACCCATTTCTGGCGACACGCCGGTCAGTTCACGGCCCTGATGAGCGAGGTGCTCCCTCGGCTGCGGGGCCGGCCCGCGAAGATCTGGTCCGCCGGCTGCGCCTCGGGCGAGGAGCCTTACTCCTTGGCCATCGCCTGCCTCGAGGTGCTCGGAGCCGAGCCACCGGTGGAGATCGTGGCCACCGACAACCACGCACCGAGCCTCGCCCGGGCACGCCGGGGACGTTACGGCCAGCGGGCCGTCCGCAACATCCCCCCCGAGGTTCTCCGCCGGCATCTCCGCCCCTGGGGGGACGGCTGGGAGGTGCCGGCCCACCTGCGGCGAATGGTCCGGTTCGAACGCCGGGACCTGCTCGCCCTCGACACCCGGGAGTGGGTGCGGCGCGACGGCCCGTTCGCTGCCGTGTTCTGCCGCAACACCCTCATCTATTTCCGCCCGGAGGCCGTGGCCGAGACGCTCGATCTACTCTCGGCCTCGTTGGAACCCGACGGGGCCCTGTTCCTGGGCCCTTCGGAGACGATCTGGCCCCGCAGGCCCGGGCTGGAGCCGGTCCGGTGCGCGGGATGCTTTTATTACCGTCGCGTGGACGACCCCCCAGCATCCCTACCTCCGTCCACCGCTCCCGGCCGCGTGCGGGCGGGAGCGGTGGACGATCCGGAGGCCATCTACCGGGCCGGCCTGGCGCTGCTGGACGTCGAGGAGTTCGACAAGGCCCAGGAACGGTTCCAGAGCCTCTTGGATGCCGACCCCACCGACCCTCGGGGCATGGTTGGCCAGGCCTTGCTCCTCGCCAACGAGGGGCGGGAGCAGGAGGCCCTGGTGGCGGCCCGCCAGGCCGCGGCATCCCCGTCGGCCCCGGCCGAGGCGTGCTACCTGTGCGGCCTCCTCCAGGAGCGCTCCGGCGACGACGCCGGGGCCCTGATTCGCTACGACGAGGCCCTGTTCAAAGACCCGACCCTCGTCATGGCCCGCGTGAATCGGGCGTGGATCCTCCTTCGCCGGGGAGATCGGACCTCAGCGGCTGCCGAGGCGGGCCGTGCCCTTCGGGCTCTTCGCTCGGGCCTGCGGGTGCCTCGGTGGATGACCGGCGGCATGGAGGCCCGGACCGTGGCCGAGATTCTGGAGTCCAGCCTGGGTCTCCCGGAAAGGAGAGATGAGCCGTGAGGTCTCCGTCCACGGACCTGGCCGCCTGGCTCGAGGCTCTGCGGTCAGAGTACTGGGCGCATCAGACGGAGGCCGAAGGCCCGGCCGGTGGTCGCCCTTACCTGGTGTTCGAGTCCGCCGGCCGTCGGTTTGCTCTGCCGGCCGAAGCTGGGCGCGGCGTGGTGCGGCGGCCTCGGATCACCCGGCTGCCCGGCCTGCCAGAGTACATCTTGGGGGTAGCCGGGGTGCGGGGTGAGGTCGTGTCCGTGGTGGACACGAACCGGTTCCTCGCGATCCCCGGGACTCGCGGCGGCCCGGGGGGCTATCTGGTCCTGGTGGCGAGCGGAGACCTACGGGCCGCGTTCACCGTGGACCGGATCGTGGACGTGGTGCCGGTGTCCCCCGAGGAGATTCAACCGATCGAAGCGCCGTGGGCCGGTGCCCCGGAGAGCACCGTGGAGGGGCAGTGGCAGGCACAGGAACCGGTGACCGTTCTCAACCCCGATGGGCTCGTGCAGGGGTCGGCAGTGCCCGACGTCCGGCGCCAACCGGACGAGGCCGTTCCGGCAGACGGCAGCGAGGCAGGGGACGGGACCGAATGAGCCGGCGTGCGAGGGATCCAGCCCTGCGCTCCCTGTCTTCCGAACCCTGACTACCGCGAAGGAGAGATCCATGATCGGCTCGTTCCGGAAGAGCTTGTCGACAAAGATCGCGGTCTCCACGGCCGTGGCCATGGTGATCCTGCTGGGCCTGGCCAGCGCCTACACCGCTTGGGTGCAGCGGCGGACCGTGATCGAGCTCCAGGAGCGCACCAACCAAGGCTTCGCCACCTTCGTGTACAACACGCTGCTATTCTCCATGGTGGAGGGCAAGATGGAGGAGCTCCAGAAGATCCTCGAGAATGCCGTGTCCACCGCGGGCATCGAGGCCCTACGGGTAGTTCAACCCGACGGGACGGTGCGCTACAGCGGCAGGCCGGGCGAGATCGGCAAGAAACTCGACGACCCCGAGCTCGCCCGGCTCGTGCAGGCCGGCGCCGGCGCCACCGGGCTGTTGGAGACCCGACGATCCGGCCACGTGACCAACGCGGTGCCCCTGCAGAACCAGGGCGTGTGCAGCACCTGCCACACCTCCGACGGCCCCTACCTGGGAGCGATCTTGATCGGGTTCGACTTCTCCGACTTCGAGGACCAGCTCTTTGGCATCCGTAACCGCCTGCTGGTGTTGTTCGCCCTGACCGTGGCCGTGGTGGTGGCCGTGGTGGTCGGGAGCCTGCGGCTTCTGGTGCTCAAGCCGGTGTACCGACTGGAGGAGGCGGCCCGTCGCATGGCCGACGGCGACCTCACCCGGGAGCTGACGATCCGGGGGGAGGACGAGATGGCCCGATTGGGGGGCCACCTGAACACGCTGCGCTCCCACCTGAGGGAGAGCCTCCAGCGGGCCTCATCGGTGGCCTCGGCCCTGGCCGAGGCTGTGGAGGACCTCCACCGATCCAGCGAGAACCTGGTGACCATCGCCATGGAGCAGTCGAGCGGAGCAGCGGAGCAGGCCTCGGCCGTGCAGGAGGCCACCACCACGGCCGAAGAGATCGCGGCCACCTCCAACGAGATCTCGGCCAACGTGGAGAGTGTGGAGCAGGTGGCGGAGGAGACCTTCAACGCCTGTGTGCGGGGCCGCGACGCGGTGCAGGAGGCCGTGGCCGGCATGAAGGAGGTCAAGGGGCAGGTGGGCGCGATCGCGGCCTCCATGCTGGACCTGGGGAAGAAGTCCCAAAAGATCGGCGGCATCGTGGACATCATCGACGAGATCAGCGAGCAGACCCATCTGCTGGCGGTCAACGCGGCCATCGAGGCCGCGGGCGCGGGGGAACACGGGAAGCGGTTCGGGGTGGTGGCCGGCGAGGTCCGTCGCCTAGCCCAACGCACGGTGGAGGCCACCGGCCAGATCAAGGCCCTGGTGGAGGAGATCCAAAACTCGGTGAACACCACCCTGCTCACCACCGAGAAGGGCACGACCACCGTCCGCGCGGGGGCCGAACGGGTGGACCAGATCGGCGAGAGCCTGGAGACGATCCTCGAGCTGGTGCGCCAGACCAAGGAGTCGGCCAAGGAGATCACAGTGGCCACCCAGCAGCAGGCGACCGCCGGGGAGCAGCTGGTCCTGACCATCACCGACATCAACGACGTGGCCGTGCAGGTGAACCGTTCGGCCGAACAGGTGGAGAAGGCGGTGATCAGCCTCAAAGAGCTGGCCCGCCGGCTGAAACACCTGGCCCAGGAGAACCTGGGGGCGCAGGGGTTCACGGTCTGATCCCCCATGTCGGTGGACGAGAAGTACGTCAAGATCTTTCTCGAGGAGGCCGAGGAGCTCCTGGAACGGCTGGGGCAGAGGCTTCTGCAGCTGGAGGAGAACCCTTCGGACCGGGAGGCGCACCGCAGCGCCATGCGGCTGGCCCACACCGTGAAAGGAAGCGCCCGCATGGTGGGGCTGGCTGAGATCAGCCGCCAAGCCCACGAGCTCGAGAACCTGCTCCGGGAGGCAGAGGCCGGCGGGTTCGGCCCCGACACGGTGAGCCGGCTGCTCCGAGGAGTGGACCGGCTCCGGGGGGAACTGGGCCGGGCCGGACAACCGACCCCACCGCCCCCCCTGTCTTCCCCTCCCGGGGGCGCTCCCTGCCGCCCCTGTCCGCCGGCCGAGCCCGTGCCCGTGCGGCTGCGGGTGCCCACCGAACGGCTGGAGGACCTCCAGAACCTGGTGGACGACCTGGCCACTCACCGGGCGGCGATCCTGGCTCGGATGGAGCGGTTCCGACGAGGGTTCCGTGGCCTCGGGTTGCTGCGGTGGCAGAACCCAGAACGCCCCCTGGAACCGACGGAGATCGATGCGCTGCGAGCCATGGCCCGGATGATCGCGGGCCGGGGTTTTAGCCAGTTCTTGGACGAGCTGGGGCAGCTCGACCAGTTGGTCTCCGAGCTTCAGGACCGGGTGCTGACCCTCCGGATGGTACCCCTGGGCGACCTGCTCGAGGGGTTCCGGCGCACTGCCAGGGACCTGGCCCGGGAGCTCGGCAAGGAGGTGGAGGTGGTGGTGGAGGGGAGACTCACCGAGGTGGATCGCTCGTTGCTCGGCGCGATTCAGGCCCCCCTGGCCCATCTGGTACGTAACGCCGTGGACCACGGGATCGAGCCCCCCGACCAGAGGGAGCGGGCCGGCAAGCCCCGCCGGGGCAGGCTGGTCCTTCGAGCCTATCACCGCTCTAATGCCGTGGCCATTGAGGTGGAGGACGATGGCCGGGGGCTCGATCCGGCTCACATCCGGCGCAAGGCCGTGGAGCGAGGGCTCCTCGGCGACGAGGCCGCACGTGCGCTGTCGGACGACGAGGCCCTCTACCTCCTCTGTCGCCCGGGCTTCTCCACCCGGGAGCAGGTCAGCGAGGTGTCCGGCCGGGGGGTGGGGCTCGACGTGGTGAAGCTGCGGGTCGAGAAACTCAACGGGTCCCTGGTGATCCAGACCGAGCCCGGCCGGTGGTCCCGATTTCGGCTGCTGCTGCCCCTGTCCCTGACCACTTTGCCGGGGTTGGTGGTGCGGGTGGGGGGGGAGCCCTACGCCCTGCCCTCACTGTTCGTGGACCGGTGCGAGTCAGTGCCGGTGACCTCGCTCCAGGCCCGGGAGGGACTATGGGACGCCGGCGGCCGGCTGGCCCCGGTGGTGGACCTGGCGGGGGTGCTGGGGATCGAGCGGACCCAGCGAGCGGGTCGAGTCGGGGTGGTGCGGCTGCGGTTTCGCAACCGGACCATGCTGGTGGAGGTGGACGTGGTGGAGGGTGAGCGGGAGCTGGTGATCAAACCGCTGGGCCCCCACCTGGCCGGGGCCCCCATGGTCGTGGGGGTGTCGTTCCTGCCCACGGGAGAGGCCCTTCCGGTGCTCAACGTGATCGACCTGTACGCCCGGTGGCACGACCTGGAGGCGGCCCATCGGCGCCCCGCCCACGCACCCGAGCCGCCGCCCCGGATCCTGGTGGCCGACGACTCCGTGACGAGCCGACATATGATCGAGCACCTGCTGCGTACCCAGGGGTACGAGGTACTCCCTGCGGCATCCGGGGCCGAGGCGTGGCGGCTGCTCGAGGACGAGCGCGTGGCCGTGGTGGTCACCGACCTGGAGATGCCCGAGATGGACGGCTACGGCCTTCTCCAGCGCGTGCGGAGCACCCCTGCCTTGGCAGGGCTGCCGGTGGTCGTGGTGTCGAACCGATCCGAGGAGGCCGACCGGGTGGCCGAGGCCGGGGCGGATGCGTTCGTTCCCAAGGATCGGTTCCGCCAAAAGGAGTTCACAGCGCTGTTGGACGACCTGGTCCGCAAGCGGCGGAAAGGGGTTGAACGTTGATCCGGCTGTTACTGGTGGACGACTCCCGCCTGGTGCGCACGGTGCTCCGGGACCTGTTGGAGGCTGACCCTGAGCTCGAGGTGGTGGCCGAGGCCGAGAACGGCCTCGAGGCCGTGGAGCGGTGCGAGGCCCTGCGGCCCGACGTGGTTATCATGGACGTGCAGATGCCGGTCATGGGCGGTCTGGAGGCGGTGGAGCGGATCATGGCACGGTGCCCCACGCCCGTGATCATCCTAAGCGCCACCGTGAACCCCGGCGAGGTCCAGAGCGCGTTCCGGGCGGTGCGGGCTGGTGCGTTCGAGGCCCTACCCAAGCCCGACGCATCGGCGGCTCCTGACACCTATGCCACGGTGGCCGAGGATCTGCGCTCCCGGATCAAGCTCTACGCCCGGGTAGCCCGCCGCCGGGGCTGGGCCAGCGGCGTCCCGGCCGCGCGCCGGCCGGCCCGCGGCTCCCCGATCTCGGTCCGACCGGATCGGCTCTTGGCCCTGGCCGCCAGCACTGGCGGGCCGCGCACGGTCCAACGGCTGCTCCATGACCTTCCCCGCCCCTTTCCCTGCCCGCTGGTTCTGGTGCAGCATATCAGTCTTGGGTTCACCCGCGGTTTTGCGGGGTGGCTCGAGCGGGAGACCGGTCACTCGATCCGGGTGGTGGAGGGGCCGGTCCACATGGAGCCGGGCACGGTGTACCTGGCGGCCGACGGAACCCACCTGGGGGTACGGGCCGGCCGGGCCGTGCCCCGGGAAGGTCCGCCGGTGAACGCATGCCGGCCGTCGGCCGACGTCCTGTTCGAGTCGGTGGCCCGGGAGTACGGCCCCCGGGCCGTGGGAGTGGTGCTCACCGGTATGGGCCGGGACGGCGCCCAGGGTGCCCTGGCCCTGCGTCGGGCCGGGGGCAAGGTGTTGGTGCAGGACGAGGAGTCGTCGGTGATCTACGGCATGCCCAAGGCAGCCATCGACGTCGGGGCGGCCACCCGGGTGGTGGGCCTCGACGACATGGCCCGGGAGATCTTGGAGGCCCTGGACCGCGACCCCAAGCCCGCAGGGGTGACCGATGGAAGCGCCTGAGCTCCTTGTGGTGGACGACAGCCGCATCGTCCGGGCCATGGTGTCGGACGTGCTCCGGGCCCAGGGGTATCGCATCCGGGAGGCGCAGAACGGGAGGGAGGCCCTGGAGCGCGTCCAAGAGTGCACCCCGGACCTGGTTCTGCTCGACGTGATGATGCCCGAGATGGACGGGTACGAGGTGTGCCGGGAGCTGCGGCGCCGGGAGGGAGCCGACGACTACATTCCGATCCTCATGCTCACGGCCAAGGGCGACGTGGAGGACCTGGCCCGGGGCCTGGACGCGGGGGCCGACGACTACATCTCCAAGCCCTTCGACAACGTGGAGCTGGTGGCGCGGGTTCGAAGCCTGCTGCGGATCCGGGCCCTGCAGAAACGGTTGTCCCAGCAGAACCTGGAGCTCGAG
Organism: bacterium; assembly: GCA_027021615.1. Lineage (GTDB taxonomy): Bacteria > Desulfobacterota > Deferrisomatia > Deferrisomatales > Deferrisomataceae > Deferrisoma. The sequence goes on along the minus strand of JALUTY010000122.1, from coordinate 111,090 downwards.
GCAAAAAACCAGCAGCTCGAGGCCCTCACCCGGCAGTTGGATGCGGCCAACCAGGAGCTGCGGCTTCTGTCGGTGACCGACGGCCTCACTAAAGCTTACAACCACCGGCATTTTCAGGAGCGCCTCAAGGCCGAGTACGCCCGGGCGGCGCGCCACGGAGAGCCCCTGGCCTGCGTCATGATCGACCTGGACCGGTTCAAGCGGATCAACGACACCTACGGCCATCCGGCCGGGGACCGGGTGCTGGTGCAGCTCGTGGAGATCCTCAAGGACGCGGTACGCGGAGAGGACCTGGTGGCCCGGTATGGCGGGGAGGAGTTCGTGCTCCTCCTTCCCAAGACCGACGCGAGCCTCGCCCTCACCATCGCCGAACGGCTGCGCAACCGGATCGCCGGCGAGCCCGTGCCCATCGGCGGGGACCGCCGCATCCCTGTCACCGTGAGCATGGGGGTGGCCGACTATCTCCCTGGCGAGAAGGAGCGCTCCCCGGACGAACTGCTGCGGGCCGCGGACGAGGCCCTTTACCGCGCCAAGGCCAATGGCCGGAACCGGGTCGAGGTGGCGTGATCCCGGGCCCTGGGCCTTGGGGGCCTGGGGCGCCCTGGTAGCGGTGGCCGCGTTTCCCCCGGCGGTCCTCGGCCCTCTGGCCCCGGTCCTACCGGCCCCCCTCTGGGCCCTGGCCATACGGTGCGAGGCCCGCCGGGGGTTCCTGCTGGGGTGGATCCAGGGGCTCGGCTTTTTCGGGGCGCTCCTGTGGTGGATCGCCCCCACGGTAGCCCGGTACGGCGGCCTGCCCTGGCCGGCGGCCGTGGGGTGCGTGGCCCTCCTGGCCGCCTACCTGGCCCTGTACCCCGGGGCGTGCGGATGGGTCTGCTCGGCCGTCGGGCGGAAGAACCCCGGCCTGGCCCTGGCCCTGGCCCCCTTCGTATGGACCGGTCTCGAAGGCGTTCGCGGGTGGGCCCTCACCGGCTTCCCGTGGGGCGACGTGGCCCAGGCCCTGTGGAACCAGCCCCTGGCCCTGCGCCTGGCGCCGTGGGTGGGGGCCGACGGGATCCGGCTGGTCGGGGTGGGTCTGGCCGTAGCGCCGGCCTGGCTCCTGGCCCGGGGGGACGTGTCGGTACGGGTGCTCGCGGTGCCGGCGGCCGCTGCGCTCGCCTGGGCCGGACTCGCCCTGGCCCCTTCCCCTCTGCAGCCGGCCGACGCCACCCTGCGGGTGGGGGTGGTACAGGGGAACATCGACCAGGCCCAGAAGTGGGACCGGGCCTACCGCCGGATCACCCTCGACATCTACGAGCGCCTCACCCTGGACCTTGGACCCCGCCGGCCGAAACTGGTGGTCTGGCCCGAGACGGCCGTCCCCCTGAACGTGCAGGACAGCGGTCCAGAGGCCTCCCGGCTCCTGACCCTGGCCCGAAGAACGGGCGCCTGGCTCCTGTTCGGAGCCCCGGGTTACGAACGGGTGGGCGGCCGCATGGAGTACCGCAACAGCGTGTTCCTCCTCACTCCCTCCGGCACTTGGGCGGGTCGCTACGACAAGGTCCACCTGGTGCCCTTCGGCGAGTACGTGCCCTTCGGGCGCTACCTCCCCTTTCTGAAGAAGATGGTGGAAGGGGCGGGTGACTTCTCGCCAGGTCCCGGGGCAATCCCCCTGTCGAGCCCGGGCCTTCCCACGTTGGGCCCCTTGATCTGCTTCGAAGGAATCTTCCCTGGGCCCGCGGCCCGGCACGCCGAGCAGGGAGCCCGCCTGCTCGTGGTGGTCACCAACGACGCATGGTTCGGGCAGACCCCCGCACCCTACCAGCATCTGGCCTTTGCAGCCCTCCGAGCCGCCGAGACGGGGCTGCCCTTGGTTCGGGCCGCCAACACCGGGGTGAGCGCGGTGTTCGATCGGCGGGGACGGCCGCTGACGACCACGGTGTTGGGCGCCCGGGACGCGTTCGTGGCCGAGGTGGAGCTGCCGTCGGCCGGTCCCACGCCCCAGGCTGCAGTGCGGCCGTGGATCTCGCCGGCCTCCCTTGCCTTGGCCGCTCTGTCCGTTTTTGCTATCCTTCGCGGCCCCCGGCGGGCCCCCCGAACCTGAGTGCCCGCCGTATCCACGCGTGTCTTCCCGACGGAGGAACTCTTCAATGGTCGAGTCAGAGCGTCTCAACGACCTGCACCGCCGCCTCACCGAGCTATGGAGGCACCTTTGACCTCGCGGCCAAGGAGAAGCGCATTGCCGAGCTCGACGCCCTGATGGCCCGGCCCGACTTCTGGGACGACCCGGAAGCGGCCGCCCGGCAGGGCAAGGAGCGCGAGCGGCTGACGGCAGAGGTGGAGGCCTGGAAGCACCTCGAGGCCCGGCTGGAGGACTGTCGGCTTGCCTGGGAGCTGGGAGAGGAGGAGGGCGACGAGGAGCTCGTGCGCGAGGCCGAGGAGCACCTGGAGACCGTGGCCCGGGGGGTGCGTGAGATGGAGCTGCGCACCATGCTCGGCGGCCCCCACGACCCCGGCGACGCCATCGTGGCCATCAACGCGGGCGCCGGCGGCACCGAGGCCCAGGACTGGGCCCAGATGCTCCTGCGGATGTACCTGCGGTGGGCGGAGAAGCACGGGTTCGAGGTGGAGATCGTGGACGAGCTGCCCGGGGAGGAGGCCGGCATCAAGAACGTCACGTTCACGGTGTCAGGCCCTTACGCCTACGGGTACCTGAAGGCAGAGGAAGGGGTCCACCGTCTCGTTCGGATCAGCCCCTTCGACGCACAGGCTCGCCGTCACACCTCGTTCGCCTCGGTGAGCGTGTACCCCGAGGCCGAAGAGGACGTGGCGGTGGAGATCGACGAGAAAGACTTGAGGGTGGACGTGTTCCGGGCGAGCGGTGCCGGCGGCCAGCACGTGAACCGGACCGAGTCGGCCGTGCGAATCACCCACCTTCCCACCGGCATCGTGGTCACCTGCCAGAGCGAGCGCAGCCAGCACAAGAACCGGTCCAACGCGATGCGCGTGCTGAAGGCCCGCCTGCTCGACCTGGAGCGCCGCAAGCGCGAGGAGGAACTGGAGGCCCAGATGAGCGAGAAGCGAGAGATCGCCTGGGGCAGCCAGATCCGTTCGTACATCCTCCAGCCCTACCGGAAGATCAAGGACCACCGCACCGGCCTGGAGGAGGGGGACGTGGACCGGGTCCTGGACGGCAATCTGGACCCGTTCATGGAGGCCTACCTGCTTCGGGCCGCGGGCACCGTCGAGTCCCCCCCTGCCGGGCCCCGGCCACGCGAGGGGTAGGTCGCACCCGGTCACCCGGCCTCCCAGCGGACGTTCCTGGGGAGCCCCTCACTGCCCTTCGAGCATCTTCCGATACCGCTCCAAGGCCTTGCGCTTCTCGCGGGGCAGGCTCTTCTCAGCCTCGTGGATGCGGGCCTCCAGCTCCTCGAGCCGTTTGCGGGCGGCCTCGGCCTCCTCGCCCTCCGGGTGGGCCTTGAGAAACGCCCGGTAGGCCTCGGCCGTGTCCTCCCGCCGGGTCCTGCGCCAGTCCTCCTCCACCGTTGCCTGGGGAACTCCCTGCGCCGCCTCGGCCTCCGCTCCGTCGTTCTCCCGAAGCACCGCGGCACGGCGCCGGGCCTCCTCGGCCATGGGATGGTCCGGGTAGGCGGCCCGGAACGCCTCATAGGCCTCGGCCGTGTCCGCGGCCTCGGCCTCGGCCCAGGCCTGGTCGGCCTGGGCCCGAAGCACCTCCTCCCGGGCCCGGCGGGCCGTCTCCTCGGCGTCGGCCGCCGGGGCAGGCGCCGGCGCCGTCTGCTCGACCCGGTTCGCTTCGGCGCGGAGCTCCTCCAGCAGCTGCCGGGCCTCAGCCTGGTGGGGCGTGTCCCCGTAGGTCTCGAGGAAGGCCTCCAGCCCCGGGATCGAGCGGGACTTCTTGGCGATCCGGAACGCCTTCTCAGCAGCCGCCAGGTGATCGATACGGCGCTGGGCCTCCAGGGCATATCGACCCTGGGGGTGGGCCTTCAGAAACCGCTCCAAGGCGGCCAGGGTCCCCTCGGCCACGGCCTTCTGGAAAGCCTCGGACTCGGCTGCCTGTTCCTTCGCCCACAGGTCCAGGAGCCGACGCGCCTCCCCCGCCTGGGGAACGTCGGGGTACCGGCTCAAAAACGCATCCATGGCCTCCGGCGTTCCCCGGGCCAGGGCCTGCTGGTACGCCGCTCCCACCTCCCCCTGCCAGCGCTCGCGCTCCTCCTCGTACCGCCGGAGGATCTCCAGCTTGCGCTCCGCATCGGGCCGGTACACGGTGTCCGGGTGCTCCTGCAGAAAGGTCTCGATCGCCTCAATGGTTCCCCGGTCCAGCGCCCGGAGGTACGCCTCGCGTTCCGTCGCCTCGATCCTCTCGAGCGCTTGGAACACCAGCTCCCTTACCTGGTCCAAGTCCGAGGCCTCGGGCCGCAGCTGGGCGTAACGCACGAAGTGGTACAGCGCCCGGGGGTAGTCACGAAGCCGGAAGAAGTATACGACCCCTAGGTTGTAGTGGGCGTCGGCGTAGTCCGGGGCCATCCGCAGCGACGCCAGGTACTCGTCCCGAGCCTTCTCATAGACACGCTGCTTCAGATAGTAGTTGCCGGCCTCCTTGCGGAGCACCGCCTCCGGGGGGGGCTGGGCCGCCCCCACACCCACGCTGAGCACACAGGCGAACGCAACCGCAACGCACCACCGCATGGCAACCCTCTCCACCTGGCCCGGGAACCCGGACGGAAACACGCGGCGATCGCCCGGATGTCTCGCGAAACGAGTCGCCGCCCCGGCAAACACCTGGCGAAGTATAGGGGCTCGCCCTGCTGCGGACAAGCGGCCCCCCGGGTGGCCGGCTCACCGTTGCCAAAAGATCCTTGACCCAGCCCCCCCCACCGCTATAATGGGCCGCTTATTGTGCCTAGGAGGTTGAGAGTGGCCCCAGAGCTCGTCATCGCTGTCGACCGAATCCCCTCCGAAGGGTGGTCGGCCTCCTTTGACCTGCGCTCGGAGCAGGCCGACGCCATAGCCCGTGACCGGGGGTGGCCCCGGGTGGATTGGGTCTCCGGGCCGGAGGGAAACACCCGGGTGCTGCGCTCGGGGGGTGACGTGTTCGTCACCGGCGAGGTGCGGGCCGTGGTGCGGTGCACCTGCGTACGGTGTCTGGAGGGGCACGAACGCGCCGTGACCGAGGCGTTTCACCTCACCTATGTCACGGATATCGACGCCACGCCCGGAGAACATGAGCTCCGTCCGGAGGATATGGAGGTCGAGGCCCTGCCCGGGGACACCGTGGACGTGGCCGGCATCGCGGTGGAGCAGGTGCTCCTGGCCTTGCCGGACCATCCGGTCTGCCACCCGGACTGTCGAGGGCTGTGCCCCGTGTGCGGCACCGACCGCAACCGGGCCCCGTGCGACTGCCGCGCTCAGACCCCCGATCCCCGACTCGCGGCCCTGGCCCGATGGATGCCCTCCCGGGCCAGTTGACCCCCGATCCGTCAAAACGATCCGACGTAACGACACAGGAGAATCCAGCCATGGCCGTACCCCGAAAACGTCACTCCCTGGCCCGGAAGCGAAAGCGCCGGTCCCACCTGGCGCTGGGCGTCCCAAACCTGGATACCTGCCCCCGGTGCCTCGAGCCCAAGCCCCCCCATCGGGCATGCCTGGCCTGTGGCACCTACAAAGGCCGTGAGGTCCTGCCCCAGGAAGAAGAGGAGTTCTAGCTGGATGATTCATGATGCCTTTTGCTGCACCGGCAAGTGCGCATGAATCCTCCGAGTTAACGGCGCCCCATGCGCATCGCCGTTGATGCCATGGGGGGCGACCACGCCCCCGAGGCGGTGATCGAAGGGGCCGTGTGGGCCGCCCGGGATCTGGGCATGCACGTGATCCTGGTCGGCGACCGGGAGATCGTTCTCCAGCACCTGGAGCGCCACAAGACCGACGGCCTCCCTCTGTCCATCAAGCACGCCTCCGAAGCCGTGGGCATGCACGAAAGCCCCTCGGTGGCCGTACGCCGCAAGAAGGACTCATCGCTGCGGGTCGCCTTCGAGCTCGTGAAGGCGGGCGAGGCCAGAGCAGTGGTGAGCGCCGGCAACTCCGGGGCGGCCATGGCCCTGGCCATGATGGTGCTGCGCCGTCTTCCCGGCGTGGACCGGCCGGCTATCGCCGCCGTGCTGCCCTCCCTGGCCGGGGCCACCGTGCTCCTGGACGTGGGGGCCAACGTGGCCTGCAAGCCGGTCCACCTGGTCCAGTTCGCCTTCATGGGGGAGGTGTTCGCACGCCTGGTGCTCGGGATCGAGCGGCCCCGGGTGGGGCTCCTTTCCAACGGGGAGGAGGAGACCAAGGGCACCGACGCCACGCGCGCGGCCCACCAGGCCCTCAAGCACGCCAAGTTCAGTTACCTGGGATACGTGGAGGGCCGGGAGGTGTTCAACGGCGGAGCCGACGTGGTAGTGTGCGACGGGTTCACCGGCAACGCCGTGCTCAAGAGTTCGGAGGGGCTCGCCAAAGCCGTGGGCCAGATGCTCCGTGAGGAGCTCAGCCGGGGCCTGGGTCCGCGGCTGGGGTACGTGCTTGCCCGCCGGGCGTTCCAGAGGCTCCGGGAGCGCATGGACTACGCCGAGGTGGGCGGGGCTCCGCTGCTGGGCGTCAACGGGGTGGGCATCGTGGCCCACGGCTCCTCGGACGCCCGCGCCGTCCGCAACGCCATCCGGGTGGCCCGGGACTTTGCCGAGCGGCGGGTCAACCTCCACCTGATGCGGATGCTCGAGCGTAGCCACGACCTGGGGGCCGGGGCGAAGGGACGGTTCTGGGCCAGTCTGAAGGACAAGCTCGTGCACCCGCGGCGTGAAACCCGGGAGCACGACGAGAGCGAGGAACCGACGCAGTGACGGAACGCAGGCACCCGCCGCGGGCTCGGGTCCTGGGCACCGGCCGCTGTCTTCCGGACACGGTGGTGACCAATGTGGACCTCGAGGCCCGGGTCGACACCAGCGACGAGTGGATCCGTACCCGAACCGGCATCCGGGAGCGCCGGATCGCCGCCCCCCCCATCGACACCTGTGACCTGTGCGAGGAAGCGGCCCGCCAGGCCCTGGAGGCCGCGGACCTCCACCCCGATGACCTCGACCTCATCCTGGTGGGCACGGTCACCCCGGCCCTCGGGTTCCCGGCCACAGCGTGCCTGCTGCAGGAGAGGCTCGGAACCCGGGGCCAGATGGCCTTCGACCTGAGCGCAGGATGCACGGGGTTCCTTTACGCCTTGTCGGTGGCCGAGAGCTTCATCCGCGCAGGTAACGCCCGGTACGTGCTGGCCGTGGGGGCCGAGACCCTGAGCCGTATCGTGGACTGGGACGACCGCTCCACGTGCGTGCTGTTCGGGGACGGGGCCGGCGCGACGGTGTTCGGCCCCACCCATGACCCCGAGCGGGGTGTGCTGGCCACGCGCATGGCCGCGGACGGGTCCTACTGGCCCCTGCTTCACATGCCCGGGGGCGGCTCTCGCCACCCGGCCAGCGCCGAGAGCCTGGCCCAGGGCCTCCATTACGTGAAGATGCAGGGCAACGAGGTGTTCAAGGTGGCGGTGCGCACCCTCCACCAGGTGGCCGAGGAGGTCCTGGAGGCGGCCGGGGTGAACGGAGACCAGGTGGACTGGTTCGTTCCCCACCAGGCAAACCGCCGGATCATCGACGCGGTGCGGCTGCGCCTCAAAGTCCCTGAGGAGCGGGTCTACGTGAACGTGCACCGGTACGGCAACACATCGGCTGCCTCGGTGCCGATCGCCCTCGACGAGATGGTGCGGGGGGGAAAGATCCGCCCCGGCCACCGGGTGCTGCTCGACGCGTTCGGCGCCGGGTTCACCTTCGGCGCCGCCCTGATTCGTTGGTAGACCAAGGGGTGCACCGCGGTAGACCAGGGGTTGCACCGCCCCGCTTTCCTTACGTATAGTCTCGCGAACCTTCTCTCCGAATCCGACACGGTTCCCGCCACCGGGAGACTCCCGCAATGACGACGGCGTACCTGTTTCCGGGGCAAGGGTCCCAGTACGTGGGCATGGGCCGGGCGCTGGCCGAGGCCTCGGCCGCGGCCCGTGCGACGTTCGAGGAGGCCGACCGGGCCTTGGGAAGGCCCCTGTCCCGCCTCATCTTCGAGGGGCCGGAGGACGAGCTTCGGCTCACCGAGAACACCCAGCCGGCCATTCTCACGGTGAGCATGGCGTGCCTCAGGGCCCTGGAGGAGGCCGGCGCGCCCCCGCCCCGGGCGGCGGCAGGCCACAGCCTGGGCGAGTACGCCGCCTTGGTCGCCGCCGGCGTGATCGGGTTCGCCGAGGCCGTTCAGGTGGTGGAGAAACGCGGCCGGTTCATGCAAGAGGCCGTGCCCGTGGGCCAGGGCACCATGGCCGCGGTGCTGGGTCTCGCCCTCCCCCGGGTGGAGGAGATCTGCGCGGCCGTCCGCCGGCCGGACCATGTGGTGGAGGTGGCCAACGACAACTGCCCCGGCCAGGCCGTGATCTCGGGCCACGCCCGGGCCGTGGACGAGGCCTGCGCCGCAGCACGTGAGGCCGGGGCCAAGCGGGCCGTGGGCCTGGCGGTGAGCGCTCCCTTCCACTGCTCCCTCATGGAGCCGGCCGGCCGGCGCCTGGCCGAGGAGCTGGGCCGCCTGCGGTTTGCTTCGCCCCGCTTCCCCGTGGTGGCCAACGTGGACGCCGAGCCGTACCGCTCGCCCGGCGAGGTGGCGCCCCGGCTCGTTGCCCAGGTCAGCCGGCGGGTACGGTGGCAGGAGTGCGTTCGGGCCCTTCGGGCCTTGGGGGCGGAGCGGTTCGTGGAGGTGGGGCCGGGCAAGGTCCTTTCGGGCCTGGTGCGGCGGATCGACCGCACGGCCCGGGTGGACCGGGTGGAGGACCCGGAGACCCTGGCCGCGTTCTTAAAGTAACGCCCCCGAGCCTCTGTGGGGCCGGGCAAGGGGTGAGGTAATTGTGTTAATCCGGAGGGGGGCAAGGGACCTGCCTCCGGTCCGGCTTCGCGGCCTGGAGTCTATTCCCAGCAGGCAAGAGACAGCGGCTGTGTCGGGATCCCGGGCCTTCTGCCCGCCCAGCGGGCAGAAGGCCCCAAGAGCCCCTTGAGGAGAGAGATGGCAGAGTTCGAAGGCAAGGTGGCCCTGGTGACCGGTTCGACCCGGGGCATTGGCAGGGCCGTGGCAGAGCGCCTCAGCCGGGACGGCGCCCGGGTGGTGGTGACCGGCCGCAGCGCCGAGGCCGCGGCCCGGGTGGCCGAGGCCCTGCCGGGCGAGGCCTTGGGCCTGGGCCTGGACGTGGCCGACCCCGACAGCGTGGCGGCGACGGTGGCCCAGACCCTGGACGCCTGGGGCCGGATCGAGATCCTGGTCAACAACGCCGGCATCACCCGGGACAACCTGACCCTCCGGCTCAAGCCGGCGGACTGGCAGGCGGTGCTCGACACGAACTTGACCGGCGCATTCCTGTGCGCCAAGGCCTGCCTGCGGCCCATGGTCCGGGCCCGGGCAGGGATCATCATCAACATCTCCAGCGTGGTAGGCGCCCTGGGCAACGCCGGCCAGGCCAACTACTGCGCGGCCAAGGCAGGGCTCGAGGGTCTGACCCGGAGCCTGGCCCGGGAGTACGCCAACCGGGGGGTCCGCGTCAACGCCGTGGCCCCCGGTTACATCGCCACGGACATGACCGCCGAGCTACCCGAGAGCGTGCGGGAGAACCTGCTGGCCCAGGTACCCCTGGCACGCCTGGGGCGCCCCGAGGACGTGGCCGAGGCGGTGGCGTTCCTCGCGTCGGATCGGGCGGCGTACATCACCGGCCAGGTGATCCACGTCAACGGGGGCATGTACATGGGGTAACCCACAACCCGCAACCAAAGAGAGGGAAGCATGAGCGCGAACATCGAAGAGACCGTCAGAAAGATCATCGCCGAGCAGTTGGGGGTGGACGAGGACAAGATCGTTCCCGAGGCCCGGTTCATCGAGGACCTGGGTGCCGACAGCCTCGACACGGTGGAGCTGGTGATGGCCTTGGAGGAGGAGTTCGACCAGGAGATCCCGGACGAGGACGCGGAGAAGATCCGCACGGTCCAGGACGCCATTAGCTACATCAAGGAGAAGCTCGCGGCTTAGTGGAGCGTTCGGCGGTTAGGGAAGGGAGCCAGGCCGCCGGGTCTGGCTCCCTTCCCTAATGAACCCGCCCAGGCGGGTTCAGGAGGAGCAACGTGGCGGCACGTAGAGTTGTGGTCACCGGCCTGGGGTGCGTCACGCCCTTGGGCATCGATGTGGAAGGGTCGTGGAAGAACTGTCTAGCGGGCCGGTCCGGCGTGGGCCCCATCACCAAGTTCGACGCCGCAGGGCTGAAGACCCAGATCGCGGCCGAGGTGAAGGGATTCGACCCGTCCGAGTACATGGACCGCCGCGAGGTCAAGAAAATGGACACCTTCATCCAGTACGCGGTGGCTGCGGCCCGCATGGCCGTGGCCGACGCAGGCCTGGAGATCGGCGAGGCCGAGGCCGAACGGGTGGGGGTGTCGATCGGGGCGGGGCTGGGCGGCCTGCCCGGGATCGAGGCCCAGCACAAGGTGCTCTTGGAGTCCGGGCCGCGCCGGGTCAGCCCATTTTTCATCCCCATGGTGATCGCCAACCTGGCGCCCGGGTACGTGGCCATCCAGACCGGGGCCAAGGGCCCCAACCTCTCCATCGTGACCGCCTGCGCCACGGGGTCTCACTCCATCGGCGAGGCCTGGCACGCCATCCGGCGGGGGGACGCCGACGTCATGCTGGCAGGAGGGGTGGAGTCCACCATCACTCCCCTGGCGGTGGCGGGGTTCAACGCGATGCGGGCCCTGTCCACCCGCAACGACGAGCCCGAGAGGGCGAGCCGGCCCTTCGACAAGGACCGGGACGGGTTCGTAATGGGCGAGGGGGGCGCCGTGCTGATCCTCGAAGAGCTGGAGCGGGCCCGGGCCCGGGGGGCCGAGATCTACGCTGAGCTGGCGGGCTACGGAGCCACCTGCGACGCCTACCACATCACGGCTCCCGATCCCCAGGGCGACGGGGCGGCACGGTGCATGGAGGCGGCCCTGCGCTCCGCGGGCCTGGCCCCAGACGGGCTGGACTACATCAACGCCCACGGCACCAGCACCCCCTTCAACGACTACTACGAGACCCTGGCCATCAAGCGGGTGTTCGGCCACCACGCCAAGCGGCTGTGGGTTTCCTCCACCAAGAGCATGACCGGCCACCTCCTGGGTGCGGCCGGCAGCGTGGAGGCGGCGTTCTCGGTGCTGGCCCTGCGGGACCAGGTGGCACCCCCCACCATCAACTACGACACGCCCGACCCCGGTTGCGACCTGGACTACGTGCCCAACGAGGCTCGGGAGGGCCGGATCCGCACCGCCCTGTCCAACTCGTTCGGGTTCGGGGGCACGAACGCCTCCCTTTTGTTCCGCCGTTTCGAAGGGTGACCGCAACATGATCCTGATCTCGAGCGACCACGGGGGCTACGCTCTCAAGGAGGATCTCAAGGCCTACCTGCGGGAACTGGGCCACGAGGTCCGGGACCTGGGGCCGGACAACGGCGACCCCGTGGACTACCCCGAGTTCGGGGTCGAGGTGGCACGAAGGATCGCCCGGGGCGAGGCCGGGCGAGGCGTGCTGCTTTGCGGCACCGGGATCGGCATGAGCATCGTGGCCAACAAGGTGCCGGGGGTGCGGGCGGCACTGGTCCATGACCCCTACACCGCGCGGATGGCCCGGGAGCACAACGACGCGAACATCCTGGTGATCGGGGGCCGCACCACCGACCCGGCCCGGGCCCGGGAGATGGTCCGGGCCTGGCTCGAGGCCCGGTTCGGGGGAGGCCGCCACGCCCGCCGGCTCGCCAAGATCCGGGAGGTGGAGCGCCAGCGCCCTTCGGTGCTGGCCGAGGTGGACCCGGACGTGTGGAGGGCCGTGCAAGGCGAGATCCGGCGGGAGGAGGACGGGGTCGTTCTCATCGCCTCGGAGAACTATGCCTCGGAGGCCGTGCTCGAGGCCCAGGGGTCGGTGCTCACCAACAAGTACGCCGAGGGGTACCCGGGCCGGCGATACTACGGCGGGTGCCGGTTCGTGGACGAGGTGGAGGCGCTGGCCATCGAGCGGGCCAAGGCCTTGTTCGGTGCGGACCATGCCAACGTCCAGCCCCTGTCGGGGTCGTCCGCCAACATGGCCGCATACTACGCGCTGTGCCAGCCCGGCGACACGATTCTGGGCATGGCCCTGGCCCACGGGGGACACCTGACCCACGGGGCGCCCGTGAGCTTCTCGGGCCGCCAGTACCGGGCCGTGACCTACGGGGTGCGCCGCGACACCGGCACCATCGACTACGACCAGGTCCGCGACGCCGCCCGCCGGGAGCGACCGGCCGTGATCGTTGCCGGCGCCAGCTCCTACTCCCGGGTGCTGGACTTCGCGGCCTTTCGGGAGATCGCGGATGAGGTGGGTGCCTACCTGGTGGTGGACATGGCCCACATCGCAGGTCTCGTGGCCGGCGGCGCCCATCCCAACCCCGTGCCCTACGCCGACATCGTGACCAGCACCACCCACAAGACCCTCCGGGGACCCCGAGGCGGGCTGGTGCTGTGCCGCGCCGAGCACGCCGAGGCGGTGGACAAGGCCGTGTTCCCGGGCCTCCAGGGCGGCCCGCTGATGCACCAGGTGGCGGCCAAGGCCGTGGCGTTTCGGGAGGCCTCGACCCCGGCGTTCCGGGACTACGCCCACCAGGTGGTGGCGAACGCTCGGGCCATGGCCGAGGCCCTGGCCCGCCGGGGCTACCGAATCGTGTCAGGGGGCACGGACAACCACCTGTTCCTGGTGGACCTCACGCCCCAGGACCTCACCGGGCTGGACGCCGAGCAGAGCCTCGACCGGGCCGGCATCACCCTGAACAAGAACGCGATTCCCTATGAGACCCGCAGCCCGTTCGTCACGAGCGGCATCCGGATCGGCACCCCTATCGTCACGACCCGGGGCATGGGGGCGGCCGAGATGGAGGTCATCGCGGAGGCCATCGCCCGGGTCCTGGCACAGTGCGGCGATCCGGCCGTCGAGACCGAGGTCCGGGACCAGATTCGGGAGCTGTGCGGCCGGTTCCCGTTCTACCAACGCCTGCGGGAGGCGGCCGGCTGATCCCGAGCCGGCCCTGCCCGCGCTCGCGGCCCAAAGGGGGTCCCATGCGTCCTTCCTGGCAGGAGTACTTCACCGAGATCACCCGTCTGGTGGCCACCCGGTCCACGTGCACCCGCCGGAAGGTGGGAGCGATCCTGGTCAAGAACAAGCGTATCCTGGCCACCGGCTACAACGGCGCCCCCTCGGGCGTGGCCCACTGCCTCGACGTAGGCTGCCTGCGCGAGGAGATGGGCATCCCCTCGGGGGAGCGGCACGAGCTGTGCCGGGGCCTGCACGCGGAGCAGAACGCGATCCTCCAGGCCGCCCAGCACGGGGTGCGCATCGAGGGGTCGGACATCTACTGCACGAACCTGCCCTGCGTGATCTGCACCAAGATGATCATCAACGCCGGGATCCGGCGGGTGTACTACCTGGAGGGCTACGCCGACCCCCTGAGCCGCGACCTGCTCAGAAGCGCGGCCATCGATCTTGTCCCCCTGGGCGACGACGAGGAGGCGTGAGGCGTGCGCTGTCCGTTCTGCGGGGAACAGGAGGACCGGGTGATCGACTCCCGGGTCAGCCGGGAGGGCGAGGTGATCCGCCGCCGGCGCGAGTGCGTGGCCTGCGGCCGCCGGTTCACCACCTACGAGCGGGTGGAGGACATGCTGCCCCTCGTGGTGAAGAAGGACGGCCGGAGGGAGTCGTTCGACCGCCTCAAGATCCTGGCCGGGCTCAAGAAGGCCTGCGAGAAACGGCCGGTGTCGGCCGACACCCTGGAACGGATCGTGGACCGCATCGAGGCCCGGTTCCAGGAGGAGGGCCCCAAGGAGGTTCCCAGCCGGGAGATCGGCGAGGCCGTGATGGCGGAGCTCCAGGCCCTGGACGCGGTGGCCTACGTGCGGTTCGCCTCGGTGTACCGGGAGTTCCGGGGCGTGGACGAGTTCGTGGACGCGCTCCGGGAGTTCCTGGAGGGGCAGAAGGAAGGGTGACGGAAGCGGCCGACCGGTTCTACATGGAGGTGGCCCTGGCCCTCGCCCGGGAGGGGTTGGGCCGGACCAGCCCCAACCCGGCCGTGGGCTGCGTGGTAGTGCGGGACGGCCGGATCGTGGGCCGGGGTTTCCACCCCCGGGCCGGCGAGCCCCACGCGGAGGTGTTCGCCTTGGAGCAGGCCGGCCCGGCGGCCCGGGGCGCCCATCTGTACGTGACCCTGGAGCCGTGCTCCCACCACGGCCGCACTCCCCCCTGCGCCGATCGGATCGTGGCGGCTGGCGTGCGCCGGGTCGTGGCGGCCATGGCGGATCCGAACCCGGCCGTGGCCGGCCGGGGCCTGGCGCGGCTGCGCCGGGCGGGGTTGGAGGTCCGGGTGGGGGTGGCCGAGGCCGAGGCCCGGCGCTTGAACGAGGCGTTTTGCCTCTCGGTGGTTCAGCGCCGGGCCTTCGTGCACCTGAAGCTGGCCGCCACCCTGGACGGCAAGACCGCCACCGCCTCGGGGGACAGCCGTTGGATCACCTCCGCCCAAAGCCGCGAGAGGGTCCACCGGCTGCGGGACCGGTGCGGGGTGGTGCTGGTGGGGGTGGGCACGGCCGAGGCCGACAACCCTCGGCTCAGCGTTCGCCTTCCGGGCCGGCCCGAGCGCCGGTGCCTACGCGTGGTGCTGGATCCACGGGCCCGCATTCCCATGGGCCTGTCCATGCTCGAGCCGGCCGAGGCCCCGTTCACCCTGGTGGTGTGCGGTCCCCGGGCCGAGCCTTCCCGCCAGCGGGCCCTGGAGGCGCGGGGGGCTCGGGTCCTGGAGGTCTGGGAGGAAGCCGGCGGCCTGGATCTGGGAGGCCTCCTGACCCGCCTCTACGACATGGGTCACATGGAGGTGCTGGTGGAGGGGGGAGCCGAGACCGCCCGAAGGTTCCTGGACGCGGGACTCGTGGACCGGCTCCACCTGTTCTACGCCCCCAAGCTCCTGGGCGGCCGGGACGCGGTGCCCATGGTGGGCGGCCCGAGCCCTGACCACATCGCGCAGGCCAGGGAGGTCGCGGAGCTCGAGATCGAGCGAATCGGCCCGGACCTCTACGTGACGGGCAGGATCCGCCCGGAAGACGGCAAGTCTTGCGAACGGAGCCGGGAACCGGCGGGCCGGAAACTAGAGGCTATTCACCCGGCGACAAAATAGGCGCGTCACCTCGGAGGGAGGGGCATGGGGCCTGCCTCCGGCCGCGCGCGAAGCCGGGCATTGAGATTCGCCGCGCAGGCACGGGGCACCGGCGGTGGCTTCATGACCGTTCGGCGGGGCACGAACGAATTCACGGTACGAACGTTGGAGGCGCTGCGCGGCGAGCCAAGGCGCCGCGCGCGGCTCTCCAGCAGACCCCATGCCCCCCTAGCTTTGGCGCAGTTCAAGAGCCGCCCGGCCGCCTAGCTGCCTAGCGGGCCGAAGGCCCCCGACCGACGACTGACGACCGACGACTGACGACCGACGACCGACGACCGACGACCGACGACCGACGACCGACGACCGACGACCGAAGTTACTTGGAAGCCTCCCTGCTTTCCAGCCTCCCAGCGGGCCGAAGGCCCAAAGAAGAAGCCATGTTTACCGGGATCGTACAGGACGTGGGCGAGATCGAGGCGGTGGCCCCCATGCCGGGGGGAAAACGGCTGCGCATCGCCACCCGCCTGGACACCTCCGGGTTTCAGATGGGGGAGTCCGTGGCGGTCAACGGGGTGTGCCTCACCGTGACCGGGATCGGACCGTCGTCGTTCTCGGCCGATGCCTCCCCGGAGACCCTGACCCGCTCGAACCTGGGGGAGCTGCGGCCGGGGCACCGGGTCAATCTGGAGCAGGCCTTGCGGCCGGTGGATCGGCTGGGGGGGCACATCGTGCTCGGCCACGTGGACGCTACCGGCCGGCTGCTGGAGGTCCGATCCGAGGGAGCGTTCCGAACGGTCCGATTCGAGGCCCCATCCGAGGTGGCCCGGTACCTGGTGGAGAAGGGCTCCGTGGCGGTGGACGGGGTCAGCCTCACGGTGTACGAGTGCACCGCCTCGGCCTTCTCCGTGGCGGTCATCCCCCACACCTGGGAGACCACGGCCCTGGCCGATCGGCGGCCGGGCGACCGGGTGAACCTGGAGGCGGACGTGCTCGCGAAGTACGCGGAACGGCTCCTGGAGGGCCGCCTCCAAGGTGACGGGGTGACCTGGGACCTTTTGGCTCGGGCAGGGTTCTTGGAGTAACATGTTTTGTTTGAGGATGCCCCCGGGTTCGGGCGGGCCGATGGGTTCGGTTCGGGGGAACAGCGCAGCTGCGAGGAGCGCGCATGCCGATCGAGAGAGTGAAGAGGGCCATCCAGGCGTTCCGGGACGGCGGGATGGTGATCCTGGTGGACGACGAGGACCGGGAGAACGAGGGCGACCTGGCCATCGCGGCGGAGAAGGTCACCCCCGAGGCGATCAACTTCATGGCCAAGCACGGCCGTGGCCTGATCTGCCTGGCCATGACCGAGGACCGGTGCGACCACCTGAAGCTACCGCCCATGGTCCCGGACAACACCAGCCCGTTTCAGACCGCGTTCACGGTGTCCATCGAGGCCCGGCGGGGGGTGAGCACCGGCATCTCCGCCCACGACCGGGCCACCACCGTGCTCACGGCCATCGCCGACGACACCAAGCCCGAGGATCTGGTCCGCCCCGGCCACGTGTTCCCCTTGCGGGCCCGCCGGGGCGGGGTACTGGTGCGCACCGGCCAGACCGAGGGGTCCGTGGATCTGGCTCGTCTGGCCGAGCTCAAGCCCGCCGCTGTCATCTGCGAGATCATGAACGACGACGGCACCATGGCCCGCCGGCCGGAGCTGGAGAGGTTCTCCCAGGCCCACGGGCTTCCCATCGTGACCATCGCCGACATCATTGAGTACCGGCTGCGCACCGAGCGGCTGGTGCGCCGGTCGGCCGAGACCCGCCTGCCCACGGAGTTCGGGGGCGAATTCCGGGCCATCGTGTACGAAAACGACGTGGACGACTACCTGCACGTGGCCCTGGTCAAGGGCGAGGTGGCAGGCGACGATCCGGTGCTCGTGCGGGTGCACTCCGAGTGCCTGACCGGAGACGTGTTCGGAAGCCTCCGATGCGACTGCGGGGCTCAGCTCCATCAGGCCATGCGCATGATCGCCGAGGAGGGCCGGGGGGTGATCCTCTATCTTCGCCAGGAGGGGCGGGGCATCGGCCTGGTGAACAAGCTGCGGGCCTACGCCCTCCAGGACCAGGGCCGTGACACGGTGGAGGCCAACGAGGAGCTGGGGTTTCAGGCGGACCTGCGGGAGTACGGGATCGGCGCCCAGATCCTGGTGGACCTGGGGGTCCGCAACATCCGGCTCATGACCAACAACCCCAAGAAGATCGTGGGGATCGAGGGGTACGGGCTGGAGGTTGTGGATCGGGTCCCGATCGAGATCCCCCCTCACCCGGAGAACAAACGGTATCTGCAGGCCAAACGGGACAAGCTGGGCCACTGGATCAACCCAGGGAAGGACATGGAAGGCTCCGGAGCCGAGCCCCAGGACGCGTGAGGAGACGACATGCCCACCATTGTCGAAGGAAAGCTCTCGAGCCAGGGGCTGCGGATCGCCCTGGTGACCAGCCGGTTCAACAGCTTTGTGACCGACCGCCTGGTGGAGGGAGCCGTGGACGCGGTGGTCCGCACCGGCGGAGACCCGGACGAGATCCGGGTGTACAAGGTGCCCGGCGCCTTCGAGGTCCCCCTGGTCGCCAAGAGGATCGCCACCTCCGGCCGGTTCGACGCGGTGGTGTGCCTGGGAGCGGTGATCCGGGGCTCCACCCCCCATTTCGACTACGTGGCCTCCGAGGTGGCCAAGGGGGTGGCCCAGGTGGCCCTGGAGGCCGGCATCCCGGTGAGCTTCGGGGTGCTCACCACCGACACCCTGGAGCAGGCCATCGAGCGGGCCGGCTCCAAGGCCGGCAACAAGGGGTTCGAGGCGGCCATGGCCGCGATCGAGACCGCCAACCTCCTTCGGGCGGAGGGCTGAGCGCACCATGGGAGCCCGAAGGGGAGCCCGACGGGTGGCCCTCCAGGTCCTCTACGCCCTCGACTTGAATCCGGACCAGCCCCCAACCGCCGCGCTCCGGGCGGCCCTGGCCGAGCACGGCGGCCCGGCCGACCCAGAGTACGCCCGCACCCTGGCCCTGGGGGCCTGGGCGGAGCGGAACGAGCTGGACGCCCGCATCCAGGCCGCCAGCCGGCGGTGGAAGCTCGAGCGCATGGATCGGGTGGACCGGAGCCTCCTGCGCCTGGCCACCTACGAGCTGTCGGTTTCCGACGACGTGCCGGCGCCGGTGGTCCTGGACGAGGCCGTAGAGCTGGCCCGGGAGTTCGGGGCCGAGGACTCCCCACGGTTCGTGAACGGCCTCCTGGACCGGATCGCTCGGGACCTGCGCCCCCAGGAGACCCGCTCCCGGAGGGCGCCGTGATCGTGTCCTCCCCCCCCGCCCTCACGGACGTGCTGAGCGCGTTCACCCAGCCGGCGGCCCTGGTGGACCGGACGGGCCGGATCCTCTGGGGAAACCCGGCGTTCCGTTCGCTGTTCGGGGACCAGCCCGCCCCCCAGAGCATGGAGGATTGGGAGGCCCGATCGCCCAGGGACGGGGACCCTCTGTGGGAGGCCCTGCGTCGTGCCCGTTCTCTGGTGCGCCGGCTCCACACGGCACGGGGGATCCAACCCTTGCGGCTGCGGCTGGCGGCCCGACCGGACGGGGATGCCGTGGTGGTGCTCGCCACCGCGGCCTCGGCCGAGGGGATCGAGGCCCTCCAGGAACGAACGGCCATCCTCGAGGCCGTGTTCGACAGCCTGAACGAGGGCGTGCTCGCCGTCGACTCGCAGGAGCGGATCATCGCCCTGAGCCGCTCGGCCGAACGGCTGACCGGTTTTGCCGAGGCCGAGGTCCTGGGCCAGGTCTGCCGCGACGTGTTCCAGACCCCTCCCGGGTCCGAGTGCCCGTTCCAGGTCATGATCCGCTCCGGCCAGGGGTTCCATCACCGGGAGATGGTGCTCCGGGGCAAGGGAGGTCGGGCGCTCCACGTCTCGGTGAACGCCACGCCCCTGCGGGCTCCCGACGGCAAGCTCGAGGGGGCTGTGGTGGTGCTGCGGGACCTCTCCGAGATCGACCGACTCCGGTCGGAGCTGGCGGGCGAAGGCGGCCGCATCGGCATCGTGGGCAGCCACCCCTTCATCCTGCGGGTGATCGAGAAGATCGAGGCGGTGGCGCCCAGCGAGGTGTCCGTGCTGATCACCGGTGAGTCGGGCACGGGCAAGGAGCTGGTGGCCCGGGCCATCCACGACCTGAGCCTTCGAGCCGGCAAGCCGTTCGTGAAGGTCAACTGCGCGGCCTTGGCCGAGGGGCTGCTGGAGAGCGAGCTGTTCGGCCACGTTCGGGGGGCGTTCACCGGGGCCGTGAGGGACCGGCCCGGCCGGTTCGAGGCGGCCCACGGGGGCACCCTGTTCCTGGACGAGATCGGGGAGACCACCCCTTCCCTGCAGGTCAAGCTGCTGCGGGTGCTCCAGGAGGGGGAGTACGAGCGGGTGGGCGAGTCGGTGCCACGCCGCTCGGACGTGCGGATCGTGGCCGCCACGAACAAGGACCTCCGCCGGGAGGTGGCCGAGGGTCGGTTTCGGGAGGATCTGTTCTTCCGCCTGTGCGTGGTGCCGATCGAGATCCCGCCCCTCCGCGACCGTAGGGAGGACATCCCCCTGCTGGTGGACCACTTCCTGAAACGCCTCGCGCTTCGGGAGGGCCGGCGCAAGGTACTCGCCGCAGCGGCCTATCCGATTCTCCAGCGCTACTCCTGGCCCGGGAACGTGCGGGAGTTGGAGAACGCCCTGGCCCACGCCTACGTGTGCTCCGCCGGCGACGTGATCCAGCCCCAGGCTCTGCCCGATCACATCCTGCGGGGGGAGGACCCGTTCGGTGAGCCCGATCCCTACGCCGAGGAGCGCGACCAAATTTACGCCGCCCTGGAGGCCACGGGCTGGAACAAGGGCGAGGCCGCGAAACGCCTGGGCTGGAGCCGCACCACCCTATGGCGCCGGATGCGCGACCTGGGTATCCGCGACACCCGTCGCAAGCCCCCGGCCCACTGAGACTCCTCTCCCCCGCTACCCGACCCGGCTCCGAGCCGGAGCATGCCCGGAGAGTGGGGTCGCTTTCGGTTTGCGTCCGAAGGGTTTTCTTTCGTACCCTTCCGCGGCCGCCCTCGCGGCCGGGCCTCAAGCCCCTCGGCCTCGGGGCCGAGGGGAAACCCCCGCGGCAGGCGAGACCACCCTGAAGGGACGGGGCCCCACACCCCCTCGGGCCGTGGGGTTGGGGCACAAACCGACTCGAAACGATGGGAGGAGGAAGAGGCCTTTGCCCTCCCAGCCTCCTGACGTCCCAGCAGTAGCGACCTGACAGGACGGTGAACGAAGATGGCGAAAGCGCTCTTTCGTGTGGTGCTGGCCGCGGCCCTGATGTCGGCCCCGGCCGCCGGGGCCGCGGAGCTGGTCCAGCCCCCGGACCGGGTGGCGGTACGCGACAACCACGTGCTCGTGTTTGGGACCGGCCGGCCGGGGGCCGAGGTCACGATCCAGGTGGAGGCCGGAGACGGATCTCGGACCGCCGAGGCCGACAAGCTGCCCGGGGGCCGTTTTTTCGCGGCCGTCGCTCTGGAGCCGGGCCGGAACCGGATCACCGTGCTCGACAAGACCCGGGAGGTCTACCGCCTCTCGGAGGGTGAGAGCCCACCGAAAGGATTCCGCCCCCTGGATGTCCACGCGGGCTCCCTGCTCCGATGTTCCAGCTGCCACCTGTCGGACTTTGCGATCAAGGGTGGCGGCTACCCCGACGTGTGCCTGACCTGCCACACCATCGAGAGCCAGAACCCCGAGTTCCGGGACGACCCCTTGGCCGACCGCCACTTCCGCTCGGCCGGGGTTCGCTGCGGCAAGTGCCACGATCCCCACGCCTCACCCAACCCCAACCTGCTCCTGGCCAGCACCCAGAAGCTGTGTGCCCGGTGCCACGGTGACCGAGGGTCGATGGAGGGCGTCCATCCGGCCTTCGAGGAGGGCAGCTGCGCCGCCTGCCACGACCCCCACTTCTCCGGATATCCAAACCAGCTGAAGGGCACCGTGCCCCAGGTGTGCGCCGAGTGCCACGACGAGGGGACCGACGTTCCCCCCGATCGGGTGCACCCGCCGGTGGCCGAGGATCGCGCCTGCGCCACCTGCCACGACCCCCATGCCGGGGGCAACGCCCTCCTGCGGTCCCCCCTCCCGAAGCTGTGCGCCAAATGCCACGCGGATCAGGTGACCGAGGGGCACGGGGAGAACCTGGCCGAGTGCACCCAGTGCCACGACCCCCACGGCGACGTGGAGCAAGCCCTGGCCCGGGGCGACTTCTCCCGGCAATGTGTGGAGTGCCACGACGACGTGGGGACCGAGCCCGTACGCCACGACGCCCTGGACGAAGGGTGCCCCGCCTGTCACGACCCCCACACCCCCCGGGACAAACGCCTCAAGACCGATCAGCCCGAGCTGTGCGCCGGGTGCCACGAGGTGCCCGAGGCCTCCGGGGATCGGGCCCTGCACCCGGCGCTGGAAGACGGCTGCACCGGCTGCCACGGTCCCCACGGCGGGGCCCAGAAGAAGCTGCTGGCCCAGGGGCCGCCCGACCTCTGCCTCGAGTGTCATGACGACCCCCGGGAGAACGGCAGGAAGATCCATCCGGCCCTGGAGGAGGGCTGCTTCGCCTGCCACGACCCCCACGTGGGGTTCTCCCCGGGGGTGCTGGCCGCCCCCCAGGCCGAGCTGTGCACCGAGTGTCACGAGATCGAGCCCCATGCGCCCGAGGCAAAGCCCTGCTCCTCGTGCCACGATCCCCACGCCTCGGACGAGCCTCACTTCCTGCGCAAGGGGACCACGGCGAAGCGCAGGTAGGATACCGGAAGGCAGGGAAGCCCCCTTCGGGGTCCTACAACGGGGAAGGGGAACTTCTCCCTGGTCCGGGACGTTGCCGCCGGGGGGCAAGGGGCCTGCATTTCAGGAATCAGGAGTCGGTGGACAGAAGACAGGGGGAACCGCTCCTGCAGTTCTCCTGTTTACTGCCTTCTGAACTCTGGCCCCTGATACGGCCGCGCCCGGCTCTCCACCAGGCCCCTTGTATAAGGGCCCCAATGGTTAACTTTGTTATCTCGGTAGGGCGTGGCAGACCGACGTCCCTTGCCCCCGGACCGTGATGTGAAGGCGAAAAGACATGAAGGTTCCTAGAACGTGCGGGCCCCCGGGAGGTTTTCAAGCCTTCTAGCCTTCCAGCCTTCTAGCGGGCCGAAGGCCCGAACTCTCAGGCCCGGCCGCGGCCGGGGGGCGGGGCGATTCCGAACCTCCGGATCTTGTTGCGCAGGGTGTTGCGGTGGATGCCCAGAATCCGGGCGGCCCGGGTCTGGTTGCCGCCGGTCCACTCCAGGACCGAGGCGATCAACGGGCGCTCCAGCTGCTCCCAGACGAGATCGTGGAGCCGTACCCCGGGGCTCGCCCCCAGGTCCCGCAGGAACTCTTGGAATCGGTCGTAAAGGTGATCCTCCAGGGACCGGTCCCCCTTGGCCAAGCGCTCCTCCTCCTGCGCTCGAGTGAGCCACGCCCGGACCTCGGCCGGCCCGAAGGGCTCCCTCAGGTAGCCGTACACCTCTCCGCCCCCGTTGGCCGGCTGCCAGGGGTCCACCACCCACACGAACCGTTCCAAGGGGCGTGCCTTCCGGCACCGGGCCGGCCACTCCTCGCACCCCGCCGTGTGCCGGGCGTCGACGAAGCAGATCGTGAACGGCCGCTGGCGACGGTACCGGGCCAAGGCCCGGGGGTCGGGAACCCGGGTTACGGCTTCGGGCGAGCCGAGGGACCGCTCCACCCTCGACGCCAGCCAATCCGAGGGGCTCACCACCAATATCGCACCCGGTTCCACCATCACGCCGCCTCCCGCTCCCCCGCGGTCTCCACTTGGAAGAACCTCCGGATCTCTTCCTCTGCCTCGGCCCGGGTCGGCAGGCCCTGGATCCGCCGCCGGAACGCCGTGGCCCCGGGCATCCCTCGGGCGGCCCAGGCCGCGAACTTACGCATCTCTGCCACGGCCACCCGCTCCCCCTTCCAGCGAACCAAGTCCCGGAACTGATCGAGCAGGTCCTGGCCGATCCGGGCGGATGGGGGCGTTAGAGGCGGCTCGTCCCCCCGCAGCAGGGCCTCGGCCTGACCGAACACCCAAGGCGCTCCCAAGGCCCCCCGCCCGATCATCACCGCGGCGCATCCAGCCTCCCTCAGCCGGTCCACGGCCGACCGCGCATCGGCGATGTCCCCGTTGCCGACCACCGGTACCGACACCCGCTCCGCCACCGCCGCCACCACCGTCCAGTCGGCCCGGCCCGCATATCCCTGGGAGCGGGTACGGGGATGCACCACGATCAGGTCGACCCCCTCTCCCTCGGCCAGGGCCGCGATCTCCGGGGCGTTTCGGCGTGAGGCGTCCCACCCGGCCCGGATCTTCACTGAAAGGAGCCCGGGGAACTCCCGGCGCAGGGCCGCCAAGCATGCTCTGGCCAGGGCCGAGTCGTTCATCAGAGCCGCCCCCGCCCCGGACCGGACCACCTTGCGCACCGGGCAGCCCATGTTGAGATCCAGGTGGGCGAACCCAGCCCCCGCGGCCCTGTCGGCGGCCGCGGCCAGATCCTCCGGCCGGCTTCCGAACACCTGCAGGGCCAGGTCCGGGCCCCGGTCCGGCGCGTCCAGGTACGCCAGCGTCCTACGGTTCCCCCGGGCCACGGCTGCGGCGGACACCATCTCAGTGAACAGGTATCGGCAGTCGTTCCGCCGCAGCCGCTCGCGAAACGCCGGGTCGGTGACCCCCGCCATGGGGGCCATCCAGAACCGGGTCCGATGGAAGGGCTCAGGGAGGGAGGAGTCGTTCAAGGTCCCGTTCCACTCGGGCGTAGTCCACCTCGACAACCTGGCGAGCCACCACCTTGCCCTGGCCGTCCAGCAGGTACAGGGTGGGGGTCTTCGTGACTCCCAGGGGGTCGGCGGCCACCAGGGTCTCGCCTTCGAGGCGATCGTACACCACCGGGAACGGAAGTTCCATGGCCCGTACGTAAGACCGCACCGCGTTGGAGAATCGCTCACCGTCCACGTTGATGGCCCAGACCCGCATCCCCCGGCCTTGCCACCGTCGGGACAGCTCCACCAGACCGGGCATGGCCTCCTTGCAGTTGGGGCAGTACACGCTCCAGAAAAACAGCAGCTCCGGCGTGCCCTCGGCCCGGGCCAGACGGTGGGACGCCCCTTGCGGGTCCCGCAGCTCGAACGGGGCCACCTGCTCCCCTGGATCGAGCAGCCGGAACAAGGGCACGGCCGCCGCCGTGCTGACAAGGACGGCCGCCACCAGAGCGACCGCCATCACGGGCCTCACTTGCCGACCCCCAGCTCCCCGAGGACCTTGCGGATCTTTTTCTGGCTGGCCCAGTAGTAGTTGGGCTCGGCGAACCGTACCTTGCCCTCCCGGTCCAGGATCACGCTCGTGGGCAGGGCGTTGATGCAGTAGCTCTTCCACACGTCCAGGTCCTTGTCGAGCAGAATCGGGAACGAGATGCCCAAGGTGTCGATCTCCTCCTTGAGCTTGGCCACGTGCTTGGGGGAGAGGTTCTGGGTCTCCTGGTTCACCGCCAACACCACGATCTCATTCTCGTGGCCGGTGTACAGGCCTTGAAGGAATGCCAGCTCCTCCATGCAACGGGGGCACCAGGAGGCCCAGAACGCCAGCATCACCACCTTGCCCCGAAACGACGACAGGCTCACGGGGGTGCCGTTGATGTCCTCGAGGGTGAAGTCGGGCACCACCTGGCCCTTTTCGAGGCACAAGGACCACGCCGCCGGCACCCCGGCGATCAGCAGGAATCCCAAACAAAACGAGGCAACCAGTCTCTTCATGTCGGCTCCTCCCGGCAGGAGTGGGAACGGTCTCGGTCGGCGACTCTACGGCGGCGCGGGCCGGCGTGCAAGGGTCTTCAGGGGCCGCCCCGCCTCTTGGCCTCGGCCCCTCCGGCGTGGCAGGTGCGACATGCCCGGTCCGTCGAGCCCACCGGGGGACCCAAGGGAGCCAGGAACAGGAACTTGTGGTCGTGGATGCTGTACCCGGTCCCGTCCGCCGTGCGCAGGGGGTCGTGGCACCAGCGGCAGTCCACCCCCCCGGCCATGTGGTGCTCGTGCACCGGCGTGGCGGGCAGCGTGTCCCGGTGGCAGGTGAGGCAGAACTCCGTGGGGGTGAGGCGGGGCTTGTCGGTTTCCTGCATCTGGCTCCGGAAGTTCTTGCAGATGTCGCAGGTGAGGCCCCGGGCATCCATGAAGTGGTCCACCCAGTACAGCCACTGACGGTGCCGATCCTCGTAGGACTCATCCCCTGAAAAGGTGGAGTTGTCCTGGCCCGGCTTGGGCAGGAGCCCCTTGAAGTAGCGCGTCAGATCCCGGCCCGGCAGGTACCCCACGGGGAACCGGAACTGCCCCGTGCGGTCGTGGCCGGTGGTGTGACACGACTCACAGATCATCTGCCTCCGCACGGGGGTCAGCTTTGTCGGGTTCACCACGGGGCCCTCCCCCCCGGACTCGGCGTGGGCCCGGGCCGGTCCGTGGCACGCCTCGCACCCGACACCCGGCTCGGCCCACCGAGCGGGCTCCCCCGGCTCGAACCCAGTGGTGTGGCAGCCCGCACAATATGGGATCCACGGCTTGTCGATCCAGTAGGATCGATCCCAAGCCTTCTGGGTGATCGACCAGATGGCCGCCTTCACGTAGAGCTTCCCCTTTTTCTCCACCACGTACCTCTGGGTCCAGTGGGACCCCAGGGTGTAGAGGACGTCTCGTCGGGGAAACGGAGGGTCCGTCTCGAAGTCCCCCAGGACCGCTCCGGGATCCTTCCGGGCGTCCCGGGTCATACGGGCGTGGGGTGTGAGCTTCCACGCCGCATAAATCCTGGGATGGCACTCTTTGCACGCCCCCGAACCGGCGTAGGCGGTCTCGCCTCCCTCCTCCCGGACGTGGAAGGCTTGGGTGGCCAGGCGAGACCGGTTGTGGCATCCGAGGCACAGCTGTCCCCGGTCGTTGGGACGACGGAGGAAGTAGGTCCGGTGCCGTCGGCCCCTTCCCAGCATCGACAGCAGACGCCGGGCGATCGGCTCGGCCACGTAGGGCTCTTCCGCCACGGCCGGAGAGTGGGGGTCATGGCAGGTGGCGCAGGTCATGGTGCCCTGCTCATCCAAAGGTAGATCCGGGGGGATCCGCGCGCCGGGTCGGATGTCCACCGGATGGAGAGAGGACAGATCCTTGTCCCGGTGGCAGTCGAGGCACAGGCTCACGATATCCCTCCGAAACCGGTACGGCCGAGGGGTATCGGGCCCGGGCACCTCCACGTGGCACCGGCCGCACCGCTCCGGCTCGGCCAGGGCCGCGTGGGGCCGTGCAGCCGCGGCCGCACCGGCCCAGCCCAGGACGACCGCCAGCGCGCCCACCCGTACCCAGAGCGACCGAGCCGGCCTCACACCCGAAATCCTCCCAGCGCCCGGTTCAGACGTTCGGCGGCATCCTCCATGCCCCGCAGCCGTCTCGCGGGCAGGCGGTCTCCAGCGTCAACCGCCTCCTGGACCTCGGCCAAAGCCACCCGCAGATCCTCGGCTGCGTCCCGGGCCTCCCGCACCCTCTCGCGCAGGCGACGGGTCATGTCGTTCATCGCCTCGGTGAACCCCTGCAGCTCGTCCCCCTCCCGCAGGCGGGTGACCAGGGTCAGGTCGCCGTCACCGATGGCCCGCAGGTTGGCCTGAAACCGGTACAGCGGCCCCCCGATCTTGTGACTCGAGTACAGAGTGAGCACCGTGGCCGCCGCCGCCACGAGGGTCATGGACACGAACGAGGACACCAGCACGGCCGGCAGTAACAGCTCCCAGCTCGACCGGGCCTGATAGTGGGCACTGTAGAACGCCCGGCCGAACTCTTGGTCGGCCAGCACGTACAGGATGCCACCGGTGAGCACCGTTCCGAGAACGACCACCGCGGTCATCTTGGCGATGAACCGCACCTGGAACGTCCGCTCGATCAAAAGGATGCGGCGGCGGGGCCTGGCTGCCGACGCTGGGGTCTCTCCCATTGGATGCCTCCTTCGGTCGGACGGCCGCAGCGGTCTCCGCCGCGGCCCAAAGGGAACGGACCGGGAAGGACCGGCCCCACCGCAGGCGGCCGGTCCTTCCCTTGATCGGCCCGGCACGGGGGAGCCTTTAACCCACCGCCGTTTTGACACCCGAGCCCCCCCGAAGTACCCTGGGCTGGGGGAAAACCTGACGGACCGGTCCCGGCTCGCAGACGGGCACGGCCCGGGCCCGCGGGAAGAAGAGGAGGAGATCGAGCGTATGGGAACACGCTGGGTGGTGGGGGCCGCGGTGCTGCTGGCCGGATGCGTGGTCGGTCACTTAAGGAAGGACATCCCCCCGCCCGGAGGCTGCGACCAATGCCACCGCGCCCGGATCTCCAGCAATTGGGAGCTGGCCCTGGCCCCCGTCCAGCTGGGCGAGGAGGGGGGGATCCCCGAGGACCGGGACGTGGTGTTCCGAGAGGTGCGTCAGCTCCCCTACCACGCCAAGGTGCCGGCCAAACGGCTGGCCGTGTTCGCGGCCCAGACCCCCCCGGAGAAGGTGGGGGATGCAGAAACCGGAATCCAGTGTTTCGTGTGCCACAAGTCCCCCGGCCCTCCCCACGAGAAGGTGCGGGCACGGTTCCGCCACCCGTGGGTGTCGCCCGGGGAGTGACCCCCGCGGCATGGCCCTCCGGGCCGGGCGATCCAGACGAGGAAACGACGTGCGGCGACACCCGCCCCGCATCCTGATCGTGGACGACGAGGAGAGCCTGCTGGACACGTTGGCCCGGGCCTCGCGCCTGATGGGATACAGGGTCGACACGGCATCCTCCGGAGCCGAGGCCTGGGAGCGATTGGGCACGAACGCCTACGACGTGGTGGTGACCGACCTGCGCATGCCGGAGATGGGGGGCAGGGATCTCATGGACCGGATCGCGGGGCGGGGGGTGAGGACCCGGGTGGTGGTGATCACGGGGTACGCCACCTTGCAGGCGGCCATCGACTGTCTGCGAAAAGGGGCGGTGGACTTTCTGCCGAAGCCCTTCGAGGTGGAGACGTTCCTGGAGCGACTGGAGGAGGCCCTGGCCAAGCCGTTGCCCTCGGCCCCTCCGCCTTGGGACGAGCTGGCCCAGCGTCACGGGCTGACCGAGAGGGAGCGGGAGGTTCTGGAGGCCCTCTACCGCACCGGCCTGGGCAACCGCGCCCTGGCCGAGTACCTGTGCGTGAGCCACCACACGATCAAATCGCACCTGCGCTCGGCGTTCCGGAAGCTGGGCGTGGCCAACCGAACCCAGTTCCTGCAGCGGTTCGTCCCCGGTCGCCCCCTCAACCCTCCACCGACACCTGAACCGACGTCCCTCGACGTTTCCGGGGAATCGTGAGTTCGAGCACCCCGTTGCGGTACACAGCCCTCACGGCATCGGGGTCCACGTCCTCGGGAAGCCGAAACACCCGGCGAAAGGTTCCCCCCGGCCGCTCGATGCGGTGGTAACTTCGTCCCTCCCGGGGCCGTACCAGGGGCCGCTCGCCCTGGAGGACCAGGGTGTCCCCCTGGATCTCGGCTCGGATGGCCTCTTGATCCAGCCCCGGCACCTCGGCCACCATGACGAACGCCTCACCCGTGTCGTACACGTCCACGGGCGGGGACCAATGGGTCGCCCCGGCCTGCGCGCACGATCGGGCTGGCCCGTCTTCGAACAGGCGGAGCAGGCCGTCGGCCAGGCCGACCAGCCGCGTGAAGACATCGTCCGAGCCAGTACCCATGGGCAACGCCTCCGGCCGGTGGAAACCACCCCGGAACCCTACGGCACACCCCCATCCCTGTCAAGGCGAACGCTGATGCACCGAAAACTCGAGCGCGTGTTCTACGAAGTGCGGGAGCCCCGCCTCACCTGGGACGACATCGGCGGGTTCCCCGAGGTGAAGCAGACCCTGGAGGAGATGATCTGCCTGCCCCTGCGCCACCCCGACCGCCTGGAACGGCTGGGCCTCACCCCTCCGGCCGGGGTGATGCTGTGGGGTCCGCTGGGGGTGGGGATCACCATGCTGGCCGAGGCCGCAGCCCAGGCCGCCGGGGCGGGGTTCGTGTACGTGTCGGGCCAGGAGATGCTTGGCAAGCCCGACGAGATCCACCGCGCCTTCGACGACGCCGCCCACGAGGCCCCTTGCGTGCTGTTCGTGAGCGACTGCGAGTGGCTCGCCCCCCGGGCTGGCTGCTCCTACGAGTGGGGGTCGGGGAACTTCCGGGGCATCCCCCCCACGTTCGCCGACCCGGACCTCACCCGACGGTTCATCGAAGAGGTGGACCGGATCCAGGGGGTGCCGGGCGTGGCATTGGTGGGCTCGTGCTACCGGATCGATACGGTGGACCAGGCCTTGATCAAGGAGAAGCGCCGGTTCAACCGCAAGGTGTTCGTGCCCCCCCCCCGCCAGGCGGACCGGCGGGCCATGCTGGACATCTACCTGGCCCGGATTCCCCGGCTCTCCTCCCGGGTCGATGCGGACGACCTGGCCCGCCGCACCGAGGGGTACGTGGGCTGGGACATCGAGAGCCTGTGCAAGCGGGCCGCCCTCGAGGCCGCCAAGGGGGGCCGGGACGAGGTGATCCCCGAGGACTTCGAGCGGGCCTTGGACAGAATCACCCCCTGGCTCACCCCCGACATGGTCGAGACCTACTGGGACCTGTTCCACAAGGACTGCCCGCACCACTATGCCTTCTGACGCCGCCACCGAAGACCTGCTACGGTTTCTGGCCCGGCTCCACGGCCACCGGTGCCCCATGTCGATCCTGGGCGCGAGGCTCGGGCTGGCGGCCCGCCAGGCCCTGGCACCGGAGCCCGGCGTGAAGCTCCGGGCCCGGTACCTCCACCGCACCTGCGCCCTGGACGGCATCCAGGTGGCCACCGGATGCACCCCGGGCAACCGCAACCTCGAGGTGGTGCCCGACGGACGCCATCGGCTCGAACTGGGGGTCGAGGAGGGGCCGTTCCGGGTGGCTGCCGAGCTCCTGCCCTCAGCGCTGGAGCGGGGCCTCAGGTGGAGCGAGCACCGCCGTGCCGCCCTCGAGCTCCCCGAGGGATCGAAGGAACGGGCCCGGAGGGAGGCCCTGGCCGAGGAGATCCTGGCCGAGCTGGCCTCTGCCGAGGCCGCCCGGCTCGTGCGGGTGGAGGGGCTGTCGTGACCGGGTGGGAGGCTTTGCGGGAGATCGGGCGGGTGGCCCTGGGCGAGGCCTGGCGCATGGGATGGTTCACCCTGCTGGGGGTGGGGGTGGCAGCTCTGATCAAGACCTACCAGTGGGACCGCAAGGTGCGGGTGTACGTGGGACGGGCCGGGCCCTGGGGGGTCCTGATCGCCACGGCCGTGGGCACGCTGAGCCCCCTGTGCTCCTGCGGCATCCTGCCCGTGGTGATCCCCATGGCTCTGTCCGGGGTTCCGCTGCCCCCCCTCATGGCGCTGCTGGTCACGAGCCCGGTCATGGACCCGGCCTCGTTCGCCCTGACCTGGGGCGGGGTGGGACCGACCTTGGCCTGGTGGAAGTTCGGGGGAGCCGTGTTCCTCGGGCTCCTAGCCGGGTTCGGAACCCTGGCCCTGGAGCGGGTCGGGGTGCTGGGGCCCGATCTGCTGCGGCTCAAGCCCGTGTTCACCCCGGAGGGGGAGCTGGCCCCGGCGTACGAGATCGCCTGTGCCAACGGGTTCCGGGTGCGCACCATGACCGTGCTGCCCCGGGAGAGCCGGCTGCGATTCTTCCTCGACCGGTTCTGGGACGTGGGCTCGTTCGTCTTCCTGTGGGTGGGGGTGGCGATCGTGCTGGAGGCGGTGATCCAGGTGCTGGTTCCCACCCGCTGGTTGGTCTGGCTCGGCGGTCAAGGGGGCCCCCTGGGGGTGTTCGTGGCCACGGCGGTGGCCCTTCCCTTGCCCCTGCACCAGGTGCCGGTGGTGCCCGTGCTCGCAGGGCTCCAGGCCAAGGGGCTGGGGGCCGGTCCGGACCTGGCGTTCCTCATGGCCGGGCCGGTCACGAGCATCCCCGCCTCGGCCACCCTCGCAGCCATGTTCCGGCCCCGGGTGCTGGGGGTGTACCTGGGGCTGGGCCTCCTCGGATCGGCCGCCCTGGGGCTGGCCCGATGGGCCCTGGGAACGCCGTGAACGGGTGGCTCTGCCGGGTCGCCGCGACGCTCCTAGCGGCCCTGTTGGCCTCGTGCGCGGCAACGCCCCCCCCCCGACCGGCCGGCGCACCGGTGGAGGGACGGGTGTCTGCTCGGGGAAAGGGGTTCGAAGGGGCCGAGGTCCGGTTTCTGCCCCTCCCCACCGACCCCACGGATCTTCCCGAGCCCGTGGTCCGCAGGATTTCCGGATCCAAGGGGACCTTCCGGGCCGTGGTCCCCCCCGGCAAGTATCTGGTGGAAGCCCGGGCACCCGGCCTGTACGGCTTTTTCGGCCGCAACCCCGTGCTCGTGCTGACCCGGCTCACCGGCCTCAACCTGCCACTGGTTCCGGTCCATCCCGCCGAGCGGCTGCGGACCGAACCGGGCAAGGAGGCGGTGGAGGGGAACGTGGTGGCCGACGGCAAACCGGTGGCCGGGGCCCGGGTGTTCGCCTACCTGGAGATCGACAGGGGGCTGCGGGGCCCCGGCTACGCCTCGTCCGAACCCACGGATGGCCGGGGCCGGTTCATCCTGCCCCTGCCGCCCGGCACCTACTACCTGGCCGCCCGGGCCCGCCTGCCCGGGTCCCGGGGTCGGCTGCACCCGGGGGACCGGTTCGGGCTGGTGCCCCAGATGCCTTTGCGCCTCTCCCAGGGGGAGAGGGTCCGGGTCACGATCGAGACCGTTCAGCTCCCCTCGGCCGAGCGGATGGCTCGGTTCCGCGGTGCCTTCGCCGTGGTGGAGGGGCGGATCGTGGACGCCCGGGGCAACCCCCTCTCGGGCCTGCGGGCCTGTCTGTACCGCAACCCCGACATGCTCGATCGGCCCGACGCGTTCTCCGAGCTCACCGCCGAGGACGGCCGGTTTCGGATCGAGACCCCCCTCACGGGGGTGGTGTACCTGGGAGCCCGGGAGCGGCTGGGCGGGCCCCCGGAGCTACGTGAGCGGGTGGGCTTTTACCGGGGCCCCCGGGGCTCCCGGATCGATCTGGCGCCCGGGGCCCGCCTGACCGGCCTCACAGTGGTGGTGACCCGATGAGGCGCGGCCTCGCCGCTCTGCTCCTGGGCGCCGTGTCGCTGGCCGGGTGCGCCCTGACCGGGCGCCCGGCCCCGGACCGGGTGATCCGGTGGTCCGGAGAGGTCCGGATCACCCAGGACGTGGTCCTGCCCCGCGGCACCCACTTGGTGATCGAGCCCGGCACCCGGGTGCTGTTCGCGTTCCGGGACGACGACGGCGACGGTTGGGGCGACGTCTCGATCCGAATCGAGGGGGACCTGACCGCCCGGGGGAGCCGGGAGCGGCCCATCGTGTTCGCGCCGGCCGAGGGACCGGCCCGGCCCGGCCGGTGGGGCGAGGTGCGGGTGGACTTCGGCCGGATCGAGATGAGCCGGTGCGTGCTGGAGGGGAGCACCCGGGGCATCCACGCCCACTTCGCCCGGGGCCGCATCACCGAGAGCGTGTTCCGGCGCAACGTGGACGGAACCCGCTTGGGCAACTCCGAGCTGGTGGTCGCTCGGAACCTGTTCTACGGCCACTCAGGCAAGGCCTACAACGCCCACCGCTCCCGGAACCGGGTGGAGGCCAACCGGTTCCACCACAACCGAGCCGCCCTGTTCCTGTTCGAGGCGGATGCTGGGTCGGAGTTCGTGGGGAACCGGCTCCGGGACAACGGCGTGTCCCTGCGGCCAGGGGACTTTTTCACCGGCACCGTGATAACCCGGGGGAACGACTGGGGAGGCCCCCCGCCCCGCCCCCCCGAGGGAACCCCCGGGGTACGGATCGACGCGAGGCCCGGGGAGGTCGCTTGGGCCGGCCCGAACGGCTGGCCCGGGTGGGAGGGCCGGTGGTCGGCCGGTCTGGGAGGGTTCGTGGACGCCCCGGCCCGGCCTGCGGACGGGGGGGTGTACGCCGCCTCCTGGGCCGGCCGGGTGGTCCGGCTGGACGGTCTGGACGGCCGGGTTCAGGCCGAGGCCCTCCTGCCCGACGCGGTGGACGCCGGCCCGGCCCTGGGTCCGGGAGTCCTGGCCGTGTGGTCGTGGGATCGAGGCCTGTACCTCCTTTCCCGCCCCGACCTGACGGTGCTGGACCGTGCGGAGAGCACCCCTTCCCCGGCCGACGACCATCGCCAGTCGGCCCCTGCCTTCGCGGGCTCCACCCTGTTCGCGGCCGGGTGGGACGGCCGGATCCGGGCGTTCGAGACCCGAAAGGGCCGGCTGGCGCCCC
This sequence comes from bacterium, assembly GCA_027021615.1. Classification (GTDB taxonomy): domain Bacteria; phylum Desulfobacterota; class Deferrisomatia; order Deferrisomatales; family Deferrisomataceae; genus Deferrisoma. The sequence goes on along the minus strand of JALUTY010000122.1, from coordinate 77,392 downwards.
TATGGACCTTCGACGGGAAGGGCCCGTTTCGGGCCCCCCTGACCGTGGCCGCGGGCCTGGTGCTCGCCCCCTGCCAGGACGGCACCCTTTACGCCCTCGACCCGGCCACCGGAGCGCTGCACTGGTCCCATCGGACCGAAGCGCCCCTCCTGTCGAGGGCGGCTGCGGGGGACCCAGGGGTGTTCGTGGCGGATCGATCCGGTACGCTCCACGCCCTGGATCCGGTCACCGGCCGTGAGCGATGGACCCGTGACCTGGGGGCCCCCGTGTGGTACGGGGGGCCGCGTCTGGCCCGGGGCGTCCTCTACCTGGGCGACGACCGGGGTCGGCTCCACGCTGTGGATCCCGGCTCGGGCCGGCAGCTGTGGCAGGTGCCCCTCGAGGGGGGAGTGCGCTCGGCCCCCCTCGTTCTCGACGACCGGGCCCTGGTCGTGACCACCCTGGGGGGGTGGGCGTACCTACTCGACCCGGCAACCGGTATGGAGTGGGACGCCTGGCCCGTGGGCGAGGGCGCCCAGGCCGACCCGGCCGCCCTGGGGAGCACGGTGTTCGTCGGAACGAGGGAGCAGGGGCTCTTGTGCCTGGAGGTACGGGAGCCCTAACGACCGAAGCTACTGAGAAGCCCCCTTAGGCCCCTTCGGGGCCGCACAGCGGGAAGGGTAACGTTCGTTGGTCCGGGGCCCATCGACTCCGATGTCGGGGCGAGCTTTCGACCAACGACCGAGGTCACTATGGAGGTACCGCGTTGACCCTTAAGAGATTCGTGTGCGCCGCGGTGGGGATGGCGCTGTTCGCCACGCCGGGCTTGGCCTGCGTGGGCAAGACCCTGATCCTGGGGGCGGTGGCCCGGCCGGAAGGGCGGGTGGTGGCTCAGATCCTGGCCGTGCTGATCAACGAGCGCACCGGCACCACCGTGAAGATCCAGGAGTTCGACGGGCCGGACGCGGCCCACGACGCCATGGTGCGCCGCGAGGTGGACATCGTGGTGGAGGCGGCAGGCCGGGCCCTGGAGCGGCTGGACCTTGCCGACCCGGGCGCCCCCAAGGCCCGATACGACCTGGCCAAGGAGGTCTACCTGGAACGGCTCAACCTGGTGTGGCTGCCGCCCCTGGGCTACGGGGACGCAGACGAGGGGCCGGCCGCTCCGGTGGCCCGCAAGGACATCCTGCGCAAGTTCCCGGCGCTCCCGCGGCTGATCGCCAAGACCCGCGGGCTGGTGACCGACGGGGTCCTGGCCACGCTGGCGGACCGGGGCGATCCCCGCAAGGCCGCCCGGGACTTCCTGCGGCGCAGGAAGCTGATCTGACCGCCATGACCCCGCTCTCGCGCCGCCGGTTCCTTGGGCTCGGGCTGCGGGCGGCAGCCCTGGCTCCCTGGCTCCCCCTGCCCCTGGCCCGCCCGGCCCGGGCCGCGCCCGTGCCCCGGCCCCTGGCCGAGGTCCGGGGCGAAGACCCGGCGGCCCTGGTGCGCACGGCGGTGGGAAAGCTGGGGGGCATGGCCGCGTTCGTGCGGCCCGGCGACCGGGTGGTGGTCAAGCCCAACATCGGGTGGGACCGCACCCCCGAGGAGGCGGCCAACACGCACCCGGCCGTGGTGGCGGAGCTGGCCCGACTGGCCCGCCGGGCCGGCGCCCGGTTGGTCCGGGTTTTCGACCGCACCTGCAACGACGCCCGACGCTCCTACGAGCGCAGCGGCATCCGGGCGGCGGTGGAGGCCCTGGGCGACGACGGGGTCCGGCTGGAGTACGTGCGCGACGACCGGTTCGTGGTGGTGGCCCTGGCTGGGGCGCGCAAACTGACCCGCTGGCCCCTGTACCGGCCGGCCCTCACGGCGGACGTCTTGATCAACTGCCCGGTGGTGAAGCACCACGGCCTGACCGGGGTCACCCTGGCCATGAAGAACCTCATGGGCGTCATGGGGGGCAACCGGGGCCGGATCCACTGGGACATCGCCGAGAGCCTGGTGGATCTGAACCTTGCGGTGCGCTCCCACCTGGTGGTGGTGGACGCGACCCGGATCCTCACCCGCAACGGACCCCAGGGCGGGGGCACCGAGGGGGTGCGGGTGGCGAACCGGCTGGCCGCCACGACCGACGTGGTGGCCGCCGACGCCTGGGGCGCCCGGGTGTTCGGGGTGGACCCCATGGAGGTGGGCTACATCCGGCGGGCCCACGAGCGGGGCCTGGGCGTGGCCGACCTGGGGAGGGTTCCGGTCCGGTGAGGGTCCGACCGCGCCGCACGGTTCAGCTGCTGCTGTTCCTGGGGTTCCTGGCCCTGTTCGCCCGGACCGCCTACCGGGGCCAGGATCTGCTGGACTGGCCGGTCCACCTGGTGTTCCGGCTCGATCCCCTGGCCTTCGTGGCCGAGGCCCTGGCCGTGGGTCGAGAGGCGCTCGATCCCCGGTGGCTGGGGGCGCTGGTGCTGGCCGCGGCCACGGTGTTCCTGGGCCGGTTCTTTTGCGGCTGGATGTGCCCCATGGGCACGGTGCTGGACGGGGCCGGAGCCGGCCTGCGGCGGGTTGTCGGGCCCGGGCGGCGCCTCCGGCGGGCGCCTGCGGCCCTGGCCCCGGTTGTGCTGGTGGGGCTCGTCGCCGCGGCCGCGGCGGGCCTGCCGCTGCTGGGCCTGTTCGATCCCCTGAGCCTCCTGCTCCGGTCCTTGACCCTCGCGGTCCACCCCTGGCTCGACGCCGGTCTGAAGGCGGCCATCGCGGTCGCGGATCGGGCCTCTCCGGACGCGGCCGATCTCCTGTACCGGTGGCTCAACCCCGTGCTCTCCTTCGGACGACCCCGGTTCCTGACGGCCGGGCTCACCGCGGCCGGGTTCGGGGCCGTGCTGGCGCTGGAGCTCCTGGCCCCCCGGTTCTGGTGCGCCCACCTGTGCCCCCTGGGGGCCCTCCTCGGCCTCCTGGCCCGGATCGGCCCGTTCGGCCGGTCGCGGGCCCCCGACTGCAGGCCGTGCTCCGCCTGCGGGACCGCCTGCCCCACCGGGGCCTCGGCCGCCGATCCGGCGGAGCCTGGGATGTGCATCCAGTGCGGCACCTGCGCCTCGGTATGCCCCCGGGCCGCGCGCCGGCCCGGGCCTGTCCGGCCCTCGTCCCCGGTGCCCCGCCGGCACCGGCGGGCCGTGGTGGCGGCCGCCGGGCTCGGCCTGGCAGCCGGGCTCTTCCCCCGGATCCGGGCCGCAGAGGCGGAGACCGGCCCGTACCTCCTACGGCCCCCCGGGGCCAAGGGGGAGGACGAGTTTCGCAAACGGTGCATCCGGTGCGGGGCCTGCATGCGGGTGTGCCCCCGCAACGCCCTGCACCCGACCCTGCTGGGGGCCGGCCTGGGGGGGATGTGGACCCCCAGGCTCGTTCCCCGTCTGGGGTACTGCGAGTACCACTGCCGGCTGTGTGGTCAGGTGTGCCCCACCGGCGCGATCGGGTACCTGGCCGAGGGGGAGAAGGAGCGGTGGACCATCGGTCTGGCCGTGTTCGACCGCAACCGGTGCCTGCCCTGGCGGTCCGGCCGCAACTGCCTCGTGTGCGAGGAGCACTGCCCCACCCAGCCCAAGGCGATCGTGTTCGACCGGGATTCGGGCCGACCGGGGCTCAAGCTGCCCCGGGTGGAGGAGAACCGGTGCGTGGGGTGCGGGATCTGCGAGACCAAATGTCCCCTGCCCGGGCGCGCCGCGATCCGGGTGACCCGGGAAAACCCACTTTCTTTAGAAATATTCTTCTAACCAATGTCCATATTCTTGATCGCTTGAGTGGGTTGATGTAAGCTGCCCTTGCAACGCGGCCGGAGGGTGCTACCCTCGCGGGCGCAACGGCGACCCAACTTCACTACCCGGACGGAGGACTCCCATGGCCCGCATCTTCGAGGACAACAGCCTGAGCATCGGAAGCACCCCCCTTATCCGGTTGAACCGCCTGACCCAGGGCCTGGAAGCCACGGTGGTGGCCAAGGTGGAGGGAAGGAACCCTGCCTACTCGGTCAAGTGCCGGATCGGGGCCTCGATGATCTGGGACGCCGAGCAGAAGGGGCTCGTGAGACCCGGGGTGACCGTGGTGGAGCCCACCAGCGGGAACACGGGCATCGCCCTCTCCTACGTGTGCGCCGCCCGGGGGTACCGGCTGATCCTGACCATGCCCGAGACCATGAGCATGGAGCGGCGCAAGATGCTCGCCGCGTTCGGCGCCGAGCTCGTGCTGACCCCCGGCAGCGAGGGTATGGGAGGGGCGATCCGAAAGGCCCAGGAGATCGTGGACTCGGACCCGGAACGCTACTTCATGCCCAATCAGTTCAAGAACCCGGCCAACCCCGAGATCCACTTCAAGACCACTGGCCCGGAGATCTGGAACGACACCGAGGGCCGGATCGACATCCTGGTGTCGGGGGTGGGCACCGGGGGCACCATCACCGGGGTGAGCCGGTACATCAAGCAGGAGAAGGGCAAGGCCATCCGGTCGGTGGCCGTGGAGCCGGCGGCATCCCCGGTGCTCTCGGGCGGGGTGCCGGGGCCCCACAAGATCCAGGGTATCGGGGCCGGGTTCAAGCCGGACGTGCTCGACATGTCGGTGGTGGACGAGGTGGTCCAGGTCACGGACGACGAGGCGTTCGAGACCGCCCGGCGCCTGGCCCGGGAGGAGGGGATCATCTCCGGGATCTCCAGCGGTGCGGCCGTGGCCGCGGCCCTGAAGGTGGCCGGCCGGCCGGAGAACGAGGGCAAGCTGGTCGTGGTGGTGCTGCCCGACAGCGGCGAGCGCTACCTCTCTACCCCGCTGTTCCAGATCTAGGCTCCGTGTTCCGCAACAAGGTTTAGCGCCCATCTCGGGTGAATCTGGGGCCTTCGCCGGAGCGCGACGCCCGAGCAGCCGGGGCCGCCCGGCGCAGGGGAGCGGCCGCGGCGCGCGCCCTCACGCGCCGCAGCGGACCGAACCGTGGCGGCCCCGGCGAGGGCGTTCAGCGGAGGGGGAGGCCCCGGATTCACCCCCTGACGCGATATTCGGCCTTACGGAACGCCACATTGGCCTCCCGCCCCGCCGCCCTCCTCCCCGAGGAGGGCGGCGACCTTCACGGGGGCCTTGCGCCCCCGTACCCGCACCCACCGGGTCTCGCCCCACCGGAACCCCGGGGCCGCGGCCCGGGCGGCGGCCCGGGTCACCAGAATCTCGCCGGGCTCGGCCAGGGCCTGGATGCGGTGGGCCACGTTCACCGTATCGCCGACCAGGGTGTACTCCATCCGCAGGTCGCTGCCCACCGTTCCGGCCAGGGCCGGCCCCCAGTGGACCCCGAACCCGAGCCCCAGCGTGGGCAGCCCCTGCCCCCCCCGGCGGCGGCTCACCTCATCCACCCGGCTCCGCAGCTCCAGGGCGGCCCGGAGGGCCTGGGTGGCCTCGTCTCCCTCCACGGCCGCGCCCAGCCCGAACACCGCCATGAACCCGTCCCCCACGAACTTGTCGATCATGCCGCGGTTCCGTGTCACGGCCTCTACCATGGGACCCAGATAGGCGTTCAGGGTCTCGAACAGCTCCCCCGGGGTGAGCCCCTCGGCCGTTCCCGTGAACCCCCGCATGTCGGCCACCAGCACGGCCGCGTCCAGCTCCCGACCCTCGATCGGCCCCTCCCGCGCCCGGCCCAGGACCAGGTCCACCACCTCCCGGGACAGGTACCGGGTGAGGGACCACCGCAGGAACTCCCGCTCGGTCACGTCCTGCACGCTCACGACCACGGCGGGCTCCCCGGCCTGCCCCCCGTCGAGCACGTCGCCCCGCAGGTGTCGGTACACCACCTCGCCCCCGGGTCGCTCCAGGCGCACCGAGCGGGCCTCGAACCCGCCGGTGGCCTGGATCTCGGCATCCAGGGACTCCAGGTCCAGCCCCCGCAGGTGGCCGAACACCTCGGCCACGGGCCGGCCCACCGCCTCGGCCCTGGGGATGCCCGAGATCTCCTCCATGCGCCGGTTGAACGCCAGGATCACCCGGCTCCAGCGCCCCACCACCAGCACCCCCCAACCCAGGCTGTCGAGAATCCGGGCCTCAGCGCACGGGTCCATGGCACCCCCTTCCCTGTAACTTCGGTCCACGGTCTTCGGTCTTCGGTCTCCTGGCCCCCAGGGCGAGTGGCTCTCGCCAACCCGGCGGCGGGGGGCCTGTTGGAGCGCCGGGCGTGGCTCCTATAGTCGCTGCATCCGGCACTCAGCCACCGCGTGCCCGGTCGGTTTCGCTTCCGGGCAGTCTCGCGATAAGATCCGCTGAAACGCTTCGTCCCCCGGGCTGAGTGACGGATGCAGCGTAAGTCGGATGCTGCACTCACGCACGGCCGGAAACAGGCCCCCCGCCCCCGCGGGAAGGCTCCGGTTACGCCGCACGTTGTAGGGCCCCCCAGGGGCCTGACGAGGCTTCCGTGTAACTTCGGTCGTTGGTCGTCGGCCTGGGGCCTTCGGCCGCCTGGGCGGCTGGACGGCTCTCGGTTGGAACGCGACTCGGCATCGCCGGCACCCTACCGCCGGCCTCCGGGCCCGTCAACGCGGCGGTCGTACAGCGTCAGCTCCCAGCCGCCGGTCTCCAGGTCCAGGCGCAGGATGTACACCGCCCCGTCCTCTCCCCGAACCTTGAAGTACCGGTGGTCCGGGCCCCACCACCGGTCCAGGATCTGCCGGACCTCCACGCGACGGCGGCCGATCCGAAACCGGACCGGCCGCTCCTCTCCGCGGTACCCCGCGTAACACTCGACCTGGATCTCCACGACCTCATGCCTTCCGGGCGGCCCCCTCGGTCTCCATGCGCTCCATCCTCAGGCGGTTGCGCTCCTCCACGCCCCGCACCAGCCAGGTCACGGCCTGGTTGTACGGCGTGGGGATCCCGAGCCGTTGCCCCTCCCGCACGATCACCTCGTTCAGGTTGCCGATCTCGGTGGGCCGGCCGGCCTCCACGTCCTGGAGCATGGATACCTTGTTGTCCTTGGTGCCCGCGAAGGCCTTCAGAGCGAACTCCCCGGGGTTCTTCAGCTCGGGGAAGTCGATCCCCTTGGCCCGGGCCACCTGGGCCAGCTCCCCGGCCAGGGCGCGGATCAGGTTCACCGTGGGCTCGTGCTTGACGGCCTCGCCGCCCCGCAGCCCGGTCAGGGCGGCCACGCAGTTGGTGGCCACGTTGGCGATCAGCTTCTTCCAGATGACCGGGTTGATGTCGTCCACGTCGTGCACGTCGAGCCCGGCCTTCCGCAGGGCCGTGACGAGCCGCTCGAACCCGGGCCTGCGCACGCCGTCGTAGGGCCCGATCACCAGCAGCGGGCCCAGCCCGCCCACGTAGCGCACCTCGTTCATGCCCACGGGCATGCCCGAGTGGGCGGTGATCCCTCCCACGACCCGCTCGGGCCCCACCACCTCGGCGATGGTCTCCAGGTTGCCCAGACCGTTCTGCACCGACAGCACCACCGTGTCGGGCCCGACCATGGGCAGGGCGCCCCGGATCGCCGACGCGGTGTGGTACCCCTTCACGCACACCATGACCACGTCCTGCACCCCCACCCGTGCCGGGCCCGAGGTGATCGCCACCCGGGTGTGCACACGGCTCCCGTCCGGCATCTGGAGCCACAGCCCCTCCCGCTCGATCAGCCGCACCCGCTCTTCGAGCACCTCCACCAGGGTGACGTCGAACCCCTGCTGGCTCAGCAGGCTTCCGAAGATGGAGCCGAGCACGCCGGCTCCCACGATCCCGACTCTCATGGACGATCTCCTCCCTCAAGCACGAGAGCGTCTTGCGCCCCGGGCTCACCCCGTCTGCCGGGGCAGCAGCCCGTGGAACAGCTGCCCCACCACCTCGTCGGCCAGCTGGCCGATGCTCAGAGGGCCGTCGGGCCGGTACCAGTGATAGAACCAGTTGATCTGCCCCAGGATGCCGAAGGCCGCCGTGGTGATGTGCACGGGCCTCACCCGCCCGGCCCGCACGCACCGCTCCAGCACCTCCTTGTACAGCCGCAGGATCTCGGCCTCGGTCCGGCGGACGTGCTTGTTGAGGTCGGGCCGGAGGCTCTTCTTCTCCTCCACCAGCACCTTGATCTCCTCGACGTGGTGCTCCATGTACCCGATCTGGAACCGGATCATCCGCTCGAGCATCTCCAGGGGCGGCCCCCCGGCCTCGAACGCCTCGCGCACGCCCTCGAGGAGCTCCCCCCCCACCCGGTCCACGATGTGGTAGAGGATGTCCTCCTTGCTCTCGAAGTAGTGGTACACGGTGGCCTTGTTGATCCCCACCCGCTCGGCCAGGTCCCGCAGGCTCGCCGCTTCATACCCCTGTTCGTAAAAGATCCGGACCGCAGCCTCCAGGATCTGCTGCCGCCGAAGGTCGGGCCGCAACCGCCTTCTCTCCGCCATCTTCACCCCTTTCTCAACCGAACGGCCGTTCGGCAGAACGCTAACGGACCGCAAACGGCGTGTCAAGAAGAACCTGTGGGTCGGTGGAGGGGAGGGAGCCGGACCCGGGCGGAAGCCGGCGCGGCTCGCCGACAGGAAGGGGGATCAAGGCAGGGGAGCGGGGTCGTCCAGACCGGGGATCCGGTCCTCGAACACCGGGATGCAGGCACGGGCCCCGGCCGACAGGGCCGGATCCACCTCGGCCGCGGCCGTTCCCTCCTCGTCTCCCAGACAGGCCACCACCCGGCCCCAGGGGTCCAGCACCCGGCTCGCCCCCTCGAACCGGGCGTCCCGGCCCGGGCCCACCCGGTTCACGCCCAGCACCCACCAGGCCCCCTCCACCGCCCGGGCCTCCAGGAGAACCTCCCAGTGGCGGGTGCGGGGTCGGGGCCACTCGGCCGGCACAATCAGGCCGACGGCTCCCGACAGCGCCAGGCGGTGACAGAACACCGGAAACCTCAGGTCGTAGCACACGGCCACGGCCAGTCTGCCCAGGGAGGTGTCCCACACCCGGGGCGAGGCCCCCGCCTCCAGGTATCGGTGCTCGTCCATGGGCCGGAACCGGTGGACCTTGGGGTAGAGATCGAGCACCCGGCCGTCGGCCTCCACGAAGAACGCGGCGTTGGACACGCCGCCGGCCCAGGGGTGGAGCAGGGTACCGGCCACCCGAACCCCGTTCGAACGAGCCCACCGGCCGATCCGCTCGAGGGCGCCCGGCCCTTGGCGGGCCAGCTCGGCCGCCCGTTCCAGGGCGTAGCCCGTGGTGAACAGCTCCGGGAACACCACCAGATCGGCCCGAGCCTCGGCGGCCAGGTCCAGGGCACGGTCGAGGTTGCGGTCCACCGCGGCCTCCTCCAGGGCCATCTGCACCAGTGCCGCCGTCCACCGCATCATTCCAGCATCCCCCGGATCCCCGAAAAGAAGCTTCGGGCCATCTCCTTCTCCTCCTCCTCGTCCCGCTCGGGCTCGCGGCCCTCGGTCAGGGTCGCCGGGATCTCCCCCAGGAACCGGCTCGGCACGGCCGGCCGCAGCACCCCCTGCCGCCTCCGGGCCCGGGCGTGGCACAGGTGGAGCACCTCCCGGGCCCGGGTCATGCCCACGTAGCACAGCCGGCGTTCCTCGTCCAGCTCGGCCCGGGGCGCCGCCGGATCCCGGCGGTGGGGCAGCAGCCCCTCCTCCATCCCCACCAGGAACACCACCGGGAACTCCAGGCCCTTGGCGCCGTGCAGGGTCATCAGGGTGAGCGCGTCGGCCTCGTCCTCGTCGTCGACCGGCGGGTCCAGGCTCAGCCGCTCGATGAACACGGCCGGGTCCACCCGCTCCCCGGACCGGGGCGCTTCATCCACCGACTCCACCAGCTCCGTCAGCACCTCCAGGCGCCGGGCCACCGCCTTGGGCGAACGGTAGGCGGCCTCCACCTCGGCCCGGAGCCCCGCGTCCTCGATCAGGTCCCGGAGGCCCTGGGACGTGAGCCCCTCCTGCCGGAACCGCCGGCCGTACCGGTCCAGCAACGCCACGAGGGTCTGGGCACCGGCCCGGGCGTGGGGGGCCAGGTCCTCGGCCTGCCGGAGGGCCTGCCGCAGCGTGATCCCTTCACGCCGGGCCCGCTCTTGGAGGCCGAGAAGGGTCTTGGGCCCCAGCCCCCGCTTGGGCACGTTGGCGATACGGATCAGGCTCGCCTCGTCCCTCGGGTTCACGACGGCCTTGAGGTAGGCCAGCAGGTCCCGAACCTCCTTCCGATCGTAGAACCGGGTGCCGCCCACCACCCGGTGGGGGATGCCCTGGGCCCGAAACGCCTCCTCGAACGGCCGGGACTGGGCGTTCGTGCGGTACAGCACCGCAAAGTCCGACCAGGGCCGGCGGCGGCGGAACCTCTCGGCCAAGATCTCCGAGGCCACCTGCTCCGCCTCGTCCCGCCCGTCGGCCGCCTCGATCCATCCCAGGGGCCTGCCCGGGCCGGCCCGGGTCCACAGCTTCTTGGGCCGGCGGCCGTCGATGTGGGCCACGACGGCGTGGGCCGCCTCGAGCACCGTGGCCGTGCTGCGGTAGTTCTCCTCCAGCAGCACCACCCGCGCCCCGGGGAAGTGCTCCTCGAACCGCAGGATCAGCTCCACCCGAGCTCCCCGCCAGCCGTAGATGGCCTGGTCGTCGTCCCCTACCACGGTCAGGTTCGGCCGCCGGGCCGCGAGCACCCGCAGCAGCTCGAACTGCACCGGGTTGGTGTCCTGGTACTCGTCCACCAGCACGTAGTGGAACCGCTCCTGCCAGAACAGGCGGGCGTCGTCGTGATCCCGGAAGATCTCCAGGGGCAGCAGGAGCAGGTCGTCGAAGTCCACCGCGTTCTGGGCACGGAGCAGATCCTGGTACACGCGGTAGGCCCGGCGCAGGGCCGAGCTGGCCCCCCCCGACACCGGCACCTGGTCCGGGCCCACCCCTTGGTTCTTCCAGTACCCGATGAACGCCTGGACCTCGGCCGGGTCGGCCTTGAGCCCCAGCTCCCGCACCACCTGCCGCACCAGGGCCCTCTGGTCCGACTCGGCGTGGAGGCTCATGCCCCCCCGCCAGCCCAGACGCCGCACCTCGGCCCGGAGGATCTGGAGCCCCAGGGCGTGAAAGGTGCTCACGGTGAGCCCTTCGCTGCGCCGCTTCCCCACCAGATCCTGCACCCGCTCCGCCACCTCCCTGGCGGCCTTGTTGGTGAACGAGAGGGCCAGGATGCGCTCGGGGGGCACGCCGCGCTCGATCAGGTGCCCGATCCGGGAGGTGATGACCCGGGTCTTGCCGCTGCCCGCGCCGGCCAGCACCAGGAGGGGGCCTTCGCCGTGGAGCACGGCCTCCCTCTGCCGCTCGTTGAGGGCCGACAGGTCCATGCTCAACCCCGCTCCGGGAACGCGGGGCCCTCGGGCTGCTCGGGCCGCCGGGCTAGGCTGCTAGGCGGCCGGGCGGCTCTCGGACCGCCGCCAAACCCTTGGAGGGGCATGGGGCCTGGTGGAGCGTCGGGCGTGGCTCCTACGTGGGATGCTGCACTCACGCACGGCCGGAACCAGGCCCCATGCCCCTCCGCTGGCTGCCGTCCCGGACCGACGCAAGCTAGTTTCCCTTGTTGCCCGGCCCCGCAGGGGCCTGAGGGGGCTTCCATGTAACTTCCGCTAGGACGCTGGGAGGCTAGGACGCCAGGATGCATGAAAACCTACTTGATTCCAGAGCGTTCCAAGTATGGCCCCGCCTCTTTGGCGCCACCTCACGGTCTCGGGGGGCATGGGTTTCAGGGGCCAGAGTTCAGAAGTCGGTGGACAGGGAGAAGGCTCTTCGGTGCCCCGAGAGGATCCCCCCGGGAACCCAAACTGCTTTTCGGGATTTCCTGTCTCCTGTCCGCTGAATTCCGGTTCCTGAAACCCATGCCCCGCCGCCGGCAATGGCCCGGGACCAACGCAAGTCACCGTTCTCCGTTGTAGCAAAGCGGCCGAAGGTGGCTTCCCAACGGTCAGGGCCCGGGGAGGTTCTCCGCCTCAGTACCCGATCTCGGTCTCCAGGAACTCCTCGACCCATCGCGGGTCCAGGGCCAGGGGCCCTGCCGCCGCGGGCAGCAGCCAGGGGGCCATGCCGTACGGCGTGGGGTCCGTGGCCTCCCCCTTGCGGTAAGCGACCAGGCGGGCCCGCTCCAGCCCCGCCCGGGTCAGCGCGGCTTGGAACGCGTCCTCCAGGTACCCCACCCGGTCCACCAGCCGCAGCTCCAGGGCCTGGGAGGCGGTGAACGGCGCGGCCGAGGAGATCCTCTCCCAGTCCTCCTCCGTGATGCGGGGCCGGGCCGCCCGCAGGGTCTCGTGGAACCGGGCCGTCAGGTCCCGCACGACCCCCTGCAGGGTCTCCCGTTCGGCCGGGGTCAGGGGCCGCAGGGGGCTCAGGATGTCCTTCTGGGCGCCCGACTTGGTGAGCTCGCTGCGCACCCCGAGCTTTCCCAGCAGGCCCGAGGCGTCGAACTTGGCTACGAACACCCCCACGCTGCCCACCAAAGCGGTGGGGAACGCCACGATCTCGTCGGCCGCCAGGGCCGCATAGTAGCCCCCCGAGAGTCCCTTCTCCACGATGGCCGCCACCACCGGCACCCCCCGCTCCTCCCGGAACCTGCGGATCTCGTGGTGGATCACGTCGCTCGCGGTCACCGTGCCCCCCGGCGAGTCGATGCGGGCCACCACGGCCCGGATCGCCGGGTCCTTTCGGGCTCGGTCCAGGTCGGCGCGCACCCGGGCCGGCAGGGAGGCGGGCCGGGGGAATCCGGGCGGCGCCCAGGGCCGCCGGAACGAGATCACCCCCGAGACCTCCAGCAGCAGGACCTTGTCCGCCCCCTCCCCCATCACCGTGACCTCGCGTACCCGAGGCTCGAGCGCCATCGGCACCCGGATCACGGCGCATCCGCCCAGGAGCAGCGCCGAGGCCAGCAGAGCAACCGATCTCCCGCGTCCCATCCCAAACCTCCTCGCAACTTCGGTCGACGGTCGTCAGTCGTTGGTCTGGGGCCTTCGGCCCGCTGGAATGCCCAAAGGCTAGGAAGCTGGAAAGCTAGAAGGCTCTTTCACCTCTGAGCGGTTCCAGCACCACAACTCGGGGGGGCATGGGGTCTGCTGGAGAGCCGGGCGCGGCTCCTATGCTCGCCGCACAGTGCCTCCGGCGTCCGGACCGCGAAATGGTACCCATTGTACGCAACCGTGATGAAACCAGCTCCCGCGTCTTGTGCTTGCGCGGCGAATCTCAACGCTCGGCTTCGCGCCCGGCCGGAGGTGGACCCCGTGCCCCGGACGCAACGCTCGGACCAAGACCTGAACAAAGTCTGTACCCCGCAAACAGGCCGCCTCGCGGCCTCCCAAAGCTGACCTCTGGTCCCTGGCCCCCGAACGGCAGGCCCTACGGCTCCACCGCCGGGAGTGGCCCCCGCCCCAGCCCCTTTACCTTCCCTTGTTGCCCGGCTCCGCAGGGGCCTGGGGGGCTTTCCGGCGACCTCGGGCCTGCGGCCCGCAGGGCGGCAGGGCGGCCCATGATATCCGGGAACCCTGTGGGCCACCAGGGCGCTCAAAAAAAGGGACCCCGACGGGGTCCCTTTTGGCGTCGAACGGATGGGGGGATGAGCTTACCGCTTGGAGTACTGGGGGCTCTTCCGGGCCTTGTGGTGGCCGTACTTCTTGCGCTCCACGATCCGGGCGTCCCGGGTCAGGAGGCCGGCCCGCTTGAGCAGGGGGCGAAGGTCCGCGTCCTCCTCCACCAGGGCCCGGGCGATGCCGTGGCGGATCGCCTCCGCCTGCCCCGTGGGACCACCTCCCCGTACGGTCACCTTCACCGTGAACTTGCCCAGCCGCTCGGTCAGGGCCAGCGGAGCCAGCACGGCCCGACGGTGGGCCTCCCGGGGGAAGTACTCCTCCAAGGAACGCTTCCGGTTGATGATCACCTGCCCGTCACCGGGGGTGAGGTACACCCGGGCAATGGCCGTCTTCCGCTTCCCTGTGGCATGGGTCATCTGCTGTGCCATGGTTTCCCTCCTAAAGCTCCAACGGCCTGGGCTGCTGGGCCTGATGGGGGTGCTCCGGGCCCGCGTAGATCTTAAGCTTCCGAAGCATGTTCCGGCCCAGGATGTTCTTGGGGAGCATCCCCTTCACGGCCAGTCGGAGCACGTCCTCGGGCTTGCGCTCCAGCATCTGGCGGGCCGTGCGCCCCTTGATCCCACCGGGGTAGCCGGAGTGCCGCCAGTACATCTTCTGGTCGAGCTTGTTGCCGGTCAGGCGAACCTTTTCCGCGTTCACCACGACCACGAAGCCCCCCGTGTCCACGTGGGGGGTGTAGGTGGGCTTGTGCTTCCCCCGGAGGACCGTGGCGATCCGGCTCGCCAGCCGCCCCAGGGTCTGCCCCTCGGCGTCCACCACGAACCACTCCCGCTCCGCGGTCTGGGGGGTTGCCATATAACTCTTCATGGGAAGGGCCTCCCGAACAGATGTTTCCTCTTCCGGACGAAAGCCGGAAGGGTATGCCAACCTTCCCCCCGTGTCAAGGGCACGCAGAGCCGCCGGCCGAGGGCCGGCCGGGCCTCGCCCACCCATCCCCGCGCAGACGAGCCCTCGCCCCTGCCGTACGGGGCGCGGTTTTATACCCAAGCCGTTGACCCGGCGCAAGCAAAAAGCGTATAGCACCCTCCCGACTCCCCGCACTCCGCCCGACCCCTTGACACAGGCATGTGGAACCCGATTCGAACCGCTCTGTTTCCCTTGGTGATCCTTCTGGTGACCCTCGTCCTCGGGCCCGTGGCCGTGGTGGCTGGGTACACGGACCCGAGGCGACAGTGGTGCCGGCACCTGGCACCGGTGTGGTGCCGAATCCTTCTCGGGGCCGCCGGCATCCGGGTGCGGGTCCGGGATCCTCACCGGCTCTCAACCGGGGGAGTCGTGTTCGTGGCAAACCACCAGTCCAACCTGGACATTCTGGTCCTGGGGCACATCCTGCCTCACAACGTGCTGTGGCTTGCCAAGAGGGAGCTCTTTCGGATTCCGGTGTTCGGGCAGGCGATCCGGGCGGTGGGGTACTTGCCGGTGGACCGGGGCGACTCGGAACGGGCCCGGGCCAGCGTGGACGAGGCGGCCCGGCGGGTGCGCTCGGGCGAGCCCGTGATCCTGTTCCCCGAGGGCACCCGCAGCCGAGACGGCCGACTGTTGGCGTTCAAGCTGGGGTTCGTGCACCTGGCGACGGCGAGCGGGGCCCCCGTGGTGCCCTTGGTGATCCGCGGCACGGCCCGGCTGTGGCCCAAAGGGCGGTGGGCGCCCCGGCCGGGCACGGTGGAGGTGGTCGTGCTGGAGCCGTACCGGGTGGCTGCCATCGACACCCCGGAGCAGCGCCGCGCTGAGGCCGAGCGGCTGCGCTCGGCCATGGTCCGGTGCCTGGAGGGCCCGTGAGCGCTCCGGTGCGGCTGGTGCCGCTGGGGGGCCTGGGCGAGATCGGCCTGAACGCCCTGGTGATCGAGGCGGGGGACGAGCGGATCCTGGTGGACTGCGGTCTCATGTTTGCCCAGGACCACCACCCCGGGGTGGACTACCTCATCCCAGACCTCTCCTACCTGGGCTCGCCGGGCCGGCTGAGGGCCGTGCTCCTTACCCACGGCCACGAGGACCACATCGGCGGGCTTCCCCACCTGCTGCGCAGGCACCGGGTGCCGGTGTACGGCACAGCCATGACCCTGGGGCTGGTGCGGGAGCGCCTGGCCGAGCATGCTCCCACGACCACCAGCCTGCTCCAGTCCGTGGCGCCCGGCGCCTGGGTCGAGGCCGGCCCGTTTCGGGCCCAGTTCATCCGGATCACCCACTCCACGGCCGGGGCGTGCGCCCTGGGGATCGAGGTCCACGGCCGGCGCATCGTGCACACCGGCGACTTCAAGCTCGACCCCACCCCGGTGGATGCGATGCCCACGGACGAAGCCGCCCTGGCCCGGTGGGGGGACGGGGGGGTGGACCTCCTGTGCTGCGACAGCACCAACGCCCATCGGCCCGGCCCCACCCCTTCGGAGCGGCTGGTGGGAGAGGCGTTGCACCGTCTCCTGCCCGACGTCGAGGGCCGGGCCTGGGTGGCCACCTTCGCCAGCAACGTCCATCGGGTCCAACAGGTGATCGAAGCGAGCCGGGCGGTGGGTCGTCGGGTCACCCTGCTGGGTCGGGCCATGGTACGCACGACGCGCATCGCCCGCAGCCTGGGTCACCTCAGGCCGGCCCCCGGCGACCTGGTGCCCGAGCCCCGGAGCCGGGGCATGCCCCGCGACAGCCTGACCGTGGTGCTCACCGGGAGCCAGGCCGAGCCGGGCAGCGCCCTGTGGCGGGTCACCCGGGGGCTCGAGCCCCACCACCGGATCCTGCCGGGGGATCACGTGTTTCTGTCGTCGCGCCTGATCCCTGGCAACGAGCGGGCCATCTACCGCCAGATCGACCGGTGCATTCGGCTCGGGGCCCGGGTCCACTACGAGGAGGTCTCCGAGATCCACGTGTCGGGGCACGCGTCGGCGGCCGACGCCCGGCGGGTGGTGGAGCTCACCCGGCCCCGCTGCGTGCTGCCGGTCCACGGCGAGCTTCGCCACCTCCAGGCCCTGGTGGACCGGGCGCGGGGCCTTGGATACCCGCCGCACCGGTGCTTCCGGGCGGAGAACGGTGTGGTCGTGCGTCTGGACGACCAGGGCATCCGGCCCGACGGCACGGTGCCCACGGGACGGCTCTACGTGGAGGCCGGCACTGAGGGCGACGTGGCCGACGGGGCACTGGCCGACCGACGGCGGCTGGGCCGGGCCGGGCTGGTGCTGGCCGTGGCGGCCGTGGATCCAGCGGGCGCCCTGGTGTGGGGGCCCCGGGTAGAGCTGCGGGGCGTCGTTCCCGACGACCAAGCGAGCCGGGAGGCCCGGGAGGCCGAGGAGGAGCTGGCCCGCGTGGTGCGCCGGGAGGCGCCCGAGGCCCCCAGCGCCGAGGACTGGGAGACCCTGTTCACGGTGGCCCTGCGTCGCCACTTTCGCCGGAGGGGAAACCGCCGGCCCGTGGTGGTGGCCACGGTTGCGGAGGTGTGAGGAAAAGCGGCCGTTGGCGGTTGGTCTTTGGCGCGCGGCCTCCCGGCCAGCGCCCGGCCACCGCTTCGTTGACGCCGCCCTCAAACGTCCCCTACAGTGTGATGTTTCGGTAATCCCGGGCCGCACCGGCCCCGTTCCGGAGGTCCCATGACCGTCCTTCAAGGCGCCCTGCTGGGATTGTTGCAGGGGCTCACCGAGTTTCTTCCGGTGAGCTCCTCAGGCCACCTGGTGCTTGCCCAGAGCCTGGTCCCCGGGTTTCGACAGCCCGGCGTGTTCTTCGACGTGCTCCTGCACGTGGCCACCCTCGGGGCCGTGGTGGTCTACTTTTGGCGGGACGTGGTTGGCATGGCGGGATCGCTCCTCCCGGGCGGAGACGCGGGCCGTCGCCGGCTCGTGGGGTGGGTCCTGGCCGCCACGGCACCCACGGGAGCGATCGGGCTGGCGCTCAAAGACCCGCTCGAGGCCCTGTTCCATGCTCCGCGGGTCGCGGCCGTCATGCTTCTGGTCACCGGGACCGTCCTGTGGGTGTCCGAGGTCCTCAACCGGGGGCGGGACACCGGGGAGCGGATCGGCGCGTGGCGGGCCGTGGCCGTGGGCACGGTGCAGGGCATGGCCATCGTGCCCGGAATCAGCCGCTCCGGCTCCACCATCGCGGCCGGCACCCTCCTGGGGATTCGCACCGAGGACGCGGCCCGCTTCAGTTTTTTGATCTCGATCCCTGCCATCATGGGAGCGGCCGTGCTGGAGCTGCGTCACGCCGCCACTCCCGGGCTGGCCTGGGGCCCCTACGTGGCCGGAGCAGCGGCAGCGTTCCTCTCGGGCCTGGCCGCGATCCACTGGCTCCTGGGAGTGATCCGACGGGGCCGGTTCCGGTGGTTCGCGGTGTACTGCTGGGTCCTGGGCGCCGGCTACCTCGTGCTCGGGCCCTGAGACCGGTTCTGCCATGGCCCGCCCCCGCAAGGACCCCCCGCCCCCCCGCCTCGGCGACGCGCTTAACGGGTGGCGCGACCACCTGGGCCCCCAGGTGCGCGCCGAGCTGCTGGGGCTGGCCCTGGGCCTGGCGTGCGGGTTCGTGGTGCTGGCGCTGGCCTCCTACCGGACCTCGGACCCCTCGTTCAACACCGCGGCCGGCCCGGTCCAACCCCACAACTTGGGCGGGGTCGTCGGATCCCACGCGGCCGACCTCCTCCTTCAGACCCTCGGGATCGCGGCCTGGCTCGTGCCCCTGGCCCTGGGGGTGTGCGCCGTCCGATACATCCTCCTGCGGCCGTTCGCCCACCCCGGATGGGTCGGCGTGGGGTACACGGCGCTCACCCTGACCACGGCGGGGCTGCTGAGCCTGGGGCTCGGGCCGGTGCGGTTCGACCAGCTGGACCTGTCGGCCGGCGGCGCCCTGGGCCAGCTCCTGGCCTCGGGGCTCGTGCGCTACCTCAACGTGCCTGGCACGGCCCTGGTGCTCGGGGTGGGCTGGCTGTCGTCGCTCATGTTCACGGTGAACCTGAGCCTGTACGGGTTCTGGGAGGGCCTGAGGCTCCGGATGGTGGGCCTGAGCCAGCGGGTGCGCGACGACCTCATCCGCCGCCGGGAGCAGCGGGCCCGGCGGCGCGAACGCCGGCAGGCGGCCTGCGCCCCGACACCCCGGTCCAAGGCCGGGAGGGGCTCGCCCCCCAAGGCGGAGCCCGACGAGAAGGGTCCGAAGCTGGAGATCCCGACCCGGCCCAAGGCCCCCGTGCAGGAGGCGTTCCCGTTCGCCCGGGAGATCGACGGCTACCGCCTGCCGTCCCTGGATCTGCTGGATCCTGGGTCCCAGCCAGGAGCGGACCCGGACGGGGAGAGCCTGCGCATGGCCTCCAAGGTGCTGGAGAAGAAGCTCTCGGACTTCGGGGTGGACGGCACCGTGGAGAAGGTGCGGCCGGGGCCGGTGATCACCCTGTACGAGCTCAAGCCGGCACCCGGGGTCAAGATCAACCGGATCGTGAACCTCTCGGACGACCTGGCGCTGGCCCTCCAGGCCCTGTCGGTGCGGATCATCGCCCCGATCCCGGGAAAGGCGGCCGTGGGCATCGAGATCCCCAACCATCAGAGAGAGACCGTGTACCTGCGGGACATCCTGGCCTCGCCCCCCTACCAGGAATCCAAGTCGAAGCTCACCCTGGCCCTGGGCACGGACACGGCCGGCAACCCCTACGTGGCAGACCTGGCCCGGATGCCCCACCTGCTGATCGCCGGCGCCACGGGCTCGGGCAAAAGCGTGGCCGTGCACTCTATGTTGGCCAGCCTGCTGTTCCGCGCCACGCCCAAGGAGGTGCGGCTGCTGATCGTAGACCCCAAGATGCTCGAGCTCTCGGTGTACAACGACATCCCCCACCTCCTGCTGCCCGTGGTGACCGAGCCCAAAAAAGCCGCTCTCGCCCTTCGGTGGGCCGTGCAGGAGATGGAGCGGCGCTACCGGCTCATGGCCGACGAGCAGGTGCGCAACATCACCACGTACAACAAGAAGATCGAGAGACGCCTTAGGGAGCTTCGGGGCCGGTCGCCGGCCGAGGACGAGAACACCGAGGTGCTGCCCTACATCGTGGTGGTGATCGACGAGCTGGCCGACCTGATGATGGTGGCCTCCAAGGACGTGGAGGAGTCCATCGCGCGGCTGGCCCAGATGGCCCGGGCGGCCGGCATCCACCTGATCGTGGCCACCCAGCGGCCTTCGGTGGACGTGCTCACGGGCATGATCAAGGCCAACTTTCCGGCCCGCATCGCGTTCCAGGTGGCGTCCCGGGTGGACTCCCGCACCATCCTCGACACCCAGGGCGCCGAGACGCTGCTCGGCGGGGGGGACATGCTGTTCCTCCCGCCCGGCACGGCCCGGCTGGAGCGGGTGCACGGCTCGTTCGTGTCGGAGGACGAGATCGCAAGGCTCACGGCGTTCCTGCGAGAGCAGGGGAAGCCGGCGTACCAGGAGGAGATCCTGGAGGAGCCCGACCCCACCCTGGTGCCGGACGATCCCGAGTTCGACGAGCTCTACGACAAGGCGGTGGCCCTGGTGGCCGAGACCCGACAGGCCTCGATCTCCATGATCCAGCGCCGGCTCCAGATCGGGTACAACCGGGCGGCTCGCATGATCGAACGCATGGAGCAGGAGGGCGTGGTGGGCCCCTCCCGGGGCTCGAAGCCCCGGGAGGTCCTGATCCACAAGCTATGAACTCGGGGGAAGCCCCCTTCGGCCGCTGCGCGACCCTACAACGGAGAAGGGTAACTTACACGTTGGTCCGGGGCCATTGCCGGCGAGGTTCGAGAGCCGCCCAGCCGCCTAGCGGGCCGAAGGCCCCTGACCGACGACCGTTGACCGTAGACCGACGACCGAAGTTACGAAGTTACACGGAAGCCTCGTCAGACCCCTGGGGGCCGGGAGACCGTCGACCGACGACCGTAGACCGAAGTTACTGGGAAGGAGGAGCGTTTCATGGTTTGGGTACGCACCGTGCTCACCGCTCTCGCGGCCGTGGCGGTGGCCGCCACGGCCGCCGCCGCGGACGAGGCCCGGGACCTCGTCGAGGAACTGCGGGCCGCGGTGGCGGCCACCCGAACCCTGGAGGCCCGGTTCGTGCAGACGGCCCGCATGGTCACCACCGGGTTCGACCAGGTGGCCGGGGGCAGGGTGTGGTTCGCCAAGGGCGGCCGGATGCGGTGGGAGTACGAGGGCGACGATCCCCAGGTGATCGTGAGCGACGGCCAGACCCTTTGGATCTACCAGGTGCGGGACCGTACGGTGATCCGGCAGCCCCTGACCGATCTGAACCCGGCGGCCCGGCTGGCGCTCGACCTCCTGAACGGGCTCGGCCGCCTCGACAAGGAGTTCCAGGTGAGCTCCTGCGGCGGCCGGTGTCTGGAGCTGCGGCCCAAAGCCCCCCAACCCGGCCTGGACCGGGTCCAGATCCGGCTCCTGCCCGACCGGGCGCTGCCCGCGGCCGTGACCACCTACGACCCGGTGGGCAACCGCACCACGGTGGAGCTGAGCGGGCTGAGGGTCAACGAGGACATCCCGGCCGACCGGTTCACGTTCCAGGTCCCCGAGGGGGTGCAGGTGGTGGGCGGGGGGGAGACGGCGCGGTGAGGACCGTGGGTCTGATCAACCTGGGCTGCGCCAAGAACCGGGTGGACGCCGAGCACATCCTGGGGGGCCTGGCGGCCCATGGGTTCCGGGTCGTAAAAGAGCCGGCCCAGGCCGAGATCCTCATCGTGAACACCTGCGGGTTCATCCAGGACGCCGTGGAGGAGAGCATCGAGGAGATCCTGCTGGCGGCCCGCCACAAGGAGCAGGGGCGGTGCCGGCAGCTCGTGGTGGCCGGCTGCCTGGTCAAGCGCTACCCGGAACTGCCCCGGGAGCTGCCCGAGGTGGACCGGTTCTTCGGCCCCGAGGACCTGCCCCGGATCGCCCGGGAGCTGGGCGGGGAGCCTACCGATCGCGCCCCCGGGGGGCCGCTGCCCCGGCTGCTCACCCAGCAGCCCCACTCCACCTACCTCAAGATCGCCGACGGGTGCTCGAACCGGTGCACCTACTGCACCATCCCGCGGATCCGCGGGCCGTTCCACAGCCTCGCCGAAGACGCCCTAGTGGCCGAGGCCCGGGGGCTTGCCGAGCGGGGCGTGGTGGAGCTCAACCTCGTGGCCCAGGACGTCACCTCCTACGGCCTCGACCGGGGCGACCCGGGGGCCCTGGCACGGCTCCTGGACCGGCTGGCCGGGATCGAGGGGCTGCGGTGGATCCGGCTCTTGTACGCCTACCCCCGGCCGTTTCCGCCGGGGGTGGTCGAGCGGATGGCGGCCGGGAAAAAGCTGCTGCCGTACCTGGACCTTCCCATCCAGCACATCCACCCCCGTATCCTGCGGGCCATGGGCCGGCGCACCACGGCCGACGAGGTCCGCCGGGTGATCGACGGCCTGCGCGAACGGGTACCCGACCTCGTGCTTCGCACCACGGCCATCGTGGGGTTTCCGGGGGAGACCGATGCGGAGTTCGAAGCCCTGCTGAGGTTCGTGGAGGATGTGCGGTTCCACCACCTGGGAGCCTTTGCCTACTCGCCGGAGGAGGGAACCCCGGCGGAGCGGCTGAGGCCCCGGGTTCCCCGGGCCGTGGTCCAGGCCCGGATCGAGCGGTTGCTCGAGGTGCAGGCGGGCATCAGCCTCGGACGGAACCGGGAGTTCCTGGGGCGCAGCCTGGAGGTGCTCGTGGAGGGACGGGACGACTCGGGGCGGGCGGTGGGCCGCACCTACGGACAGGCCCCCGAGGTGGACGGGCTCACCGTGATCGAGGGGCCCGAGGCCGACCGGGCCGAGGCCGGATCGTTCGTCCGGGCCCGGATCACGGACGCGGACCTCTACGATCTCACGGCCCAGGTGGAGCGGCCGTGACCCGCCTGGCGCGTTGGGCCGTGCCGCTCGCGGCGGTAGCCCTGGTCATGGCCTACGCCTCCGGCCGCCGCCCAGGGGCCGAGCCGTTCACCGAGACCCGGTTCCTGATGGACACCCTGGTGACGGTGACCGTGTGGGGGACCCCGGAGCCCGACGCACGGGCCGCCGAGGAGCGCGCGTTCGCCGCCCTGGCCGCGGTGGACCAGGAGATGGCCCGGGTCGAGGGCACCCCCCTGTGGGAGCTGAACCGGGCCGGAGGGGGCCGGGTGTCGGAGGCGCTCGCCTCGGTCCTTGCCGACGCCCTGGCTTGGGCGCGGCGCACCGGCGGAGCGTTCGATCCCACGGTGGCTCCCCTGCTGGACCTGTGGGACATCCCGCGGGGGCCCCACCCGCCCCCGTCGCCCCTGGCGGTGGACGCGGCCCTTTCCCAGGTGGGATGGGACCGGGTCCGCCTCGATCCCGGCCGTCGCACCGTGGACCTGGGCCGCACCCGGGTGGACCTGGGCGGCATCGCCAAGGGATGGGCCATCGACCGGGCTGCCGAGGCCCTGCGGGCGGCCGGGGCATCCGACTTCATCGTGAACGCGGGCGGCGACCTGTACGTGGCCGGCCGCCGGGGGGACCGGCCTTGGCGGGTGGGGATCCAGCATCCCAGGAACCAAAACCGGTTCCTCCGGGTGGTGGCCCCCATGGAGGGAGCCTTGGTCACGTCGGGGGACTACGAGCGGTTTTACGAGTGGGAGGGCCGCCGGTTCCACCACATCCTCGACCCCCGCACCGGACGGCCGGCCCGCGGGTGCCAGAGCGTCACGGTCTGGGCGCCCACAGCGGTGGATGCCGACGCCCTGAGCACGGCCGTGTTCGTGCTGGGCCCGGAGGAGGGCCTGCGGCTGCTCGAGGCCCAACCCGGCGTGGAGGGGCTGGTGGTGGCGGCCGACGGGACGGTCCGGGAGACCCCCGGGTTCGCCCGGGTGGCCCCGGAGGTGCGGTGGTGAGCCGAAGGGCGTTCACGCCCTGGGACGCCCTGGTGGTGGCGGCCCTCCTGGGGCTGAACCTCATCGCCTGGGCACCCGGCCGGCCGGGCCGGCCCACGGGGTACCGGATCACCTCGCAGGCCGGATCGCGCACCGTGCCCCCCGGCAGCGGCAGGATCGAGGTCCCTGGCCCCCTGGGGACCACGGTGATCGAGGTGGGGAAACGCTCCGCCTGGATCGTGGAGGGCCCCTGCCCCCTCAGGCTGTGTGTCCGCACGGGGGCGCTCGCCCGGCCGGGCCGGGTGGCCGTTTGCCTTCCCAACCGCGTGGCCCTGGAGGCCTTGGGTCCGGAAGGGGAAGTGGATGCGGTGGGACGCTGAACCCACGGCCCGGGCTGCCCACATGGGATTCCTGATCGCCCTGGCGGGGGCGCTCCAGGTGCTGGAGCTCCTTCTGCCAACTCCGGTGCCCTGGGCACGGTTGGGCTTGGCGAACGCCCCGGTGCTCGCGGCCCTGACCCTGTGGGGCCCCGGGCCCGGGCTGTGGGTAGGGGCGGGGAAGGTGATCGTGGGAGCCCTGTTCACGGGCCGGTTCCTCACCCCGGGCTTCCTCCTCTCGGCCGGGGGTACCCTAACGGCGGTGGCGGTCATGGCCGTAGCCGTTCGGGTGCCGGTGCTCGGGCTCGTGGGGGTGAGCGCGCTGGGGGCCGAGGCCCACCTGCTCACCCAACTCGCTCTGGCCGCCGCCCTGCTCCGAACCCCTGCGGTGTGGGCCCTCGTGCCCCTGGCCGGGACCCTGGCCCTGGCCTCCGGGGTCGTCACGGGGTGGGTGGCCGCCGGGATCGTCCGGGTAGCCCAGGAGGATCTGGGCTACCCCCCCGCCACCGGCGGGAACAGGGCCACCTCGTCCCCCTCGGCGAGAACCTGACCCGGGTCGGCGTGCCGGCCGTTGACGAGGAGGATCTTGGGCTTCTCCGCCGGGATCCCGAGCCGGGAGATCAGATCGGCCAGGCTCATCCCCTCCGGCACGTCCATCTCGAACGGCGCCTTGCCCTCGGGCGCGAACTTCCGCAGCCCCGCGTACAGATTCACTCGAATCCGCATCCTCGATCCTCCCTTGCCGGTAGGGCCTTCGGCCCGCTGGAAGGCTCAAAAGCTGGAAAGCTAGGAGGCTGGGAGGCTAGAAGGCTTGAAGGCCTCCAGGATCCCCACCCGCTCTCGGCATCCCCATCCCTCCTCGCCTCCACCTCACAGTCCGGGGATCATGGGGCCTGCCGGAGCACTCGTCCAACGGGCCGAGGTCCCCAAGATTTCTCTAGTCTCTAGTTTCCAGTCTCTAGTCTCCAGCCTGCCGGCAACTTCGGTCTTCGATCAGCGCTCGCCGGTCTCCACTTTCTTGGTCAGGGCGGCCCGGGCGATCCGGGTAACGTACACGGTGACGAGCACGGTGGCCACCAGCCCGGTCAGGTACAGGGCCCACTGGGCCGGGGTGCGGGTGGACTGCCCCGTACCCACCGACGCCAGGTCCCCCGCCAGGGACCCCAGGTACACGTACATCACGGTGCCCGGCATCATACCCACCCACGAGGCCAGCACGTAGTCCCGCAGGCTCACCTTGGTCAGGCCGTAGGCATAGTTTAGCAGATTGAACGGGAACACCGGCGAGAGCCGGGTCAGCCCCACGATCTTCCATCCCTCCCGGGCCACGGCGTCGTCGATGGCCCGAAAACGAGGGTTGCCCGCAATCTTGCGGGCAACCCAGTCCCGCGCCAGGTAACGGCCCACCAGGAACGCGGCCGTGGCGCCGAGGGTCGAGGCCGCGGACACGAGCACCGAGCCCCACCCCACGCCGTACACCACCCCCGCACCCAGAGTCAGCACCGAACCCGGGATGAACAGGATACACGCAGCCACGTAGATCGCCGCGAACGCTGCGGCTCCGATGACTCCCAGATCCTCGACTCGGGCCAGGGCCGCCAGGAGCAGGCCCCTCGGGTCGTAGCGCCACCCGAGCCAGACCACCGCGGCTGCAACCACCGCAGCCGCGGCCCACCGAAGCCGAGCCTCAGGCCACAGCCCCATGGAATCTCTCCTCTTCCCGGCAACTTGGGGCCTTCGGCCCGTTGGGACACTCTATTACTCCGGTGTTGTAGGGCCCCCCAGGGGTCTGACGAGGCTTCCATGTACGCACCCGGGGCCCAAACACCGGAGGCCGGCACCCGCCGGCCTCCGGTTGCGGAACCCTGCCCGAGCCTAACGGCCCTTCTCCATCTCGGACAACCCCTTCCCCACCGGGAACTCCACCCCGCACTTGGGGCACTTGATCATGGTCTTCTTACTGATGGGCTTGTCCGCCCGGGCCTGGGGACCGGCGCACCCGAAGGCCACCAACCCGAGTCCGAGCACGGCCAAAGCAATCAGGTTCCTCATAACGCTTCCTCCTCGAAGGGGAAATGGGAAGATGTGGAAGGCACCCTACTGCGGATCGTCCTCCTGTCAACCGATGGATGCTGGAGTCCGGACACGGCCTCTCGAAATACCCATCCCTGCCATAAATCCGAGCCCCAACCCCCTTTCCATACACTTTGCCGGTTGCTTTGCGAGCCATCCCGGCCCGGCCCCCATTTCACACTCTTTTTGTTTCATTTATTTCACGCCTGCAAAGGACGTTTCACACACAGAAGCGTTCCACTCACACCTGGCGGCTCTCCGCCATCGTGTTGGCCGCTTTTCGCCATGGGGCCGACAACACAAAATCAACCGTCATTAGGGGATTCCACTTGATCCAATGCATCTCGTTCTGTAAACTCGCTGCGCCCTTTTTTGGGCAAACTGGGACCGGTGCACCCCAGGTCATTCTTGCGGAGAGGAGCGTCATGGCAGAGAACCGAGACCCCATCGCAAACACCAGTCTGGAACAGTACCTGGAGAGCCGAGGCGTGAGCCGGCGCGACTTCATGAAGTACTGCACCGGCCTGGCCGCCACGCTGGCCCTGCCGCTGGGCGCTGCCGAGAAGGTGGCTGCAGCCATCGCCGACGACAAGCGCCCCGCCGTAATCTGGCTTCACTTCCAAGAGTGCACGGGCGACAGCGAGGCGCTCCTGCGGGCGTCCCGGCCCACCGTGGCAGAGCTGATTCTCGATTACCTCTCGGTGGACTACCACGAGACCATCATGGCCGCGGCCGGCCACCAGGCCGAGCAGGCCCGAGCGAAGACCCTCGAGGAGTACAAGGGCAAGTACATCGCGGTCGTGGAAGGCGGCATCCCCACCAAGGACGGCGGGCTGTACTGCTGTATCGGCGGCCGCTCCGCCGTGGACATCGCCACCGAAGTGTGCGGCAACGCCATGGCCACGATCGCCGTGGGCACATGCTCCGCCTACGGCGGCATCCAGGCCGCCTACCCCAACCCCACGGGCGCCGTGAGCGTGTCGGAGCTGCTGCCCTCGATCCCGGTGGTGAACCTGCCGGGCTGCCCGGTGAACACGGCCAACCTCACCGGCACCGTGGCCCACCTGCTCACCTTCGGAAACCTCCCCCAGCTCGACCGGTACAAGAGGCCCCTGTTCGCCTACGGCAAGCGCATCCATGACAACTGCGAGCGTCGGGCCCACTTCGACGCCGGTCAGTTTGTGGAGACCTGGGGGGACCACGGCCACCGGCAGGGATGGTGCCTGTACAAGATGGGCTGCAAGGGGCCGGCCACCTTCCATAACTGCCCCCAGGTGCGCTGGAACGACGGGATCAACTGGCCGGTGGGCGCGGGTCACCCCTGCGTGGGCTGCTCCGAGCCAGGGTTCTGGGACTCCATGAGCCCGTTCTACGGCCGGCTGCCCAACGTGCCCGGGTTCGGCGCGGAGACCACCGCCACCAAGATCGGGGTGGGCCTCACCGTGGCCACGGCGGCCGCGTTCGCCGCACACGGCGTGGTCAAGACGACCCAGCTTCGGATGAAAAAGGACTGACCGCCCTGCCAGGCGTTAGCTTCATCGACACAACAGGAGACGATCGATGGCCAAGAAGATCGTGGTCGACCCGATTACCCGAATCGAAGGGCACCTACGCATCGAGGCGAAGGTGGAGGACGGCGTCATCACCGATGCCTGGAGCATCGGCACCATGTGGCGGGGCATCGAGAAGATCCTCCACGGCCGGGATCCGCGGGAGGCCTGGTACTGGACCCAGCGGTTCTGCGGCGTGTGCACCACCGTGCACTCCCTGGCCTCGGTGCGGGCCGTGGAGGACGCCGTGGGCATGCAGGTGCCCCTCAACGCGGAGCTGATCCGCAACCTGATCATGGGCATCCAGAACGTGCAGGACCACGTGATCCACTTCTACCACCTGCACGCCCTCGACTGGGTGGACATCGTGTCGGCCCTGAAGGCCGACCCAGGGGCCACGGCCAAGCTGGCCCAGTCCATCTCCGACTGGCCCAAGAGCTCCAAGGACTACTTCACCGCGGTGCAGAAGCGGGTGGCCGCCTTCGTGGGGACCAAACGGCTCGGCCCGTTCGCCAACGCCTACTGGGGCCACCCCGCCTACAAGCTGCCGCCCGAGGCCAACCTGATGGCCGTGGCCCACTACCTCGAGGCCCTGGACTGGCAGCGTGAGGTCATCAAGGTCCAGGCGGTCCTGGGCGCCAAGAACCCCCACCCCCAGACCTTCCTCACGGGCGGCATGAGCGTGCCGGTGGATCCCAACGCCCAGAACGCCCTGAACGCCGACAAGCTGATGATGATCCGGGAGTGGCTGGTCCAGGCCCAGGAGTTCGTGGAGAAGGTGTACATCCCCGACCTGCTGGCCGTGGCGTCGTTCTACCTGGACTGGGCCAAGTACGGGGCCGGCGTGCAAAGCTATCTCACCTTCGGCGACTTCCCAACGGCCGAGGGCCAGCGCCGGGAGGACTACTGGCTCAAGCCCGGCCTCGTGCGAAAGGGCGAGTTCCCCGCGGCAGCGGCGCCCCAGGCCGACAAGATCGCGGAGTACGTTACCCACAGCTGGTACCGGTACTCGGGGGGCGACAACAAGGGCCTCCGACCGTGGGAGGGCGAGACCGAGCCCAACTACACCGGCCCCAAGCCGCCGTACCCCGACCAGTACGTGAGCGACGTGGACGCCAAGTACTCGTGGGTCAAGGCCCCCCGCTACGACGACACCCCCTTCGAGGTGGGACCGCTCGCCCGGATGGTGGTCGGCTATGCCCAAGGCCACAAGGAGATCAAGGAGACGGTCGACTTCGTCCTCCAGACCCTCAAAGTTCCGGCCTCGGCCCTGTTCTCGACCCTGGGCCGTACGGCGGCCCGGGGCATCGAGTGCCTGATCATGGCCCGGAAGAACGTGGAGTGGCTCGACATACTGGCGGCCAACATGGGCAAGGGCGATCTGCGGATCGCGGACAACGACCGCTGGGACCCGTCGGCCTGGCCGGCCGAGGCCGAGGGGGTGGGCTTCCACGAGGCGCCCCGCGGCACCCTGAGCCACTGGATCCGCATCAAGAACGGGGAGATCGCCAACTACCAGGCGGTGGTGCCGAGCACCTGGAACGCCTCGCCCCGGGACCCCCAGGGTCAGCGGGGGCCCTACGAGGAGGCCCTGATCGGCACGCCCGTCGCCGACCCCGAGCAGCCCGTCGAGATCCTTCGGACCATCCACTCCTTCGACCCCTGCCTGGCCTGCGCCATCCATGTGCTGGACGCCAGGGGTCGGGAGATCACCCGGGTGAAGGTCCTCTAGGCCGGGAAGGAGGGAGCCATGCGGAGGCTCGCGATCAAGGTGTGGGAGTTCCCGGTCCGGCTGTTCCACTGGACCAATTTCCTGGCCATCGTGGTGCTGAGCCTGACCGGCGCCTACATCCACTGGCCGTTCCTGAGCACCCCCAACTCGGCCTTCCCGTTCCTCATGGGATGGGCCCGGGCGATCCACTTCGTGGCCGGGTGGGTCCTGATGGTCGGCCTCGTCGGCCGGCTCTACTGGGCGTTCGTGGGGAACCGGTACGCCCGGCTCTCCACCTTCTTCCCCTACCTGACCCGGAAGGGCTGGAAGCAGATCTGGGGCGTGCTCCGGTACTACGCGTTCCTGGCCCGCCGAATGCCTTCCCACCTGGGCCACAACGCCATCGCCTCCACGGCTTACGGGTTCCTGTTCCTCCTGCTAGGATTCCAGGTGGTGACGGGGTTTGCCCTGCTCGGCCAGGCCGACCTCGCGAGCACGGTCTACCGAGTCACCGGGTGGGTGTTCGACATCGCCACCAGCCAGTGGGTGCGGCTCGGGCACTACTTTGCGATGTGGGTGATCTTTGCGTTCTTCATCACCCACATCTACGCCATGTGGATGTCGGACCTGGCCGAGCGGGACGGCACCGCCGGGAGTATGTTCAGTGGGTACAAGTACGGAGACCTCGAGAGCTTCGCGGACACTGATCCTCGGGGTCGGTAACCGCATCATGACCGACGACGCGGCCGGGCTCGAAGCCCTGGCCGCGTTTTCTTCGGCCTACGAGGTCCCGGGGGGCGTGGACCTGATGGACGGCGGCACCCTGGGGCTGGACCTCCTGCACATCGTCGAGGAGTACCCGCGGGTGCTGATCCTCGACTGCGTGGCCACGGGCCGGGCACCCGGGACGGTAGTGCGAGTGGACGGGGACGACATCCCCCGGGTATTCGCCCAGTGCCTGTCGCCCCACCAGATGGGGGTCCAGGATCTGGCCGCGGCCCTGGAGCTCCTGGGCCGGATGCCGGAGCGGTTCACCGTCCTGGGCATCGAGCCCGAGAGGATCAACCCCGGGGTGGAGCTGACCGAACCCGTGCGGAACAACCTCCCCCGGCTCGTGGAGGCTGCGGCCGGGGTGCTGGAGGAGTGGGGCGTTCCCGTGCGGAGGCGTGGGTCGGGTGGGGCCCCGGGGGCCGCGGGCAGACCCGCTCCCCCTGTAGCCCCTTGAGCATCCTCCCCCCCGGTCATCCCTTCACCACCCCCAGGGGCCGGAGCCGGGCCACCTTCCGGGAGATGCCGGCCCCGTCCACCACACCGACCACCTCGTCCACGTCCTTGTAGGCCTCGGGCATCTCCTCGGCCAGGGTCTTCGTGCCGGCCGAGAAGACGAAGATCCCCTGCCGCTCCAGATCCCTGCGCACCTGGGGCCCCCTCTTCCGCTTCAGAGCGGCCTTGCGGCTTAGGACCCGGCCAGCGCCGTGGCAGGTGGATCCGAAGGTCTCCTCCATGGCTCTGGCCGTGCCCCGGAGCACATACGAGGCCCGCCCCATGTCGCCGGGGATCAACACCGGCTGACCGACGGCCCGGTATCGGGCCGGAACCCGGGGATCGCCGGGCCCGAAGGCCCGGGTGGCCCCCTTCCGGTGAACCAGCACCCACCGCTCCCGGCCGTCCAGCACGTGGAGCTCGCGCTTGGCGATGTTGTGGGCCACGTCGTACAGGAGCCGGAGCCCCAGATCCCTGGGGGAGGCCCCGAAGAAGTTCAGGAGGGCCTCCCGGGTCCAGTGCATCAGGGCCTGCCGGTTCGCCCAGGCGTAGTTGGCCGCAGCAGCCATGGCCCCCAGGTACTTTCGGGCCGCGTCGCTCCGCAGGAACGCGCAGGCGAGCTGGCGGTCCGGCAGCTCCAGGCCCTCCCGGGCCACCTCCCGGGCCATGACCTTCAGGTAGTCGTCGCACACCTGGTAGCCGAACCCCCGGCTGCCGGAGTGAATCATCACCGTAACCTGACCCTCCGCCAGCCCGAACGCCCCTGCCGCCTCGGGGTCGAAGATCCGCTCCACGTACTGGACCTCGAGGAAGTGATTGCCCGACCCCAGGGTACCGACCTGATTGAATCCCCGTTCGTAGGCGCGTGGAGACACCGTCTCCAGATCCGCACCCTCCAGGCAGCCCTCCTCCTCGGTCGCCTCCAGGTCCTCGGGCCATCCGTACCCGGCCTCCACCGCCCACCGCGCGCCCTGCACCAGCACCCCGCGCTCATCCTTGCGCGACAGCCGAATCGCACCGGTGGACCCCACCCCGGACGGGATGCGCGAGAACAGGAACCCCACCAGGTCCCGCAGCCGGGGTCGGACCTCGGACACGGTCAGATGGGTAGTCATCAGGCGGCACCCGCAGTTGATGTCGTAGCCCACCCCGCCGGGCGAGACCACCCCTTCCTCCGCGTCCATCCCGGCCACGCCCCCGATGGGGAAGCCGTAGCCCCAGTGGACGTCGGGCATGGCCATGCTGGCCTTCAGGATCCCCGGCAGGGTGGCCACGTTGCGCACCTGCTCGGGAGCCCGCTCCGACCGGATGTGGCCGATCATCTCCTCGTTGGCGTAGATCACCCCCGGCACCCGCATGGCCCCTTGCCGGGGGATCTCCCAGCGGTACTCGTCGATCCGCCTGAGCTCGCTTCCCTCGCTCATGGTTCGTCCTCCGGCTTCTATGTAACTTCCGCTAGGATGCTAGGAGGCTGGGACGCTGGGAGGCTTAAAAACCTCCATGATCTCCCAGCGTTCTAAGCATCACCACGCCTCTTTGGCGTCACCTCATGATCTCGGGAGGAATGGGGATCAGGGGGCAGAGGACAGATGTCAGCGGATGGGCCGTGGTCCCACGACGTCGCTTTGGCCACAGTGCCTTTGCCCTTTTTCTGGCTTCTGTCCCCTGAAATCCGTCTACTGAAGCCCATGCCCCGCCCCAGCAGGGTCTCGGCTGGAACGCAACTCGGCATGAGTGGGAAACCCATGGCCCTGCGGGTTCCCATTGTACCGCGCCGCCACCCTTGGAACAGGCAGGATCGCGGGCCGATCACACCGACCGGTTCAGGTCCTCGAGCAGCCGGTCCAGATCCACGTTGTGGATCAGGGCACTCTGACGGATGGTCTCGGTCTTCTGGCCGGGGCACGAGAAGCACCCGGAGCCGTAGTACCTCCGGAACACGGCCTCGGTGGAGGGGTATCGGGCCAGCACGTCTCCGATCACGTCCTCCGGGCCCACCGCCGGGCCGGCGGATGCCGGGGCCGCCCCCACGACCCGACGCAACTCGGCTAGCAGGATGGCCACGTCCACCCCGTGGCGCTGGCACGCCATGGCCACGGTGATGGGCAGCCCCTTCACCTGCTCCCGGTGCTCGGGATCGGCCAGGCCCTGAAACCCGTGCCGCACGAACACCTCGGCCGCCTCCGGCCACCGGGAAAGGATCGCCCCCACCCGGGTGTCGGGCCCGATCTCAGGGACCGGGGGCTCGGCGGGCGAGGACCCCTGGGGCGCCGCCTCCTGGGGTGCCGGCGCCAGCAGGGTCGCCGCGATGTTCACCGCGAACAGAACCACCCCCAGCACGCTTAACCCCGAGAACAGCCCGAACGCCGCCGGCGACTCGGCAGGGTACGCGGCCACCATTCCCACCAGCCCCACGTTGGAGATCCAGAAGTGGAGGCCCACCCACCCGGGCCACCGGAGCTCCCGGGCGTTGAACCGGGGCAGCACGAAGTACCCCACCCCGTAGACCATCATGGCCATGAACCCGAGCAGGTTGAAGTGCACGTGGCCGAACCGGGCCCAGCCCGGAGCGTCCCCCATGCCCATCCAGAGCCCCAGCCCGGATGCCAAAGCGAGATAGATCACCGACGCGATGACAAAGCCCTTCGTGTATCGATCCATGGGGCACCTCCATCCCCCCGGGGTTGCGTTTCCTGATTCTACCGTTACCGTATTCCCCGTAAACAAAGGTCGCTTTGATCCGAGTCAACGCACTACGGATTCTTGCCGGAGGGTCACCCATGACACGGGCGGAAGCGGTACCCATCGACGGGTCCTACGGGGAAGGCGGGGGCCAGGTGCTCCGCACCTCTCTGGCGCTCTCCCTGCTCACCCGGCGGCCGGTGGTGCTGCGGAACATCCGCGCCCGCCGTCCCAAGCCGGGGCTCGCCCCCCAGCATCTCACCGCGGTGTGGGCCGCAGCCGAGGTGGGCCGGGCCCGGGTCGAAGGCGACGTACGGGGGTCGAAAGAGCTCCGGTTCGAACCCTGCGGCCTGTTTCCCGAGTCGTACCGGTGGGACATCGGGACCGCTGGCGCGACCTCCCTCGTGCTCCACACCGTGGCCCTGCCGCTGGCCCTGACCCATGTGGCATCGGACGTGCGGCTGACGGGCGGCACCCACGTGCCCTGGAGCCCGCCCTTCGAGCACCTTGAACGGGTCTGGGTACCGGCGCTCGCCTCGGTGGGCTTTCCCGTACAGGTGGAGCTGCGGCGGGCCGGGTTCTATCCGAGGGGAGGGGGGGAGATCTTCGCCCGCTTGGGGCCGGCTGCGGAGCGGAGGGCTTTGGTGCTGGGGGAGAGGGGAGAGCTCCGAGGCATCCACGCCGTCGTGGGCACGGCGCGCCTGCCGGAACACGTCTCCCGTCGTGCGGCCGACCGGGTGCGGGAGCGCCTTCGGGCCGAGGGGCTCGAGCCCCGGGTCGAGGCGCGCCGGGTGGATGCCCCCAGCCCGGGGGCCTACGTGTTCCTCCGGGCCGAGACCGAGTCCGGGCCGCTGGGCGCCTCGGCCCTGGGCGAGCGGGGCAAGCCGGCCGAGGCGGTTGCCGACGAAGCCGTGGACGAGATACTGGCGATCCTGGACTCACGTGCGTCCGTGGACCCTCATCTGGCCGACCAGCTCCTGCTGCCCTTGGCCCTCGTGCCGGAGGAGTCCGTGTTCCTCACCGCCCGCGTCACCCGGCATCTCCTCACCAATGCCTGGGTCATCCGCCGGTTCCTCCCGGAGGTGGAGATCGAGATCGACGCGCCGGAAGGGGTGCCCGGCCGGGTGCGGGTGCGGGGGGTCGAGCCGGGATGAGGGGACGGCCCTGCCGCCGAACGGGCCTCGTCCTGCTGCTCGGGGTTCTCGGAGCGCTGTGGTCCTGCTCTCGGGACGAACCCCGGCTCTCGCCCCTCGCCCCGGACGACACGGTGGTCGCCCTCGGCGACAGCCTCACGGCCGGAACCGGTGCTCCGGCCGAGGAGAGCTATCCCGAGGTGCTCGGTCGGCTCCTCGGGCGGCCGGTGTTGAACTCGGGGCGGCCCGGCGAGACCACGACCGAAGGGCTTCGTCGCCTTCCGGGCGTCCTTAAAACCCACCGACCGCGGCTCGTGATCTTGTGCGAGGGAGGGAACGACTTCCTGCGAGGGACGCCGCCCAAAGTCGTGGAGGCCAACCTGCGGCGAATGATCCAGACCGTTCGGGAGTTCGGGGCAGAGCTCGTGCTCGTGGCCGTGCCCCGGCCGGGTCTTCTGGTTCCGGTGCCGGATCTCTACGAGGATCTGGGCGAAGAGTTCGGGATCCCCGTCGAAGCCGAGGTGCTGCGAGAGGTACTGACCGCCCCGGCACTGAAGAGCGACCCGATTCACCCCAATGCTCGAGGGTACCGGCGCATCGCAGAGGCACTGGCCTCCCTGCTCCGCCGGGCCGGTGCGGTGGACTGACCGCACCGCATCTTGAGGGGAGCCGCGCCGCGGTGCTATCTTTCCGTGCCGGGCCCGGGTGGTGGAACGGGTAGACACAAGGGACTTAAAATCCCTAGGCCGCAAGGCCGTGCGGGTTCGAATCCCGCCCCGGGCACCAATGATTCTTCGTTTGGTTCCTTGATCCGGTGGTTTTCCCGCCCCGACAGACGTGCGCCCATGAGCGCTTCCTCACGCTCAAACGCGGCCGTTCAACCGAGCGTTCCTCCCCATGCGCCTCCGACCAGCCAACGGAACCGCTCTTGCCCAGACGCCCGCGGTTTGGTTCTGATCCTGATTGACGAGGGCACGGAAACATGGTTGCATTTCCGACCGGGTGGTTCAGACCAGGCTCGCCAGCCCGTGCTCGTGCGGGGAAAAGGCGACGCATGGGGGGATCACAGAGGGGTGCCCGGATTCCGGGTGATCGGGCAGGCGGTGTAACTGGCGAGGAAGCCGGGGTAACCTTTCACCTATCAAGGGGGCGTTCACGTGAAGGGGGTATGGAGGGGCGTTTTTCTGGGGGCGGTTCTATGTCTGGTCGGTTCCGGGGCGTTCGCAGGCGGGCCTCTCTGCCCGATCCGAAAGTGGAAGGACCCGTTGCAAGACGCCCAATGCGTGGTCCTCGACTCCCTGATCCTCAGCGGGGGCGCCGTTCAGAACGGCATCTGGTATCTCGGCGCATCGGCAACAAGCGACAGAAGAGGCTTCAAGCTGGGATTCTTCGCCCAGTGGGTGGGCCCGACTTGGGCATTTCTCTCGCCGGGCAAAGCCATGACGTTCATCGCCGACGGGGACAAGATCGTCCTGACGTGCACGGGAAGCGACGGCCGGCGCAACATCACGGACACCGGCGAAGCGTTCGAGACCACCTTCTGCGAAGCGAGCCCGGAGGACCTTGACCGCATCACCTCGGCGCGACGCGTGCTGATCGAGATCAAGGGGGAGGTCCTGACCCAGCGCGCGCGACTGGACCCCGCCGACCTCTCATGCCTCCTGGCCTTCCAGGATGTGACCCGCGGGATTGCTGCCGTTGGGATGAAGTAGGCTCCGCCTTTTGCTCGCCTGCGTCGCTCCCAGGGCGGGGAGGGGGGGAGATATGCGCACTCGAAATGCCTCGCCAGCATTGACAATTCCTGGGGCTCCCGATAGGGTCCCGGCAATCGTGCCAAGGCGACCCACGGAGGCGCTTCGCCCATGCCGACCACCCTTCCGTTCGACACCCTCCAGTACGCCAAGCGGCTGAAGGCCGTTGGGTTCACCGAGGAACAGGCCGAGGTCCAGGCGGAGGTGTTGGCCGAGATCATCGAGAGCGAGTTCGCCACCAAGCGCGACCTCAAGGAACTGGAGGTCCAGCTCAAGCTCGCCATCCACCAGGCCAAGGCCGAGACCATCCGCTGGGTCACCGGCCTGCTCCTGGCCCAAGCTGCCGTCGTTGCCGCCCTGGTCAAGTTGCTCTAGGGCCCAGATCGCCGTGGAAGTGGAGGAGGGGGAGGCGTAAAGCCGCGCCTTGACGCGGTCGGCACTCGGCTCGAAAAAGCTTAAGTTTTCAACCGCAAAAGCCGAAACACTCATTGACGCCCATAAGCAATGGTGGTACCGTCCGCGGTGTCACCATCTGGGCAGGGGGCACACGGTGACACCACGATGCCGAAAGCTGCTCGACAAAGCGCGGCGAAATCCGCAGGGGCTCCGGTTTGATGAACTCAAGAGATTATGCGAATGTGCCGGAATGCGCCTAGCGCGCGTGAACGGGAGCCATTTCATTTACCGCCTTGAGAATCCAGCCCCCGTAACGGTAAGCATCCAAGAAAACAAGACAGGCAAGGCTAAGCCCTATCAGGTGCGTCAAGTCTTGCAGCACATTGAGGTACTGGGTCTAGATATGGAGGGGGAGTCATGAACAAGTATTCAGTTGTGGTCCGATGGAGCGACGAAGACGACGCGTTTATTGCGACGTCCGAAGAGTTTCCAGGGCTCAGCGCATTCGGAGCCACTAAGGAGGAAGCTGTTCAGGAGCTTGAGGTTGCCCGAGAAGGGTTCTTACAGGTTATGCGGGAATGCGGCGACCCGGTCCCGGAACCGGAGAAGATCCAACATTACAGCGGACAACTTCGCTTGCGGCTTCCGAAAAGTCTCCACGCTGGTCTGGCCGAAGCCGCAAAGCGGGAGGGTGTTTCTCTGAACACTTACATTGTTTCCCTGCTCTCTGAACAGCATGCTCTGCGCAGACAATCTCGGCCAGTCTTCCAGGTGGTCTTACGGCGTCCGAAGTCGTTGTTCGATTTCAATGTTTTCCAGTCCAGCTCGGAGGTAAAGATCCTCAAAAAAGCCCCCGACGTGGTCGAACCCACCGATCTGACTGCAACTGATACGCGTTTCGTCACGCTGACCGGGGTCCATTGAGGAGGCTTTCGCATGATTCGTCATATATGGTCCGTTCTATGCGAACGCTCTATTGTCGATAAGGAAACAAACAGAATATCGCATTTTATGTGTTACGAAAGCATCCTGGTGGACAAACTTCCTGGGATTCTGCCTCTTCTAACCATTAGCACGTACTGGCTCAACGACTCTAAAGACCCATCCAATTCAAAGTTTAAGCTTACCGTTGTGTATCCAGATGGGACAAAGGAGACCCCCGTCCAAGGAGAGATCCCGGAACTGGCCCCTTTTGCAGGACATAGAACTATTTTAACGGTTACGGGCTTCAAAATCAAGCATGTCGGGACCTACATTTTTCAGATTTTTCAACATATAGGCAAAAGATATAAGAAAGTGGCAGAATTGCCCTTGATTGTAAAACAAACGGAAGGCAAAGACGAGGAAGAAACGACAGGATAAACAGCAAAATATTGAAGGAGTCTTTTGAACTAGAGAGGCTGTTGTCGTAGACTGATTATTGTTCCTGCGACTATCCAACAATCTCCCTCAGTCTCCTCTCCCACGCCTCCAGCGCCTCGCGCTTCTCCCGGTCGTAGGAGTGCCGGTCGTGGACGATCGTCACGGCGGGATCGGGAGGTTGAAGGGGGGACCTGGGGACTACGAGCCGCGGTAATATCCTTCGAACTAGCCCGTCCATCCCAACGCGTCCAGGGCCCTGCGCCAGCGTTCGTCGAAGGGAGCGGTGACCCGGACCGGCTCGCCCGTGGCCGGGGAGGGAAAGACCAGGACCCGGGCGTGGAGCAGCAGACCCGGCACGCCGAGGTGCTCGCGGAACATGCGGTTGTGGCGACCGTCGCCGTGGACCGTGTCGCCCACGACCGGGTGGGCGATGCCCGAGAGGTGCCGGCGGATCTGGTGGGTGCGGCCGGTGAGCGGCCGGACCTCCAGCATGCTGTACCGGGCCGTGGGGAACGGCTCCACCGGGATCGGGAGCTCGGCCGTGGCCAGGCGGCGGTACCGGGTGCGGGCCGGCCGCACCGCCCCGGTCTCCTTGTCCTTGAGGGGCCGGTCGATCTCCCCCTCCGGGTCGGTCCATCCCCGGACCACCGCGTGGTAGACCTTCTCCACCCGACCCTCCCGGAACGCCCCTGCGAGAACCTGCGCCGCCTCGGGGCTCAGGGCCATCACCAGGGCCCCCGAGGTGGCCCGGTCGAGCCGGTGCACGGGGTAGACCCATCGGCCCAGGTGGTCCCTCAATCGCCGAAGGACCGAGTCCTTCTCCCGGATCTTGGGCACGGGGTGGACCAGGAGCCCTGCGGGCTTGGCCACTGCCACGCAGGCATCGTCTTGATAGAGGATGGGGAGCGGGGGGGTCGGGGTCACCCCGTCACCCGGTCGTACCGCTCGAACAGCATCTGGAAGGTGCCCCGGCCCTGGGTCTTGGACCGGAGGTCGGTGGAGTAGCCGAACATCCTCCTCAGGGGCACCAGGGCCTCCACCTCGGTGATGCCGGCCCCGGTGCTCATGCCCCGCACCTCGCCCCGGCGGGCGTTGATGTCGCCGATCACGTCACCCACGTTCTCGTCGGGCACCTGGATCTGGACCCGCATGATCGGCTCGAGCTGCACCGGGCCGGCGCTCCGGCACGCCTCGCGGAACGCCTGGTTCGCGGCCACCTTGCATGCCATCTCGCTGGGGTTCTCGGGGTCGAACGCCACGGAGAGCACCTCGACCTCCACGTCCTCCACGGGGTAGCCGCCGAGCTCGCCGCTGAGCCAGGCCTCCCGGATCCCCTGCTCCACGGCCTGGGCCACCGCCTCGGGCAGCTCCCCGGCCGGGGCCAGGGTGACGCGGTTTCCGGCGCCCCGGTCGGCCGCGGCCACCCGCACCCGCACCGTGGCCCAGTGGCGCTTGTCGCCCAGGGCGCGGTCGAAGGTGGCCTCGGCCTCGGCCCCGCCCTCCACGGTCTCCTTGTACACCACCTGGGGCCGGCCCACGTGCACCGGCAGGTTGTAGTCGTCCTTCATCCGGCGCACCAGTACCTCCAGGTGGAGCTCGCCCATGCCCGAGATGAGGGTCTGGCCGGTCTCCTCGTTCACCTCGTGGTGGAAGGTGGGGTCCTCCTCCTCCAGGCGCTCCAGCACCTCCAGGAGCTTGGCCTCGTCCTGGCTGCGCTCCGGCTCCACGGCCACGCTGATCACCGGCGGGGCGAACGCGATGGTCTCGAGGAGCAGGGGATGGTCCTGGTCGCACAGGGTGTCGCCGGTGACCGTCCACTTGAGCCCGGTCAGAGCGATGATGTCGCCGGCCCGGGCCTCCACCTCCCGCTCCTTCTTGTCGGCGTGGAGGCGCAGGACCGCGGCCGGCTTCTCCACCTTGCGCCGGGTGGCGTTGTACAGCCGTCCCCCGCGGAACACGCCGGAGTACACCCGCACGTAGGTGAGCTTGCGGCCCACGTCCTGCTGGATCTTGAACGCCAGGGCCGCGAACGGCTCCTTCTCGGAGGCCCGGCGCACCTCCTCGGCCCCGGTGTCCGGATGGACCCCGCGGATGGGGGGCACGTCCAGGGGGCTCGGCAGGTAGTCCACCACGGCGTCCAGCACCGGCTGCACCCCCTTGTTCCGCAGCGCCGACCCCGCCAGCACCGGCACGATCCGGCCCGCCAGGGTCTCGCGCCGGAGCACCTTGCGGAGCTCATTCGGATCGGGCCAGGTTCCTT
This sequence comes from bacterium, assembly GCA_027021615.1. Taxonomy (GTDB): domain Bacteria; phylum Desulfobacterota; class Deferrisomatia; order Deferrisomatales; family Deferrisomataceae; genus Deferrisoma. Next base: position 37,480 of record JALUTY010000122.1, on the reverse strand, counting down.
CGAGGAACGCCTCGGCCACGGCGTCGTCGAAGTCGGCCAGGGCCTCCAGCAGGGCCTCGCGCCGGGTCTCCAGCTCGGCGACCTCGTCCCCCTCGGGGGCCCGGCGGGTCATGGTGGCGCCCCGGTCCGCATCGTCCCACTCCAGCACCTCGCCCCGGAGCAGGTCGAGGCAGGCGCGAAACCGCGCCTCGGCGCCCAGGGGGGTCACCACCGGCACGGGCACGGCGCCCAACCTCTCGCGCACGCTGTCCACGCTGCGGCCGAAGTCGGCCCCCACCCGGTCCATCTTGTTCACGAACACGATCCGCGGAACGCGGTACCGGTCGGCCTGGCGCCAGATCGTCTCGGTCTGGGGTTGGACGCCCGAGACCGCCTCGAGCACGATCACGGCGCCGTCGAGCACCCGCAGCGACCGCTCCACCTCCACCGTGAAGTCCACGTGGCCAGGGGTGTCGATCAGATTCAGGCGGTGCCCCTTCCACTCCACCCGGGTAGTGGCCGCGGTGATGGTGATGCCCCGCTCCTGCTCCTGGCGCATCCAGTCCATGACGGCCTGGCCGTCGTGGACCTCGCCGATCTTGTGGGTGCGGCCCGTGTAGTAGAGGATCCGCTCGGAAAGGGTGGTCTTTCCGGCGTCGATGTGGGCGAAGATTCCAAAGTTTCGGATGTCTTTCATCTTCCCGGCTCCACACAACCGACCCGGCCGCAATCGGTCTACGGTCGTCGGTCGACGGTCTTCGGTCTAGGCCTTCGGCCCGCTGGGAGGCTGGGATGCTATGAGATTTGAAAACCCAACGGATTCCCAAGCGTTCCAGGAATCACTATGCCTCTTTGCCTTCACTTCACGGTCCGGGGGGCATGGGGTCTGCTGGAGAGCCGCGTGCGGCTCTTTGGCTCGCCGCGCAGCGCCTCCAACGTTCGCACCGTGGAATCGTTCATGCCGGCCGGTCTCTCATGAAGTCACCGCTGATGCCCCGTGCCTGCGCGGCGAATCTCATGCTTGGCTTCGCGCGCGGCCGGAAGCAGGCCCCATGCCCCGCCCCACGAGGACTCTTGGTTTGAACGCAACTCGGTATCACCGGCCGGTCAGGTCGGGATCCGGCGACAGGGGGTCTGAGATCTTCACGTGCCCCCCTAAGGTCTCGCGCTCCTGGCCATCCACCAGGATCTGGACCTCCCGCACCCCGGGCACGTTCTCGACCAGGGTGTGCACCAGCGCGAACACCGTGAGGAGCTCCCCCGAGGCCCCCCCGGCCGAGAACCCCTGAAGCGTGGATCCGTCGAGATCGAGGATCGCCAACCCCTCCGAGCCCAGGTAGGCTCCCCGAACCCGGACCCCTTCGGGCAGCACCGGGGCCGCACCGTCCTCCCCCGGACCCCGGGACAGCTCCTCCACGAGGCGCCCCATCAGCTCGGTGGTTCCCAGGCCGGCCGGCACCTCCCGCTCCTCGGCCACCAGCCGGGTCCAGCGGGGATCGGCGAAGTACAGGGTGACCCGGTGCCGCGCCCGGCCCACCGCGGTCAGGCGGACCAGATCCTGGGGCGGCACCAGCCGACCGGTCCACCACAGCCATCCGGCACCAGCGGCCGCGCCGAGCAGCAGGAGCAGGACCACCCACCCCACCCAACCCAAGGGTGAACGCCGGGTCCGGCGGCGGGCCCGGCCCCGGGCCGTCCTCCTAGCCGGACGGCTCACGGCTCCCCCCCCGCGTGCCGGGCCAGCCAGTCCAGCACGGCCCGGTTCCAGCCCACCGGCCCCCGGCCCGGCACCTTCCGCAGGCCAGGGGGCAGGGGGGCCAGGTGCCCGCCGTCTCCCCTCTCCACCACCACGCCCTCGTCCACCGCGCACAGCATGGGCAGATCGTTCTCCCCGTCGCCCAAGGCCAGGGTGCGGGGCCGGCCCCTCACCCGGGACACCTGCTCGATCAGCCACGCCACGGCCCGACCCTTGTCGTTCGGGCCCATCAGATGCCAGAACCTTCCCCCCCGGGTGAGCCGAAGCCCCCGGCCCGCCAGGATCTCCCGGGCCCGGGCCACCTCCGCGGGCGACGGCGCGGGCTCCCAAAAGAACGGCTCGTCGAACTCCCGGGCCTTGGCGAGCCGGGCCCGGTCCTCCGGCAGGCCGGTGACCCGGGCCACCTCGGCCGGGGACAGGTCCCCGAACCCCCGGAGGTCGGCCCCCAGCTCCTCGCGGAGCGCCTCCAGGGCCCGGCGCAGCTCCGCGTATGCGGTGCCGAACACCTTGGCCGGCCGGCCCCCGACCCGGTCCGGGAGCCCGGACTCCAGCACCCCCGCCCCCGTGGACACCACCGCCCCCCCGTTCTCCACGATCAGGGGGCCCGACAGGCGCAGGTCCGCCTGCACGGCCTCCATCTCGGCGCGGGTCTTCGAGGAGCACAGGACCACGAGGGCCCCGACCCGGCCGAGGGCCTCCAGGGCCGGCCCGGCCGCGTCCCACCGGTAGGTGTGGTGGTCGAGCAGGGTTCCGTCGAGATCGGTGAACACAAGGAGCGGGGCTGGGGCCACGGGGTCCTCCGGCGCACGAAACGGCGCCTTCTTATAGCAACGCCCCGGATGCGGAGCAACCGGGCCCCTCCTCCCCCGGCCCTCTCATCCCTCTAGCGTTGGCCACGGTTCGGAAGCCGCCCCGCCGCCTAGTGTTCCGTCCCACAAAAACGTATATCCATTCCGGCGGTGGGGCCGGGGGCTCCGACGAAGCGCGACGGCCGAGCAGCTCGGGCCGCCCGGCGCGAGCGGTGCGGCCGCGGCGCGTGCTCTCACGCGCCGCAGCGGGCCGCGCCGAGGCGGCCCCTGCGAGGCCGTTCAGCGAAGGAGGGGCCCCCAGCCCCACCCCCTCGGGAATGCACGAACTTGCAAACCATGACACTAGCTTCCATCCTTCCTCAGCCGGGCCAGGAAGAAGGCGTCGCCGCCGTAGCGGGGCAGCACGGCGGGCAGCCGCAGGACGCCGCGGTCGGCGCCGGGCACATCGAGCAGGGGGGCGTGGCCGGTGCGGTCCCCGAGGGGGGCCGGCTCGAACCCGGGGTGGCGGGCGAGGAACGACTCGATCTGCCGCCGGTTCTCGGGCTCGAGCAGGCTGCAGGTCACGTACACCAGGAACCCGCCCGGCCGCACCCAGGGGGCCACCCGGTCGAGGATCTCGGCCTGGATGCGGGTGAGCCGGGCCAGGTCCTCCCGGGTCCAGCGCCAGGCCGCGTCGGGGTTGCGGCGAAGGGTTCCCGACGACGAGCACGGCACGTCCACCAGGATCAGGTCGTAGGGTGCCTCGCGCCCCACCTGCTCGGCCGACGGCTCGACCCGGATGTTGCCCAGCCCCCCCCGCCGGGCCCGGCGCCGCGTGTCGCGCAGCCGGGCCGGGTCCGCGTCGTGGGCCACCACCCGGCCCCGCCCCCCCATGGCCGCGGCCAGGGCCAAGGCCTTGCCCCCGCCTCCCGCGCAGAAGTCGAGCACCTTCTCCCTGGGCTTGGGGTCACACAGGCAGGCCACCAGCTGGCTGCCCTCGTCCTGCACCTCGGCCCGACCCTCCCGGATCAGGGGGAGCCGGAGCACGTTGTGCCGGCCGGCCACCCGCACGCCCCAGGGGCTCCGGTCGGTGGGACGGGCCGGCACCCCGGCCTCCCTAAGCTCCCGGAGCACCCGGCCGCGGTCGGTCCGGTGGGCCTGGGCGCGAAGGGTCAGCTCCTGGGGCCGCCGCAGCCGCGCGAGCTCCCGCACGGCCTCCCCCACCCGGTCCCACGGGCCCAGGTCGAACCACCAGCCGGGCACCGAGAACAGCGCCTCCAGGGCCTCTCGCACCGGACCGGACCGGGGGATCGGCTCCTTCTGGCGGGCCCCGATCCGCTCCACCCACGCCGCCCGCAGCCGCTCCAGCCGCCCCAGGGCCTGGAGCCACGGGGCCACGCCGCCGGGGAGGTGGGGCACCTTGCCCGGATCCGCAAGGCCCATCCGGTCCAGGAACGCCAGAAGCAGCAGGTCGCCGTCGCCGGGCATCGCGTCGGGCAAGGCCCTTCGGATCGCCTCGCGGTTCCGGGCCAGGTGGTACACGGCCTCGGCCAGCACGGCCCGGTCGTTGCGACCCATGTTTCGGCGGGCCCGGGTGTGGGCCTGGAGGGCGCGGTCCAGGGGCGGCCCCCCCGACCAGATCAGCTCCTCGAACCCGGCCGCCGCTCGGAGGATCCGCACGGCGTGACGGGGGTTCACGTCGGAGACCTTTCCGCCCCACCACGCCCACCGGGGCCGGCGGGCCACGCCGGCGATCTTCTCGCTCATGAAGGGTCTCCCCCGCCGATCTCGTAGAAGTCGAAGGCGGTGTTTCCGTAGGTGCGGGTGCGCACGAGCCGCGCCCCGGGGTGCTCGGCCCGGGCCTCCCGACGGTGGCGCTGGACCACCACCACCCCGTCCGGATCGGCCACCCCGGCCTCCACCACGGCCTCGAGGGCCGCCTGCTGGAGCCCGCGGTGGTAGGGGGGCATCACGAGCACCACCTGGAACCGCTCGCCGGCCCGGCCCAGGGACCGGCAGGCCCGCAGGACGTCGTCGGCCACCACCCGGAGCCGCCCCTCCATGCCCAGGTCCCGGGCGTTGCGGCTCACCAGCTCGGCCACGGCCCGGTCCCGCTCCACCACCACGGCCTCCCGGGCCCCGTTGGAGAGGAGCTCCAGGGCCACCGCGCCCGACCCGCCGAACAGGTCGAGCACCCGCGCCCCGGGGAGCCGGGGCCGCAGCAGGTCGGCCAGGCTCTTCCGGAGCCGGGTCAGGAGCGGCCGGGTACCTTGGCCCGCCGGCGTGGCCACCCGCCGGCCGCGCAGGGTTCCGGAGGTGATGCGTACGTTGCCCATGGGGATCGGTCGTCGGTCAAGGGTCGCCGGTCGCCGGCCCACGGTCCACCACCCACAAATCCTGGGGCATGGGGGTGAGCCGCACCGGGCCGTCGGCCGTGACCAGAAACGTGTCCTCCACGCCCGCGCCTCCCAGGCCGGGCACCACGGCCTTGGGCTCGAGCGCGATGGTGTCGCCCTCGGCCAGCACCTCTCGGGAGCCCTCGGCGATCAGCGGGGGCTCCACGGTCTCGATGCCCACCCCGTGCCCCACGAACCGGCACCGGCGCTCCGGCGGCCCCAGGTACCCCTCCACCCCCAGCGTCTCGGCCCGGCGGAGGGCCGCCTCGAACACCTCTCCGGCCTGCACGCTGGGCCGGAGCAGGGCCGCAGCGGTGCGGTGCACGTCCAGCAGCGCCCGGTGGAGGTCCGCGAGCCACGCCGGCGCCGGGCCCAGGCAGAAGGTCCGGGTCTGATCGGTCTGGTATCCGCCCACGCTGATCCCGAAGTCCACCACCACCGGCTCGGCCTCGTGGATCGGCCGGTCGCTCGCTCCCACCGGAAACGCCGGGGACCGCCCCACCCCCGGCATGGGGGTGTCCACCGCGCCGGCGGCCAAGGTGTTCGGGCCGGCCACCACGTGCCAAGGGTAGGCCTCGAAGGTCCCCCGGGACCACAACCGGCCCTCGTGGCCCCATCGGACCGCCTCGGCAAACAGCTCCGCCGCGAACACGGCCTCGGTGACCCCCGGCCGCAGGCGGGCGGCCCCGTACTCGTACACCCGGGCCACGGTCCGGCCCACCCCGGCCATCCGCTCCCGCTCCCACGGCGTCTTGCGGCGCCGCAGGCCGAGCAGGTCCGGGGCCACGTCCTCCCAACGGTCAGATCCGAGCCGTCCCAGCCAGGCCGCGGGCATCACGTCGGCCGCGATCCCCACCGCGCCCCCTCCGACGGCGCGGGCAGTCCGCTGCCACAGCTCCCGACCCGACCCCACCGGCACCACCGGCACGGGGCTCTCCCGGGCGGCCCGCGTGGGGTCCCGCAGGATCCACAGCTCCGGCTCCCCGGCCGACGGGATCCACAGGAACCCCTCCTGGGTGGTTCCCGCCAGGTAGAACCGGTCCGGCCGGTAGGTCAGGAGCGCGCCCGCCACGCCGCGGTCCCGGAGGGCCCGTCGGAACCGCTCGATCCGGCCGCGGATCTCCTCGGCCGGCACGGGTTGCGCGGCCGGGCCCGGATGATAGGTTGGGGGATTGGGAACGCGCGTCATGGAGGGTCCGTCTTTCGCCCGTTGGCTCGCAGGAGGTGTCCGATGGCTCGCCCGGTTCGATTCCTCGTCCTCGCCGCCGTGATCGCGGCCGGCCCCGCCCTGGCCGGGCCGCCCCAGGTGCCTCGGCTGTTCGGCACGTTTCAGCCCGAGGTGGGGGTGTGGTCCGAGTACCTCGTGAAGGAGAAGACCACCGGCCGCGCCACCCGCATGCGCATGGCCATCGTGGGCCGCGAGGACGGAGGCTGGTGGTACGAGGTGGTCCAGGACGACGGCCAGAGCCGGAACATCGTGAAGATGCTGGTGCGGGGCGACCCCGACCGGCCCGACAACATCCAGCGGCTCATCTTGAAGAGCGGCGATCGGCCGGCCACGGAGATGCCCAAAGACTTCGTGGCCATGGGCCGCCGCATGGCCGTGCACATGTTCGAGCGCCGAAGCGGGGTGCCGGCCGCCGAGACTGGGGGGCTGCGGGCGGAAACGGCCGGCCGGCGAACCGTGACCGTGCCGGCCGGCACGTTCGAGGCCGAGGTCCACCGGATCGTGGACGCCGAGGGCAGGGTCCGGGCCACCTACGACTTCGTGCCCGAGGTGAAGCCCTTCGGTGTGGTCACCTCGGACACGGCCACCACCACCATGGAGCTCCTGGCCCACGGCACCGACGCCAGGTCCGCCATCCAGGAGACCCCCGTTCCGATGCAGGCCCCTCCGGGCATGCCGGCCGACCTGCCCCGGGGCCTGCCGCCGGGGATGGGGCCGGGGGAGTGACCCGGCCCGCACCCCCAGAGGGGCGAACCGGCCCTACGCCAGCTCCATGCCGGTGAAAAAGAACGCGATCTCGGTGGCCGCGGTCTCGGGGGCGTCGGAGCCGTGCACCGAGTTCTTCTCCACGTCCACCCCGTAGAGCTTGCGGATGGTGCCCTCGGCCGCCTCGGCCGGGTTGGTGGCGCCCATCACCTCGCGCCACTTGGCGATGGCACCTTCGCGCTCCAGGCACATCACCACCACCGGCCCGCTGGACATGAACTCGGTCAGGCTCCCGAAGAACGGCCGCTCCCGGTGCACCGCGTAGAAGCCCTCGGCCTCCCTCTTGGTGAGCCGCACCATCTTCATGGCCCGCACCGTGAAGCCCTCCTCCTCGATGCGGGCGAGGATCTTGCCCGCGATGCCCCGGGCGGTGGCGTCGGGCTTGACGATCGCAAGGGTACGTTCCACAGCCATCGGCAACTCCTCCTCGTTTCGATGTCGGTTCCGGTTCACACCTGCGCCCCGGCCGAGGCCGGGGCGCCGTCTCGTTTCTCCCCCCACCGACCGGCGGACCGGGGCCGGCGGGAAGCTGCTGCCATGACTTCCATCTTCCGCTAGGAAGCTATTGACGCGGTGGATACTAATTCCAACGGACGTATCGCCAAGCCCGTGCCCCCTTCCCCTCGGGGAGTGCGGGGTGGGGGTCTGGTGGAGCGCCGGGTGCGGCCCCTTGGCTCGCCGCGCCCTCCGAACGTCCGAATCGCCTCCGGATCCCAAGGGTTCCGCTATCGTTGCCTGGATCGACGCGCAAGCAGCGGCACGAGAAGGCGCGGCGATCGGATGCCGCACTCGCGCCCGGCCGGAACCAGACCCCCACCCCGTACCCTGGCAATACGTTTGAAGGTCTTAGTAACCAGGCGCTATCGCCCCCTGCTGGGAGTGGCAGCTCCCTTGCCCCCCTCCCCCCCTCCCTCCCCGGGAACGCGGCCCTAGTCCTCCCGACGGGCCGCCACGGCCGGGCCTGCGTACCGGGCGGCCGTGCCCAGGTTCTCCTCGATCCGGAGGAGCTGATTGTACTTGGCCACCCGCTCGGTGCGGCAGGGGGCGCCGGTCTTGATCTGTCCGGCGTTGGCCGCCACCGCCAGGTCCGCGATCGTGGTGTCCTCGGTCTCCCCCGACCGGTGGGAGATCACCGTGGTGTACCCGGCCTTGTGGGCCATCTCGATGGCCTGGAGGGTCTCGGTCAGGGTCCCGATCTGGTTCACCTTGATCAGGATCGAGTTGGCCACGCCCATGGCGATGCCCGAGCGCAACCGCTCGGTGTTGGTCACGAACAGATCGTCGCCCACGATCTGGATCCGTCCGCCCAGCCGGTCGGTCATGCCCTTCCACCCATCCCAGTCGTTCTCGTCCAGGCCGTCCTCCACAGAGAAGATGGGGTACTTGGCGACCAGCCGCTCCCAGTACGCGATCAGCTCGGCCGCGGACTTCCTCGGCTCGGCCTCGGCCTCCAGGTAGTAGTGATCGCCCCGGTAGAACGAGCTGGCGGCCGGGTCCAGCGCGATCAGCACGTCCTGGCCCGGCGTGTACCCCGCCCGCTCGACGGCGACCAGAATCACCTCCAGGGCCTCCTCGTTGCTCCCCAGGTCGGGCGCGAACCCGCCCTCGTCCCCGACGGAGGTGCGGTGCCCCTTCTCCTTCAGGATCTTCTTGAGGCTGTGGTACACCTCGGCCCCCATGCGCAGGGCCTCCCGGAACGACGGAGCTCCCACCGGCGCGATCATGAACTCCTGGATGTCCACGTTGTTGTCCGCGTGGGCGCCGCCGTTGAGGATATTCATCAACGGCACCGGCAGCAGCGACGCCCCGGTGCCCCCCACGTACCGGTACAGGGGCAGCTCCGAGGCCTCGGCCGCCGCCTTGGCACAGGCGAGGCTCACACCCAGGATCGCGTTGGCCCCCAGCTTCTCCTTGTTGGGGGTACCGTCCAGCTCCACCAGGCGACCGTCGATCGACACCTGATCGCGTACGTCGAACCCGATCAGCTCGGGCGCGATCGAGGAGTTCACGTTCTCCACGGCCCGCAGCACCCCCTTGCCCCCGTACCGGGCCTCGTCCCCGTCCCGGAGCTCCACGGCCTCGTGCTCGCCGGTGGACGCGCCCGAGGGCACGGCCGCACGGCCCACCACGCCGGAAGAGAGATGGACATCCACTTCCACGGTAGGGTTGCCGCGGGAATCCAGGATCTCCCGAGCCACGATGTCGGTGATGGTGTACATCGGTTCTCCTCCTTATGGTGGTGAAACCCGTGGTCGCCCCCCGCCCCCCAACGGACCGAGGTCCCCAAGATTTCTCTAGTCTCTAGTCTCTGGTTTCTAGTTTCTAGCCCGCCCTGGTCCAAACCAGCTACCTTCCCTCGTCGCCCGGCTCCCCAGGGGCCCGGGGGGCTACCAAACAAAGCGGCCCCCGTCCTCGGCCCCCACCTGGACCACCCGTTCCTCGAACGGCTCATAGGCCGTGAGGCAGCCCCCGTACACGGCTCCGGTGTCGATGCCCACCAGGGGGCCGTTGCGCAGCACCCGCCGAAACGGGGTGTGGCCGAACACGATCCGCTCCCGAAACGCCTCGGGGTGTCGGTAGAACTCGTCGCGGATCCACAGCAGGTCCTCGGGGTCCTGCTCCTCGGGGGGGACCCCGGGCCGTAACCCGGCGTGCACGAACACCACGTCCCCCTCCCGGTGCCACAGGGGCATGGCCCGGAGGAACGCCAGGTCCTCGGCGGGCAGTTCGGCGGCCGGGTCCCCGGGAGCGAACCCGTAGCTCTCCAGGGTGGTGTACCCGGCGTTGCCCATCCAGAGGACCCGCTCCGCCTCGGACCGGGTACGGTGCCAGCGCAGGCAGAGATCCTCGTGGTTGCCGCGGAGGGCCACGAGCCGGGTCGCCCGGACCCGCTCTCGCACGAACCGCAGCACCCCGGCCGGGTCCGGACCCCGGTCGATCAGGTCTCCCAGGAGCACCACCGTGTCCCCCGGGCCCGGGGAGATCTCCTTCCACAGCCCTTCAAGGAGCTCCCGGCACCCGTGTACGTCTCCGATGGCCCAGACCGCCATGGGTCCCTCCAACGGCCGCCCTTCTTACCCGAGCCCCCTGGGCAAGTCAAGGAACCCCGCGGGATCGCGCGACCGTTGGGCCGACGGGCCCCGCCTGTGGTACGGTTACGAGTTCCAACGAAAGCGTTGCCAGCTGCGTGCCCTTTTCGACCGACGACCGAGGTTACCATGCACACGCTTTCCGTGAAGACGCCACGCCGGGAGTGCTTCGTGGACATCACCCTCGAGGTGACCCGGGCCGTGGAGGGAACGGACGCGGCGCTGTGCACCGTGTTCGTTCCCCACACCACGGCCGGTGTCACCATCAACGAGAATGCCGACCCGGACGTGGCCGCCGACCTCTTGACCCACTTGGCGAAGCTGGTGCCCCGGCACGGTCCCTACCGCCACGCCGAGGGCAACTCCGACGCCCACGTCAAGGCCACCCTGGTGGGGTCCTCGGTCCAGGTACCGGTGGCCGGGGGCCGTCTCGTCCTGGGGACTTGGCAGGGGATCTACCTGGCCGAGTTCGACGGCCCCCGCACCCGCAAGGTTCACGTGGTGCCCCACCGTGGGTGAGCCGACCTCCCGGCGCCGGCCGTGACCTGGCTGTGGTTCCCGGCCCTGGGCCTGGGCGCGGGGTGGGCCGCCGGGTTCCTGGGGATCGGCGGAGGCGTGTTCCTGGTGCCCGGGTTCATGGAGCTGTTCCGGATGCTGGGCTACCCCCCCGCCCGGGTGGCCACGGCCATCGGCACGTCCAAGGCCGTGGTGATCCTGGCGGCCGCGGCCGCGTTGCGGGTCCAAGCCCGGGCCGGCCGGTTGGACCGGGCCCTGCTCCGGCGCCTGGCCCCGGCCGTGGTGACCGGCGCCGTCCTGGGGGGGGCGCTCGCAGCCCAGGCCCACCCCGCAGCCCTCCAGGGGGCGTTCGGCGCTTTCCTGGTCCTCCTGGGCGCCGGCCAGTGGCTCCCCCGGCCCGGGTCGTGGCACCGAAGCCTTGCCCCGTCCCTCCTCGCCGCGGCCGCGGGGATGACCGCAGCGGTCGCCTCGGTGTTCGGGATCGGCGGCGGGGTGCTCCTGGTGCCGTTGCTCACGGGGCCGGGGCGGCAACCGGCCCACCGGGCGGTGGGCACGGCCGCGGGGCTCATGCTGTTCTCCGCGGCTCCGGCCACGGCCGTGTACGTGGCGCTGGGCATCCAGGCCGCAAACCCCGTCCCGGCTACCCTGGGGTTCGTGCACCTGCCGGCGTGGGCCCTGGCCGGAGGGGCCGCTCTCACCGCCGCCCGATGGGGAGCCCGGTGCGCCCAGGGGGCTCGGCCCGTAACCCTCCGAAGGGGCTTGGGCCTGGCGTTGCTGGTCACCGGCGCCCGGGTCCTGTGGGCCCGGTGACGGCCGTTCCTTTGCCTTTCCCCACGGCTTGAGACAGAATGGGTCCCTCGACGACATCGGCGGACCGGCTGGGGGTGGAACCTTCCCGGGCCGATCCGGACGTTCCTGCTTTCCCGCTTTCACGCACGCGCTAAGGAGGTTCCCGTGCGCTTTTCCTTCCCCGTGGCCGCCGTGGTGGTCGCGGCCCTCTTCCTATGCGGATTCCGAGCCCCGGCGGCGGGCACATACGGGGGGGTCGATACCCCCGTGCCGGACCTGACGCTCCAGGACCTGGATGGCCGGGCCGCCACGATCTCCGAAACGATCCGGGGCTGGACCCTCTTGAAGTTCGGCACCACCTGGTGCCCCCAGTGCGAGATCCAGGTAAAGGAGCTCAACCTGCTGGCGGCCGAGCTGGAGAAACGGGGGGTAACGGTGGTGGAGGTGTTCCTCCGGGAGGGGGCGGACGTGGTGGCCCCCAAGGTCCAGGCGACCCCCCGGATGTACCCCCACCGGATCCTGCTGGACCCGGAGGGCGAGGCCATCCCGGCCTACAAGGTCCGGGTGATCCCCCGGCTGGTCTTGGTGGATCCCCAGGGGCGGGTCCGAGACGATACCCGGTTCCAGACGGCCGAGCAGATCCGAGAGACCCTGGCCCGGCTGTCCGTGGCCCCGGAGGAAAAAGCCTCCGGGGACGATTGAGGGGGCCCTTCGTGTCTTGCCGGGAGCTGCGGCTGGCCACCTACAACCTGGAGAACCTGGGCGTCCGGCCCGACGAGGAGACCCCTCAGGCACGGGCCCGGATCCCCGAGCACCTGGAGGCCCTGCGCCGAGCGATCCGGCGTCTGGACGCGGACGCGGTGGCGTTCCAGGAGCTGGTGGACCCGGACCTCCTCGCCCCCCTCCTGGATGGCCTGGGCTACCCCCACGTGGCCCTGGCCGAGCGGGGGTCGAGCCCGCTGCGATGCGGCGTGTTCTCCCGGCTCCCCCTTTCCGAGGCCCGCAGCGTGGCCGCCGGTATCGATCTGGAGGTGGTGGACCGGCGGGCCGGCCTGGAGGTGGTGGTCCGGGGCGCGTTCAGCCGGCCGGCCCTCCAGGTGACCTGGGGCGTCCCTGGGTTTCCTGTCACCCTGATCGTCGTCCATTGGAAGTCCAAGATCCCTTCTTACACCCGGGAGCTCCAGGGCCAGGCCGAGGCCGACCGGTGGCAGAGCTTGGGGGACGCGGGGGAGGGGCGGCTCGTGACCGAGGCCAAGCGCCTGGCCCAGGCCGTACAGATCCGCCGGGCCGTCGACCACCTGCTGCGGCGGGATCCTGAGGCCCGGGTGGTGGTGCTGGGGGATTTCAACGACAGCCTCGACTCCGAGGGGCTCCGCATCGTGGCCGGGGACGCCCGGGCCTGCGACAGCCCGTCCCTGGCGGCCCTCGAGCTGGTGGCCTGCGAGGAGGCGATCCCGGCCGACCGACGGTTCACCCAGGTGTACCGGGGCCGCAAAGAGATGCTCGACCACATCCTGATCTCCCAGGCCCTCCTGCCCCATTTCGCCGGGGCCGAGGTCCACAACGAGCGGCTCCGGCCCGCCCTGGAGGGCCCAGGGTTCGACCCCTTCGACGCGGGCTCGGACCACGCCCCGCTCCTGGCCCGATTCCGGGTGCCCGCGCGTTGAGTTGGGCGTTCAGGACGCCGGCCGGCCCGACCACAGCTCCCGGGCGTAGCACACGAGCCGGTGGCACGGCCGGCCGAACCGCTCCCGGTAGGCCCGGGGGACCTCGGCCACCTCGCCCCGGAGCACGGCCGCCACGAGCGCCACGTTGGCCGCCTTTTGAGCCGTGGGCCCGCCGCGGCCCACGATCTTGAGGTGGCGCACCCCGGCCTCCACCCACCGGGGCACGGCGCACAGCCCGCACCCCAGCCTCCGATCCGTCTCCCCCCACTGCCGGTACCACCGCACCAAGGGATGGTCGGCTGGCAAGGGCTCACCCGCCCCATCCGTGAGGCGATACGAGATCTCGCACGGCCACCGTTTCGAAGGGCTCACGTGCTGGAAAGTGCACAGGGACTCCTCGTTGGGGCAGGCCCCCACCAGCACGAACGCCTCGAACTCCACCCCGGGCACTCCGCGGCAGACCGCCCTCACCTCCTCCAAAGTGAGGTGCCGCGGCAGCACCGCCCGGGAGATCCCGTACCGCTCGAAGAACCGGAACGCTTCGGCGTTGAGCGCACCACCCAGGGTGGACAGGGTGAGCATCGGCCCGCGCTGCCGGTCCGCCAGGGCCGCCAGCAGGCCCGGGTCTGCCGCGATCACGCCGGTGGCCCCCCACCCGGCGGCCCGGTCGGCCAGGGCGAGCAGGCTTTCCAAGCGTTGGGGGGCGTAAAGGGGGGCGTTCAAGGTGAGGTGGAACCCAAGACCCAGAGAGCGGGCCGTCCGGATCGCGGTCCGCAGGGCGGCCTCGTCCGCGAAGTGGGCCGAGGCAAAGGTCCGCTGGGTGGCCGACAGGCCCGGCTCGCCGTCGGGGGCCCACACCCCGCCGTACAGCTCGGTGGCCCCGGCCTCGGCCAGGGGCGCCACCTCGTGGGGACCGTCCACCGGGGCCAGGATGCCCGGCCCCGCAGGGGTCGGGCTCGAAGCCGGCTCAACCACGCGACGCTCCTCCATCACCCCATAGACCGTGGACCGACGACCGACCCTACCTCATGTTCCTCGGCTTCCACACGCTCTCGTACCGACGGTCCCACCAGGACGGGTCCTCGTCCCGAGCCAGGACCTCGCCCACCACCACCAGGGCCAGGGCCGGCTCCGGATCGGACGAGCCCAGGCCGAACGGATCCCGGTCGCCGACCCGGTCCACCACGGTGTCCAGGGTGGCCACGGTCACCCGCTCGTCCGGGCAGCCGATCTCCTCCACGATGGCGATCGGTACGTCCGCGCCGTACCCGGCCCTCAGCTCGGCCGCCAGCTCGGCCAGGGGCTGGTCGTTCATGTAGAGCACCAGGGTGTGACCGGGCTTGGCGAAGTCCCGCAGGCTGACCGACGAGCCGGCCCGGCCGAACGCCCGGGGGCTGGTGATCACGGTGGCGTGGGCCACCTCGGGCAGGTCGAAGGTCTTCCGCAGAAGCGCTGCGGCGGCCGCATGGGCCCCCACCCCGGGGATCACCCGGGCCCGAGTGCCGAAAGCGGCCACGAACGACTGGAAGGGGCAGAACACGCTGAAGTCGCCGGGGATCAGCACCCCCACCGGGCCCCGGGTCAGCCGCTCCTCGATCCAGCGCATCACCCCCGCATGGGGAAGGGCGAAGGGGCTCTCCAAATCCTTGCCGTCCAGAAAGTCCGAGAAGCTGCGCTGGAACGAGGCCGGGGCAAGGACCGCCCCGCACGCCTCCAGGGCTCGAAGCCCCTCCAGGGTCAGGTAGTCCGGCGCGCCGGGGCCGGCTCCGATGAAGTAGACCGGGGGCTCCACCGGCTATCCCCTGCCGAACAGACGGGCGAGGAGCCCCCTCTTCTCCGGGGCGGCGGAGGGGGTCTGCTGGGCGGTCGCCTCCCGCAAGCGGACCTCGCCGCCCCCCCCGGTCAGGTACTCCACCCGGATGTGCACCTGGAGCTGGACCGCCTCCACCCCCTCCTGGATCTCCAGCTCCAGGGGGATCGCCACCTGAACGCTTGTGGGGCCGGCACCCTGCACCGGCACCACCAGGGTCCGCTCCACCCCCGGGGTCTCGGCCTCGGCCGCCTTGCGAGCCGCCCGGGACTGGACCTCACGGATGTCCTCCACCTTGGCCGCGGCCGACGGCTCGGCCGGAGACCCGGCTCGGTCGTCCGACACCGGCTTGGCCGAGGCAGGCTTGGCCGTGGCGGGGCGGCCGGCACCCCGGCGCTGCTTTCGCTGAATGTCCTCCAGGACCATCCTGCAGATGGTCTTCATCGCCTCCATCACGCCCTCGCCCGTGGTGGCGGTGGTGGCGAAGTCCGGCACCCCCCGGGGGTTCAGGTGACGGCGCATCTCCTCCACGGGCAACGCGCCCGGCAGGTCGCGCTTGTTGTACTGGATGACGAACGGCACGGTCTCCCAGTCGATGCCGTGGGCCTTCAGGTTCTCCTTCAGGTTCTCCAGGCTCTCCAGGTTCTGCTCCATCATCCCGGGCTGGGAGTCGGCCACGAACACCACCCCGTCGGCGCCCTTGAGGACCAGCTTTCGCGTGGTGTTGTAGAACACCTGGCCGGGTACAGTGTAGAAGTTGAACTTCACCCGGAACCCGCCCACCCGGCCGAAGTCCACCGGGAAGAAGTCGAAGAACAGGGTCCGGTCCGTCTCGGTGGCCAGGCTCACCAGCTTCCCCCGGTTCTTGGGGCTGATCCGGGAGTGGATGTGCTGGATGCTCGTGGTCTTTCCCGACAGGCCCGGCCCGTAGTACACGATCTTGGCGGTGAGCTCACGGGCTGCGTAGTTGAAGATCGCCATCGGCCTACCTCGTCTCCCCCGGAGCTCCCGGCCGCCGCAGATGTGCCAGGAACTCCACGTTGCCCTTCTTCGCTCCGGGCACGGGGCTCTCCATCGTGCTCAGCACCCCGTACCCGATCCGGCGAGCCGTGTCCAGCACCCGCTCGAGGGCCTGCCGACGCAGCTCGGGATCGCGGACCACCCCTCCCTTGCCCACGTGCTCCCGGCCCACCTCGAACTGGGGCTTCACCAGGGCCACCACCTCCCCTCCCGGCCGAATCAGGTCCCAGACCCGCGGCAACACCAAGGCCAGGGAGATGAACGAGGTGTCCACCACGGCCAGGTCCACGGGCTCGGGCACGGCGTCGGCCGGCAGGGTGCGGACGTTCTGCCGCTCCAGGCTCATCACCCGGGGGTCCTGGCGCAGCTTCCACGCCAGCTGGCCGTAACCCACGTCGATGGCGTACACCCGCCGGGCCCCGTGCTGGAGCAGGCAGTCCGTGAACCCTCCGGTGCTCGCACCCACGTCGGCACACACCCGGCCCTCGGGCCGGATCCCGAACGCCCGCAGCCCGGCCTCCAGCTTGAGCCCGCCCCGGCTCACGTAAGGGCAGGGCTCCCCCTTGAGCCGGACCTCGGAGGCCGGGTCCACCCTTTGCCCCGGCTTGTCCACCCGCCGGTCTCCCGCCACCACCAGGCCGGCCAGCACCAGGGCCCGGGCCCTCTGGCGCGTGGGGGCGAGCCCCCGCTCCACCAGTAGCTCGTCGATCCGGACGCCCCGGCTCACCCCGCCAGATCCCGGATGGCCCCATACACGGCGTCGGCGTCGAGCCCCACCGACCGCCGGAGCTCCTCCTGGGGGCCGTGCTCCACGAACCGGTCCGGCAGGCCCAGGCGCCGCACCCGGGGCAGGGCCACCCCCTCGTCCACCAGGCACTCCAGCACGGCCGAGCCGAACCCGCCGGCCAGGGCGTTCTCCTCCACGGTCACCAGGCCCCGGGCCCGGGAGGCCAGACCCACGATTCCCTCACGATCCAATGGCTTTACGTATCGGGCGTCGAACCAGGTCGCTTGAACTCCCTCGGCCCGAGCCCGCTCCACGGCCTGACGGGCGGCCTTCGCCACGGTGCCCGCCGACACCACCGCCACCCCGGGATCGGACGGGTCGCCCAGCACCAGCCGGCCCTCGCCCACCGGCCAGGGCCGAAGGGGGCCCTCCCTGGGCACCCCCACCCCGGCGCCCCGCGGGTAGCGCACCGCGGCTGGCCGGCCCCATGCCAGGGCCGTGGCCAGGGCGTGGCGCAGCTCGTCCTCGTCGGCCGGGGCCAGCACGGCCATGCCGGGCACGTGCCGCAGGTACGAGAGGTCGAAGGCCCCGTGGTGGGTGGGCCCGTCCGCCCCCACCAGCCCCGCCCGGTCCAGGGCGAACACCACCGGCAGGCCCTGGAGCGCCACGTCGTGCACGATCTGGTCGTAGGCCCGCTGGAGGAACGTGGAGTAGATGGCCACCACCGGCTTCCACCCCTCGGCCGCCAGACCGGCGGCAAAGGTCACGGCGTGCTGCTCGGCGATGCCCACGTCGAAGAACCGGTCCGGGAACCGCTCCCGAAACCCGTCGAGCCCGGTCCCCTCGGGCATGGCCGCCGTGATGGCCACGATCCGGGGGTCCTTCTCGGCCAGCTCGATCAGGGTGTCGCGGAACACCGCCGTGTAGCTCGGTGCGGCCCCCAAGCCGGGGCGGCTCCGGCCGTTGCACGGGTCGAACGGCCCCACCCCGTGGAACCGGGTGGGCGCCTCCTCGGCCGGGGGAAAGCCCCGTCCCTTCTGGGTCACCACGTGCACCAGCACCGGCTTGCGGAACTTCTTCACGTTCTCGAACGCGGCGACCAGGTGGCCCACGTTGTGGCCGTCGATCGGCCCCACGTAGGTGAACCCCAGCTCCTCGAACAGCATGCCGGGCGAGAAGAACCCCTTCACGTGCTCCTCGACCCGCTTGGCCAGCCGGGCCATGGCACCGCCCAGGCTCGGGATGGCCTTCAGGAACTCCTCCACGTCCTTGCGGAACCGGGAGTACAGGTCGCCGGTGAGGATGCGCGAAAGGTACGACGACAGGGCCCCCACGTTGGGGGAGATGCTCATCTCGTTGTCGTTGAGCACCACCACCAGATCCCGGTCCAGGTGGCCGGCGTGGTTGAGCCCCTCGAAGGCCAGCCCCGCGGTCATGGAGCCGTCGCCGATCACGGCCACCACCTTGCGACTCTCCCCGGCCAGGTCCCGGGCCACGGCCATGCCCAGGGCGGCGGAGATCGAGGTGGACGAGTGGCCGGTGCCGAACGCGTCGTGGGGGCTCTCGCTCCGTTTGGGGAACCCCGAGAGCCCGCCAGACTGCCGGATGCTCCCGAACCGGTCGCGCCGGCCGGTGAGAATCTTGTGGGCGTAGCACTGGTGGCCCACGTCCCAGATGATCCGGTCCTCGGGCGAGTCGAACACCCGGTGCAGGGCCACGGTGAGCTCCACCACCCCCAGGCTGGAGGCCAGGTGGCCGCCCACGGGGGAGAGCTTCTCCAGGATGAACGCCCGGATCTCGCCCGCCAGCTGCTCGAGCTGGGCCCGGTCGAGGTTCTTCAGGTCTGCCGGCCCCTGGACGCGGGGAAGAACGGGTTCTCGCGGTCTCATTCGGTCTCCCGGGTCGTTCAATGACGGCGCTCCACCACGAACCGGGCCAGGGCCCGGAGCGTTGCGGCCCGCTCGCCGTAGGGGGTCAGCAGGTCCATGGCCTCGGCCACGATCGCCTGCATCAGCCGCCGCGACTCCGAAAGCCCCAGAAGAGCCGGGTAGGTGGCCTTGGCACGGCCCTCGTCGCTGCCCACCGGCTTGCCCAGCTCCTCCGGGTCCCCCTCCACGTCGAGGATGTCGTCCGCGATCTGGAACGCCAGCCCCACCCGCTCGGCGAACCGGCCGAGCCGCCCCAGGTCCTCCTCTCCGGCCCCCGCGGCCAGCGCCCCCAGCACCACGGCAGCCCGGATGAGGGCCCCGGTCTTGTGGGTGTGCAGAAACTCGAGGGTCGGCAGGTCCGGCACCCGGCCCTCGCTCGCCAGGTCCAGGGCCTGGCCGCCCACCATGCCCGCGGTCCCGGCCGCCCGGGCCAGCTCGGCCACGGCCCGCACCACCCGCTCGGGGGGGTGGACCCGGAGCACCTCCGGATCGGTCAGGGCGGAGAACGCATCGGTCAGCAGCCCGTCGCCCGTCAGCACGGCCATACCCTCACCGAACACCTTGTGGTTGGTGGGCCGGCCCCGCCGCAGGTCGTCGTCGTCCATGGCGGGCAGGTCGTCGTGGATCAGGCTGTAAGTGTGGATCATCTCCAAAGCCGCCGCGAACGGCACGGCCGCCTCGGGCTCGCCGCCCAAGGTCTCGCAGGCCGCCAGGGTCAGGGCGGGGCGCATCCGCTTGCCCCCCGCGAACAGGCTGTAGCGCATGGCCTCGAACAGGGGCCGGGGGAACCGGTCGGCGGGCGGCAGCCACCGATCCAGCCACTCGTCCACCCGGGTCCGGCAGGCCTCCAGGTACGTCTTCACTTCCACGATCACGCTCCTTGGCGGCTCTGCGGTGGCAGCCCCAGTCCTGCGACTCATACCAAGTCGCGTCCAAAGGCATTGAATCCCAGAGCAGAGGGGCAAGGGGCCTGTCGGAGAGCCGGGGGCGACCGTATCAGGGGTCAGAATTCAGTGGACAGGAGAAAGTCTTCCACTTTTGTAGAGCCCCACACATTTTTTGGACTCTGTCCGAACTTCTGTCTTCTGACCTCTGACTCCTGAATCCCAGGCCCCCACCCCGTACCCTGACAACTTATTTACTCCGGCGGCTAAATAGACGCGCTCTGGGGCGTGGGGCCTGCTGGAGCGCCGGGCGTGGCTCCGACAGTCGCCGCCTCCGGCACTCAGCCTACGCTTGGGGCTCTTCCGGCCTCGGGGACTCCGAAAATGCCCGCACTTCAGCCGCATTTCATCCCCTGGGGCTGAGTGCCGGAGGCAGCGTAAGCCGGATGCCGCACTCACGCACGGCCGGAAGCAGGCCCCACGCCCCTGCGACCACCTGCGCGCCTCTATCGTCACCGGGTTAATAGTATCAGCCCTCTTCGGTCTCCAGGCGACCCGGCTCCAGGGGCTCCACCACCGGCTCCCCGTGCTCGCCCCGCCGCAGGATCTCGATGCGCCGCTCGGCCTCGTCCAGGCGCCGGTGGCACTCCCGGGCCAGCCTGACCCCCTCCTCGTACGCCTCGAGGGCGGCCTCCAGGTCCAGGTCGCCCGACTCCAGGGCCTCGACCCTCTGCTCGAGGCGCTTCAGCAGATCTTCGAACCGCTCGTCCGTCTCGCCCACGGCAAAGCTCCGGAAAGATCGTCAGGGTTCCTTGGCTCCCGCCCCCCGGGCGACGCCGGCGCCGGCACGCCTTTCGGGCCGGCCGTCCAGGCCGGGGAGCGTCAGGGGGTCGGCCTTGACCCCCTCGAGGTACGCGCCCCAGTGGAGGTGGGGCCCGGTGGACCGGCCCGTGGAGCCCACCACGCCGAGCACGTCGCCGGCCGCCACGGGCTGCCCCGGCCGCACCCGGATCTCGTCCATGTGGAAATAGGCCGTGAACAGCCCCAGCCCGTGGTCCAGGAACACGGTACGGCCGGTGTAGAACAGCTCGCCGGCCAGGGCCACCACCCCGGCCGCGGCGGCCCGCACCGGCGTGCCCCGGGGAGCGGCAATGTCGAGGCCGGAATGGTACCCCCGGGGCTCGCCGTTGTACACACGCCGCACCCCGAACGGGCTCGACACCGGCCCCCGAGCCGGCAGAAGGAACGGCAAGGCCCACAGCCGGGGCCGGCTGACCCGGGCCAACACCTCCCGAATCCGCTTGGCCTCCCGTGCCGCGCGCGCCGCATCCTCGGGATCGGGGTTCACGAGGCGGGGGTCCACCCGTAGCCGCTGCACACCGAACGACCGGGGGATCACCTCGATTCCTTGCCGGGCCACCGGACCGGCCCGGCCCGCGATCTCCAGACTCCGGGGGCCCGGCTCGGCCGTGGCCTCCACCACGGCCAGCCCCTCCCACCCCCCGTCCCGGCCGGGCCACAGGGGAAACTCCCGGCCGTCGAACCGAGCCCGCCACGGCCCTCCGGAGACGCCGGGCCGCCAGGAGATCCGAAACAGGTCCCCCGGCCGGGGCCGGGGAGGGTCCACCCGCAACCCAGCCCAAGCCGTCCCGGCCAGAGCCAGGGCCGCCACCAGGAGAACCTGGGCCAGCCGGCGGGTCACGCCGGATCCCCCTGCGCCGCACGCACGAGGGCCTGGCGCAGCCGTTCCATCCGCTCGGGCTCCGCGATCTTGCCCCCGCCCTTGGCATCCTCCACATAGAAAGCGTCCACCGCCCGGTTCAGGCTGGTGGTGATCTTCGCGATCCGGATCGTGCATCCCTCCTCGGCCAGGGTACGGGCCACGTCGTACAGGAGCCCCAGGCGGTCGGCCGCCCGGATCTCCACCACGGTGTACCGCCGGGACGCCCCGTTCACCACGGCCACCTCGGGGGTCACCGTGGGCAGGGGCCGGCGCAGGCCGCCGCGGCGCTGCAGGCGCTCGGCCACGGGGGCGAACTCCTGGGTGCCTCCGAGCACGGCCTCGAGCAGCCGCTGGCACGCCTCCCACCGGCCCGGCTCCGGCCGCACCGGGGTCAGGTGAAACACGTCCAGGATCCACCCGTCGGTGCGGCTGTTCAAGATCGCGGAGAGGATGTTGAACCGCTGGGAGGCCAGGACCCCGGCCACCTGCGCGAACAGGCCGGGTCGGTCCCGGGTCACCAGCAGCACCTCGGCAAACCCTTCGTCCGGCACCTCGCGGAACCGCACCACCGGTCGCGGCCCCCGGGCGGCGAACGCGTCCAGGTGCCGAAGCAGGGCCTCCAGGGGGTTGGCCAGGAGGTAGCGCACCGTCTCCACCCCGGCCAGGAACGCCTCCACCTCGGCCGGGGGAAACCGGCCGGCCGCTTCGGCCCGGACCCGATCGGCCACGGCCTCGGCCCGGCGGGGGTCGTCCCGCCGAGGGCCGGCGTCGCTCCCGCTGGCCAGGGCCTCCCGGGCCCGCTGGTACAAGGTCTGGAGAAGGAACCCCTTCCAGGGGGTCCACGCCCCTGGGCCCACAGCCCGGATGTCGGCCACGGTCAGCAGGTACAGCAGGTCCAGGGACTCCTGATCCCCCACCCTCCGGCAGAACTCGGCCACCACGTCCGGGTCGTCCAGGTCCCGGCTCTGGGCCGTGCGGGCCATGGCCAGGTGCTCCCGTACCAAGAACACCAGGTACTCCCGCTGCTCCGGGTCGAACCCCATCCGGTCGGCCACGGCCACCGCGGCCTCTGCCCCCCGGGCGGCGTGCCCTCCGCCCCCGCCCTTGCCCACGTCGTGGAGCAGGGCCGCCAGGTACAGGACCTCGGGGTGGCGCACGCCGGACACCAGCTCGGTGAGCAGGGGGAACTCCGTAGCGTATTCGCCCCGGGCCATCCGGCGCAACTCCCGCACCGCGAACAGGCTGTGCACGTCCACGGGGTACACGTGGTACAGGTCCCGCTGGGCCCGGCCGTGGATCCGGGCGAACTCCGGGATGAACCGGTCCAAGAACCCCACCTCGTGCATGGCCATCAGGGTGGTGGCCACCCGCCTCGGAAACCGCAGGATCCGCAGGAACCGCTCCACCGCTCCCGGGTCCCGGCGGAACCGGTCGTCCACCCGATCCAGGCTCTCCCGCACCACCTCCAGGGCCGTGGGCGACAGCTCCCGGTCGGTCTCCTGGGCAGCCTCGAACGCGGCCAGCAGGGCCAGGGGCCGGCGCCCCACCTCGTCTCGGTCGAGCCACACCTCCCCGTCCCGAAGCCAGACCCCGGGCTCCCTCCACGGCTTCCGCGTGCCGGCCTCGGGCCGGCCCCGGACCCGACGGATCACCGTGCGGGCCAGATGGCTCACCCGGTTGGCTGTGGCATGGTAAGCCTGAAGAAACCGCTCCACTCCGGTGATGCCCCCCGCGTCCCCGAACCCCAGGGCGACCGCTGCCTCGTCCTGCTGCTCGAAGCTGAGCCGATCGTCCCGCCGACCGCTCGCCAGGTGGAGCTGGTTGCGAACCCGCAGGAGAAAGTCGAGGCATGCCTCCAGCCCCTTGAGCTCGGCCCGCGGGACCCCCGTGCGGCGGCATGCCTCCTCCGGGTCCCGGGTGCCGGCAGCCACCTTGAGCACCCACTGGGCCGTGTGGATGTCCCGGAGGCCGCCGGGCCCCTCCTTGACCTGGGGCTCCAGCAGGTACACGGTGTCGCCGTAGCGGCCGTGGCGGGCCTCCATCTCCCGTACCTTGGCCTCCACGAACCAGTCCCGGTCTTGCCCCAGGATCTCGCCGGCGATCACATGCTTCTCGAACTCGGCCCACAGCCCGGGGCAGCCCGCGATCCGTCGGGCCTCGAGCAGGCTCGTGCGGCTCCTGAGGTCCGTCCGGGCCGCCCGCAGGTTCTCCTCCGGGGTGCGGGTCACCGCCTGCACGTCGAACCCCGCGTCCCACAGGGGGTAGCACAGGGCCTCGGCCACCTCGGCTAGGTCCGGGTCGCCCCGATGCAGGAGCAGAAGGTCCAGGTCCGACCCGGGGGAGAGCTCGGCCCGGCCGTAGCCCCCCAGGGCCACCAGGCACAGGCCGGCGCGGCCCCCTCGGACGGCCTCGAACAGGGCCCCCACCAGGTGGTCGATCCACCCCGTCCACAGGGCCACGCCCTCCCGGCCGCCGATGCCGGCGGCGTGGGCCCGCCGGAAGGCCTCGCGGGCCCGGGCGGCCCACTGTGCCACGGCGGGTCCCCGCCGGCCGGGGTGGGCCAGCTCGTCGGGCGGCAAGCGGGGCTCGTTCATCCCCCCCGCCCCTTGGCGAACCGCTCCACCCCCCGGGCCAGGGCCTCGGCCACCTGGCGCCGGAACCCGGGGTCGGCCAGCCGGCGGGCCTCCTCGGGGTGGGTGATGAACGAGGTCTCCACCAGCACGGCCGGCATCACCGCCCCGGTCAGCACGTAGAACGGCCCCTGCTTGACCCCCAGGTCCCGCACCGGTCCCCCACGCCGGGCCAGCTCGTCCACCAGGGCCTGCTGCACCGCCTCGGCCAGCCGGCGGGAGTCCTCCACCTTTGCCGAGAGCACCACGTCGGCCAGGATGTGCTCCATCTCGACCAGGTCCTCCTCCCTCCCCTGGTTCTCCAGCGCGGCCAGCCGCCGGGCCGACCGATCCGAGGCCGGGCTCAGGTAGTAGGTCTCGATCCCCCGGGCCCGCCGCGACCGGCTGGCGTTGGCGTGGATCGACACGAACAGGTCCGCCCCGAAGGCGTTGGCCCGGGCCGTGCGCTCCTCCAGCGAGAGGTACTCGTCCCGGTCCCGGGTGAGCCGCACCTCCCAGCCCGGCCTCGCCTCCAACAGCCGCGCCAGCTCCCGGGCGATGGCCAGGGTGACGTCCTTCTCCCGCAGACCGCCGGGGCCCAGCGCCCCCGGGTCGCGCCCCCCGTGGCCGGGGTCGATCACCACCCGGACCGGCCGCACGCCCCCCTCCTGCCCGCGGAGGATCCGGGTGACCACGTCCTCCCCGGTGCGGCGCCCCCCGAACACGTCGATCACCAGCCGGGCCGGCCCCTCCAGCGGGAACACCCGGTGGTCGGCCGCCTCCTCCAGGTCCAGCACCACCCTCACGGTGTCCCGGTCGTGCTGGGCCACCCGAACCCGGCGCACCAGGCCGTCGGCCACGGAGGTGCTCGCGGCGCACCCGGCTCCCAGGCGGGCGGGCCGCAGGTCCACGTACACCCGGGCCGGCCGGCCCGCATCCGGCTCCGGGGGCAGGGCCCCCACCTGGTAGGCCACGGTGCGGCCCAGGTCCACCACCACCCGGGTGTACCGGGGCCCGGACCACCGTCGCACCCCCTTCACCCGGCTCGGCCGGCCCAGGTCCCGGAGCCGGGCCTTGGCCACCGGCACCATGTCCCCCTGCTGGGTGTCCCGCACCACCCTTTGATAGAAGGTTCGCGCCCCCTCGATGTCACCCGCGCCCTCGCGGATCCGGCCGGCCCGGAACAGGGCGTCGTCCGCCAGGCGCGACCCGGGGTACGACCGGGCCAGCCGGTCGTAGGCCTCCACCGCAGCCCGCCGGTCCCCCACCCCGGACGACAGGGCCGCGGCCCGCTCGCGGCAGATGCCCGCCATGTACAGGGCGTCGTCCGCCTTGGCCGATCGGGGGGCCTCGTCCGCCACCCGAAGGAACCGATCGGCCACCTCCCGCCAGGCGCTCACCTCCCGAGCCGGGGTGCCGTCCGCCTCGAGCTGCCGGTACCGGGCCCGGGCGGCCTCGTACAGGGCCGCCCCCGGGTCCGGGCCGGCCCACGCCGCGCACACCGCGACCAGAAGCAGACACCACGCCGCCCCGAGCGCCGCCCTCACGGCAGGATTCCCTTCCAGGTTCCCAGGGTTCCGAGCCCCTTGAGGTTCACCATGACGAACACCTTCCGGTCCAGCCGCCCTTCGTCGGGGATCCAGGTCCGGCTGTAGGTGAGGTCGAGCTCCCAGCAAGGATGGGCCACGCCCACGGAGTAGGCGTCCTCCAGCAGGCGGCCCGCGTCCAGGTCGGCCCGGCCGCGATACCCGATCCGGCCGTACCGGCCCAAGGCCACGGAGAGGCCGGCGTCGAGATACGTGGCCTCGTCCTGGCGGTGCCGGACCTCCACGACCCCGCGGGTGCGCGGATCCGCGGCCCACCGCCCTCCGGCGGCCCAGGAGGCCCAACTCCCCGTCTCGGGCTCGTACTCCCCCTCGGCCCAGAGCCGGCGGCCAGCCGCGGGGGCCCAGAACGCCTCGACCCAGCCGACGCCCCACAGGCCGTCGGTCAGGTCCCGGGTCACCCTCAGGTCCGCGCCCAGCACCTCGTCGGCCGTGCCGCCTGGGATCCAGCGGGTGGAGACCCCGCCCACGGCCCGGAGCCCCCGATCGAACCGGTCGGTCCCATCGAACGCGGCCGGCACCTCGCCGTGGCCCCGGCCCTCGGCCTCCAGGCCCGCGAACGGCTCCAGGGTGTGCAGCCACGTACCGTAGCGCCGCCACAGGAACGCGTTCGCGCCCACCTCGGCCCGGGGCGCGCCGCGGCCTCGGGTGCGGCCGTCAAGGCGGTAGAGGTTCTCCCGGAGCCCGGCCCGGGCAAAGGTCCCCACCCCGCCGACCCGGCCCTCGAGCCCCACGGCCGGCTCCAGGGACACCCGCTCCCCCCGCGGCCCCCGGGCCCGCCAGAACCGCGCCGCCTCGGCCGACACGCCGCCCACCAACGGCCCCGCGATCCGCACCTCGCGCCCCAGGAACCCCAGCCGGGGCAGGGTCTGGAGCACCGAGGCCTGGGAGGTGTCGAGGGCTTGGAAGAACTCGGCCAGCCCGTAGGCCGTGCCGGCCGCGCCGTCCCAGGACCACAGCCCGAACGACCGCAGGCGCCGGGCCTCCCGGTCGTCCAGGGTGTCGGCCAGCTCCTCCTGGTACCGGGTGTCGCCCTGGTACGCCCCCTGGAGCCGGAGCCGGTTGCGGCCGGGGAACCGGCTCTCGTGATCCAGCTCCACGGCGTAACGGTGACCCCGGTCCTGCCGGTCGTACAGGTGCTCCAGATCGACCCGGCCCCGGTGCCCCTCGGCCGGAGCGTACCGGAACTCGATCCCCTCGGTCCAACCCCGGCGGCTGCGGTACTCCGCCCGGGGCGTGAGGTCCCAGGAATCGGAAGGAGCCCAGTAGTAGCGCTGGAGCCAGCGAAGGCCCTGGGTGTCGGTCCAGCCCACCCGGGGCAGCAGGAACCCGGAACGCCGCTCCCGGACCACCGGGAACACCAGCACCGGGCTGTAGGCCACGGGCACCCCCTCCATCCAGAACGAGGCCCCCCGGGCCCGCACGAGCCCCTCGAGCTCCACCTCCACCCGGTCGGCCTCCACCCTCCAGCTGGGCCAGGTGCCGTCGCAAGCCGTGAACCCGCCGTCCTCCACCCGGTACGAACGCTCGCCCAAGCGCTCGAACCGCTTGCCCCACACCCGGTACCCCTCGCGGGCGATCCACAGCCGGCCCGAGCGCACCACCCCCTTCTGGGTGTCGAGGTGGATCTCGAGCCCCTCGCACTCCAGCCGGTTGCCGTCCGGGTCGGTGAACACCACCTCGCCCTCGGCCTCGGCCCGGTCCTCCGCCGGCAGGTACCGGACCCGCCGGGCCCGGAGCCGGTACCCCCCCCAGGTCACCAGGACCCGGCCCACGGCCACCACCTCCCGGCGGGCCCCGTCCAGCCGGGCCTCGATCCGGTCGGCCCGGATCTCCACCGGCTCGTCCCCCTGCCCGCGAACCATCCGGAGGCTCTGGGCTCGGGCCGCACCCGCGGCCACCAGGACGAGCACCAGAACCCAGGCGGCCCGCCTCAGGGCACCCACCCCAGCTCCCTCAGGCGGCGGCGGGCCTCGCCCACCACGGTCAGGGACCCGGTCACGCACACCAGATCCCGCGGGCCGGCCTGGGCCAGGGCCCGGTCCAGGGCCTCGGCCACCGTGGGGGCGGCCTCGGCCCGCACCCCGGCGGCCTCCTGGGCCGCCGCCAGGAGCCGCTCCGGGGGCACGGCGCGGGAGGAGGCCGAGCGGGTCACCCACACCGCGTCGGCCAGGGGCACCAGGTCACCGGCGATCCGCTGGGCGTCCTTGTCGCCCAGGATGCCCAGGACGAGGAGCAGCCGGTCCCTGGGCTCGGCCGCCAGGGCCTCGGCCAGGCAACGGCTGGCATGGGGGTTGTGGGCCCCGTCCAGCACCACCCGGGGGCCGGTCCCCAGCACCTCGAACCGGCCCGGCCACCGGGCCGCGGCCACGCCTTCCCCCACGGCCGCGGCCGGAATCCGCCACCCCCGCTCGGCCAGGCTCTCCAGGGCCGCCAGGGCCACGGCCAGGTTCCGGGCCTGGTGAGGGCCCTTCAGAGAGGGACGCAGGCCGTCCAGGCGCCAGGCCCGGCCCTCGTACCGGTACCCGTCCGGACCGGACCGCACCGCCACGTCCCGGCCCACGACCACCACCGGGGCTCCCCGGGCCCGGGCCTCGGCCTCCACCGCCCGGAGTGCCTCGTCCTCGGCCGCGGTGACCAGGGGGACCCCGGGCCGGGCGATGGCCGCCTTCTCCCGGGCGATGTGGGCCACGGTGGGCCCCAGGTGCTCCGCGTGCTCCAGCCCCACGTTGGTCACGGCGCTCACGGCCGGCTCCACCGTGTTCGTGGCGTCCAGCCGCCCCCCCAGCCCCACCTCCACCACGGCCACGTCCACCTCCCGGTCGGCAAAGTGCAGCAGGGCCATGGCCGTGATCACCTCGAACTGGGTGAGAGCGACCCCGGTGGCCTCCACCCGGGCCAGCAGGTCCGGCACGGCCCCGGCAGCCAGATCCCGGCCGTCGACCCGAATCCGCTCCCCGAACCGTTCCAGCGGCGGCGAGGTGTACAGCCCCACCCGGTACCCCGCCTGCCGGAGCACCGACTCGGCGAACGCGGCCGTGGACCCCTTGCCGTTGGTGCCCGCGATGTGGACCGAAGGGAACCGTTTCTGGGGGTAGCCCAGGCGGGCCAGGCACTCGGAGCTCCGGTCGAGGCCGAGGTCGATGCCGAACCTCTCCAGGCCGCCGATCCGGGCGAGGGCTTCGTCCGGGGAGAGCAGGGTGGGCATGGGGACTCCGTGGAGGCACTGGCATGGCGGTTCTCGCCCCGCCCCCTCGGGCCGGGCCGACCTGAGACGGTATCGCACCCGGCCGGCCCGTCGCAACGGCCGCTTCCGCGACGCACATTGACGCACCCTCGCCGTTCCGCCCACAATGCGCGTCCCAGGAACTTCGGTCTGCGGTCGTCGGTCAAGGGCCTTCGGCCCGCTAGCCCGCATTATTCATGAGCGTTCGTCGCGAAACCGTCGAGTGTGCGTCAGATCGGGGCAAGCGCAGCGCCGAGGGGCGCAGGCGTACTGGACGGTACGTCGAGCCCCGAGGCGCGAGCACGCCCCGAGATGGCGTGCAATCGGCGGTTGCAGCAGAAGGCTTCATGAATAATGCGGGCTAGAAGGCTGGAAGGCTAGAAAGCTTCTCCGGCCTGCTGGAGATCAGATCTCACCCACCCGCCCCAGGAGTACCATGGCCCGCATCGTGTTCGTGACCGGAGGGGCCCGCAGCGGCAAGAGCCGGTTCGCCCAACGCCTGGTGGAGGCCTGGGAGGGGCCGCTCCTCTACATCGCCACGGCTGAGGTGCTGGACGACGAGATGGCGGACCGGGTGCGGCGCCACCGCGAGGACCGGGGCCCCCGGTGGACCACCCTGGAGGAGCCCCTGGACCTGGCCGGGGCCCTGGCCGAGGCCGAGGCCTACGGGGGCGCCCTGGTGGACTGCCTGACCCTGTGGACCTCGAACCTGCTCGGCCACCACGGCGACGACGAGGGGGGCCTGCGTCAGGCCCGGGAGTCGTTCTACCGGGCCCTGGACGGGTTCTCCGGCCGGGTGTGCCTGGTCACCAACGAGGTGGGGGCTGGCATCGTGCCGGCCAACCCCCTGGCCCGCCGGTTCCGGGACCTGGCCGGCCGCATCAACCAGGACTGCGCCGCCTGGGCCCACGAGGCCTACCTGGTCGTCTCGGGCCTGCCGGTGCGGCTGAAGTAGGCAACAGGGAGCAGGCGCAGACATGACCGAACGGGAACTCCACGACCTCGCGGCCGGCATCCGGCCCCTTGCTCCGGCCGATCTGGAGGCCGCCCAGGCCCGGCTCGACAACCTCACCAAGCCCCCCGGAAGCCTGGGCCGGCTGGAGGAGGTGGCCAAGCGGCTGGCCGCCATCCAGCGCACCACCCGTCCGCGCATCGGGAGGAAGCGGGTCTACACCCTGGCGGCCGACCACGGGGTGACCGAGGAGGGGGTGAGCGCCTACCCCCGGGAGGTCACCGCCCAGATGGTGCTCAACTTCCTGCGGGGAGGGGCCGCCATCAACGTGCTGGCCCGGCACGCGGGCGCGGAGATCGTGGTGGTGGACGTGGGGGTGGACCACGACTTCCAGGAGGTGGAGGGGCTGGTGCGCGCCAAGGTGGCCCGGGGCACCCGAAACCTGGCCCGGGGGCCGGCCATGACCCGGGCCCAGGCTCTCCAGGCCCTGGCCGTCGGCGTGGATCTGGCCCGGCAGGCCGCCCGGGACCGGGTGGACCTGGTGGGGATCGGCGAGATGGGCATCGGCAACACCACCCCGGCCTCGGCCATCCTGGCCGCGTTCACGGGCCTGCCCCCGGCCGAGGTGGTGGGGCGGGGCACCGGTGTGGACGACGAGGGGCTGCGCCGCAAGGCCGAGGTGGTGGGCCGGGCGCTGGAGGTGAACCGGCCCGATCCGTCCGACCCCCTGGACGTGCTGCACAAGGTCGGCGGGTTCGAGATCGCGGGCATGGCCGGCGTGTGCCTGGGAGCCGCGGCCCTGGGCCTGCCCGTGGTGGTGGACGGGTTCATCTCCACGGCCGCGGCCCTGGTGGCCTGCCGCCTCGCGCCCCGGGCCGCCGAGTACCTGTTCCTCTCGCACCTCAGCCAGGAGCGGGCCCACATCCGCATGGTGGAGCACCTGGGGCAGGAGCCCCTCCTGGTGCTGGAGCTGCGCCTCGGCGAGGGCACCGGCGCGGCCCTGGCCATGCCGGTGATCGAGGCCGCGGCCCGGATCCTGTCGGAGATGGCCACGTTCGGCGAGGCCGGGGTGTCGAACCGTGAGGACTCACCGTGACCCGGAGCCGGTTCGCCGTGGCCTGGCAGTTCCTCACCGTGATCCCCCTGTTCCCGGCCCAGCGGTTCGAGGACCGGGAGCTGGGCCGGGCCATGGCCGCGTTCCCCCTGGTGGGGCTCGCCCTGGGCGCCGGGCTCGTGGGGTTCCACGCCGTGCTGGGCCGGGCCCTGCCGGGCCTGCTGGAGGGGGCCCTAGCGGTGGCCCTGCTGGCCGGGGCCACCGGCTGCTTCCACCTGGACGGCCTGGCCGACACCACCGACGGGCTGGCCGGGGGGTGGACCCCGGAACGGGCCCTGCGGATCATGAAGGACAGCCGCACCGGCGCGGTGGGGGCCGCCGCCCTGGCCCTCGTGATCGGGGCCAAGGCGGCCGGCTACGGCCTCCTGCCCGAAGGGGCGCGCGTGGCCGGGCTGCTGGTCACGCCGGCCGCGGGCCGGGCCGCGGCCGTGTGGCTGGCCCACCGAAGCCCCTACGCCCGGCCCGAAGGCGGCCTGGGCGCGCCCTACAGCGCCCACCTCTCCGGCAACGACGTGCTCCAGGCCACCCTGTGGGCCGCGGGCGCGGCCGTGGTGTTCCTGGGGTGGCCCGGTGCGGCGGCCCTGGCCGCCGTCTGGGCGTGGTCCGAGGTGCTCCGCCGGTACTTCCGCCACCGCCTGGGCGGCGTCACCGGCGACGTGCTCGGGTTCTGCGTGGAGACCTCTGAGGTCGTGTTCCTGGTGTTCCTCCATGCCTTCTCGTGACGTGCCCACCCGGATCCTCCTGATCCGCCACGGCTCGGTGGGGGGCGACGGCGTGCTCCACGGCCACGTGGACGTGCCGCTGACGCCCCAGGGCCGGGCCGAGGCCGAGGCCCTGGCCCGGGGTCTGGCCGGCGAGCCCCTGGCCGCCGTGTACTGCTCGGACCTGTGCCGGGCCCGGGAGACCGCCGAGATCCTGGCGCGGAGGCACGACGGGCTGTCCGTGACCGCCGATCCGGCCCTGCGGGAGCTCCACATGGGCCTCTGGGACGGCCGGCCGGTGCGGGAGCTCCTGGCCGAGGACGGCGAACGGCTCCGCAAGTGGTGGGCCGCCCTGGAGACGTTCCGGATCCCCGGGGGCGAGAGCCTCTCGGATCTCTCCGCCCGGGCCGTGCCCGCGTTCGACCGCATCGTGGCCCGCCACCCCGGCGAGACCGTGGCCGTGGTGGCCCACGGCGGCACGAACCGGGTCATCCTGTTCCGGTACCTGGGGATCCCCCTGTCCCGGTTCCACGTCCTGGCCCAGGACCCCGCCTGCCTGAACCGGATCGCCGTCTACCCCGACGGCAACGCCGTGGTGGAGGCGGTGAACGCCCGGCCTTGAAAGGGGCTGTTCCCCCCTGCCCCGCACGCGGGCCGGGAGGAGCGCCCCCTATTCTGCGGGCGGCGCGGTGGCCCCAGAACTTCAAGACCTGCCTACGTTATCAAAATATGATCCTTCTCCTCTCCATGGGACTACCCGTCGAAGGGAACCCCCTGGCCGCGCGGATTTCGGCCTCCACCTCTGGGCGGGGCCTCGCGTACCGTGCCCGGCTGAGCCGGCGGATCGCCCGGGCGCAGCGCACCCTCCCTTCTGCCGGCGCGGGCGGGAACGTGCGCAGCGCGAACGGCGGGAACGGCCTGCCGTGGACCAGGAGCCGGACCACCGCGTGGTAGTCGGGCAGCTCCTGCAGGTCGCGCCCCCGGAACCCCGGCTCCACGAACGGCACCAGATGGGGTGCGTCCAGGGGCCCGGTGCGGAACACGACGAGGGTGCCCGCGTTGCCGAGAACGGCCGGAAGAACCCCCCCGCCGCCCGTCCGGCCCATGCCCGGGCCGGCGTACTGGTTGATCTGCTGCAGGCTCTGGTTCGCCAGCACCAGGCGCAGGCCGAACTTGCGCGCCTCGGCCAGCATGTCGCTCACCGTCTCGGTGCTGAAATTCTGGAACTCGTCCACGTACAGGTGGAACGGCCGCCGCCGGACCTCGGGCAGGGGCGCCCGCGCGAGGCCTGCCTGGAACACCTTTCCCATGACGATCATGCCCAGCAGCCGCGAGTCCAGGTCGCCCAGCACGCCTTTGGCCAGGTTGACCAGCAGCACGCCGCCGCGGTCCAGGATTCCCCGGAAGTCCACCGTGGTGCGGACCTGGCCGACGATGTCCCTCACCAGGGGGTTCTGGGCGAACTGGTTCACCTTGCTCGTGATGTAGGGGGCCAGGTTGCTCAGGCTCGCGTCCCCGAGGGCACGGTGGGCCTGCCCTTCCCAGAACCGCACCACGTCGGGGTCGGTGCAGTGCCGGAGCAGCTCCTCCCGAAAGGCGTCGTTCTCGAAGATCCGGCAGGCGTCCAGCAGGGTGGGGGCGTGGTCCCTGGCGTTCAGGGCCAGGAGCAGCGCGTTGCGCATGTACTGCTCGAAGATGGGCCCGCCGGTCTGGTGCAGGTCGTAGAGCCGGTCGAAGATCCGGATCATCTCGTTGACCACGAACCCCTTCTGGAGGTCCGGGAACGGTCCCGAGACCTCCAGGAGGTTCAGGCCCGGCACGTACCCGAAGTCGGTCAGGTCCACCAGAACCACGTCCCCGGCCCGCTCCGGCGGTATCGCCCGGAGCACCTGGCGGAACAGATCACCGTGGGGGTCGATCAACCCCACGCCCTTCCCCGCACGGACGTCCTGCACGATCATGTTGTAGAGGAGCGTGGACTTGCCGGCGCCCGTGGCCCCCACCACGTACACGTGCCGGGATCGGTCCGGGTAGGGCAGCCGGACCGGCCGGGGCCCTGCCGGGGTGCGCGCCTCTCCCACCAACACCCCCTGCCGGGCGCAGGGAACCTGCCGGGTCGGATACCCCCGGGGCACCCCGCCCCGGGCCAGGACCTCGGGCCCGGGCAGAAGCGCCGGCAGGGGCATCCCGGCGGGCCGCCACGCCGACAGGTCCACGCCCGGCCCCGGTGTGCGCCGGGATCTACGGGTTCCGAACACCACGGCGCAGGCCAGGTCACGGAGGCCGGGCGGCAGGGGCCGGTCCGACTCCAGCACGCAGCTCAGGGCCCAGGCACTCGGTCCCGCCCGCCGCCAGGCGTCCAGGACGGACCGCAGCGCCTCCGCGGCTTCACCGCACGGGCTCCAAGCCGCTCCGTCCCAGAGCACCTCCCGGCCGTCCAGCAGGTGGGCCTCGGCCCGGTCCAACAGACCCGGGGGCAGGGCCGGCGGTTGCAGGCACCCCAACTGCAGGACCGCGCGCCCCCCCAGGCGCGCCAGGGTCTCGGCCAACTCCTCGGCGGTGCCACGGCACGGCTCCGGCAGCGGCAACACCAGGACCGCCGGCCCTGCGCCCGGCTCCCTCGCGAACCCCGGGACTCCCCCGGCCGCGACCGGGATCTCCACGCAGGCCGGCCGGATCCGGATCCGGTGGGGCCGCCGGGACCCCACCGGCGGCGGCCCGGGCTCGAGCCCCAGGCCTGCCCCGAACGCCCCCAACGTGGCCCTCACCCGGGCGGCCAGGTCCCGCGCCCGCGCCCGGCTGTCCGACCGGGTGCGGCCGGTGGCCGCGACCTCCACGGCCGCGGCCACCCGCTGGGCGCCCGACTCCCCCTCCAGCACCACCGCGAGCTTCTGCCCGGTTTCCAGGCACCCCCCCAGCGCGCGGAACAAGCGCTCCTGGTCGTGCCGGCCTTCCGCCCGCCAGGCCGCCCAGGCGACCCGCATGGCGGCCACCGCCTCGAACCCCCGCCGGCCCTCGCGCCTCTCCACCCGGACCCACTCGCCGCCGGGAGCGGAGCCCGGGCGGCGCTCTCCGCCCCCGGGAACCTCCGCCATCGCCGTCCTCGAGGCCAAAGCGGCTCCGGCGCCCTTACCGGCGGTCCCGCTTGCCCAGGGAACCGATGCCAGCGACCCCGGCCGCGCCCGCCACCAGGAAGAACGGAAGGCCCCGCCGGATCCGCTCCTTGAGGAGCTCGTCCATGTATTCGTCCACCTTGGCCCGTTCCGCCGGATTCACCGAGGCGGCCCACCGACCGGCCTCCACCGCGAACCGCTCCATCACGGTCGGCCTCGTCCTCAGGTACCCGATACATCCCGAGACCCCGCTCAGACCGAGCAGCACCGCACAGACGACTCCCCGCTTGTCCATCGCACCCTCCTTCCGGGCTGTGGCGCCTGCCGGCGCCGGTTCCAACCGGTCCGGCCCGGGACGCGCGTTCCAGGGCCGGGTTTCAAAAGGAAGGTGACGGCTGGGGAGGGGAAAGTGACACCCCGGGGCAGGAAAAAAAGATCACCGGGTGTCGAAGGGAAACAGGCGGGAGGGGTCGTGCCGGATCCGCGCGAGCAGGTCCAGGGGATCCGATGGGACGGGCGGGTCCAGCCCGGCGGCGGCCCGGCGGAGCAGCACCGCCGCCTCCGCGTCCAGCGCGCCGAACCGGGCCAGCTCGGCCAGGGGCAGCAGGGCGCCCACCGGCGGGTGCTGGAACCTCCGGCACAGGAGCGCGCTGCTCCGCAGCGCCCGGAGGGCCGCCTCCCTCCGGCCCGCGGCCCGAAGCATCCGCCCCGCCGCGTACAGCCACAGGTGCCGGGGCGGCAGGCCGGGCTCGTCCCCGCTTTCGGCCAGCCGCTCGACCGCCGCGACGGTCTCGGGGGGAACCGGGCCCGGGAGCGCCTCGAGCAGGCAGCGGAGCACCACGTGCCGGCGGAGCGCACGCCCGCAGGTCACCAGGTCGGCCCAGGCGTCCAGCCCCGCGTGGTCCAGCGCGGCCTCGCGGGCCTTCGCCGGCTCGCCCAGGTCCAGGAACGCCAGGGCCGCCCATCCCCTCAGGCGCCTCCAGGCGGCCCGCCAATCGGGCAGCCGGCTGGCCCCGAACGCCCGGGCCGCGGCCTCGAAGTGCCGGGCCGCAGCAGCCGGGCTCCCGTTGAGGGCGAGGTGCCGGCCCACCGCCTCGTGCAGCTCGCCCAGCACCGGGTCCACCCCGCCCCGGAGCCGCTGCACGGCTCGCCGAACCCGGATCCACCCGGCCACGCCCCGGGGCAGGGGCCCGGGCCTGCGCCCCGGCCGGAAGGCCAACCCCATTCGGCGCGCGCGGAACCGCATCCAGCCGTCCGGGTCGGCCCGGCGGGCCTCGGCACCCAGGGCCTCGCCCCGCCGGGCCCACTCGGACGCCCGGGCCCATTGGTGCAGCCCCGCGGCGGCGGCCAGCGCAGCCGAGCACCATGCGAGCGCCGCTGCCGGAGACGCCCGGGCGGCGGCCCGGAACGCCTCCTCCCCCTCCAGCAGCCCCGCCAGCAGGCCGGCCCGTTCCAGGTCCGGTGGCTCCTGTGCCAGGCAGGCCTCCACGCGGCCCGCCAGGTGTCCCAGGCAATCCGGATCCCGGGCCAGCCGCAGGCCCAGGGGGGCCAACATCCCCTGATCCCGGCACCACGCCAGCACCCGGGGCGACAGGCGGCGGCACCGGGCGGCGAAGCACGCCCCGTCCCGGAGGGCTTCGTCCAGGCAGGGCACGGATCCGGGCCCGCCCCGGGCGTGGAGCTCCGCCCAGCGCCAGGCCTGGTCCAGCCGGCCCACCCCGGCCGCCTCGAGGCCCGGCACCTCGGGCCCGCCCCCGCAGGCCGCGGGGAACAGCAACAGCGTGAAGCCGGCCGCTGCCACCGCCCGGGCCTTGACCTCCAGCCCGCCGGCCGGCACGGCCTGCACCTCACCGTCCGGCGACACGTTTCCGGTGGCCGCCACGCCCCGGAGGGGTCCGCCCCCCCGCAACGCCGAAAGGGCTGCCAGGGCCAGGGGGAGGCCCAGGGAGCGCTCCCGCACGCCCCCCCAGGCGGGCGCAACGAACGGCACCGCCACCAGGTCGGCCGTCCTCCCGGCCTCGATCCGGGCAGCCGCGAACGCCTCGGCCACCTCGCCCTGGGCGTCCGGGCCCACCAGGTCCCGGGCCCAGGCCGGCAGGACCCCGCCCACCGGGCCGGGCACCGAGCCCACCAGGAACCAGATCACGCCGCCCCGGCCTCCCTGCAACACCGGCACGGCCGCCGGGACCCACCGGCCTTCCCGCGCCCGCGGCCACGGCCGGCCCAGCAGGGCCCCGGCTTCCGGCAGGGGCGAGGGCGCGGCCGGCCCCGCCCGGGCCTCGAGCAGCATCCACGCCAGGGCCGAAAGGTCCATCAGCCGGCCCATCCCCCCGGGCAGCGCCGCGGCCAGGGCGCCGCGGGCGCGGCCCAGCTCCGCCGGACCCGCCGGCCATTCCACCCGGCCGGGCCGCGCCAGGTCCGAGGCGGCCAGCCCGGCCTCCCCCGACCGGACCAGGAACCAGACGTGCCGCCACCCCACCGGCTCGCGCACCGTCTCAGTCACCAGGCTCCAGGAGCAGCATCCGGAG
Source organism: bacterium (assembly GCA_027021615.1). GTDB lineage: Bacteria > Desulfobacterota > Deferrisomatia > Deferrisomatales > Deferrisomataceae > Deferrisoma. The sequence goes on along the minus strand of JALUTY010000122.1, from coordinate 568 downwards.
TTCGCCCCGGCCCCCGGCCCCCGGGGGAAACCGGGCCAGGAAGAGCCCCTCGTCCCGGTCCAGGGCAAACTCCTTCGGGTACCACAACCGGCCCCCCGGCTCGAGCCAGGCGCAACGGGCCTCCACCGCCCGGGCCACGGGAACCACCTCCCCGGGCAGCCGGCCGCTCACCGCGAGCCCCCGCTCGTCGCCCGCCCGGTGGGTCACCCGCAGGGGCAGCCGGGTGATCGCGCGCACCCGGCCCGCCCTCAACCGCACCAGCAGGGCCGTGCCGTGGGGCCCCGGCCGCGAGTCCGCCTCCAGGGGCGGGGGCATGCGGGCGGCCAGCAGGGCACCCTCCCAGTCGGGTCCGGCGGCCCACGGCCCGGCCTCGGGGATCTCCACGCCGCTCCCGGTGCGGACCACGTCGTGCCGGAGCGCGCCCGCGGAGTCGTAGCGCAGGCGCACCCGCCCGAACGAGGCCTCCCATGCCTCCAGGGCCGGTCGGGCGGCCGCCGGACCGGCGGCCCGCGCGGCGGCCGCGGCCAGCGACCGCTGGGGCGGCCCGGGCTCCGCCCCACGGGCGAGC
>JALUTY010000121.1 GCA_027021615.1 bacterium | reverse complement strand
GGACTCGGTGTTGTACTGGTAGGTCAGGTGCAGGAAGTCGATGTTGATCTTGAGGGCCATGGGCACCAGCCCCAGGATCGTGGTGACGGCCGTGAGGAGCACCGGCCGGAACCGGACCATGCCCGCGCTCACCACGGCCTCGCGCACGCTCTGGCCCCGGCGCTGGAACTGGCGCACCGCGTCCAGCAGCACGATGGCGTTGTTCACCACCACCCCGGCCAGCGAGATCACCCCGATCCCGCTCATGATGATGCCGAACGGCATCCGGAACGCCAGGAGCCCCAGGAACACCCCGATGAAGCTCAGCACCACCGAGGTCATCACGATGGCCGGCACCAGGATCGAGTTGAACTGGAGCACCAGCACCAGCGCGATCAGGAACAGGGCCACCACGAAGGCCTCGGTGAGGAACCGGGTGGACTCCTCCTGCTCCTCGGCCGCGCCGGCGAATCGGTAGGTGATGCCGGGGGGGAACGGGTACTGCCGGGCCCGGGCCTGGAACGCGGCGCGCACGTCGGCGTCGGCCCGCACCCAGGGCTCCACGTCGGCCCCCACCGTGAGCACCCGCTTCCGGTCCAGGTGCTTGACCTGGATCGGGCCGGGCACCAGCTCCGGCCGGGCCACCGAGGCCACCGCCACGGCCCCGCCCAGGGGGGTGGGAATGGGCACGGCGAGCACCCGGTCGGTGTCGAGGCGGTAGGGCCGGGGCAGCCGGAACCAGATGTCCTGCTCGTCGTCGCCGTGGCCGAAGGTGCCGGCCCGGCGGCCGCCCACGATCATCTGGAGCGCCCCGGCCACGGACGCCTGATCCAGCCCCAACATGCCGGCCCGGGCCCGGTCCACGGTCCACTCCAGGGTGGGCTGGGCCGTGGCCGCGTCGTCCGTGGGCTTGGCCACCCCGGGCACGGCGGCCATCAGGACCTTCATGTCCTCGGCCACGGCAGCCATCCGGGCCAGGTCGTCCCCGAAGATCTCGATGGACACCGGCTTGCCGGTGGGCGGCCCCTCCTGGGGCTTCACCACGTCGAACTCGGCACCGTACAGCGGGGGGGCCACCCGCCGGCCGGAGAGGTCCAGCCCCTCGAGCCGGCGGCGGATCTCGGCCAGGGTCTCGGAGGTGGGCTCGGTGCGCAACGGCCGCTCCACGAACTGGATCCGGGTCACAACCGGCCCCAGCCCCTCCTCGCCGAACCCGCCCCGGGCCTCCAGCCCCACCGTGACCGTGGCGTGCTTCAGGTTCTCCACCGGCCGGTCGTACCCGGAGCCGGGCCGGCCGAAGATCCGGTCCTCGGCCAGGCGGCTCAGCCGGTCCGAGGCGTCGAGGCTGGTGCCCTCGGGCGGAGTCACGCTGACCATGACCAGGTTGGGGTCGATGGTCGGGAAGAACTCCACCCCGTGGCCGAACACCCCGTACACCGCGAACACCAGCAGCAGCACGCCGAACCCCGTGGTCAGGGTCCACACGGGCCGGTCGAGCAGGAACTCCAGGAACCGGCCGTACCACACCACGGCCCGGTAGGTGGGCCGGGTGGTCTCGGGGTCCACGGTGGCCTCGGCGCCCCGCTTGCGCTTCATGACCAGGGCACACAGGGTCGGGTTGATCACCAAGGCCACGAACAGGGAGCTGGTGAGCACCACGATCACCGTGACCGGCAGGTAGGCCATGAACTCGCCCATGATGCCCGGCCAGAACACCATGGGCAGGAACGCGGCCACGGTGGTGGCGGTGGAGGTGATCACCGGCCAGGCCACCTCGGCCGTGCCCTGGATCGCGGCCCGGGGCCGCGACAGCCCCAGGCTGTGGTGGCGGTAGATGTTCTCCACGATCACGATGGCGTTGTCCACCAGCATGCCGAGCGCCAGGAGCAAGGAGAACAGCACCATCATGTTCAGGGTGTAGTCCAGGAGCCGCAGCACCAGGATCGACAGCAGCATGGAGAACGGGATCGCCCAGGCCACCAGGAACGCGTTGCGGGCGCCTAGGCCGATCAGGATCACCCCCAGCACCAGCACCAGGGAGGTGAGGATGCCGTTCTCCAGGTCGCTCACCATCCGCCGCACGTCCCGGGAGGTGTCGAGCGCCACCACGGCCTTGACCTGGGGGGGCAGCCCCAGCTCGTCCAGCAGCCCCTTCACGGCGTCGGTCACGGCGATGATGTTCTCGCCGCTCTTCTTCATGATCTCCAGCGACACCGTCTTCTGGGGCTCGACGTACCGGCCCACGGACCGCTCGCCGTCCTCGGCCCGGAAGTCGTAGAGCCGGGCCCGGACGGTCTCGTCGGCGAAGGCGTAGGTCACGGTGGCCACGTCCTTGAGGTACACGGGGACCCCGTCGGCCGACCGGCCCACCACCAGGCCGTAGATCTCGGCCGGGCTCCGGAACTCCCCGGGCACCCGGTAGATCACCCGGGTCAGCGGGCCGTCGGCCACTCCGGCCGACACGTTGTGGTTGGCGCCGCGCACCGCGGCCTCCACCTGGGCCGGCACCAGGCCGTAATACCTGAGCCGCACCGGGTCCACCTCGATGCGCACCTGGCGCTCCCGGCCGCCCCGGATCTTCACGTCGAGCACCCCGGGGATCCGCTGGATCTCGTCCTCCACCCGGTCGGCCAGGTCCTTGAGCTCCGACAGGGCCATGTTCGCCGGCCCCACCAGGTTCACCACCATCACCGGCACGTCGCCCGAGAACGAGAACTCCTTCACGATCGGGTCGTCGGCCTCGGGGGGCAGCTCGCCCTTGGCCTTGTCCACCGCGTCGCGCACGCGCGACAGGGCCACCTGGGTGTCCACCTCGGGGTCGAACTCGATGGAGATCACCGACAGGTCGGTCATGGAGGTGCTGCGGATCTCCTTCACGCCCTCCACGCCGTCGAGCTCGGTCTCCAGGGGCACCGTGACCGAGGTCTCGATGTCGGTGGGGTTGGCCCCGTCGAGCACGGTGGTCACCGTGATCACGGGCACCTTGACGTCGGGGAACGCCTCGCGGGGCATCGAGAGGTACGCCGCCGTGCCCAGCACCACGATGCCCACGCACGCCACCAGCACCGCCATGAAGTGGCGGACCGAGAACCGGGTGACGATCACTCCGCCTTCCCTCCGCCGTCCGACGCCACCACCGCGCCGTCCTCCACCACGATCCGCACGGCCTGGCCGGAGACCAGCCCCTTCCAGCCGGCCACGATCAGCCGCTCACCCGCGGCAAGCCCCGAGAGCACCAGCACCTCGTCGCCCCGGATCGAGACCGGCACGATGTCGCGTACCCGGGCCACGGGCCGACCCCCTTCCTCCTCCACCACCAGCACCCGGGGGCCCTGGTCGGTGACCTGGATCGCGGACGAGGGGATCACGATCGCCTCCGGATAGCTCAGGTACTCGATCTCGGCCCGGGCGATCAGACCCTGCCGCAGGGTGTCCGAGGGGTTGGGCACCCGCAGCTCCACCGGAAACGTGTTGCTCTCCGGATCGGCCGCCTGGCCCACCCGCACGATCTCGGCGGCCAGGGCGAGCCCCTCCTCCTCCCCACCGGTGAGCTTGGGAAGCCCCGGCACCACCACCCGGGCCCGGGCCCCCACCACCGCTCCGGGCCGGGCCGCCGAGGCGTAGGCGGCCAGGGCCGGGTTGGCCGGGTCCAGGAACGCCACATACCGCTCGGGCACGTCCACCACGGCCTTCAGCGACGACAGGTCGTAGATCCGGGCGATCTCCTGGCCGGGGGCGATCACCTCGCCCGGCTCGGCCAGGTGGGCGTCGAGCCGGCCCGGGATCGGGGCCCGGATCCGGGCCTTGTCGAGCCGCACACGGACCGAGTCCAGCGCCCGGTCCACCTCCACCACGCCCGCCCGGGCCGCCTCCAGGGCCTTCTGGGCCTCGGCGATCGCGGCCTCGGCCCGGGCCACCCCGAGCCGGGCCGCCTCGAACCCCTGCTCGGCCTGGTCCACCGCCACCCGGGCCTGGGTGCGGGCGTTCTCCGCCTGGTCGAGCCGGGCCCGGTCCAGCACCCCGGCCCGGACCAGCTGGTCGGCCCGGGTCCACTCCTTGTCGGCCAGGTCTGCCGCCGACCGGGCCGCCTCCACCGCCAGCTTGGCCTGGGCCGCCTGGCGCTCGGCCTGGTCCCGGGCCACCCGGGCGGCCTCCACGGCCGAGGCGGCCCGGGCCACGGTGGCCTCGGCCGTGGCGCGCCGGGCCTCCAGCTCGGCTTGCTGGGCCTCCAGGGCCTCGGTGTCCAGCTCGGCCACCACCTGGCCCTGGGCCACGGCCGCCCCCTCGGCCACCAGCCACCGCCGGAGCCGGCCGCCGAACTCCGGCGCCACGCCGGCCTCCCGTTGGGCCACCAGGCGGGCCGGCAGCTCCAGCCGCTCCTGGTAGGGCCGCGGCCGCACGGTGCGCACCTCCACGTTGGCCATGTGGGCCACGGGCTGGGGGGCAGGCGGCTTGGGCCGGGTCACCCCGTACACCACCACCAGCACCACCAACCCCACCAGGAACAGGGTCACGGCCCACGAGACCACGCTCGCCACCCGGCTCCTGTGGTTGTGGTTCGGGACTTCGGCTTCGCTCACCCGCGTTCTCCGGTGATGGGGTTCACAAGGAGAGGCTCCTGGAGGAAAACGGCCACCCCGCGCCCGAGGGCGCCTTGGGTGGCCGTTACGGTTCCGATCCCCCCCGCGGCCGCCGTCGGTTCCCACCCCTCTCTGAACGGCGGTTCACGATGATACGGGAACCGATGCCCCCGGACAACCAAGAGCCCAAGGGGTGGAACGGCCTCGTCACCCCACCGGCCACCGCCCCCCGGGCACCGCCGGGCGGCCCTCGGTGGGGCCCAGGTAGCGGTAGGCCCATGCCTCCACCGGGGCCGTGGCCGTTTCCACTTTCACCAAGACCCGCTCGTACAGGTTCTCGGGCCGGCCCGGGCCGTGGTAGTCCTCCAACTCGTCCAACTTGGCCAGGGCCTGGACCACCGGTGCGACCCGCACCACCTCCCCCCACACCCGGCCCGGCCCCGGGACCCAGCCCGGGTAAGCGCCCAGGTCCACGAGAACGCCGGGCACCCACCCCTCCTGCACCTCGAGCACGTGGGGAGCGATGAGGGAGTGGTAGATCCCCCCCTGCTTCAGGGTGCCGTACACGAACACTCGATCACAAAAGCTGGGGCGCATGGGTTTGTGCTATAGAGGGCAGAATTCAGCTCCGGTAGGCTCCGCCGAGGCCTGCTTGCAGAACGCAGACTTCGCGTATGGGACGGGGCGAGCATTGCCGGTCGGGGCAAGCAACTGTGTTGCGTGTCAAGCCGGAACCGCGGAGCGGGGCTGCCAGGGAGTCCTGTCCCGGACGATCGCGTTTAGGATCGTGATCAGTTTGCGCATGCAG
>JALUTY010000120.1 GCA_027021615.1 bacterium | reverse complement strand
ATCCGGCCGATGGAGGGGAGGCGGCGTACGAGTCGGGCGACGTGCGGCTGTGGACCAAGCTGTCGCTGTTTCCGAACACGCTCAGGGGGTTCAGTTTCCGGTTCGGGGTGAAGCTGCCCAACGCCTCGGACCGGAGGGGGCTGGGCACGGACGAGACGGACGCGTTTCTGACCGGCCTGTGGGACGTCTCTGTGGGGCCGGTGCTCGTGTCGTTAAACGCGGGGCTCGGGATCCTGGGCGACCGGTCCAAGGTGGGGTCCCAGGATGACGTGTTCACCTGGGGGGCCTGTGCCCGGCTGCCCCTGGTTGGGGGGCGGTTCCGGGTGGGCGTGGACGCGGCGGGATACTCGGGGCCCTACGGCATCCGCCGGAAACGGGACTTCGCCACCTACGGTCTGGTGCTCGACTGGGTGCTGGGCCGGTGGCGCCTGAGCCTGGGGGGCCGCCGGGGAACCCAGGACGCGCTGTCGTGGGGCTGGATCGCCGGGCTGACCTACCAGAGATGAGTTCCGCAAAGTGGCCTGCATGCGGGGCATGGGGTCTACCTTTGGCCGGGCGCGGCACTCCACCAGGCCCCATGGCCTCCCAGCCTCGCGCCTCCCACCGGGCCGGAGGCCCTAAAGACCTCAGTGGGGCCGGAACGGGCCCTCCTGGTAGTGGAGCCCCAGGTCCTGGAACACGGCCTCAGAGGCGTGGACCGCCGGCAGCCCCAGGGCGTGGACGCCCACCAGGGCCCCCGATCGCAGCACGGGGAACAGGTCCCCCACATGGCTCACGGCGAGCTCCTCGAGGGCCTGGCGGGCGTCGGGGCGGTCCAGCGCTGCGGGCGGGGCCAGCGACACCTCCCGGATCTCCCCGGGCTCACCCGGGATCCCGTCAGGGTCCAGGCCCAGATCGTCCAGATACTCCTGGGTCACGTTGAGAATGGCGCTCCAGCCAGCCGGCGGCCGAAGCCCGGCCAGCAGTTTTACGAACTCGGTTTGAATCTCCAGGCTGCGGAGCCGGGCGGTGCGGTCGAACGGGCTGTAAGGGTCGGCCGGGTTCCAGTAGGGCCGCAGCAGAAGCGCCGGAGGGCGGGGGACCCAGAACCCCTGGAGGAACGATCGGAACGGGGTGGCGCCGTAGAGCTCGGCGGTGCGGGCCGGGTGGGCCTCGAGCCCGGCCATCAGGAGCTCGCGGGTGTCCGGGTTCCAGTACAGCCGCCGTACGGGGTGCTCGGGGCTCCGGGCTGGCCACGCCGGGGGGAACACCGCGTCGGGCTCGTACCGTTCGAACACGCTGCTCGGCACCCGAACCACCACCTCTCCCGCCCGACTGAGCTCATAGCGGTCGCCCTTGGCCTCGATGGTCACGGGCTCGTAGCGGGCCATCTCACAGCCCCAGGATCAGATCTTGGAACCGCCGCCACCACCTTGCCAGGGCGAACACGGTCACCAGGCTTACCCCCAGAGTGCCCAAGGCGGCCCACCGAGCCCACCGGGCCACCCCCACGGCCGCCTTGCCCTGACGACGGATGGTGGCCAGCGCGTCGACCGCGATCTTTTCGGCACGCCGGCCCACCTCGGCCCCCAGCCGAACCGCCGTGGCCCCGTACTCCTGGATCCGGGCCCAGTCCCGCGCGCCCCCCGTGGTGCCGGGCAGGAGCTCCAGCACCTTTCGATATCGCCGCACGTCGGTGTCCATGGCATCCAGGTCCTTCGCCAGGGCCTGGGTGCCCGGCAGGGTCCGGGCGCGGGCCACCTGCTGGCTCAGCCGGTCCAGGTGCCGCAAGGCCGGGGCCACGTCGTCCGCGAACTCGGCCAGGTACCGGAACATCTCTCGCTGGGCGGCCAGGATCTCGGCCCGGATCTCCCCGGTCACCTCCACCACCGGGCGGGCCCGCTCCACCGCGTCCGTCACGGACCGCTCGACCATCCAGCTTCCCACCAGCACCCCCCCATTGGTACCGACCAGGAGGACCACCAGAAAGAAGAACCACCTCCGGATCTGAACCCCAGCCGGTCTGGCCATCAGCGCCTCGCTTTGATCTCGAGCCGGACCACCCCGCTCGTGCTGTGGCGATCCTTCTCGCTGCGGTCGTACACGGCGAACGCCAGAGGGTATGCCTTTCCGGGCACCAGCTCCACGTCGTCCTCGTTGCCCGTGCGAAGCCGTCGTGACATCTCCACCGACCAGACCCCCTCGGCCCACACCCCCTTGGCGGTCACGTCGGCCCGGCTGCCTGCGGCCCGCGAGGGCTTGTAGCTGGGCACCACCGAGCCCTGAAACTCCACCGGCACGAAAAACGACCAGGGGTAGGCCCCCACGTCAGGCTCCTCGCGGATCCACAGCTGCCCCGATCCGTCCCGGGAGGGGTAGGGGTTGGAGCGGGGCATGCGGGTCCGGCTGATCTGGAGCCGCCCGTCCGAGGCGTACCCGGACAGGTCCGCCCAGAACGCTCGCCACACCCACATGTCCGCTTCCAGGTCCCGGCCCTGGAGCATGCAGGGGTCCTGGATCTGGGGATCGCGGTAGATCGCTACCGCCAGCCCGTCGTCGGCCTGCTCGTTCTGGTGGTAGGCGTTACGGGCAGGGTCCCACACCCAGGGGCGGTACAGGGCGTCCCGGGTCGGGTCCTCCCACCGCACCAACAGCACGATCCGCTTTCCGTCGTGCACGGCCCGCACCCGTAGCCCCCGGCCGGAGGGAGTCACGTCCACCTCAAGCTCCTGGGCCCGGGCCCACGTCGGGTCTGACGGATCTCCGTCCACCGCAGGGAGCCGAGAGACCCACGCCGCCCGGAGCACCCCCGCCTCGTTGGGGGCCACCGGTCCGGGCGCGGCCGGTTCGGGGGGGGCCGGCGGGGCCCTCAGCCGCGCCAACAGCTTGCGAACCTTGCTCTCGTAGGGGCTGCGGGGCCACGCCTTCAGGAAGGCGGCGAGGGCCTCCTCCGTCCCCTGGTCCACGGCCCGCTGGTAGTCGGCTTCCATTCGCCCGCGCCGGAGATCCCGGGCCTCGCGAAGGGCCTGCGCCCGGTGCCTGCCCTTGGGAAACCGGCCCAGGTAGTCCTGCAGGCGGCGCTCGTCGCCCCGGGCCTGGGCGAACGCCCGGTCGTCCTCCTCGATCTGGCGCAGGCGCTTCTTGGCCTCGGCCGCTTCGGGAGCATCGGGGTAGGCCGCCAGGAAAATTCGGTACGCCTCGGCCGTGTCCAGCTTGCGGGCCTCGGCGTAGGCCTTGGCCCTACGGCGCCTTTCGGCCTCCTGGGCCTTGCGCTCGGCCGTCAGCTCCCTTCGCCGGGCCTCGATGGCTTGGATCCGGGCCTCGATCTCGGCCCGGTGGGAGGACTCGGGGAAGTGGTCCAGAAAGGCCCGGTACACCTCCTCGGTGTCCCGCCGCAGGGCCTGGCGGTACGCCAGGCTCTCGCGCAGCTGGTCGGCCCGGGCCCGGGCTTCGTCGGACTGGCGAGAGTCGGGGAACCGCTCGAGGAAGCGCACGTAGGCCTGCAAGGTGTCCTCCCGGCGAGCCGCGTCCCACGCCTTGGCCGCCTCGTCGGCCGATGTGGGCTCGGGGGGAGGTGGAGGGGCCGGCGGGGGCGCCGCGGCCTCGGCCACGGGGCGGGCCGGTGTCGGCGGGGCCACGGCCTGGATCTTCACCTCCATCTCGGCCTCGGACGGCGTGCTGGGGGCTTCGGTCTGCCTTGGCGGGGAGGGGGTAGGATCGGGTTGGGATTCGGGCTCGGGGGGCGCGGGCTCCTTCTGGACCGTCGGGGCGGGGAACTCGCCCGCGTACCGGAGCTTCAGGGTCAGCTCCTTCCCCTGGGACTCCACCCCCAGGCCCTCCACCATGGGGTCGGCCCGGGTGAGGGACTGCAGGGTTTCCGCAAGCCGTACCCCCATGGCCATCCGATAGAAGTCGTGCTTGGATCCGATCAGCCGGAACTCGGCCCGGCTCGGCCCGTTCCGGAACCCGAACGTCACGGTGATGGAGTCCCCCTCGTGGGCGACGTCGAAGCGAGACAGAGAGGGGTTCATCCGCTTCACCTGGCTGCGCACCTCCAGGTACTTGCGGTTCTGGGAGTCAGACGCGATGTCGTAGATGATGTCCTTGTTGAGACGGATCTCAAGGTCCGCGGCTTGCGCTATGGGGGCCAGCGTGCACAGGACGACCCCGATCATCCCCCAGAGGAGCCATCCCCCCCTTCGAGAAGGGTACGGATCTGGGCTGCCACGTCCCCGGCGGCCGAGTCGTCCAGGAACACCCGGACGTACTTCTCTACCCGGTCCGCCAAGACCAGCAGTTCCTCCTTCGAATCTCCGCATCGGTTTACCGCCTTGATCAGCCGTTTGGCGCGGCGGCCGAACCGCCGGCGCAGGAGTTCACGAATCTCCTTCTTACACCGGCCCGGATCCAGGGCCGGTGGTAGGGGCGGAGCCTCGAACTGCAGGTCCTCGAAGTCCTCCCCAAGGGACGGGGCCTCGGCTTCGGCCGGCTCGGCACGCCGGGATTCGTCCAGGACCCGGGCGGCCTCCATCACCAGGTTGGTTGCGTCCACCGTGATGGTGCGTTGGGGAGGCGGCTCGGACGAGTTGTGGAACTCGAACTGGCCGTCCTCGACCCGGAACAGCTCGTAGACCGCCTCCTCTCCCATATGGTTGGGGGAGCGGGCGTGGACCACCTCGCCTCGCACGAAGTGAATGGAGGCCTCGCCTCCCGGCCACACCACCCGCAGGATCCCCGTCTTCTGTCCGAAGGCGACCAGCTGGATGATGTCCGCGAGGCTGAAGTCTCTGAGGGTCCCTCGAAGTTCCACGCACGGCCCCTTTGAAAACGGTCCTCTCTACGGTTCGTCGGCCCGGCCCCGATTCTTGAACCCGCCGGCAGGGACGGAGGTTTCCCTCGGGGCGCCCACCCCGATCCCGACGGCTGTCAGGACTCCATCGTGTGCAGGGCAGTCTCCAGGGCCCTCCCCAGGGCCTCGGCCTCAGCCACGGCCTGTTCGAGGTGGTGCGCCACGTCCCCGAGCCCCGCCTCCCGGGCCCGCCGGGCCCATTGGCGGTAGGTCTCGGTGTGGGAGGCGTTGTGCTCGAGCCAGTGGGGGAGCAGGTGGGAGAGCTTGTGGCGGATCGGTTCGTTCATCGGACGTCACCCCGGGAACGTGGGAGTTCAAATGCCCAAAGAAACCCGTATTCTTTCGGCCGTCCGGCGGACGTGTCAAGGACAACCCCGAACGCCTCGCTTCCGGGGAAGCCCCCCTCGGCCGCTGCGCGACCCTACAACACAACGGAGAAGGGTAACTTGTGTTGGTCCTAGCCGTTGCCGGCGGCGGGGCATGGGGCCTGCTTCCGGCCGCGCGCGAAGCCGGGCATGGAGATTCGCCGCGCAGGCACGGGGCACCGGCGGTGGCTTCATGACCGTTCGGCGGGGCACGAACGAACTCACG
>JALUTY010000119.1 GCA_027021615.1 bacterium | reverse complement strand
ACTCCCGCAGGGCCCGCCGGGTCTGCTCCTCGTCGAAGGCGTACCAGCGTTTGAGCAGCCCACGGCGGTCAAGCAGATCCCTGAACCGCCGGTAGGCGCCCTCGCGGCGGAAGAAGGCATACACCGCATCCACGTCCGCCGGTGGCAGGTACTCATGGGCGAACCTCAAGGCCAGGCCCTTCCCCAGGTCCAGGTCGTACTTGCCGGGCACGGCCACGTAGCGGTCGTTGTGCTCGACGTCCTCCGGAAGATCCTCGGCCAGGTCCGGGTCTTCCATCCACCGCCGGTAGATGTGCCCGGTCTCCCGGTCCACCCAGGCCTCGGCCTCGCCCGCATAGGCCGCGCTGACGAACAGATACGCATCCATGAGTTCATCCATCTTGACCATGAGGAAACTCCCCGTGGCCGCCCACCGGAGGTGTCAAACTTTAGCACTCGAGGATTTTTCAGACATGCCCGGCCAATCTGCGCCGGCAGTGGAGCAAATTGGAGCAAATTCCCGGGTCGGGCAGGCGGGGTGTCCGGCGCGCGCTGATAAGCGATTGAATTATCAGGCGATTTTGGTGGCCAGGGACAGAATCGAACTGCCGACACGGGGATTTTCAGTCCTTACAATGAGTTAGAGCTCGCTTTCCCTCCTTCGTCAACAACGACACGACAAGGAGGAAGCTATGCTCGTCATCACGATCTGCTCCACGAAGGGTGGCGTCGGCAAGACCACCCTGACCGCCAATCTCGGCGGCATCCTAGCAGACTCGGGCATCCGCGTATTGCTGGTCGATGCGGATATTCAGCCCACCCTGAGTTCCTATTACCCAATTGAGACTCGGTCTAAGGCGGGCCTCCACCGGCTGGTGACCACCGGCGAGGTGGACGGGGTCATCAGCCAGACCACCATCCCCAACCTGGACATCGTGGTGTCCGACGACCCCGAGGGGACGTTGGAGAACTGGATCCTCCACACCCCCGACGGCCGCGTGCGTCTGAAGCACGCCCTCCAGGGCCTGGGGGAATATGACATCGTGCTCGTGGACACCCAGGGCGCGGTGGGGGCCCTCCAGGACATGGGGGTCCTGGCCGCGGACCTGCTGTTGTCGCCCATTCCCCCCGAGATCCTCTCGGCCCGGGAGTTCGCCCGCGGGACCCTGGGGATGCTGGAGCGCCTGCGACCCATGCAGCACCTGGGCGCGCCGGTGGGACATCTCCATGGACTGGTGTACCGCATGGACCGGACCGTGGACGCCCGCCGCATCGCCGACAGCCTGCGCAAAGCCACGTTCGAGGAGTCGAGGGGGGCCATCTCGATCCTGGATACCGTGGTTCCCGCCACCGTGGCGTACCGCGAGGCCGCCACGGCACGGGTGCCTGTGCATCGCTGGGAGCCGCGCCGGCGCGGCGCGACTCCCTGTGCCCTGGAGACCATGACCAGCCTGGTCAGGGAACTGCTCCCCCACCTGGACCTGCAGCTCAAGGAGACCGTGACAGAGGAGGTGACATCATGACGACCCCAGACGATCGGACCCTGATCCAGGGCCCGCTGCATCCCGACCTGTTCGGCGGCGAGACGCCGCTCATGGTGCCCGGGCGCCCAGGTGACCGGGCCTACCAGGTGGACATCCTCCGGCCCCGCTACGTCCGGGTGGACGATGGGGGAGAGGACGGTACCCCGGTGGTCTGGATGGAATCCCTGCCGGATCCCGAGGTGGCGGCCTGCGAGGTGACCGGGTTCGCGGACCTCGAGCCGGGGGCCTGGGAGCTGGAAGTCCTCGAGGTCAGGCGCCTGCAGTGCCGCGCCAGGAATGCAGCGGAGGCCTGCGAGGTAGCCGAGGCCCTGGCCCGGGACCGCTGGGGAGATGGCGTGGAGGCCCTGGTGGCCAGGCCGGTTCCGCGGGCCGAACTGCTGCCGGAGGAGGGCTGAACCATGAAAAAACGACCAACTGAAAACGAAATCATGGACCTGTTGACGCAGCCTCATTTCCGCCGCGAGGAGGACGAGGCCGAGCCGTCCAATGATCCCATCACCAAAACCCAGATGACCGTCGAGGTCGACCGGATCAAGCCCTACGACCGCAACCCGAGGCGGGACCGCAACCCCGAGTACGAGGCCATCAAGGCTTCCATCCGGGCCTCTGGCATGGACCAGCCCCTCGTGGTCACCAAGCGCCCCGGGGACGACCTCTACATGGTCGCCGCCGGCGGCAACACCCGCCTCCTGATCCTGCAGGAGCTGTGGCAGGAGACGGGTGACCCGCGGTTCGGAAAGGTGGACTGCCTGTTCAGGCCGTGGCAGGGGGATGCGGACACGCTGGTGGCCCACCTGAAGGAGAACGACCTGCGCGGGGATCTTACGTTCATCGACCGGGCCCTGGCGGTGCGGGAACTGCGCCAGCTCATCGAGGAGGAGACCGGCGAGCGGCTGTCGCACCAGCGGCTGTCCCAGGCCTTGGAGGAGCGGGGGTACCGCGTCGATAAGGCACTGATCGTTAAGTACGACTACGCCGTCGAGGTCCTCTACCCCGCCATCCCCGAGGCCCTGCGCGCCGGGATGGGCCGCCCGCAGGTCGAGGCCATCCGTGCCCTGGAGCAGGCCTTCGCGCGGGTGTGGGAGGCGCTGGAGCAGGGCGACAGGAACGCCGCGAGGATGGTCTTCGTCGAGGTGTTGGGGCGTCACGACGGCGAGATCCTGGATCTGGACCTGGTGCGCCGCGCCCTGGAGACCGAGCTGGCGGTAGGGGCGGACACCGAGGTCCAGCGCGTCAGTCTCCTCCTGGGCGCCGCCTTGGACGGGCGGGACCTGGGCGACCTGCGCCAGGAGGCCTCCGGGGATGGCGGCGCCAGCGGGGACGACGCCACCGGTGACATCCCGGCGCCGGCGCCCGCTGCCGTGACAGGCATTCCCGGCGGGGGCGAGCCGGCCGATGGAGAACCCGCCGCGTCCGACGAGGACGAGCCGGCGCCCGGCGGCACGGACCTGGGCCCGGGCGGAGCGGAGCCGGCCGGGGCCCCGGGGACTTCCGGCGAGGAGCCGGATGCCCGGGAACATGCCCCGGCCGCGGCGAGCGAGGCCACGCCGCTGGACGGCCTCGACCTGGAGGAGTTGCGCGAGCGGGCCTGCGAGCTGGCGGCGGGAATTGCCGAGCGCGCCCACATGCCGGGCATCGTCCACCGCATCCCCGCGGGCGTCGGTTACCTGGTGGAGCCGGTGGGACTGCGCAGGGCCATGCAGACGCTGAGCAAGGAGATCAGGCCGTACTGCGAGTACGTCTGGTGGCTCATCGCCCAGGTCTCCGAGCAGTTCGCGCCGGGCACCCGGGCCCTCGAATACCTGCCGCCGGGTTTCCGGGACAGGGCGCCATCGACCACCCGCATCATCGAGCGCATCACACAGAACCAGCCCTTCAGCCCCAAGTTGGCGACTATTGGGGTGGGCGAGGTGCCCCTCTTCAGTCCGCCGATGATGGCACCCCTGGCCCTGGCAATCATGCCGGACGACATCTGGCGGGACTACGTGGCCCTGGTGGAGACCTACCGCGAAATCTTCAAGCGCACGAACTTTCTGCCGTGGGGGAGAAACGATGGCCAAGAAAGAGTATGAGCTGACCTTCGCGGTCCTGCGGTACGCCGCGGACTGTCTGCAGGAGGGGGACTGGCCCGCTCTCAGGGACCTGGGCTTCGGGCCCCGGGAGGCCGAGGCCCTCAAGGACCTCACCCTGTCCGAACTGGGCCTGCTGGCGCGCCGGCTGGCCGGCCACGCCCTCAAGGCCCAGCTGGACCGACCCGCCTTCTGGGCCGTGATGGACCAGGTGCGCTGGGAGCACGAACACCGGGCCCTGCGCATGGAACTCATCCGCCGGGATGCCCCGGCCGAGATGATGCAGGCCCTGTTTGGAATGGGTGCCAAGGAATACGCCGCCTGCAGGCGCGCGGCGGAAATGCCGCCCAGCGTAGGCCGCCCGCCAGAGCCCGACGAGGAGACCGCCCGCAAGGTCTGGCTCGCCTGGCAAGACGCAGGCTGTGAGCCGGACCGTGCCCGGCCGGACCACTGGCTGGCCGTGGCCGATGCCACCGGCGTGCCGCTGCGCGTGGTCTGGCGGCTGGTCCAGCGGTGGCTGGAGCCGCCGGCGGCGGCCGTAGCCGGCAGCGCGGCCGGGGCGGGGAGGTAGCCATGGACGCGACCACCCACGCCACGAAGCTCGATGCGTACATCCAGTCATCCGTCCAGCAGCTCCTGCGCGGCAAGGACGGGCGCCAGGAAGACAGTCTCCTGTTCCTGGGCAATTGGCACGGTGCCTACCCGGCGGCTCTGGTGGTGGACCCGGCCCTGTCGGCCACCGACGTGCGGGTCTACCTGTTCATCAAGCACCATGCGCTGGAACAGTCCCGGGGACCCACGGCCTTCCCGTCCTGGGACCTCATCTGCAACAGGCTCCGGATCTCGCGGGCAACGCTGGCCCAGTCGCTGGTCCGGCTGCGCATGACCCGCTGGCTGAGCCTGTGCCGGTCGGTCCGTGACGAGCAGGGCCGGTTCCGGGGCAGCGTGTACGCTCTGCACGACGAGCCGGTGTCCCTGATGGACGCCCTCTACCTGGACCCGGGCTACATGGAGCTGGTGGAGGGGATGGCCCATGGCCACCCGGACCAGCGCACGACCGCAGCCGCCCGGGCCGTGCTGGCCGGCATCGAGGACGACATCCAGGGGGGCTCGGAATCCGCGGAGCAGCCCAATTCCATCGACCGGCGCCTGTGCGCGGTCGAGGCGGTGAGCACGGGGACAGGACGGTTCTACGGCGTGGTGGTGGACTACCTCAAGCTCGGCCAGACACCGAGTTCAAATTCTGAACTCGGTGAAAACCCGAGTTCAAAAATTGAACTTGGCCCGGATCAGCCGAGTTCAAAAATTGAACTCGGTGGTCAAGTTATTGAAAAACAAGGCAGTTCAAAAATTGAACTCGGTGACTCGGGTAGTAGTAGTAGTAGTAGTAATAAAACTACTACTACAACTACAGGCGACGCCGGCGAAAAAGATGGGCCGCCGATGCGCTGGCCCAAGATGCTCACCGACAACGAGCGCCGGCTGATCGTCCGGTGGCTCAAGACCATCCCCGAAGACTACCGCCAGCAGGTGCTCGATGCCCTGGAGCTGCGCATCCGGGCCATCGAGCAAGGCGCGCCGCCCCTGCGGTACGGACCCATCCCGTACTTCAAGCGCCTGTGCGAGCGGGTGAGAGACGGCACGTTCGAGCCCGTGGACCTGCCGGTGGAGGAGGTGACGAAGGACGCCGCCGGCGCGGCCGAGGATGGCTCCGGTTCGCCCCCCGCCCAGGCCTCCGCCCTGCGCGGCGAGATCGAGGCCCTGGAACAACTGGCCCGGGCGGCCAGCTCGGACGACACCAGGGATGCACTGCGCCGCCAGATCCAGCGCCTCCAGGCTCGGCTCGGCCACGAATGAGCATGCAGGTTCCGTG
>JALUTY010000118.1 GCA_027021615.1 bacterium | reverse complement strand
GCAAGCGCAGCGCCGAGGGGCGCAGGCGTACTGGACGGTACGTCGAGCCCCGAGGCGCGAGCACGCCCCGAGATGGCGTGCAATCGGCGGTTGCAGCAGAAGGCTTCATGAATAATGCGGGCTAGAACCCGCAGACGTTGGGATGTTTCGCTCTTCCCGTCCGAACGTCCCAGCGTCCCAACGTCCGCACGTCCTAACGTTCCCACGGAGACAGGGATGCCTCTTTCCGACAAGGCCCGGTCGTTCACCGAGTCGGTGATCCGGGAGATGACGCGCCACGCCATGGCCCACGGGGCCGTAAACCTGGCCCAGGGGTTCCCCGACTTCCCCTGCCCCCAGGAGCTCAAGGACGCGGCCTGCCGGGCCCTGCAGGCCGACGTGAACCAGTACGCGATCACGTGGGGGGCCAAGGGGTTCCGGGACGCCCTGGCCGAGAAAACCCGTCGGTTCCTGGGGATCGAGGTGGATCCCGAGACCGAGATCACGGTGACCTGCGGATCCACCGAGGCCATGATCGCGAGCCTGTTGGCGGTGTTGGACCCGGGGGACGAGGTGATCGTGTTCGAGCCGTTCTACGAGAACTACGGCCCGGACGCGGTGCTGTGCGGGGCGGTTCCGCGGTACGTGCCGCTGCGGCCCCACGAGGAGGGCGGGGAGAGGCGGTGGGGGTTCGACCCGGACGAGCTGGCCCGGGCGTTCACCCCGAGGACCCGCGCCCTGGTGCTCAACACCCCCCAGAACCCCACGGGCAAGGTGTTCACCCGGGAGGAGCTCGAGGCGATCGCCGACCTGTGCGTGCACCACGACGTGGTAGCCGTGACCGACGAGATCTACGAGCACATCGTGTTCGACGGCCGCAGCCACACGGCCCTGGCCACCCTCCCCGGCATGCGGGAGCGCACGGTCACCATCAGCGGGCTGAGCAAGACCTACTCCGTGACGGGATGGCGCGTCGGGTACGCCGTTGCGCCGGCCCACCTCACGGCCGGCATCCGCAAGGTCCATGACTTCCTCACCGTGGGCGCGGCCGCACCCCTCCAGCAGGCCGGGGCGGTGGCCCTGGCTCTTCCCCCCTCGTACTACGAGCGCCTCAGCGCGTCGTACCAGGCCAAGAGGGACCGGTTCGTTCCACGGCTCGAGGCCTTGGGGTTCCGGTGTTACCCGCCCGAGGGGGCCTACTACGTGATGGCCGACATCCAGGGGTTCGGAGCCCCAGACGACACGACCTTCGCCTTGGAGCTGGTGCGGGAGGCCGGGGTGGCGGTGGTGCCGGGATCGAGCTTCTTCTCCGACCCCGCTCTCGGCCGCCATCTCGTCCGTTTCTGCTTCTGCAAGCGCGACGACACGCTGGACGAGGCCTTGGACCGGTTGGATGCGTGGTCCGAGCGGAAAGGAGGGCCCGGCCAGCCCGCCAAATGAAAACGCAGCATGGGGAGGTGAAGCGATGGACGGAGCTCGCGCTTGGGTTCGGGACCAGTTTGGCGAGGTGCTGGAGCTGGTGGCCCGACGGGCACCGGAGGTGGACCGGACGGCCGAGTTCCCCGAGGACGTGCTCAGGGCCTATCAGGAGGCGGGCCTCATGGCGGCCCAGGTGCCTCCCGAGCTGGGAGGGCTGGGCCTCTCCCACCTCCAGTTCGCGGCGGTCGTGGAGGAGGTGGCCCGCTACTCGGGAGCGCTATCGTTGCTGCTCATCGTACAGGCGGTGGGGCTGTTGCCCCTTCTGCTCCGACCCGAGTTCCCGCGGCGCGACGAGGTACTCACCCGCGTGATCCGGTCGGGCGCCCTGGTTGGGTTCGCCCTCACCGAGCCGCCGTCCGGCTCCGACGCCTACAACATGCGCACCGAGGTGGTCCCCGGGGACGGCGGTCACCGGCTTACCGGCGTCAAGTACCTGATCACCAACGCCGGCAAGGCCCACGCGTACGTCGTGTTCGCCACCTTCCGGGAGCCCGGGCTCAAGCACGTGGCGGCCTATCTGGTGGATGCCGACCGGGAGGGCGTGCGGGTGGGGCCCGCGAACCGTCTGCTCGGGATGCGGGGGATCCCCACGGCCTCGATCTACCTCGACAACGTGGCCGTGGACGACTTCGACCGGGTTGGGGGCAAGAACGAGGGCTACGTGCTGGCCATGGAGACCTTGAACATCTCTCGGCCGTGGATCGGGGCCCAGGCGGTGGGGCTGGCGAGGGGGGCGCTGGACGCTGCCGTGCAGTTTGCCTGCCAGCGCAAGGTCATGGGTGAGCCCCTGATCGACAAGCAGGCGTTCCGGTTCTCCCTGGCGGAGGTGGTGGCGCGGATCGAGGCGGCCAGCGCCCTGGTGGAGCGAACCTCACGCATGATCGACGCCGGCCGCGAGGACTATACGGCACAGTCGGCCATGTGCAAGCTGGTGGCCACCGACACGGCCATGTGGGCGTGCGAGCGGGCCCTCCAGATGCTCGGTGGACCGGGGTGCATCGCGGGGAACCGGGCGGAACGAGCATTCCGGGACGTGAAGATCACCCAGATCTACGAGGGCACCAACGAGGTTCAGAAGATGCTGGTAGCCCGGGAGCTGGTGCGGGCCGCCCGGGCCCGCCAGCCGGCAGAGGCCGGAACCGCACCCGAGCTGCTGACCTGAGCCCGCCCTCCTCCCTGCTGCGGACGGGTGCCGCGGCTACCCTTTCCGACCGGGGCCCCGATACCAGGCTGCGTTCAAACCCACCGGCATTCTGAGCAGAGGGGCAAGGGGCCTTGTGGGAGAGCCGGCCGTGGATCCTTGGCTCACCGCGCAGCACCTCCGGCCTTTGGGCCACGAGATGGCTTGCATTCTCCGAAGCTGGAATGAGACCAGCACCCCTGTCCCGTGACCGCGCGGGGGATCTCATTGCCCGGCTTCGCGTCCGGCTGGGGGATCTTCTCGGTATGAAACGCCGCGGCCAGGAACGCTGCCGCCCGGCGGGCCACCTCGTCCTCCCGGCCCCACAGGAAGTGATCGGCCCCTTCTAGAATCGCGCGCTCCTTGGGGGAAGGGAGCCCCTGGAACCAGGGCTCCAGCAGATCCAAGGGGCAGCACTCGTCCCGGCCTCCCACGAGAACCAGCTTGGGTCTGGGGATCTCTCGCCACGCATCCAGGACCATCCGCGCCAGCGGCGGGGCCACGGCCACCAGGGCCTGGATCTCCGGGGTCTGAGCGGCGGCCCGGCCCCCCACCCAAGCCCCGAACGAGTACCCCACCAAGGCGATCCGGTCCGGATCCACATGGGGTCGGGACTCCAGAAAGGCGACGGCTGCCACCACGTCGTCCACCTCGGGGTCGCCTCCGCCGTGGACCCCGGTGCTCCCTCCCACCCCCCGGAAGTTGAACCGCAGGGTGGCGAGCCCCTGCTCCCCGGCCGCCCGGGCCAGGGCCTCGATCACGGGCACATCCATGGATCCGCCGTAGAGGGGATGCGGGTGGCACAGCACCACCGCCGGGGCGCGGTCGGCGGCCGGCAGGAACAGCCGGCCCTCCAGCTCCACGCCCCGGCCGGGGAACCGGACCGGCCGCTCCCTCACCCCAGGTCCCCCAGCCGCAGGTGCCCCCGCAGGCTGACCACCGCGTGTCCGCCCACCACCACCCGCTCGGGCCGGCCCGGGGTGCCCTGCACCACCACCCGCACCTCTCCGGGCCGGGCGCAGGCCTCGCCCTGCACCACCCGCAGGGGAGTTCCGGGGCCGGCCGCCCGGTGGCGCACCAGGTAGGCGCCCAGGGCGCCCGATGCCGTGCCGGTCACCGGGTCCTCGTCGATGCCGGCCGCCGGGCTGAAGTCCCGGCAATGGTACCCGCCCTCGCCCTCCACGAACACGTGCACCGTCAGCACCCCCAGCTCCTCGCTCAGGCTCGCCAGGGCCCGGTAGTCGGGAAGCAGCCCGTCCAGGGCCTCGCTGGTGGTCAGGGGCACCAGAAGGTGCCACAGCCCGGTGTAGGCGAGCTCCAGCGGCAGATCGGTGCGCAGATCGTCCTCGTCCGCGCCCAGGGCCTCCAGCACCCGGTCCTCCGCCACGGTGCAAGGCCGGAACGCCGGGGTGTCCTGGGTCAGGTCGATCCGGACCCCTCCGGGGGTGCGCACCAGGTCCGCGGGCAACACGCCCACCCCGGTCTCCACCTGCACCCGCGAGAACTCGCCCGGGATCCGGATCTCACCGAGGTCCCCGAGCACGGTCAGAGCGGCCACCAGGGCGTGCCCGCACGAAGGCACCTCCTGGGCCGGGGTGAAGAACCGAATCCGGAAGTCCGCCTCCCGGCTCGGCAAGATGAACGCCGTCTCCGAGGCGTTCACCTCCCGGGCGATCGCGAGCATCTGGTCCTCGTCCAGGCCCCGCGCGTGGGGCATCACGCCGGCCGGGTTCCCCCGGAGGGCCACCTGCGTGAACGCATCCACCAGGTAGATCGGTCGGGTCTGCATGGACGGTCTCCTTCCCACTAACTTCGATCGACGGTCCACGATCTAAGGTCGTCAGTCAGGGAGCCCACCAATGGCACGCCGGTACTCCGCGGTCATGGGTTTCAGGGACCAAGAGCCGCAAGCCCCATGCCCCCGGCGGCCCTCTTCAGGCCTCCTGCTCCATGAACCGGCAGATCGCCTCGGCGAACTCCGAGCACTTCAGGCAGGTAGCCCCTTCCATCTGCCGCTCCAGGTCGTAGGTGACCTGCTTGTGGGCCACGGCCCTCTCGATTCCGGACCGGATCAGCCCGCCCACCCGGTGCCAACCCAGGTGGTCGAACATCATCACGCCCGACAGGATCACGGAGCTCGGGTTCACCTTGTCCTGGCCCGCGTACTTGGGGGCGGTGCCGTGGGTGGCCTCGAACACGGCGTACTCGTCGCCGATGTTGGCCCCGGGCGCCATACCCAACCCCCCGACCTGGGCCGCTGCCGCGTCGGACATGTAGTCGCCGTTCAGGTTCGGCATGGCCAGCACCGAGTACTCGTCGGGGCGCAGGAGCAGCTGCTGGAACATGGCGTCGGCGATCCGGTCTTTGACCACGATCTTGCCCGTGGGATGCACCCCTTCGTACTTCTGCCAGAGGTCCTCCTCGGTGATCGTGACGTCCCCGAACTCCTCGCGAGCCACCTCGTAGCCCCACTCCTTGAAGGCGCCCTCGGTGAACTTCATGATGTTTCCCTTGTGGACCAGGGTCACCGAGTCGCGGTTGTTCTCCAAGGCGTACCGGATGGCCATGCGCACCAGCCGCCGGGTCCGCTCCCGGCTGATCGGCTTGATGCCCACGCCGGCGTCATCTGGGATCCGGCGGTTCCACTTGATCATCAGGAACTCGATGAGCTCCCGGGCCTCCGGGCTGCCGGCCGGGGCCTCGATGCCGGCGTACACGTCCTCGGTGTTCTCCCGGAAGAGGACCACGTCCACCTTCTCGGGCTCGCGCATGGGCGACGGCACCCCGTGGATGTAGCGCACCGGCCTCACGCAGGCGTACAGGTCGAGCTCCTGCCGCAGGGCCACGTTCAGGCTGCGGATCCCTCCGCCCACCGGCGTGGTCAGGGGTCCCTTGATGGCCACCCGGTAGCGCTTGATCGCTTCGAGCGTGGCCCCGGGCAGCCACTCGCCGAACCGGTCGAAGGCCTTCTCGCCGGCGAACACCTCGTACCAGTGCACCCTGCGGTCGCCGCCGTACGAGAGCTCCACGGCCCGGTCGAACACCCGGCGGGCCGCCCGCCAGATGTCCGGGCCGGTCCCGTCGCCCTCGATGAACGGGACGATCGGATCGTGGGGTACTTTAAACCGACCGTCGGGTCCCTTCTCGATGGGGGAGCCCGAGGTCGGCGGATCGATCTGGATCACCTGAGACACAACGGCTCTCCTTTCAGGCTGGAAAGCTGGAAAGCTAGGAGGCTGGGAGGCTTGAAAACCTCCCGAACTCCCACGCGTTCTAGGAATCACTACACCTCTTCGCCTCCGCCTCACGGTCCGGGAGGCATGGGGTCTGCCGGAGCGCCCGCCCGCCTAACCGGGCGGGATACCCGGAATTTCTCTAGTCTCTAGTCTCTAGCCTCTGCCTTTCTACGTCCCCATCTCCCAGGAGCTCAGGTACTTCTCCTGCTCCTCGGTCAGGGCGTCGATCGCCACCCCCATGGTCTCGAGCTTGAGCCGGGCCACCCACGCATCGATCTCCGCCGGCACCCCGTACACCTTCGCCTCCAGCTTGCCCGCGTTCCGGATCGCCCACTCCGTGGTGAGCGCCTGCACCGCAAAACTCATGTCCATCACGCTCGCCGGGTGCCCCTCGGCCGCCGCCAGGTTGATCAGCCGCCCCTCCCCCAGCACGAAGATCCTCCGGCCGTCGGCCAGCACGTACCCGTCCACGTTGGGCCGCACCCCCTTCTCCACCTGCTCCGCCAGCGACTCCAGAGCTTCCAGGTCGATCTCCACGTTGAAGTGCCCCGAGTTCGCCACCAGAGCCCCGTCCTTCATCACCTCGAAGTGCTCGCGTCGCAGCACGTGGATGTCGCCCGTGAGCGTGCAGAACACGTCCCCCACCTTCGCCGCCTCCCCCATCGGCATCACCTCGAACCCGTCCATCACCGCCTCGAGCGCCCGCAGCGGCTCCACCTCGGTCACCACCACCCGCGCCCCCAGACCCCGCGCCCGGTTCGCCACCCCCCGGCCGCACCACCCGTACCCCGCCACCACGAACACCTTGCCCGCCAACAGCACGTTCGTCGCCCGCAGGATCCCGTCGATCGTCGACTGCCCCGTGCCGTAGCGATTGTCGAACAGGTGCTTGCAGTCCGCGTCGTTCACCGCCACCACTGGGAACTTCAGCGCCCCGTCCTTCTCCATCGCCCGCAGCCGGATCACCCCCGTGGTGGTCTCCTCCATGCTCGCCACCACCTGGTCGTGCAGCTCCGGGTAGTCGCTGTGGATCACGCTCACCAGGTCCGCCCCGTCGTCCATGGTCACGTCCGGCCGGTGCTCCACCGCCGCCCGGATGTGCGCGTAGTACGTGTCCCGGTCCTCGCCGCGGATCGCGTAGGTCGGAATCCCGAACTCCAGCGCCAGCGCCGCCGCCACGTCGTCTTGGGTCGACAGCGGGTTCGACGCGCACAGCACCAGGTCCGCGCCGCCCGCCTTCAGCGTCCGCGCCAGGTTGGCCGTCTCCGTCGTCACGTGCAGACACGCGCTCATCCGTCGGCCCTCGAGCGGCTTCTCCTTCTCGAACCGCTCCCGGATCTTCCGGAGCACCGGCATCTGCCGGTCCGCCCACAAGATCCTCTTCACCCCCAACTCCCTCAGATTCGGATCCTTGATGTCACCCTTCAAAGAAAGCTCCTTTGTGTGTGTAGGCTGGAAGGCTGGAAAGCCGTCCCAACGTCCTAACGTCCCAGCGTCCCAACGAGATTCAGATTCCCGCCGCCCGGCGCAGCTCGTCCGCCTTGTCCGTGCGCTCCCAGGTGAACTCCGGCTCGTTGCGGCCGAAGTGGCCGTAGGCCGCGGTCTTCTTGTAGATCGGGCGCAGCAGGTCCAGGTGCTCGATGATCTGCTTCGGCTTCAAGGGGAACACCTCCCGCACCAGCCGAGCGATCCGGTCCGGCTCCACCTTCCACGTCCCGAACGTGTCCACCATGATCGACACCGGATCCGCCACCCCGATCGCGTACGAGATCTGCACCTCACACTTGTCCGACAACCCCGCCGCCACCACGTTCTTCGCGATGTAGCGCGCCATGTACGACGCCGACCGGTCCACCTTCGACGGGTCCTTCCCCGAAAACGCCCCGCCCCCGTGGCTCCCCTGCCCCCCGTACGTGTCCACGATGATCTTGCGGCCCGTCAGCCCGCAGTCCCCCATCGGCCCCCCGATCACGAACCGACCCGTCGGGTTGATGTAATAGCGCGTGTTCTGTGTGAGCAGGTGCTCCGGGATCACCGGCTTCACCACCTCCTCCAGCACCGCCTCCCTCACCTGCGCCTGTGTCACCTCCGGCGAGTGCTGCGTGCTCACCACGATCGCGTCCACGCTCACCGGCTTCGAGTCCACATACCGGATCGTCACCTGGCTCTTGCCGTCCGGCCGCAGAAAGTCCACAATCCCCTTCTTTCGCACCTCCGAGAGCCGCCGCGTCAGCCGGTGCGCAAACACGATCGGCATCGGCATCAGCTCCGCAGTCTCGTTCGTCGCGTACCCGAACATCAGCCCCTGGTCCCCCGCGCCCTGCTCCCGGTCCTCCTTCTCGTCCACCCCCATCGCGATGTCCGGGCTCTGCTTGTCGATCGAGGTCAGAACCGCGCAGGTCTCCCAGTCGAACCCCAAAGCCGGGTCTGTGTACCCGATCTCCCTGATCGTTCGGCGCACGATGTCCGGCATGTGGGCGTAGGCCTCCGTCGTGATCTCGCCCGCGATGATCGCCATGCCCGTGGTGACCAGAGTCTCGCACGCCACCCGGCTGCCCGGATCCTCCGCGATCAGCGCGTCCAGCACCGCGTCCGAGATCTGGTCCGCCACCTTGTCCGGGTGCCCCTCGGTCACGCTCTCAGATGTGAACAGATAATCGGTCATGCCCATGGGATTACTCCTTTTTCATGGCGTGACGGCCGCACATGCCGGCCGAGGTCCGTTCCCTCTCTACCCCGTTTATGCCACCACCCATCGGGCCCGGGCGGCCCTGGATTCCGGCGACACGGGGCTCGCAGATTCCTGGAGCCGGCAGCCGCTCAGGCGTCTCCACCCCACTCCAAGGGGTCCACCAGCCACGGGTAGTGGGACCGCATGTACTCCTCCACGAACGCGTGCACCTCGCCCGCGGTCCGCAGCTCCAGAGCCTTGGCGGCCAGGTCCCGGGCCTCGGCCAGGGTGGTGTGGTGGATGATCCGCTTTACCCTGGGGATCGACAGGGCGTGCATGGACAGCTCCTGCACCCCCAGCCCGAGAAGCACCAGGGTGTAGATCTCGTCCCCTGCCATCTCACCGCACACGGCCACCGGGATCCCCTCCCGGGCCCCGGCCTCGCAGGTGGCCCGGATCATCCGTAGCACCGCGGGGTGTAGGGGCTCGTACAGGTAGGCCACGTGCTCGTTCACCCGGTCAATAGCCAGAGCGTACTGGATCAGGTCGTTCGTGCCGATGGAGAAGAAGTCCACCAGGGGAGCCATCAGGTCTGCGGTGACCGCGGCCGAGGGCACCTCAATCATGGCTCCCACGGCCACGTTGGGGTCGTAGGGCTGGCCGCGGGCGTCCAACTCCTTCCGCGCCTCGTCGAGCACCCCGAGGGCCGCCCGCAACTCCCCCACCCCGGAGATCATGGGGAACATGATCCGGATTGTGCCGTGGGCACTGGCCCGGAGGATGGCCCGCAGCTGGGTGCGGAACAGAGCCTTCTCCTTCAAGCACAGCCGGATGGACCGCAGGCCCAGGGCGGGGTTGCCTTCCTCCTCGATGGGCACCGCCTGGACCATCTTGTCCCCCCCGATGTCCAGCGTCCGGATCGTCACCGAGAACGGCCGCACCGCCTCGACCACTCGGCGGTAGGTCTCGTACTGCTCCTCCTCGTCCGGCGGGGCGGGCCGGTTCATGTACAGGAACTCGGTGCGGTACAGGCCGATCCCCTCTGCCCCGTACCGCCGCAGGGAGCGCATCTCCTCCAGCAGCTCGATGTTGGCCCCCACCTTCACCTTGTGGCCGTCGCGGGTGACCGCCGGCAGCACGGCCAGCGACTCCAGCTCCTGCTGGAGGGCCTCGTACCGGACCTGCTTCCGGCGGTAGCCCTCCAGATCCTCGGGCGTGGGGTTCAGGACCACATCGCCGGTGAGCCCGTCCACCACGATGGTGTCGCCGCCGTTTGCGACGTCGGTCACGGTCTCCAGCCCCACCACTGCGGGGATGTTCAGGCTGCGAGCCAGGATCGCCGTGTGGGACGTGCGGCCGCCCAGATCCGTCACGAACCCCCGGATCCGGGACACGTCCATCTGGGCGGTGTCCATGGGGGACAGGTCGTGGGCCACCACCACCACGTCGCCCTGGATGTCGGAGATCCGCTCGTGCCGCCGGCCCGAGAGCGTCCGGAGGACCCGGTCGCCCAAGTGCTCCAGGTCGGTGCGGCGATCTCGGAAGTACTCGTCGTCCATGCCCTCGAACGACGACTTGATACCCTCGAGAACCTGCCACAGGGCCCAGTCCGCGCTCTCCAGGTTCTCGCGGATCCGCCGCTCGGTCTCGCCCGCGATCATCCGGTCCTGGAGCATCAGCAGGTGCACATCTACCAGGTAGGAGTGCTCTCCCAGGCCACCGGACTCGTAGTGGGCCTTGATCTCCTGCAGCTGGGCCCTCGTCTCCTCGAGGGCCCGACGAAACCGGGCCACCTCCGCTTCCACCTCGGAGGGATCGATGATCTTCTCGGGGGGGTGGACCTTGCGGCGGTCCACCAGATAGGCCTTCCCGATGACAATGCCGGGGCTCACCGCGATGCCCCGGAGCCGCGCCTTCTGCCGAATGATCTTCACCCAGATCCCTCGCCTTCCCAGAAGCCGTTGCGGATCAGCTCGCCCAGTTCGTCCACGGCCTCGGCCGCGTCGTCACCCTGGGCGCGAACCACAATGTGGCTGCCCCGGGCGGCGGCCAGCATAAGGAGGCCCATGATGCTTTTACCGTTCACCACGGTGCCGTCCTTCTCCACCTCGATGTGCGAGCGGAACTTCTGCGCGGTCTGCACCAGGGCCGCGGCCGCGCGGGCGTGCAAGCCCAAGGTGTTGACGATCTCGAACCTCCGCTCCACCACGTCGTCCTCCCTCACCACCACATCCCCAGCCCGAGGCAGGCGGTCCCGAGGGCCACGGCTGCCCACTCCGGCCGTAGGCCCCGGCGAACCCCCTCGGCAAGAACCATGGACACCAGGACCGCCCCGCCGATCCACAACCACCGCGCCGCCCCTTCCGCCCCCAGGGCCCGCCCCACGGCCGCGGCCAGGACCAGGCCGGTCAGGGCAGCTGCGGCATCCTTGAGCCGCTGCGCCTTTCCCAAGAACCCGACCCGCGCCAGGGCCTCGGCCACGGCCGGGCCCAGTCGGTAACCCCGCACCAGCCACACGGCCCGGCTGGCCAGCCCCAGGGTGCCAAACGCTGCCACAAACGCCCAGGGCGCCCATCCCGCCCCCAACCAGGCCAGGGCCGCGGCCGCGGCCACCAGGGCCGGCTTCGCTCCGGCCCAGAAAAAGCTGTCGCCCAGCGCCCCGCAGGGGCCCATCAAAGCGTTCTTGAACCGCCGGATCTCCTCGGCAGGAGCCCCTTCCTCCTCCATCCGGACCACGGCGCCGATCACGGCCGATGCCAGGAACGGGTGGGTGTTGAAGAACTCCAAGTGCCGTTCGAAAGCCTGGCGCAACGGGGCCCCGGTGTGGTGGATCCGCCGAAGGGCAGGCTCCAGCACGAAGGCGAATCCCACGGACTGCATAGCGTCGAAGCTCCATGCGGCCTGCAGGGCCAGGGAGCGCACGTAGCACCGGGCCAGATCTCCCCGGCCTACCCTCGCCACGGCCAGGCCCCTTTCCCCACCCCGGCCCCGACCATCGCCCCCGCCAGGAAACACCCCTTGGCCCTGCGGCTGGCCAGCCGCCCCAAGCACACCGACGCCCCCAGCACCACCAGGGTCACACCCAGGAGCCCCAGCCCCCGAAACGCCGGCGCCGGGACCCGGGGGCCCAGCCACAGGCCCACCCCTGCCAATGCCAGCCCCAGTGTCGTCCCCGCCGCCCAGAACCTGACCCCGCCCACGAGCACCAGCCTCCCGAGCCCGGGCTCCTCCCCGGCCGCCAAAGCCGCTCGCGCCCGCCCCACCAGGTCCCGGTTCCACCGTCGTACGGCCACGTCCACCCGGCCCCCCACGTGGCCGGCCGCCAAGCCCGCCATCCCACCGGCCCCCAACCGGGCCCACAGATCCGCGGCGTCGGGCAGCGAGGCCGCCACCACCGCGGCTGCCAGGCCGGCCCCGGCCTCGTCCGGCGGCACGGCCGCGCCCACTGGCAGCTCGTACAGCCAGAAAAGCTCCAACAAAGCGCCCACCAGCAAGCCCGCGTCGGGCCTTCCCAGGATCCACCCGGCCACCGCCCCCGTCACCAAGGGCCGGGACGCCATGGACTGGACCGCGGCCGTGCGGTCCAGAAACGCCACCCCCCCCACCAGGGTCAGGAGCAGCCAGTCCTGGATCACCGGCCGGAGCCTCCTGGGCCGAGGAGCGTGTCCGGTTTGGGGCTCGCGTCCGTGGGGAGCGCCCGCGCCTCGAGCTGCACCCCATGGGCCTGCAGATCCCGCAGCTCTTCCTCGTCCTCGGTGGTCAGGTATACCGTGCGGGTGACCCGGTGCCCGCCCTGTCGGGGGTGCACGTTGCCCAGGTTCAACCGCTCGAACCGAAGCCCCGCCCGGAACGCCTTCCAGGCGGCGTCCACGTCCGGAAACAGCAGAAGGATCCGGTGGGCCCCCTCCCGCTCCACCAAGGTCGGGGCCTCCTCCGGAGCCACCACCTCCACCTTCACCTGGGGGGTGCTCAGCGCCTGAAACAGGCTTCGTCGAAACGGGTCCCGACTCTCCTCACCGCCCACCACCACGATCAGATCGGCCTCCAGGTACGGCACCCAGGCCTCGAGCACCTGGCCGTGCACCAGGCGGTTGTCCACCCGAGCGAGCAGCACGCTCATCGCGCCCCCTCTCCGGGGCGCGCGTTCCACAGCTCGCTGGCCAGCACGAAGCTGCGTAGGCCGTACTCGCGAAGCTGGCGGGCCAGGCCGGCCACGTCGGTGCCGGCCCGGGCCGTGTGGGCCTTCAGAAGCACCGGCAGGTTGACGCCGGTGAGCACCTCCACCCGGCCCGGCTCCAGGAACGGGAGGCTCAGGTTGGTGGGGGTCCCCCCGAACATGTCGGTGAGCACCAGCACCCCGTCCCCCGAGTCCGCCCGACGCAAGACCTTCTCGAGCCGTCGGCGAGCAACGTCGGCCGGGTCCTGATAGCTCAACGCCACCGCATGCACCCCGGGCAGAGGGCCTGTGATCCCTTCTGCCGCCCGCACGAGGGCCTCGGCCAGATCCTGATGGGCCACCACCACGATCCCGATCATCTTCTCTGTGTCATCGGTCGTTGGTCGTTAGTCGTTGGTCGTCGGTCTAATAAGGCTTTCGGCCCACCAGGCAGCCAGGCGGCTCTCGAACCGCGCCAAAGCTCGGGGCCATGGGGCCTGGTGGAGCGCCGGACGCGGCCCCTATCCGGGGACTCACCACGTGAGCGAAGGGCTCTCGGTTTCCAGTCTCTAGTCTCTAGTTTCTAGTCTCTAGTTTCTAGAAGCTCCTCAACGCTCCACGTCTCGGTGGAGGACCCGCACGGCCCGCCCCTTCGCCTGGAGCCGTCGGCCGATCTCCTCCACCAGGCTCACCGAACGGTGCTTGCCCCCCGTGCAGCCGATGGCCACGGTTAACGAGGTCTTTCCCTCCTGCTCGTACAGGGGCACCAGGAATCCCAGAAGGTCCAGGAACCGCCGGAGAAACTCCTGGGCCTGCTCCGAGGAGAGCACGTGATCCTGCACGGCCGCCTCCCGGCCCGTGCGGCCTTTCAAGGCGGGAACGAAGTAAGGGTTTGGCAGGAACCGTACGTCCAGCAAGATGTCCGCCTCGTGGGGGATGCCGTACCGGTACCCGAAGCTCAGGAGGTTCACCTGAAGGGTGCGGTCCTCCGGCCCGGCCCGGAAGTAGCTCCACACCGCCCGTTTCAAATCGTGCACGTTCATAGCCGAGGTGTCGATCACCCGGTCGGCCGCCCCCTTGATCTCCTCGAACAGGCGACGCTCCCGGACGATGCCTTCGACCAGCGAGCCGTCCCGGGCCAGGGGATGGCGCCGCCGGGTCTCGCTGAACCGGCGCACCAACACCTCGTCGGACGCCTCCAGGTAGAGCACCTCGGTGCGGATCCCCAGGCGCTCGACCTCCTGGAACGCCTGACGGTAGTCCTCCAAGAAGTGGGGCTCCCGCAGGTCCATGCCCACGGCCACCTTGTGGATCTCACCTCCGGCCAGCACGCTCAGTTCCAGGAACCGCACCAGAAGCCGTGCAGGCAGGTTGTCCACACAGAAAAACCCCAGGTCCTCCAGGGCCCGGAGGGCCGAGGACTTGCCGGATCCCGACAGCCCCGTGACCACGACCAGGCGGACCCGGTTCACGGCTCCTCCCGAAGAGCCGCGTCCAGGCGTTCGGCCAACCGGATCGCCGAGTGGTGCCCCATCCGCCGGAGCAGGTGGTTCCGGGCGGCCACCTCCACCACTGAAGCGATGCTCCGGCCGGGAGCCACCGGAATCCGCAGGTACGGCACCTCCACCCCCAGGATCGGCTGGGTCCGCTCCTCCAGGCCGAGCCGCTCGTAGACCTCGCCCTCGCGCCACGGCACGAGCTCCACCGCCAGCTCCACCTCCTTCTCGTCCCGCACCGAGGTGATGCCAAACAACTCACGGATGTCCAGGATGCCGATCCCCCGGATCTCGATATGGTACCGGATCAGATCGAGGCCGGTTCCCACCAGCCGGAAGGGGGCGTACCGGCGGATCTCCACCACGTCGTCCGCCACCAGCCGGTGGCCCCTCCGGATCAGGTCCAGGGCACACTCGCTCTTGCCGATGCCGCTCTCCCCCCTGAGCAGGATCCCCACCTCCATGACGTCGATCAGGACCCCATGGATACGGATGCGGGGCGCCAGCCGGTCGGCCAGAAACCGATCGATCCGGTCGATGAACACCGAGCTGCGCAGCGTGGTGCGGAGCAAGGGGGTGTGGGTCCGATCGGCATGGCCGGCCACGTAGTCCGGGGGCTCCAGGCCCTTGGTGACCACGAAGCACGCCGCACCCGCCTCGAACACCCGGGCCACGTTGGCCTGGGCGGTGGCCGGGTCGAGTGTGGCCAGGTACGCCAGCTCGGTCGCTCCGAGGATCTGCACGCGGTGGGACCGGATCTGGTCCACGTATCCGGCGAGGGCCAGGCCCGGTTTTTGGATCCGGGGCACACGGATCTCCCGTTCCACGCCTCCGGCCCCGGCCAGAAGCTCCAGGTCGAGCCGGTAGCCCGCGGCGTCGGCCAGGAGGTCGGACACCGTGAGGGAGGGTTGGGCCCCCTCAGTACTTCTCGTCCTCACGGGCGATGATCTCGTAGAGCTCCTCCTGGGAGCCTGCCTGGAGGAGTTCCTCACGGAAGGACCGGTCCTTGAGGAGCCGGGAGATGCGGGCGAGAGCCTTCAGGTGGGTGCTGGCCGAGTTCTCCGGGGCCATCAGCAGGAAGAACAGGTGAACCGGGGCCCCGTCCATGCTGTCGAACTCCACCCCCTCGGGGCTGCGGCCGAACACCGCAACCAGCTCGTCCAGGTCCCGGAGCTTGCCGTGCGGGATGGCGATGCCCTCGCCGATCCCGGTGCTGCCTAGCCTCTCCCGGTCCAGCAGCACCTGGACGGCCTGGCGCCCGTCGCGCACCTTGTGCTCCGCTACCAGCACCTCCACCAGCTCGGCCAGAACGCCCTCCTTGTCCCGGGCCTTGAGGTGGGGGAGAATGCGCTCCCTGGGCAGAAATTCGAGCAAATTCATTCGAACCGCCTCCCGACTGGCCCCCGTGTCCACCCGTCTCCGGCCCGGGTCAGGCCGGCTCAATCAGCCCGTAATTGCCGTCGTCTCGTCGATACAGCACCTTGACGTGGCCGTCCTCGTCCATGAACACGAGGAACGAACGGTCCGTGAGGTCCATCTCCATGACCGCATCCTCCACGCTCAAGGGCTGGCTGGTATAGTGCTCGGTCTGGATCACCCTCGGACTGGTCGGCTCCTCCCCCGCCTCCCCGCCCTCGGCCGGAACAAACGCGAGCACCCGTTCCTGAATGGCCCGGGCCTCGCGGGCGCGGATCGGCTTGTGCCTCTTGATCTTCTCTTTGTACCGCTTGAGCTGCCGCTCCACCTTGTCCACCACGTTGTCCACGGCGCTGTAGAAGTCGGTGCTCTCCTCCTTGGCATGGATACGGGTACCGTTGGCGTGGATCGTCACCTCGGCCAGGTGTCGGATCTTCTCGGCCGTGAGAACGATGTGGCCGTCCACGATGCCGTCAAAGTACTTGTGAAGCCGCTGGATCTTTTCGGCGGCGTACTGCTTCAGGGCGTCGGACGGTTCCGCGTGGCGAAACGTGATATTTAGGTTCATTCGGATCCTCCTACAGGGGTCTCGAAAGGCAAGCGCGGGAGCCTAACAAAGGCCCTCGGAGGTGTCAATTTCGGCCGGTAGGGCCGCCCGCGGCTCAGAAGTACCTCTTTCTCGACGACGACGGCAGGATGCCCATGCTCTCCCGGTACTTGCTGACCGTCCGACGGGCGATCTTCAAGCCCCACCGCTGGGCCAGCTGCCGCGCGATCTCCAGGTCGCTCAAAGGCTTCTGAGGGTCCTCCTTGCCAATCAGCTCTCGAATCCTCGCCTTCACGCTGCGGCTGGCCAGGTCCTCGCCGTCGCTGCTCTGGATGCCGCTCGAGAAGAAGAACTTCAGCTCGAAGGTTCCCTGGGGGGTGTGCATGTACTTGTGGGTGGTGATCCGGCTCACGGTGGACTCGTGCATGCCGATGTCGTCGGCCACGTCCCGAAGGATCAAGGGCCTCAGGTGGTTCACCCCCTTCTCCAGGAACTCCCTCTGAAACTTCACGATGGACGACGCCACCTTGTATAGGGTTTGCTGGCGCTGGTGGATGCTTTTGATCAGCCACACGGCGGCCTGCATCCGCTCCTGGATGTATCCCCGCGCCTCCTGGCTCTCCGGCCGGTCGTCCTTGAGCAGCCGTTGGTAGTACCTGGAGATCCGAAGCCGAGGCACCCCCTCGTCGTTGAGGCGCACCACGTACTCGTCGCCCTCCTTCACCACGTACACGTCCGGCACCACGTAGTCCACCCCGGTGGAGGCGAAGTTCCGACCGGGCCGGGGCTCGAGCTGGGAGATCTGTCGGGCCGCGTCCACCACATCGTCGAACTCGACCCCCAGCCGGGTGGCCAGCCTCTTGTAGTTCTTGTTCTCGAGCTCCCTCATCCCCTCGCGGATCACCCGCTCCACCAGAGGGTCCAGGTCGAGCTCCCGGACCTGCCGCAGCAGGCACTCCTCCAGGCTGCGGGAGGCCACCCCCAGGGGATCGAACTCCTGGACCGCCGCCAGGACTCTCTCCACATGCTCGGGGGTGGTGTCCGCGACCTGGGCGATCTCCTCCGCCGTGGCCCTCAGGTACCCGTCTTCGTCCACGTTGCCGATGATCAGCTCGGCCACGGTGCGGTCGTCGCGCTCGATGGGGCTCAGGCGTAGCTGCCACAGCAGGTGATCCTGCAAGGTGGTCTCAGGGGTGAGGTAGTTCTCATAGGACGGCCGTTCTTCGGGGATGTCGATGGGGGCGTCCGGGGTGGGGCTGACGTCGTAGTGGGCGATGAACTGCTCCCAGTCGATCTCCGGCTCCGTAGGGGCCGGCTCCTCAGGCTCGACTTCGCCCACACCGTCCGCCCGGCCCGGCCCGGAGGCCTCGGGCTCGGGCTGGGCCGTCTCCTCCGAGGCTCCGTCCTCCCGGACCTCCTCCAGCAGCGGGTTTTCCTCGATCTCCTCGCGGACCCGCTCCAGCAGCTCGAGCCGGGAGAGCTGAAGGAGCTTGATCGCCTGCTGGAGCTGGGGGGTCATCACCAGCTCCTGGGTCAGACGCAACTGCTGATTCAGGTTCTGCCGTAACTCGAGGGCCATGTCACCTTCTTGCACGGATGGGCTGGGCGGCGAGGCCAGGGCGTTTCCTAA
The DNA here is from genome assembly GCA_027021615.1 of bacterium. Classification (GTDB taxonomy): domain Bacteria; phylum Desulfobacterota; class Deferrisomatia; order Deferrisomatales; family Deferrisomataceae; genus Deferrisoma. The sequence goes on along the minus strand of JALUTY010000118.1, from coordinate 64,030 downwards.
AGAGAGATCCTGCGGGTCACACCGGGACGCGTCCGGCTTACTCGCTGTCCACCCGCGGCTCCTCCGGGCGTCGGCCCCCGGCCCTCAGCTCGAAATCCGCCCCCAAATAAACCGATCGGGCCCGGGGGTCCCGGGCCACCTCATCGGGCGTCCCGTGCACCAAGAGCTCTCCGCGGCTCACCACGTACGCCCGGTCGCACACGCCCAGGGTTTCGCGGACGTTGTGGTCCGTGAGTATGACACCGATGCCCCAGGCTTTCAATTGCAATATCCGGTCCCGGATCTCGGCGATGGCGATGGGGTCGATGCCGGCAAACGGCTCGTCCAGCAGCATGAACGCGGGGTCTGTGACCAGGGCCCGGGCGATCTCCACCCTGCGGCGCTCCCCCCCCGATAGGAGATGGGCCTTGCGCCCCTCCAGGTGACGGATCGACAGGGCTTCGAGAACCGCCTCGGTGCGCTCTCCGGCCTCTGCCCGGGGTACCCCCCGGGCTTCGAGCACCCCGAACACATTGTCGCGCACCGTGAGGCCGCGAAACACACTGGCCTCCTGGGGCAGGTAGCCCACACCGAGCCGGGCCCGACGGTACATGGGAAGCGGGGTGATCTCCCGGTCGTCCAACCAAACCGACCCCTCGTCCGGCCGCACCAGCCCCACCATCATGTAGAACGTGGTGGTCTTGCCCGCGCCGTTGGGGCCTAGCAGCCCCACCACCTCGCCCCGTTCGACCGCGAGCTGGATCCCCCGAACCACCTCGTGTCCCCGGTAGCGCTTCACGAGGCCCCGGGCCTCCAGGCGATGGGGGCCGGTCAACGCTCCTCCTCCTGGGGGTAGATCACCGCCCGGGCCCCTTCCACCACGGATCGGTCCTGGGCGAGAAACAACGTAATCCGGTCACCCGCCACCAGGTTCTTGCCCCGCCACACTTTGGGGTTGCCCTCCAGCACCACCACGCCCCGGGTCGCGTCATACCGGGCCGTCCGGCCCGTGGCCAGCACGTCCCCCCGCCGGATCCGTACGTTGCCCTGAGCGAAGGCGCTTCGCAGCTCCCGGGTCTTCGGGTCCAAGGTCACCTCCAGGCGATCCGCCTCCAGGGTCAGATCGCCCTGGCGGGCCCGAACCTGGCCCGAGAACACCACCCGGGCCTCCTCGCCGCGCACCTCCAAGGACTGGGCGTCCACCTGAAGGGGCTCCTTGCCTTGGGCCCAGGTCCCCAAGGGCGCCTCCGCCCCTCGAGCCCCCACGGCCAGCAGCACCGCAAGAACCAAGGTCATCGCCAAACGAAGGGTCACGGTCGCCGTCCTCCCACCCAGGCCCTCACCCCTCCGGAGAGGCGCGCCACCCGGGGTTCCAGTTCCACGATGAGCCCCTTCCCCTCCACCCGGAGCCCCGGCCCCCTCCACACCACCCGGCCGGGCGACACGACTCGGCCGCGGTCCCTCTCGTACCGGGCCGAGGCGCCCCGCACCTCGTGGCCCGCCCACCGGATCACCACCCCCCCGGCGAAGGTCACGGTCCGGCCCCCCTCGACCCGGGCCCGGCCGCTCTCGATCCGCACCGGGTCCTGGCCCGGATCCCGGATCTCGGCGGTCACCCCCATGAGCTCGCCCGAGGCCTCCTCCTCCACACCCCGGGCCCGGTCGGCCCGGAGCCTCCACACCCGGCCGCCGGGCTCCTGCCCGACCACCTCGATCCCCTCCCCCTCGGACACGGTGCGCGGCTCCCTCGCGGGCTCGGGCGGCGGAGCGGCCGGCCGCTGTAGGAGCACCCAGCCCGCCACCGCCCCCACCACGAGCGCGGCCGCGACCCAGCCGGCCTTCACGGCACCAGGGGCTCGGGGTGGAAGTACTTGCGGGTGACCTCGGCCCAGGCGCCCCGGGCCCGCAGGATGGCCTCGCACACCTCCCGCACCGCCCCCCGGCCGCCCGGCCGCGAGGTCACCCAGAGGGCCCGCTCCCGCACGTACTCCGGCGCGTCGGCCACGGTGATCCCCACCCCCACCTGGGTGATCACCGGAAGGTCCACCAGGTCGTCGCCCACGTAGGCCACCCGGTCGGGCGCGAGGCACCGGCGGCCCAGGATCTCGCGGACCACCTCGAGTTTGTTGCGCACCCGCTGGTGCACCTCGGTCACGCCCAGATCCCGGGCCCGGTGCTCCACCACCCGGCTGCGGCGGCCGGTCACGAATCCCACCTCGACCCCGGCCCGCTGTAGCAGCTTCAGCCCGTGGCCGTCGGTCACATCGAAGGCCTTGGTCTCCACCCCCTGGTCGTCGATCACCACCCGGCCGTCGGTGAGCACCCCGTCCACGTCGAGGAGCAGCAGCTCCACCCGGGCCAGCCGTTCCGTCAGCGTCATCGCAGCCCTGCCTTCACCAGGTCGTGGATGTGCACCACCCCGCACACCCGATCGGGGTCGTCCGGCTCCGTGACGAACAGGGCCGTGATCGCGAACCGCTCCATGGTGCGCAAGGCCTCCACGGCCAGGGTTCCCCGGGCCACCCGCTTGGGGTCGGGGGTCATCACCTCCCCGGCCCGCTTCTCCAGGAACTCGGGGCCCTGCTCCAGGCCCCGGCGCAGGTCGCCGTCGGTGATCACCCCCACCAGCCGCCCCTCCGGGTCGAACACCCCGGCCAGGCCCAGGCGCTTCGAGGTCATCTCCAGGAGCACCTCGGGCATGGCCGCGGCCGCGGCCACCCGGGGCACGGCCTCGCCGTCGTGCATCAGGTCGTCCACCTGCAGAACCAGCTGCCTTCCCAGGGATCCGGCCGGATGGAACCGGGCGAAGTCCTCGGCCGTGAATCCCTTTCGCTCCATCAGGGCCGCGGCCAGGGCGTCGCCCAGGGCCAGGGTGGCCGTGGTGGAGGCCATGGGCGCCAGGTTCAGGGGGCAGGCCTCCTCCTCCACCGGCACGTGGAGCACCACGTCGGCCCGCCGGGCCAGGGTGGATCGACGGTTGCCGGTGATGGCCACCAGCCCCAGCTCCAGGCGCCGGATCACCGGGAGGATCTCCACCAGCTCCTCGGTCTCGCCCGAGTTGGACACGGCCACCACCACGTCGCCCCGGGCCAGGATGCCCAGGTCGCCGTGCACCCCCTCGGCCGGATGCAGGAAGAACGCCGGCGTGCCCGTGGAGGCCAGCGTGGCCGCGATCTTGCGGCAGACGATGCCGCTCTTGCCCATGCCGGTCAGGACCACCTTGCCCCGGCACCCCTCGAGCAGGTCCACGGCCGCATCGAACTCGTTCCCAAGGTCCCGGGCCAGCCGGGCGATCGCGCCGGCCTCGATCTCCAGAACCCTGCGGGCGGTGGGCAGCAGGCTCACGGCGTCCCTCCCCTTCGCACCCGGTCCAGGGCCAGCACCGTGTCCACCAGGGCCTCCAGGTCCGCCAGGGCCACCGAGTTGGGCCCGTCGCACAGGGCATGGTCCGGGTCGGGGTGGACCTCCAGGAACAGGGCGTCCACCCCCACGGCCGCGGCCGCCCGGGCCAGGGCGGGCACGGCCGCCCGGTCGCCCCCCGAGCACCCGCCCAGGGCGCCGGGCTGCTGCACGCTGTGGGTGGCGTCGAACACCACCGGCCACCCGATGGCCCGCATCCGCCCCAGCCCCTGGAAATCCACCACCAGGTACCGGTACCCGAACGAGGTGCCCCGCTCCGTCAGGAGCACCCCGCCGGCCCCGGCCGACAGGGCCTTCTCAGCGGCCGGGGTCATGTCCTCGGGGGCCAGGAACTGGCCCTTCTTGATGTTCACGGGCCGGCCGGTGGCGCCCGCCGCCAGAAGGAGATCGGTCTGGCGGCACAGGAACGCCGGGATCTGCAGGCAGTCCAGCGCCTCCCCGGCGGCCCGGGCCTCGGCCGGGGCGTGCACGTCCGACAGCACCGGCAGGCCGGTCTCGGCGCGGACCCGCTCGAGGATCCGCAGGCCTTCGTCCAGGCCCGGTCCCCGGAACGACTCCAGGCTCGTGCGGTTGGCCTTGTCGTAGGAGCTCTTGAACACCACGGGCACGCCCAGCCGGTCGGCCAGCCGGGCCAGGTGCTCGGCCACCGACAGGGCCAGGTCCTCGGACTCGATCACACACGGGCCCGCGATCAGGGCCAGGGGCGCCCCGCCCCCCACCCGGACCGGGCCGATTCGCACCTCGTGGGTCACGCCTCGCCCCTCCGGCCGTGCTTGAACTCCAGCGCGGCCCGCACGAACTCCCGGAACAGGGGGTGGGGGTCCATGGGCCGGGACTTGAACTCCGGATGGAACTGGCACCCCACGAACCAGGGGTGGTCGGGCAGCTCCACCATCTCCACGAGCCGTCCGTCCGGCGACAGACCCGAGAGCACCATGCCGTGCTCCTGGAGGGTGTCGCGGTAGGCGTTGTTCACCTCGTACCGGTGGCGGTGCCGCTCGCTGATCTCCTTGACCCCGTAGGCCGCGAAGGACCGGGTGCCCTCCTGCAGGCGGCAGGGGTAGGCCCCCAGCCGCATGGTGCCCCCCTTCTCCACCACGCCCCGCTGGTCGGGCATCAGGTCGATCACCGGGTCGGTGCAGACCTCGTCGAGCTCCGAGGAGCCGGCCCCGGCAATGCCGCAGCGGTCGCGGGCGAACTCCACCACGGCCAGCTGCATACCCAGGCAGATGCCGAAGAACGGGATCCCGTTCTCGCGGGCGTACCGGATGGCCGCGATCTTGCCCTCGGTGCCCCGCTGGCCGAACCCGCCCGGCACCAGAATGCCGTCCACCTGGCCGAGCACCTCGGGGATGCCGTCGGTCTCGATGGCCTCGGAGTCCACGTACTCCAGCTCCACCCGGCACTCGTTGCCGAGCCCGCCGTGCACCAGGGCCTCGGACAGGCTCTTGTAGCTCTCCTTCAGGTCCACGTACTTGCCCACGATGGCGATCCTCACGTGGTCCTTGGGGAACCGAAGGGTCTCCACGATGCGCTGCCAGCCGTCGAGCTTGGGCCGGCCGGTCCAGATGTTCAGCAGCTCCACCACCTTGTCGTCGAGGCCCTCCTCGTGGAAGTTCAGGGGCACCTCGTAGATGTTCTCCACGTCCTTGGCCGTGATCACCGCGTCCCGGTCCACGTTGCAGAACAGGGCGATCTTGTTCTTGAGCTCGGCCGGCAGCAGCCGGTCCGTGCGGCAGATCAGCACCTCGGGCTGGATACCGATACGCCTGAGCTCGTTGACGCTGTGCTGGGTGGGCTTGGTCTTGAGCTCGCCGGCGGCCGCGATGTAAGGCACCAGGGTCAGGTGCACGTAGATCACGTTTCGGCTGCCCGCCTCGGCCCGGAACTGCCGGATCGCCTCGAGGAACGGCAGGCTCTCGATGTCGCCCACCGTGCCCCCCACCTCCACGATGGCGATGTCCGCGCCCTGGGCCGCGTCGCGGATGCGCTGCTTGATCTCGTCGGTGATGTGGGGGATCACCTGCACCGTGCCGCCCAGGTAGTCGCCCCGGCGCTCCTTGCCGATGACCGTGTCGTAGACCTGGCCCGTGGTGAAGTTGTTGCGGACGCTCAGCCGCGCACGGGTGAACCGCTCGTAGTGGCCCAGGTCCAGGTCGGTCTCGGCCCCGTCGTCCGTGACGAACACCTCGCCGTGCTGGAACGGGTTCATGGTGCCCGGGTCCACGTTGATGTAGGGGTCCATCTTGACCAGGGTGATCGTGAGCCCCCGGGCCTCCAGAAGGGCCCCCAGGCTCGCCGAGGCGATCCCCTTGCCCAGGCTCGACAGAACCCCGCCCGTGACGAAGATGAACTTGGTGCGCATCCGATGCTCCTGAGTAGGCTGGAAAGCGGGAAGGCTAGGAGGCTAGAAAGCTAGGAGGCTGGGAAGCAAAATGCCGTGACAGGTGACCCGTGACGAGTGACGGCGCGTGCCCCGGCCAACCACGAACGACCAACGACCAACCATTCACGATTTACGATTCACGATTTACGGCCCCATCCGTCTCAACGTCCTCCCCTCAACATCTCCTCCACCCGGGCCACGTCCTCGGGCCGGTCCACCCCCACCGAGTCGGACCGGGCGACTACCACCCGGATCCGCCAGCCTGCCTCCAAGGCCCGAAGCTGCTCCAGGCGCTCGGCCCGCTCCAGCCGGCCCTCGGGCAGGGCCGTGAACGCGAACAGGGCCTCGCGCCGGAATGCATACACTCCCAGGTGCTTCCGAGCCCGGACCGGGGGCCGGTCCGGCAGCCGAGGCCCGGCCGAGGCCTCGGCCTCATCCCGAAAGTACGGGATCGGGGCCCGCGAGAAGTACAGGGCGTTCCCCCGCCCGTCACACACCACCTTGACCACGTCGGGCCGCAGCCACTCGGCCGTGTCGGCGAGCGGCCGGGCCAACGTGGCCATGGCCGGCGGATCCTCGCCGGCCATGGCAGCCGCCAACCCGGCCAGGTCGTCCGGGTCCACCAGGGGCTCGTCGCCCTGCACGTTCACGACCACGTCCGCGTCCACGGACCGGGCCGCCTCGGCCACCCGGTCCGTGCCCGAGCGGCAGGCCGACGAGGTCATCACGGCCCGCGCCCCGGCTACCCGAGCCGCCTCGGCAATGCCCGGGTGGTCGGTGGCCACGACCACCTCGGCGAACGCGGGGCACGCCCCGGCCCGCTCCACCACCCAGGCGATCAGGGGCTTCTCGAGCAGGGGGACCAGGGGCTTGCCGGGAAACCGGGAGGAACCGTACCGGGCAGGGACGACGGCGACGGCGCGCACGGGGCCTCCTTAAGGAAGGCTGTCGGGCCTTCGGCCCCCAGGAAGGCTGGGAGGCTGGGAGGCTGAATACCTCTTTCATCCCCCAGCCCGCGCCCCGCGCCCTGGGGGCCGGGGGGGGCGCCGGGGGGCCACCGGGCCCATGGGGGCGGTACCTTACCCGCCCGGACCAAAAGGTGTCAATCCGGTGGATCTGTCGTCTTGGCCCGCTAGGCGGCTGGGCAGCCGGGCAGCCAGCCGGCTCCCGGTCGCGGCCCGGACCAGGCCCACCAGGTCCTCCACCACCAGGTACAGCGAGGGCACCAGCAGCAGGGTGACCGTGGTCGAGACCGCCACGCCGAACGCCAGGCTCACGGCCATGGGGATCAGGAACTGGGCCTGCATGCTCTTCTCCACGATCATGGGGATCAGACCGAAGAAGGTGGTCAGGGTGGTCAAGAGCACCGGCCGGAACCGCCGGACCCCGGCCTCCACCGCGGCCCGGGCGGCCGGAGCGCCCGCGCGGCGGCTGCGGTTGGCGAGGTCAATCAGCACCAGGGCGTCGTTCACCACCACCCCGGACACGGCCACCACCCCGAACAGGGACAGAATCGTCAGGGGCAGCCCCAAGAGCACGTGGCCCCAGATCGCGCCCACCACGCCGAACGGGATTGCGGTCATCACGATCAGGGGCTGCACGTACGACCGGAACGGGATGGCCAGCAGGGTGAAGATGGCCAGCAGGGCCACGGCAAACCCCCGGCCGAGGCTCTCCAAGGACTCTCTTCGCCCCTTCTCCTGGCCCTCGAACGTGTAGGACAGCCCGGGAAAGTCCGAAAGGATGCCGGGCAGGTGCTGCGCGGCCAGGTCGGCGAGCACCTCCCGGGCGTTGGCCACGTCCTCGTCCACGTCGGCGGTCACGTCCACCACCCGCTTGCGGTCCTCGCGGGAGATGGTGGCGTAGCCGCGGGTCAGCACCACCTCGGCCACCTCGGAGAACGGCACCTCTGCCCCCTGGGGCGTGCGCACCCACATGGCCTCCACGTCCCCCAGGCTGCGGCGCTGGGCCTCGGGGTAGCGCACCATCACCTTGACCTCGTCCCGGCCCCTCTGCACCCGCAGGGCCTCCTCGCCGTACAGGGCCGCGCGCACCTGGCGGGCCAGGTCGCTCAGGGTGAGCCCCAACCCCCGCGCGGCGGGTTTGAGCCGCAGCCGCATCTCCAGCTTGCCCTCCTGAAACGAGTCCCGGATGTCGGTGACACCCGGGTACGTGGCCAAGGCCTCCTTGACCCGGGCCGCGGCCGCCTCCAGGGTGTCGAACCGGTCCCCGGCCAGCCGCACCACGATGGGCTCGCCCGCGGAGAACAGGCTCGAGACGAAGGTGAGGGACTCGGCCCCGGCCACCGGCCCCACCAGCTCCCGCCACCGGGCCGCCACCCGGGAGGACGGCACCGATCGCTCCTCGGACGGCAGGAGCTGGAGCCGCACCGCCGCCAGATGGGACCCGCCGGCCCCACCGGCCTGGGGCCCGGCCCCGCCGGCCGACTGGCCCACCAGGGTGTACACGTGGGTCACCAGGGGCCGGCCGCCGTCCGACATCTCCTGCTGGATCTGCCGAGCCGCGGCCTCGATCCGGGCCACGGCGGCCGCGGTCTCGGCCAGGGAGGTGCCCTCGGGCATGACCAGGCTGGCGGTGACCCGGTCCGACTCCACCTTGGGAAAAAACACGAACTGGATCCGGCCGCCCGCCACCCACCCCACGGTCACCAGGAACACGGCCGTGAACCCGGCCACCGTGAGGTAGCGCCAGGCCACGGCCCGCTCGAGCACCCAGGCGTAGGGCCCCCGAACGAACCAGCTGAGACCACGGCCGAACACCCGGCGGAACCGCTCCAGGGGGCCGGCCCGGCCCGTGGGCGGCGGCACCGAGGCCAGGTGAGCCGGCAGGACGAACAGAGCCTCGAGGAGCGACAGGGCGAACGCGGCGATCACCACGATGGGGATCACCCGCATGAACTTGCCCATGGTGCCCTCCACGAACAGCAACGGCACGAACGCCGCGATCGTGGTGAGCACCGAGAAGGTGACCGGCGCGGCCATCTCCCGGGCCCCCAGCACGGCTGCCACCGGCCCGGGCTTGCCCTGCTCCAGGTACTGGTACACCCCCTCCCCCACCACGATGGCGTCGTCCACCACGATGCCCAGGGCCAGGATGAAGGCGAACAGGGAGATCATGTTGATGGTTACGTCCAGGTGGGGCAGCAGGGCCAGGGCGCCCAGGAACGCCACGGGAATCCCCATGGTCACCCAGAACGCCAGGCGGGGCGCCAGAAACAGGAGGAGGCTTCCGAACACCAGCACCAGGCCCAGCCGCGCGTTGCGAAGCAGCAGGTCCCGTCGCGCCTTCAGGATGTCGGTGCGGTCCCGCCACAGGGTCAGTCGCACGCCCTCGGGCAGGTCGGCCGCGTGCTCGGCGACGTAGCGCCGCACCGCCTCGGCCACCTCGATGGCGTCCTGGGCCCCGGTGCGGTAGATCTCCAGGAGCACGGCCGGCTTGCCGTCGAACCGGGTGATCCGCTCGGCGTCCTCGGCGAACCCGTCGCGCACCGTGGCGATGTCGCCCAGGAGCACCCGGCTGCCGTCCGGCCGCGCCAGTACCACCACCCGCTCGAACTCCCGGCCGGTGTAGCGTTGGCCCTTGGTCCGCACCAGGATCTCTCCGCCCCGGGTGCGCAGGGTTCCGGCCGGCAGGTCCAGGCTGGAGCGCCGCACCGCGTCGGCCACCCGGGACAGGGTGAGGCCGTACTTGCGCAGGTTGGTCTCGGGTACCTCGATGGAGATCTCATAGTCCCGGGTGCCCAGCACCTCCGCCTGGGACAGCTCGGGCAGGGCCGTGAGGTCGTCGCGGACCCGCTCGGCCAGCACCTTGAGGGTGCGCTCGGTGGCATCGCCGTAGATCACCAGGTCCACCACCTGCCGGCGGCGGGTCAACCGGGTGACCACGGGCTCCTCGGCGTCGTCCGGGAAGGTGGTGATCCGGTCCACCTCGCTCTCCACGTCCCGGAGCACCCGGCCCGCGTCCACGCCCCGCTCCAGCTCCAGCAGCACCGTGCCCACCCCCTCGGCCGCCCGGGAGGCCACGCTCTTGACCCCGTCCACCGAGGCCACCCGCTCCTCGATCCGGGTGCAGATGGCCTCCTCCACCTCCTGGGGGCTCGCGCCCGGGTAGGCCACCGTGACCGAGATCACGTCCAGGTCGATGTCGGGGAACACCTCCTGCCGGATCGTGCCCAGGGTGAGCGCGCCCACGGCGAGCACGAACACCATCAGCAGGTTCGCGGCCACGTGGTTGTCCACGAACCAGGCGATGGGGCCCTTCTTCACCCCGCGGATCACGGCCGGTCCTCCGCCACCCTCACGGCCATGCCCTCGGTGGCCGCGCCCACCCGGGTCACCACCACCCGGTCCCCGGCCGACAGGCCCCGGGACACCAGGACCCGGTCCCCCTCCACGCGCGCCACCTCCACCGGCCGGAACCGCAACCGCCCGGCGTCGTCCACCACCCACACCACGCCCCCCTCCCGCAGGGCCTCCCGCGGCAGGGGGAACACCCCCCGCAGGACCCGGCCCCGGATCCGGCCGGTCACGAACAGCCCCACCGGAAGCGGCACCCGGCCGGGCCGGAACGGGTCCGGCACCCGGACCACCAGCCCCACGGTGCGGGACGCCTCGTCCACCACCGCCTCGGTGCGCACCACCCGGCCCTGCCACCGGCCCGGCCGGCCGAAGGTCCCCTCCAGCCGGGCCAGGGGCCCGGTCTTCGGGTCGGGCCGACCGATCCAGCCCAGGTCCTCGGTAGCCACGGGGAACACCACCTCCACCGCGTCGGTGGCGTACAGCCGGGCCACGGCCTTGCCCGGGCTCACGTACTGGCCGAGGTCCACGGCCTCGGAGCGCACCCGCGCCGCAAACGGGGCCCGCAGCACCGTGCGCGCCAGGGCCAGCTCGGCCGTGGCCACCCGGGCCCGGGCCGCCTCCAGCTCGGCCCGGGCCTGGCGGAGCTGGGGCCCCCGGAACAGCAGGCTGTCGTCGTCCGGGGGCGGGTCCTCGCCGTACACCTGCCGCCACTCCTCCCGGGCCGACTCGGCCTCGGCCCGGATCCGCTCCAGCTGGTAGGTGGCCCGCTCCACCTCGGCCCGGGCCGCCCGGAGCTGGAGCTCGTAGTCGGCCCGGTCGATCCGCACCAGCACCTCGCCCTCGGCCACGAACCCGCCGGTCACCAGGTTGGGGGAGACCTCCATCACCTCGCCGGCCACCTGGGGCACCAGGTCGATCTCCGCCGCGGGCCGCACGGTGCCGTGGGCCGTCACCTCCACCCGCACGTCCTCGGGCTGGGCCTTCCAGACCCGCACCAGGGGACCCTGCCTCACCCGCTCCTGCCGTGCCGGGGGCTTGCGGGTCTCCACCAGCGCCTTGAACCCCGCCACCCCCGCGGCCAGGGCCGCCAGGGGCAACAGGATCTTCATGGATAGGACTACGATCCGTCGGCGTTTCCGATGGTTATCCATCAAAACCTCGTGTGAGTTGTTGAATCGCTGGGACGTTGGGACGTTAGGACGTTGGGACGCCTCCTAGCTTCCTGACTTCCCAGTCACTTCGGTCGACGGTCGTTGGTCGAAAGCTCGTCTCGACTTCGGAGTCGGGGGGCATGGGGATCAGGGGTCAGCCGCCTCCGCCGGCCACGTCGTCCTCGTGGCCCCAATCGCCGCCCAGGGCCAGGTACAGGGACACCCTCGCGGTGAGCAGGGCGTGCCGGGCCTCCACCACCCCCAGCTCGGCCGCCAGCAGGGTGTCCCGGGCCACCAGGGTGCGGGTGATCTCCTCCAGCCCCCGGCGGTACCGGATCTCGGCGGTGCCCACGGCCAGTCGGGCGTGGGTCAGGCTCTCCTCCAGGGCCGCGAGGCGGCGGCGCTGGGCCTGCTCCACGGTCAACGCGTCCTCTACCTCCCGCAGGGCCGTGAGCACCGCCTGGCCCCAGGCCAGCCGGGCCTGCTCGGCCCGGGCCTCGGCCTCGGCCAGGTTCGCCTTGCGCAGCCCGGCATCGAAGAGCGGCTGAGTCAGATTGCCGATCAGGTTCCAGAACGTGTTCGTGCCCAGCGTCAGGTCCCGCAGCACGGCGCTGGTGCGGCCCCCGGAGGCGGTCAGGGCAAGGCGGGGGAACCGGTCCGCGTCGGCCGCGACCGCCCGCAGCCGGGCGCCCAGGTACCGGCGCTCCGCCGCCCGCAGGTCGGGCCGGCGCCACAGCAGGTCCGAGGGCAGCCCCGCCGGAACCGGGTCGGGAACCCCCGGCAGCCTGGGCTCGAGGTCGTCCCAACCACCGGGGTACTCCCCCAGCAGCACCCGGAGCCGGTGCCGGGCGAGCTCGGCCTGCTGCTCCAGGGCGGCCACCCGGGCCCGGGCCTGGGCCACCCGCTGCTGGGCCTGGTGCACGTCGGGAGCCGGCGCCAGCCCCCGCCGGAACCGGATCTCGGCCACCTTCTGCCGCTGCCGGTCGGCCTCCAGCACCCGCCGGGCCACCCCGGCCTGCTCCAGGGCCGAGCCCAGGTCCAGCCAGGCCCGCACCACCTCGGCCACCATCAGGTGGTAGGCCCGCACCGCGTCCTCCCGGGCCGCGGCCAGGTCCTGGCGGGCCGCCTCCTGGAGGTTTGCGATCCGGCCCCAGAGATCCACCTCGTAGCTCACGCCCAGGTCCACGCCGTAGCGGTCGTTGATCCGGTCGCCGAACCACACCTCTCCGGCCGAGCGGCTGCGCTGGGCCGAGGCCGAGGCGGTCACCGCAGGCAGCCGGGCCGCGCCGGCCCGGGCCGCCGCGGCCCGGGCCTCGGCCACCCGGGCGGCCATGCGCCGCAGGTCCAGGTTGCCGCGGACCGCCCGCTCCACGAGCCGGTCCAGCTCGGGGCCGCCGAAGGCGCGCCACCACCGGGCTGCGAGCACCCGCGCCCCGGCCTGGGCCGGCAGGTCGCCGAAGCTCTGCTCGGCCAGGGCCACCGGCGGCTCGGGCGGACGGACGCGGGCCGGGTCGGCGCACCCGGCCGCTCCCAGCAGCACGACGATCGCCAGCGCCGTCGGGCTCACGGCGCCACCCCCACCCCGCCCAGGGTGAACGACACCACGTGCTCGCAGATCCGCTCCGCCATGGCCGGGTCGCACTCCCGGCCCAGCAGGGTCTCCAGCACCCGCCGGGCCCGGACGAAGTGGATCACCTGGCCCACCAGGCTGGCCGCGCACAGGGTGGCCCGGTCGGGCCCCAGGTCGGGGCGGGCCCGGAGGATCAGCCCCTGGAACATCTCGTGGGTCGGCCGGATCAGCCGATCGAGCAGGACCGGATAGGCCGGCCCGGGGTCTCCGATCTCGCGCATCACCAGCGTGGGGAACCGACCCCCGCCGCCTTCCCGTTTCTCCCCGAGCATCAGGCCGAACCATGATCGCACGAACGCGGCCGTGACCCTCCGGAGGTCCTCGACCGGGTCCCCGCCCCAGGCCTGGGCCCGGGCCGCCTGCCGGATCGCGGCCATGCTCTCGATCCGGTCGCGGAACAGCTCCAGGTACAGGTCGTGCTTCCCCCCGAAATGGTAGTTCACCGCGGCCACGTTGGCCCCGGCCGCCTCGGTGATCTCCCGCACCGTGGCGGCCCGGTACCCCTTGTCCGCGAACACCCGCTCCGCGGCCCTCAGGAGCCGCTCGCGGGTGCCCTCCCCCCGGACGCACCGCCCGGAGTGCTCGGTCATGACAACGCTCCTTGTGTTGGGCCTTCGGCCCGCTGGGCGGCGGGGCGGCGAGGTGGCTGGGCGGCTGCCGAGTCGCCGCCGCCAACGGCCGGGCTCAAGTGAAACACCAGTTTCAAGCAGTTGTTTCACGCTGTCAAGGCCGGGTCCTTGCGGCCCATTCTTGCCTCTTGGGTCGTGAACGGGGCACCATACGCGAGGGGCCGTGACGGGTAACGAGTGACGGGTGACGGGTGACGGCGGGGCATCAGGTGGAAGCGAAGAGGCGTGGTGATTCCTAGAACGCATGGGAATCCGGGAGGTTTTCAAGCCTCCCAGCCTCCTAGCTTTCCATCCTTCTAGCGGCCGAAGGCCCGAAGTTACCGGGAAGCCCCTTCAGGCCCTGTACAGGGCCGGGCAACGAGGAAAGGTAACGCTTCTTGGTGGTCCTGGGGTCATCGGCGGCGGTGGGGCATGGGGCTTGCTTCCGGCCGGGCGTGAGTGCAGCATCCGATCGCCGCGCCTTCGCATGCCGTTGCCGGAGCAGCCTGTTCGGGCGGCGACAGCGGAGGGCCCTGGAATTCGACAAAGCTACGGATCTTCGGGGGGCGCGGCAAGCCAAGGAGCCGCGCCCGGCGCTCCAGCAGACCCCATGCCCCCCGGGCCGTGAGGTGGAGGCAAAGAGGCGTGGTGATTCCTAGAACGCGTGGGAATCCAGGAGGTTTTCAAGCCTCCCAGCCTTCCAGCCTCCTAGCGTCCTAGCGGAAGTTACTGGGAAGGAATTATGGATTCGGGATATCTTCTGCAGTGTGCCGCGTGCGGGCACGAACACCGGGTGGCCCACGGCCGCACCGGGCAGGCGGTGCGGTGCGGCGCGTGCGGCGCGCCGCTGATCCGGGGCAACTGCCTGCCCGACGACGTGACCGATGCGGACTGGGAACGGGAGGTTCTGGGGTCCCGGGCGCCGGTGATCGTGGTGGTGTGGGGTCCGGAGTGCCCGGTGTGCGCGGACTACGAGGTGAGCGTGGGGCAGATGGCCATCCGCCTGTACGGCGAGGCCCGGGTGCTGCGGCTCAACATCGAGGAGAACCCCGAGACGGCCCGGCGTTACGGGATCGAGGGGGTTCCCATGGTGCTTCTGTTCCGGGACGGCCGGCTCCTGGCCCAGCTCCCCGGCCCCCGGGGCGAGCAGGGGCTGCGCGAGGCGCTGGGGTTGGGGGAGGGGCGTTAGGACGGTAGGACGGCGGGACGGTGGACGGTGGACGGTGGGACGCGTTCAGGACCGGCCGATCCAACGTTCCAGCCGTTCCTTGCCGGCCCGCAGGGCGTCCTCGGGGGAGCCGGGGTGCACCTCCAGCACCCGGGGGGCCCCGTCGGGCACCAGGGCCAGCAGGGCCTCGAACGCCAGCTCCCCCTCCCCCGGCGACCGGTGGTCGTCGAGGCCCACGGCGTCGTGGAGGTGGGTTCCCACCAGACGGTCCTGGAACCGCTCCAAAGGGCCCGTGACCTCGGGCTCGAACCCCAGGCACCACTGGGCCGCCGCGTGGCCGGTGTCGTGCCAGTAGCCCAGGGGCGCGCCGTCCAACTCCCGGAAGAACAGGTCGAACTCGTCGGAGCTCGGGATCTCGGCCGGGTGGTATCGGTTCTCCAGGGCCAGGGTGAGCCCCCGCCGCAGGGCCTCGCCCGCGAGCCGGTCCAGGCTCGACAGGGCCGCCTCCCGGAACCGGGGGGCGAACCGCGCCCGGGCCTCGGCCACGGCCCTGCGCAGCTCCTCGTACCCGGGCTGATCCCGAAGCCCCAGCCGTACCCTTCGCTCCAGGTCCAGGGGATCTGGCGCCCCGTCCCACTCCACCGTGCCCACGTGCAGAACCACCACCGGCGCCCCCAGGTCCTCGGCCCAGGCCAGGGACTCCACCGCCCGGCGCACGGCGGCCCGGCGCTCGTCCCGGTCCGGGGCGGTGAGCCGGGGGCCCTCCACGTGGGCGCGGCCGGGATCGGCCCAGGGATCCCGGGGGAACGGGCTGTGCACCGACACCACCCCGATCCCCTCCCGCCCCAAAGCGGGCCGCAGGGAGCGCATCTGCTCCGCCGTGACCCGGTAGTCCACCTCCACCGCCCGAAATCCCAGGGAGATCAGGCCCTGGGCGATCTCCAAGCCGCGGGGCTCGGGGGTACGGAGGGTGAAGTAGGCGGTCGACAACGCGATCATGGCTTCACACCGGTGACAGGGGCTCCCGTAGGCCCCGTGGAGACCTGTTTGCGGAACAGAAGCTTCCGAACGAGATCTGGAATCAAACGTTCCCAAGCGGGGCATGGGCTTCAGGAATCTGAATTCTGGCCCCTGAAACCACGCCCCCCGAGCTTTGGCGCGATCCGAGAGCCGCCTGGCTGCCTAGCCGCCTAGCGGGCCGAAGGCCCCAGACCGACGACCGTAGACTGGCGACCCTAGACCGAAGTTCCTGGGAAGGGTACGGGACGCCCGGGGGTTTGGCAACGGGGTGGGCGAGAAGGTGACCGGAGCGGCGGGTTCTGGTAAACTTCCGTGTTTCGGCCCACCAAACCTTCCGGCGGAGGTACGCTCGTGTTCGACCGCCTGACGGACCTGTGGAACCAGATCGACTGGGGCTCCCTCCTCAAGTACGTGACGAACGAGCGCATCATGGCTGCCCTGACCCACCCCTACGGCCTGGCCGCGATCGGGGTGCTCATGCTGCTGTCTTTGTTCATGAAGTGGCGGATCACCTTTGCGGTGCTTGCGGGCGGCGCGGCCGTGGCGTTTCTCGGCCGGTATGTGACCGCCGGCGAGGGAGGCCCCAACCGGCAGATGTTCCTATTCGCCGGCGGGGCGATTGCGGTTGGAGCCTTTCTGATCTACTACCTTTTCATCCGCGAGGACTAGGACCGTGGGTCGGATCGGGATCACCACCACGGTGCCGGTGGAGGTCATCTATGCCGCCGGCCACGAACCCGTGGACCTGAACAACGCCTTCATCACCCACCCAGAGCGTGGCCGGTTCCTCGATGAGGCCGAGGCGGCCGGGTTCCCCACCACCACCTGCTCGTGGATCAAGGGCCTGTACACCGCGGCCCGCCGCCTCGGGGTGGACGCCGTGGTGGGGGTGATGTCCGGGGACTGCTCCAACACCCAGGCCCTCGTGGAGATCTGGCAGTATGAGGGGATCGAGACGATCCCCTTCGCCTTCCCCTACGACCGAGACCCCGAGGCTCTCTCCGGGCAGATCGACCGACTGTGCCGCCGATTGGGGACGACCCGCCAGGCGGCCGAGGCCCAGAAGGCCCGGCTCGACCGGGTGCGGGCCCTGGCCGCGGAGGTGGACCGGCTCACCTGGGCCGAGCACCGGGTCACCGGAGCGGAGAACCACCTCTTGCTGGTGGGGTGCAGCGACTTCGAGGGCCGCCCCGAGCATTACGCCGAGCGGATCGAGCGGTTCCTGGCCGAGGCCCGGGCCCGGCCCCCGTCCCGGCCGGAGGTGCGGCTGGGGTATGTGGGGGTGCCCCCGATCCTCGACGGTCTGTACGAGCTGCTCGAGTCCTTCGGCGCCCGGGTCGTGTTCAACGAGACCCAGCGCCAGTTCGCGCTCCCCTACCTGGACGTACCCCTGGCCGAGGCCTACCACCGGTACACCTACCCCTACGACGTGTTCGGCCGCCTGGCCGACATCCGCGCCGAGGTGGAGCGGCGGGGGATCCAGGGGATCATCCACTACGTGCAGTCGTTTTGCTTCCGCCAGATGGAGGACGTGATCCTTCGCAAGGAGCTGGGGGTGCCCGTGCTTACCCTGGAGGGGGACCGCCCGATCCCGGTGGACGCCCGCACCCGCACCCGGCTCGAGAGCTTCGTCGAGATGATCGAAGGCCTGGGGCTGTGAGGGGTCGATCCGGGGGGAGCATCGTCAGGCCCCTGCGGGGCCCTACAAACTGTGGCCACAGGGGCGTCGTGGGACCAGACCTGTCCACTGACATCTGTCCTCTGACCCCTGGTTTCCATGCTCCCGAATCCTTGGCGTCGGGGCCCGGGAGCCGCCCAGCGGGCCGAAGGCCCCCGACCGACGACCAACGACTGACGACCAACGACCGAGGTCATCCATCGTGCGCATCGACCTGCTGGAAAAAAAGATCCTTCGCAAGACCGGCCAGGCCATCGCCGAGTTCGGCATGATCGAGGACGGCGACCGGGTGCTGGTGGCCCTGTCGGGCGGCAAGGACTCCTGGACCCTGCTCCACTGCCTGGAGATCCTGCGTCGCCGGGCGCCGGTCGCGTTCGAGCTCGACGCGGTCACGGTCCACCCGGGCTTTCCGGGGTTTCGCACCGAGCCCCTCGAGGACTACTGCGCCGCCCGCGGGTACCGCCACTTCGTGGAGCGGTCTCAGATCTACGAGATCGTAGAGGCCAAGCGCCATCCGGGCACCAGCTACTGCGCCTTCTGCTCCCGCCTGCGGCGGGGCGTGCTCTACGGCATCGCCCGGCGCGAGGGGTTCACCAAGATCGCCCTGGGCCACCACGCCGACGATCTGATCGAGACCCTGCTCCTCAGCCAGTTCTACACGGGCGAGATCAAGAGCATGCCCCCGGTGCTCCGGGCCGAGGACGGGCAAAACGTGGTGATCCGGCCCCTGTGTCGGGTGTTCGAGGAGGACATCCGGGCCTACGCCACGGTCATGGGCTTCCCGGTGGTGTGCTGCGGGTGCCCGGTGTGCGGGGTGGAGGACCAGAAGCGCAAGCAGGTCAAAGCCCTGCTGCGGCAGCTGGAGACAGAGCATCCCGGCATCAAGGCCAGCATGCTCTCCAGCCTCGGCCGGGTGCGGCAGGGCTACCTGATGGAATCGGCGGCGCCGTGATCGACCCCACCCTGTTCCTGGCCCTCCACTGCCTGTTCGCATTCCCGTGCGCCGCCCACCTGGTGCTTCGGCGGCGGGACCCCGTGGCCACCCTGGCATGGCTCCAGACCGTGCTGTTCCTGCCCGGGCTCGGGCCGCTGCTCTACCTGCTGTTCGGGGCCGACCGGATCGAGCGCCGGTGGCGACGCCGGAGGCGGAGGGCCGGCGAGCTGCTGCCGGACGACACCCCGGTCGCCTCCTATCTGGTCGCGTCTCCTCCCAGCGATCTGCCGCTGAGCGCCTCGGACACCCTGCGGGTGGCCATCGCGTCATCCCGCACCCTGCCCACCCGGGGCAACCGGGTCCATGTTTTCGACCGGGTGGCCCACCTGTACGACGACATGCTCCAGAGCCTGGGCCGGGCCGAGCGGTGCATCCACCTGGAGTACTACATCTTCCAGCCCGACGAGACGGGCACGGCCTTCCTGGACCTGCTGGCCGCCAAAGCGGCCCAGGGCGTAGAGGTGCGGCTCCTTCTCGACGCCGTGGGCTCGCGCAAGCTTACGCCGACACACCTGACATCGCTGACCGAGAACGGCGGCCGGGTGGCCTGGTTCCTGCCCCTACGGGGGTTGATGAAAACCCGATCGCTGCACCTCAGGAACCACCGGAAGATCGCGGTGCTGGACGGGCGGGTCGCCTACACCGGGGGGGTGAATATCGGTGACGAGTACCGGGGCCGTTGGGCCCGCCAGCCGCCCTGGCGCGACACCCACATGAAGGTGCAGGGGCCGGCCGTGCACCAACTGCACCACGTGTTTGCCGAGGACTGGCACTTCGCCACGGGGGAGGACATCGTCTCCCCTGATCGGTTCCCGGTCCAGGAGCCCGAGGGACCGGCCACGGTTCACGTGGTGGCGAGCGGGCCCGACGACCCAGCCCGGGCGATCCACGCCACCCTGTTCCACGCCATCGTGTCGGCCCGGCGCAGGGTGTGGATCGAGACCCCCTACTTCGTGCCCGATGCACCCATCCTCACGGCCCTGTCCACGGCGGCCCGCCGCGGGGTCGACGTGGAGATCCTGCTGCCCCAACGAACGGATCATCCGCTGGTGGACCGGGCCGGGGAGAGCTTCCTGGCCGACCTGCTGGAGGCCGGGGTGCGGGTGTTCCGGTACGAGCCCGGCATGCTCCACTCCAAGCTCGTTGCGGTGGATGGTCGATGGGGCATGCTGGGGTCGGCCAACATGGACATCCGCTCGTTCCGGCTCAACTTCGAGGTGAACCTGCTGGTGCTCTCGCCGGACCTGGCCGCCCGGATCGAGGCCATCTACCAGGCCGATCGGGCCCTGGCCCGTCCGTTCACCCGGAGCCACGTGGACTCGGCCTCCCTGCTTCACAGGGTGGTCACCTCCACCTGCCGCCTGCTCTCCCCGGTGCTGTAGGGCTCTGTTGGGCCAAGGCCCACCGTCTCGACCCAGAGCTTTGCGTGAGGGCAGGCCAAAAAGGTATAGAAGGGGCGCGCGAAGAATTCCACCTGGTGGTGATCAATTTTCACCTATGGGGCAGAGACCAGAAAAGACCAGAAACTGGAAACGAGAGACTAGAGACTAGGGAAATTCCGGGTATCTCGGCCCGTCAGGCGGCCGCCTTACCAGCCCCCGTGCCCCCGAGCTTCGGCGAGGTTCGGGAGCCGCCCGGCCGCCCAACCGCCCAGCGAACCGAAGGCCCCAGACCGGCGACCGAAGAGCGAGGATCGACGTTCCGGTAAAGAACTTGCATGGAAGCCTCCATCGGCCGCTGCGCGGCCCCACACCGGAGAAGGGTAACGTGCGTTGGTCCGAGGGGCATGTGATGGAGGCGAAGAGGCATGGTCTGGAACGTGTGGGAACCCGGGAGGTTTTCAAGCCTCCCAGCGTCCCAGCCTCCTAGCGTCCTAACGGAAGTTACATAGAAGCCAGAGTCACGCCGTCCTTAGATTCACGTTCCAAAACGGGAGGAAACGATGAGGCCGTACTTCGAAAAGATGCCCGAGTTTGGTCAGCCGCTCTCCGAGCGCCAGCTCAAGACGTCCGAGGAGAGCGTGCAGGAGATCCGCAAGGTCGAGGCCGAGCTGGCCAAGGAGGTGGAGCGCGTCAAGAACGCCGGGATCCCCCAGAAAAAGGTGAACGACCGGGGTCAGCTGACCGTGTGGCAACGCATCGAGTACCTGGTGGACCCCGGCACCTGGTGCCCCCTGCACACCCTGTACAACCCCAAGGAGAACCAGGAGGGCACCACCGGCGTGGTGGACGGCCTGGCCAAGATCTCGGGCCGCTGGGCGGTGGTGATCGGGTTCGACAACAAGGTGCTCGCCGGCGCCTGGATCGCCGGCCAGTCCGAGAACATCCTCCGGGTCACCGACCTGGCCAAGCGGCTCAACGTGCCGCTCGTATGGCTGGTGAACTGCAGTGGGGTGAAGCTCAACGAGCAGCACCTGGTGTACCCCGACCGCCGGGGCGGCGGCACCACCTTCTTCCGCCACGCCGAGCTCCAGAAGATGGGCGTGCCGGTGCTGGCTGCGGTCTACGGCACCAACCCGGCCGGCGGCGGGTACCAGGCGATCAGCCCCACCCTGATCGTGGCCCACAAGGACGCCAACATGGCTGTGGGCGGGGGCGGCATCGTGAGCGGCATGAGCCCCAAAGGCCAGTTCGACGAGGAGGGGTGTGAGGCCCTGATCGAGGCGACCCGCAAGTTCAAGGCCGTACCCCCGGGCCGGGTCGAGATCCACCACGACGCCACCGGCTTCTTCCGGTACGTGGCCGACACCGAGTACGCAGTGCTCGACATCATCAAGGAGCACATGCGCGAGATGCCGGCCTATGCCCCCCGGTTCTTCCGGGTGGCCGAGCCCAAGCCGCCCAAGCTCTCCCCCGACGAGATCGAGCGGATCATCCCGTTCAACCAGAAGCGCACTTATAGCTTCGACGACGTGCTGGCCCGGCTGGTGGATGGCAGCGAGCACCTGGAGTTCCGGCCCGACTACGGCCCCGAGATCTACTGCGGGCTGGTGAAGGTGGACGGGTTCCTGTGCGGGGTCATCGGCAACCGCCAGGGTTTCCTGCCCGCTGGCTACCCCGAGTACGCCGACTACCCGGGCATCGGGGGCAAACTCTACCGCCAGGGACTCATCAAGATGAACGAGTTCGTGACCCTGTGCGGCCGCGACCGCATCCCGCTGATCTGGTTCCAGGACACCACGGGCATCGACGTGGGCGACATCGCCGAGAAGGCCGAGCTGCTGGGCCTGGGCCAGTCGCTGATCTACTCCATCGAGCAGACCGACGTGCCCATGATGCTGGTGGTGCTCCGGAAGGGCACGGCCGCGGCCCACTACGTCATGGGCGGCCCCACCGCCAACAACCACAACGCCTTCACCCTGGGCACCCCCACCACCGAGATCTACGTGATGCATGGTGAGACCGCGGCCGCGGCCACCTACGCCCGCCGCCTGGTCAAGGAGAAGGACGCGGGCAAGCCGATCCAGCCCGTCATCGACAAGATGAACCAGCTCGTCCAGGACTACTACGACAAGTCCCGGCCGGCCTACTGCGCCAAGATGGGGTTCGTGGACGAGGTGGTGCGGTTCGCTGACATCCGGCGGTACATGACGGCGTTCGCCGGCGCGGCCTACCAGAACCCCAAGTCCCTCTGCGCCCACCACCAGATGATCACCCCTCGGATCATCAAGGGGTGAGAGCGGCGAGAAGGCCGGAAGGCCGTGAACGCCAGACGGGCGGCCCCCTCGGGGGCCGCCCGTCTGGCGTTTCGCGGTTGCCACCGACCCGGTTACAGGCGAATGGCCTCCAGATAGGACCGTTCGGAGATGTCGGTCCAAGGATCAATCTTCTTCTTGAACGCCTGGTAATGGTCGTAGATCTTCTTGCTCATGGGGCTCGAGGCGGCCAGCTCCTCCACCACCTCGTTCGCAAGCTTGTGCAGGCCCCGCAGCACGTCGTCCGGGAACCGCCGCAGCTGCACCCCGTGCTTCTCCACCAGCTCCTTGAGGGAGTCGTTGTTCTTGGCGTCGAACTCGGACAGCATCCAGATGTTCGAGCGCCAGCAGGCGGTCTCCACGATGGCCTGCAGATCCTTGGGCAGCTTCTCCCAGGCCCTCTTGTTCACCAGAACCTCGAGCACGGTGCCCGGCTCGTGCCAGCCGGGGTAGTAGTAGTACTTGGCCGCCTTGTAGAACCCCATCTTTAGGTCATGGTACGGCCCCACCCACTCGGTGGCATCGATCACGCCCCGATCCAGGTTGGTGTAGATCTCGCCCCCCGCCACCAGCACCGCGTTCGCGCCGGCCTTGGCCACCACCTTGCCGCCCAGACCCGGGATCCGCATCTTCAGCCCCTTGTAGTCGTCCAGGGACTTGATCTCCTTGTTGAACCACCCCCCCATCTGCACGCCGGTGTTCCCGGCCGGGAACGGCACCACGTTGAACGGGGCGTAGAGCTCCTTCCAGAGTTCCCAGGCCCCTCCCCCGTACAGCCAGGCGTTCATCTGCTGGGCGTTGAACCCGAACGGGACCGCTGCGAAGAACTGGGCTGCCGGCATCTTACCCGCCCAGTAGTAGGCGGCGCCGTGCCCCATCTCCACCGTGCCCTGGCTCACCGCGTCGAAGCTCTGCAAGGGGGGCACCAACTCGCCGCCGCCGTACACGTGGATCTTGAGGCGGCCGTCGCTCATCTCCTCGACCCACTTGGCTAGGAGATCGGCCCCCTCACCCAGCACCGGGAAGTGGGGAGGCCAGGTGGTCACCATCTTCCACTTATACTTCTTGGCGGCCAGGACGGCGGGAGCCTTCCCGAAGGTAACCGCTCCGGCGGCAGCCGCGACACCAGCCTTCTTCAGAAAACTTCGGCGTTCCATGGAGACCTCCTTAGGGTTGGTGGGGAACAAAAAACGACGTTTTGGAGATACCCGAACGGGCGGGGCGTGTCAAGAAAATGTTTCACGAAGCTAAACTCCCGACTTCCACCTCGAACCCCTTGCCCCTGGCCTCGACCCGGTCCCCAGACCGGAGCTTGCGGCCCCGTCGGGTCTCGACCCGGCCGTTCACCCGGATCTCCCCCGCCTGGATCCGGACCTTGGCCTCCCCGCCGCTCTGGACCCAGTCGGCCGCCTTGAGGGCCTGATCCAGTCGGATCCATGGGGTCGAGATGCAAAGCTTCGGAAGGGCCGTCATGCCCCCACCCCCTTCTCGGCCAGGATCCGGCCGTGGAGCTCCTGAAACCGAGCGGGGACCTCGCCCCGGTCGGGCCGCGGTCGCACGGTAACGGCGCCGGTGGGACAGACCGTGGCGCACACCCCGCACCCGATGCACCACTCCAGGTCCACGGCCGGTGCGTCCGGCCCCATCTCCACCGCGGCCACCGGGCAGATCTCGGCGCAGGCCCCGCACCCGGTGCAGGCGTCGGCGTCGGTGCGGCGCAGGAAGTAGACAGCCATCAGCACGTCCCGGGGGATCTTGCGGCGGCGGATGCTGCCCACGTTCCAGCAGGAACATCCGCAGCAGTTGCAGTTGTGTTTGACACCGTCTCGAGCATTGTCCACAAAGTGCACGAGCCCGACCTCGGCCGCCCTCCGCACCAGGTCGCGGGCCTCCTCCCGGGAGATCTCGCGGCCCAGACCCCGGTCCACCAGGTACTCGGCGAGCTCATCGAACTTGAGGCATACCTCCTCCGGGTGGGGGCACGGCCGGCCCCGAAGCCGGGCCGTGACCCGGCAGGGGCAGTGGGCCACGGCGAACCGGCCGGCACCCTCGATCACCGCGTCCATGGCGTGGTGGGGCAGCACGGCCTGGAGCTTCCGGTCGATCGAGGCAGCCACCGGCACGTACCGGTAGGGCTTGGTGGGGGCTGCAGCGTAGGCCTCGCGGGTCACGTGGCGGTTGAAGTACCGGACTACCAGCCCGGCCATGCGCCGGGCGTGGGGCGTGTCGGCCCCCGCCCAGAAGAACGACTGGGGGAACCCGAACCCCACCTGGTGCAGCGCGTACTGCGGACCCCCTCCACCCCCCACCCTCCGGTAGATCACGTTCCGCGCGGCCAGCCCCTCGAGAACCTCCCCCACCCGCGCCGGGTCCGCCCCGGCCTCCCGGGCCACCTCCTCGGCCGGCACGGGGTCCAACGGCGACACCCCCGTGGGCAGGCATGCGGCCACCCGGGCCTCTTCCTCGGTGAAGTTCTCCTCGAGGATCTCCAGCAGGACGTCCCGGGGGGGATACCCCATGGCCAGGGTGGCGAGCCGGACTGCGAGGGCTTCGTAAGGGCTCATGGCGTCTCCGTGCACGAAGGAAGGAACGGGGGGCCCGCAGAGTCAAACAAGGCGGGAAGATTCCGAGGATGCCCCACCCGGAGATGCGTCGACGGGGTCCCTCGGGGAGCCACCCTCACGGTCACCATACCCAACGCCCGGCCGGTGTCCAGGTTCTCCTCCAGGTCGTCCACCAGGACGCACCGGTCGGCCGGCACCGCCAGGGCCTCCAGCAGCTTCCGGTAGCCGTGGGGCCGGGGCTTGGGCACGTAGTCCATGAACGCGATGTCGAAGACGGCCTCGAACAGCGAGCCGACCCCGAGGCGGCCGAGCACCCGCCGGGTGTGCTCCACGCTGCCGTTCGTGAACACCACCTTGGCCCCGTCCAAAGCCTCCAGGTCCCCACGCAGCCCTGGGTCGGGCCCCAAGTGTCGCTCCAGGGGCACGTCGTGCACGTAGCGCAGGTACTCCTGGGGGTCCACGCCGTGGTGAGCCATCAGCCCCCCCAAAGTGGCCCCGTAGGCCCGCTTGTACCGGCTGCGCAGGCGGGGGACCTCGTCGGGCGAGAGCCCCAGGCGCTCGACCATGAACCGATGGATGCGCCGGTCCACCTCCTGGAACAGGCCGGATGCGGCCGGGTACAGCGTGTTGTCGAGATCGAACACCCAGGTCGGCGGCGTCACCCCCCCTCCTCCCCGGCCAGATCGGCCCAGGTCCGGTCCCCGAACCGGGCCTCCAAGGCCTCCCGCACGGCCCCGCCACCGCCCTCGAGCCGCAGGACCCCGCTGACCAGCTCCCGAGCCGGGGTGTGCTCCGGGCATCTTCCGGGCACCAGCCGGGGCGGATCGTGTTGGGTCTGCACGATCCAACCGTCCGCTTGGAGGCGGGCCAGCACCCGGGCGGCATCCGGCGGGTCGAACCCGGTGGCGGCCACGGCCTCGCCCTCGGTGGGGCCGGGCTTTCCGGCGAGGTGGCGCGCGGCCACCGGAATCAGGAACGCCAGGGCCGCCTCGAGCCGCGGCACCCACAGCTCGTGGCGGCTCTTGAGGTAGCGCCCCCGGCCGGGCAGGTGGTGGACGAACGCGAGCTCCGCCCCCCAGAGCACGATGCACCAGCTCAGGTACAGCCACACGAACAGGAGCGGCAGCTGGGCCATGGCCCCGTAAATGGCGTTGTACCGGGTGACCCCGATCTGGAACTCGATGTACCCCCACTCCGCGAACTGCCACAGGGACCCGGCCACCACGCCCCCCAGCAGGGCCGAGCGCAGCGGCACCCTTCGGTTCGGAAGGATCACGTACAGGGCCGTGAACGCGAGCCACACCGCCACAAACGGCAACAGCCGCACCATCAGCCGCAGCAGGGGGCCCAGCAGCTGCAGCCGCTCGATCACTGCCGGGCTCTGCAGGCTGGTGGTCAGGCTGATCGAGGCCAGCAAGAGGATCGGTCCCAGCACGAGCATGGACAGGTAGTCGGCCACTTTGCGCACCGGCGACCGGCCCCGCCGCACCTGCCAGATGTCGTTCAGGCTCAGCTCCACGTTGCCGATCACGGCCACCGCCGTGAGCACCAGGGCCACCAGCCCCACCGCGCCCAGCGACGCGAAGTTGGTGCGCTCTACATACTCGATGAGCCGAGCGGCCACCTCGGGGTTGCCGGCGGCCAGGTGCTTGAGGACCAACGGCTCCAATCGCCTCTGCACACCCAGCCCCTTCAGAACCGAGAACGCCAGGGCCAGCAGGGGCACTAGGCTCAGCAGGGTGGAGTAGGTCAGGGCCGAGGCCCGCAGGAACCCCCGGTCGGCCCGGAACTTCCAGCCAGTGATCAGCACCGTGCGCACCACCCCCGCTCCCCGGCCCAGGCCCACCGAGTCCCACAGGAACCCTTCGATCCGGTCGGTCAAGCTGCGATGTGCGTCGGCCTCCGGCGGGAGCGCCATGGCCCTACCCCTTTGCCCCTCGGTCCAACCGCTCAAGCAGGGCCCCACGGAGCTCGGCCACGGCCTGCTCTCGCTCGACTCGAATCATGGGGATCTCCTGGAAACTTCGGTCGTTGGTGGTTCGTCGTCGGTCGTTGGTCGCAACTGCCGTGAATCGGAAATCGTGAATCGTCCTTCCCGGCCTTCCAGTAATTTTGGTCGACGGTCTGGGGCCTTCGGCCCGCTGGAAAGCTGGGATGCTGGGAGGCTAGAAGGCTATTACCCCGTAGGTTTTTATGCGTCCTAGCGTCCTAGCGTCCTAGCCTCCCAGCGTCCTAGCGGAACTTACTTGGAAGAAGCTCCAGGAACTCCGGCTCGCTCAAGACGTTCACGCCCAGGGTCCGGGCCTTTTCCGCCTTGGACCCCGGGTCCGCGCCCACCACCACATAGTCGGTCCTGCGCGACACCGACGAGGTGACCTTGCCCCCCAGGGCCTCCACACGGGCCTTGGCCTCCTCGCGGGTCATGGACTCCAGGGTGCCGGTGAACACAAAGGTCTTGCCGGTCAGCGGGGCCTGCTGCTCGGCCTTGGGCCGGGCCGGCGGCATCGGCCGCACCCCGGCCTCCAGCATCCGCCGGATCGACTCCCGGTTGGCCGGCTCCCCAAAGAACGCCCGCACGCTCGAAGCCACCTCGGGCCCCACATCGGGCACCGCCAGCAGGTCCTCCTCCGTGGCGTCCATGAGCCTCTCCAGGCTGCCGAACCGCTCCGCCAGGGCCCGGGCCGTGGCCTCGCCCACATGCCGGATGCCCAGGGCGTACACGAACCGAGCCAGATCCCGCTTTCGGGCCCGGTCGATGGCCTCCACCAGATTGCGGGCGCTCTTCTCGGCCACGCGCTCCAGCGGGACCAGGTCCGCCTCGGACAGGCGGAACAGGTCGGCCACGTCCCGCACCAGGCCCCGGTCCACCAACTGCTCCACCAGCTTGGTGCCGAGCCCGTCGATGTCCATGGCCCGGCGGGAGGCGAAGTGACGGATCCGCGCCTTGAGCTGAGCCGGGCAGCTGAGCCCGGTGCACCGGGGGATGGCCTCCCCTTCGGGCCGCTCGATCCGAGCGCCGCACACCGGGCACCTCTCCGGCATGACGAACGGCCTCTCGTCGCCGGTGCGGCGTTCCGGGAGGGCCCGCACCACCTCCGGGATCACATCACCCGCCCTCTGGACCACCACCCAGTCGCCGATCCGGATATCCTTGCGGGCCACCTCGTCCGGATTGTGGAGGGTGGCCCGGCTCACGGTCACCCCCCCCACGGACACCGGCTCCAACACCGCCACCGGGGTCACCGCTCCGGTGCGGCCCACGCTGGCCTCGATGCCCTTCACCCGGGTCACGGCCTGGCGCGGGGCGAACTTGTAGGCGATGGCCCACCGCGGGGCCCGGGCCTTCGTCCCCAGGCGGTCCTGGAGCCCCAGGTTGTCCACCTTGATCACGCACCCGTCGATCTCGTAGGGAAACTCGTCGCGCCGGGCCTCGGTCCGGCGGCAGAACTCCACCACGCCGTCGATCCCCCGAGTGCGCTGCCGGTGCTCCGACACCCGAAACCCCCACCCCTCCAGCCGCTCCAGCAGCTCCCAGTGGGTCCGGACCTCCGCGCCTTCCAGCCTGCCGACCCCGTAGGCGAAGAACTCCAGGGGACGGCGCGCCGTGATCGAGCTGTCCAGCTGCCGCACCGAGCCGGCCGCCGCGTTCCGGGGGTTGGCGAACGGGGCGAGCCCGGCCGCCTCCTGCTCTCGGTTCAGACGCCGGAACGCCTCCACCGGCATCACCACCTCGCCCCGCACGTCCATGAGCGACGGCACGTCGTTCCCCAACAGCCCCAGGGGCACCGTGCGCACCGTGCGCAGGTTCACCGTGACGTCCTCGCCCACCGTCCCGTCGCCGCGGGTGGCCCCCCGCACCAGCACCCCGTCCCGGTAGGTGAGCTCCACAGCCAGCCCGTCGAACTTGGGCTCGCATGAGTACACGAGGGGCCCGTCGGCTCCAAGGAACCGGCGCACGCGGGCGTCGAACTCCCGGAGCTCGGCCTCGTCCGTCGCGTTCTCGAGGCTGAGCATGGGCACGGCGTGGGGGGCGGGCTCGAACGCCTCCAAGGGCGGCGCCCCCACCCGCTGGGTGGGGGAGTCGGGGGAGCGCAGCTCGGGGTAGTGCTCCTCCAGCTCCACCAGTTCCCGAAACAGCCGGTCGTACTCCTCGTCCGGGATCTCGGGGCGGTCGAGCACGTAGTACCGGTAGTTGTGGTAATGGATCTGCCGCCGGAGGTCCTCGGCGCGGCGACGCAACGAATCCGGCACCATCGGGGTTCGCCTTTCCGAAACGGATCCCACCCGGTCCCGGACGGGGGCGCGCAGGGCCAACCCGGCCCGGCACAGAAGGGATCGGGTTCACACGGCGTAATAGGGGAAAGATTCTATCGGCAGGCGACGGATCTTGCCAACCGGAACGGAGGGTCAGCCTTCGGGGACGGTCGCTGGCGCCTCGCCGGGAAACAGCTCGCGGATCGCGGCTCGGTGCTCCTCGGGGATCCGGAGGAACTCCACCCCCACCTCGTAGCGGCCGGGCTCCAGGGAGCGTTCGTACACGATCCGGCCCAGAGCCCGAATCGTGTGGCGATCCAAACGGAGCACCAGCTCCACAAACCGGCCCACCCCCAACGGCTCGTCGCTCTCGAACCCACACCCGCCCGGCCCAACGACCCGGGTCTTGGTGAACCCCTCGGCCACCGGAACCCGGTCGCACCGCACCAACGCCGCTTCTCGCAGGGGCTTGCGGGGATAGCGCCGTTTGGTGGCATACGCGGTGGGCACGAACCCTCCTCTCGAGCGTTCCCTCTCAGTTCTCGGCTTCTTTCGGCGGCTCCTCCGCCTCGGACCCGCCTTCCGCTCCCACTCCCTCCGGTCCCGCCTCGCGGCCCTCGGTCCCCTCGGCTGACCTGGGCCACAGCTCCCGGACCCGCTGGGCCAGATCGCCCGGCTCCACGGGCTTCACGAAAAAGCCGTCCACCCCCAGCCGGGCGGTGGTCATCACGTGTTGCCGGGTGCCCTCCCCGCTCACCACCACCACAGGCGTGTGGACCCCGGCTCGGCGATCCTGCTGGCGGATGACCCGTAGCAGAGTGATCCCATCCACCTCGGGCAGGCCGATGTCCAGGAGCACCACGGCCGGCCGCCTCGTGAAAAAAAGATCCAGGGCCTGAGCCGCGTCCTCGGCCTCGACGGCCGGGATCGGAGCGAGCGCCTTGAGGAGCATGAGCCGGTTCACCCGCACGTCGTCCACCACCAGCACGAACGACATCTTACCCCGCCCCCCCCACCTCGGCCAGCAGGCCGGCGATCTCGTCCCGGTCGAACGGCTTGTGAACCGGAGCCTGGGCGCCCGCGTCGAGGCCTTCGGTCAGGTTCTCCTCCCCGTCCCGGGGGCAGGCGAACCAGATGGGGCGGTCAAACCCCGCCCCCCGCAGGCTCCGGATCAGGTCCCCTCCTCCCATGTCCGGCATGACCCAGTCGGTGACGAGCAGGTCCGGAGGGTCCAGAATGGCCTTCTCCAGGCCCTCGAGCCCGCCGGAGGCCACGTCCACCTCGCAGCCCAGATCCGCGAAGACCTTCGCCAGCAGCTTCCGGGATACGGCATCGTCGTCCACCACCAGCACCTTCACGGTTTCCTCTTTCTTCGGCTGGGAAGCTGGGAGGCTGGGAGGCTTTGAAACCTCCCTGCTTTCCACGCGTTCCAAGCATCACCATGTCTTTTTGGCGTCACCTCACGGTCCGGGGGGTATGGGTTTTAGGGGCCAGAATTCAGAAGCCGGTGGACAGGGAGAAGGCTCTTCGGTGCCCCGAGAGGATCCCCCCCGGGAACCCAAACTGCTTTTCGGGGTTTTCTGTCTTCTGTCCGCTGAAATCTGTCTCCTGAAACCCCCTGCCCCGCCGCCGTCACCCGTCACTCGTCACGGCCTTACCGGTTGCCCGACCCTGCAGGGGCCTGACGGGTTTTCCAATGAGCAACCAAGCGTTGGGCCTCATGCTCCACCGCGACCACATCCTCCGGCGCTCCCGACGCCTCGGCACGGCGGCACGCCTCGGCCAGGGCCAGCGCTCCCAGGTTTCGGGCCGCGCCCTTGATCCGGTGGGCTGCGGCCCGACGGCCATCGGGGTCCGGCGCCCCCCGCAGGTTTGCCAGGTGCCCCTCCAAGTCCACCAGAAAGCATCCCACGAGATCTTCCAGGAACTCTCGGTCGCCCCCCACCCGGTCCAATGCCTGCTCCCAGGCCAGGATCACATCGCCGTCGTCCACGCCGCTCCTCCGCGCTGCACCTTCGTCTCTCACCGCTTCTCCCCCGGATCGGACGGGCTCCCCTCAAACTTGACCGGAGGCGGCCCGGAGTGGCGGCTCACGAGTGCGCGCACATCGCGCCGGCCCGCGCAGAAAAATTCGTGAAGCCCGTGGAGCCGGGCGGTCTGGCCCAGCGGGGCCGGGAGCCGTGCCCACCCCCGGCCGGCCCTCGGCCACCACGGGGCCAGGGGGGCGGCCAGGCCGAAGGTGTACCTGGCCGTCTCCAGCCGCATTAACCGTCCCGCTGTCCCGTCCTCGTTCGTGAAAACCTATGGTCGGAACTCTAGCGCCCCCACGTCAGGGGTTCCCATCACGGGACGCGCCGCGGTCCGGAGCGGGTGACGATATTCCAAGAGGGACCCCACCGTCCGACTCAACTCCGGGGGCAGGGGGACTGCCGCGTCGATCGCGGGAGAATCGGATGTCAGGCGGTAATCAAACCCTTCCCTGTCAACAAACCCAACACTCTTGGCGTAGCGGTTGCGGCCGCTTCCCCCGGCGCCACCCAATGTCTCGTCGAATCCACCGAACAGCCCTCGGCCGTGGTCCACAAGGTTCCCGACAAGCAGCACCCGGCCCTGGGCAGGGCTTCCCTCCCCGGCAAACACATTGTTGATGGCGTACGCGGGCGCGTTCGCATGGTTCCGAATGAAGTTTCCCCCTTTACGGTCGTTCACAAATGTGTTATGCGCAACGAACAAAACATTACGTTTCCAACGCAGCCCTTCCGGGGCGAAGGTGACAAGCGTGTAATTTTCCGTCGCGGGGCCCTGCTGCAGGATGTTGCCGACCACGTACGCCTCTCCTCCGTTCGAGATGTCAATCGTATAGTTGCTGCGGCCTCTTCCCTCGTCCACGATGCGGTTTGCGGCTATGAAAGACCGTCGCGCGCGGGTCTTCACCGCAGACCCCACGAACGTTTCGTGGACGTAGCTCCCCGTCAATGTGAACTCGCCGATGGCACCCACGTAAATCTGATGGGCCTGGCCCGACGCGTGCCCGTTCCGGGCAAACTCCGAGTCCTCTATCCGAAGCCACCCATCGGGCACGTTGTTCGTGAGGACTCCGCACTCGTTGTCGTGAAAAAAGCACGAAACGATATGGAGCCCCTTGCCCTCGGCCCGGATCCCGGCCCCGTTCCGATCGCGGCTCTTTGCGTTGGCAAACTCCACGTTCTCGATCCGCACGTTATTGCCCGTGACGATCCAGATCGCCTTGTGCTGAGGCAGTTGTACCCCCTTCGCGTCCAGGCGCACCACGCCCCCCACACCTCGAATTAGGAGATCGTTGGCCGTCCAGATCGCGGTGTCCCCGCCATAGTCACCACCTGTAATCTCGATCACGTCGCCGTCACGCGCCGCCTTTGCCGCCTGGCTCGGTCGCTCAAACGCCTGACCCGGCCCCACCCGCAGCACACGGCCATATCCCAAAGTGGCCGATCGGGCGTCGGGAAGCTCGCGGTATCGAAAGACGTCCGGGCTGGGCTTGCCCAGCAGTCTGGCCAACCGCTCCTTCTCCCGGCGTTCCAGCTCGTGTTTCACGAGCGCTCGGACCTTTTTCGCGACATCCCCGGCCTTCTGGATCGAACGCGCCGGGCCGATAACGAGCACCGCCACAATCGCCGCCCCCGCAACGAGATGGGCGACCAGCGCCAGAATCATCAGATACCAGTGAAAAAACGCGAAGAAACGCTTGACAAAGCGCCCCATTCTCACGCCGTCCTCCCCCACGTTCTCTCCTTAGCATCCCGGCTGCTTCGCAACCCTCCAATGGACCCCCTCCCCCCGGCCCGTGACCACACCGTTTCGTAGCCCTGCACCATGGCCGCGATCGAGAACCGCTCCACGGCCCAGGTCCGGCCGGTCGCGCCCCCGGCAACGCGACGTTGGGGCGAAGCCGCGTAGGCCGCCAGGGCCTGCGCCAGGGCCACGGGGTCGCCGGTGGGTACCAGCGTGCCGGTCTGCCCGTCCTTCACCAGTTCGGGGTTCCCCCCGACGCGGGTGGCCACCACGGGCAGTCCGGTGGCCATGGCCTCGAGGATGGTGTTCGAGACGCCCTCGTTCCGGGAGGAAAGCACGAACAGGTCCAGCGCCCGCAGGATCTCGGGCACGTCGGCCCGATCGCCCAGGAAGATCACCCCCTCCCCTGCGAGGGATTCAAGCCGAGCCCGCTCCGGGCCGTCGCCCACCACGAGGAGTCGGGCGTCGGGCACCTTGTCCCGCAGCCGGTCGAAGGCCTGGAACAGGGTGGGGTGGTCCTTGATGGGGTCCAATCGGCCCACGATCCCGACCACGAGCGCGTCGCCAGGAATCCCCAGCTCCGCCCGGACAGGCTCGCCGGTGCCGGGCCGGAACGTGTCCGTGTCCACCCCGTTGTAGATCTGGGTCACCGGACGGCGGACCCGGATCTCCTCCGCGAGCCAGCGCTCAATGGCCCGCGACACGCAGGTGTACTCGCGCACCCAGCGGGTCAGCAGGCGCCGGATGCGCATCCGCTTGGGGCTTCGACCGTCGGGGTCGTCCATGCCCCACCCGTGCTCGCCGTGCACCACGTTGCGGATGCCGGCCAACCGCGCCGCGATGATCCCGTCCATGCCGGGCCAGTTGCGCGTGTGGACCACGTCGGGCCGGAGCTCCTTCAGAATCCGCCTCAACTTGATGATGCTACGGAGAGAATTTCCAGGGGGTTTTTTCAGCTCCACCACGTCGGTTCCGGGGGGCAGCAACCGCTCCGACGCCCCGGACACGGTGAGACACACGATGGAGTGACGAAACCCCTCCGACCCGTGCCGCACCACCGTGGCGATGCCCTTTTCGAGGCCACCGGTACCGAAAGAGTACAGCACGTGCACGACGTGCACGCGCTGGCTGGGAGGCTGGGAAGCTGGGAGGCTGGGAGGCTGGAAAGCGAAACCCGTGCCGGCGGATACAGGGCCGCCTTGTCCTGTCCTCATCGTGCCATTCTGGCTCTGCCGAGTCGAGTTCACTGGTCTTCTAGAGCCTAACTTTCGCAACCGCATTGTACGGTCTCATCCCCTACCCCTTCCCACCATCGGGGCCTCCGATGGCTCTGTAGAAGCGCCAGAGGCACTTTCCGAGCGTCTCGGCTTTGCCGGCCAGGGGCTCATGGGCCGCCTCCGGCAGGTACCCCAGCCTCCGGGCGAAACGCAGCAGATACTTGACCTCGGCGAGAGACCCCAAGGCGATGTTCACGAAATGTCGCAGTTCCCGGTCGCCCTGCGGGAATACCCTTCCACGAGGTTCGTGGGGACCGAAAGCACGGCCCGCCGAAGCTGTGCCGTCAGGCCGTAGATCTCCTCCCGGGGGAACCCCCGGGTCGCTTCGTACACCTCGGCCGCGAAGTCATCCGCAAACCGGACCTCCAGATTCCTCCACCGGTCCTCCCCCATCGCCTTGACCTCCCAGCTTCCCAGCCTCCTAGCCTCCCAGCTTCCTAGCCCACAAGTTGAGCATCATCACAATCCACAGCTCGGTGGCGTAGTTTCGCAGACCTTGCTGGTGCTCCCTCCAGATCCGCTCCAGCCGTTCCGGGCGGAAGTACAGGCGGCTCGCCTCGCCGTCCAGGATGAGGCCCCGGGCGTAGTCCTTGAGCTCGCCCCGCAGCCACTCCAAGATCGGCACCCCGAACCCCATCTTCTTTCGGTACAGGATGTCATCGGGCAGGTGGCGCTTGAGGGCCTTCTTGAAGATGTGCTTTCCGTCGAGCCCCACGAGCTTCAGGCGCGAAGGGATCCGGGCCACGTACTCCATGAACTCGTGGTCCAGGATCGGGCAGCGCACCTCCAGCGAGACCGCCATGCTGGCCCGGTCCACCTTGGTGAGGATGTCGCCGCACAGGTAGGTCTGAATGTCCAGGTACTGGATCCTGGATAGATGATCCTCGGCCGGGGCCCGGCGGTAGACCTCGTAGAACAGGTCCCGGGTCTCGTACCCGCCCAGGGCCTCCAGCACCTCTGGCTTGAGCAGCGCGCGTTTCGCGTCCTCGTAAAAGGCGCTC
Source organism: bacterium (assembly GCA_027021615.1). GTDB lineage: Bacteria > Desulfobacterota > Deferrisomatia > Deferrisomatales > Deferrisomataceae > Deferrisoma. The sequence continues at coordinate 29,116 of JALUTY010000118.1, read as the reverse complement.
ACCGAAAAGAAGTACGCGTCCTCCGGGTCGCGGGCCACGTTCGAGATGAAGGCCTTGCCCCGGAAGATCTGGGGCAGGTAGTCCGCCTTGGGGTAGAGCCTCCCCAGGCCGCCGAACACGGGTCTTCGCAGGGGCCGGGGCACCAGGTTGCGCACCAGGTTCTCCCGGGCGTCCATGTAGTAGCGCCGGTACCCGGCGAAGTTCTCGTCCCCGCCGTCGCCGGAGAGGGAGACCGTGACGTTCTGCCGGGCGGTGCGCGACACGTAGTACGTGGGCACGGCCGACGAGTCCGCGAACGGCTCGTCGTAGTGCCAGGCCAGCTCCTCGATGACCGGGATGGCCTCGGGGGTCACGTGGAACTCGTGGTGGTCGGTGCGAAACAGCTCCGCCACCCGCCGCGCGTACTCGGCCTCGTTGTACTGGGCCACGCTGAACGAGATGGAGTTCGTGAGCACCGGCCGGCCGTCGGATGCCCGGGCCATCAGGGCCACCACGGCCGAGGAGTCCACGCCTCCCGACAGGAACGCCCCCAACGGCACGTCGCTGATCATCCGAAGCCGGGTCGCCTCGTCCAGGATGCCCAGGAGCTCCTCCATCATCCGCTCCTCGGGCAGGTCGTGGCACGGCGTGAACGCAAGGTCCCAGTACCGGCGGACCTCGAACGCGTCGGCCGTGACCACCGCATAGTGGGCCGGGGGGAGCTTTCGGATCGACCGGAAGATGCTCTTGGGCGAGGGCACGTACAGAAGCGACAGGTAGTCCGACAGCGCGGTCAGGTCCACGTCCCGGTCCACCCCCGGAGCCTCCAAGATCGCCTTGATCTCCGAGCCGAACACCAGCCGCTCGTCGTCCACCAGGTAGTACAGCGGCTTTTTGCCCACCCGGTCCCGGACGAGCCACAGCACCTGCTTTCGCTCGTCCCACAGGGCGATCGCAAACATCCCCCGGAACCGCTGCACCGCGCCCTCGCCCCACTCCTCCCAGGCGTGCACGATGGTCTCGGTGTCGGAGTGGGTGCGGAACCGGTGGCCGCGGGCCTCCAGCTCCTTCTTCAAGGACTGGAAGTTATAGATCTCGCCGTTGAACGCCACCCATACCGTGCCGTCCTCGTTGGAGAGGGGCTGTTGCCCGGAGGACAGATCGATGATGGATAGCCGCCGGTGCCCCAAGCCCACGTCGCCGCGGCCCGCGGCAATGGTGCCGCGGATCGGGGCGCCGTGGGCTCGTGAATCGTGAATCGTGAGCCGTGAATGGTTGGAGCTTCCTAGCTTCCCAGCCTCCAAGCCTCCCAGCGCGTCAACGGGCGGACGCCCGTTGACGAAGTACCCCTCCTCGTCCGGCCCCCGGTGGGTCAGGGTCCGGGTCATCCGGACCAGCACGTCGGGATCAACGGGCGAGCCGTTGCGGTGGAACAGACCTGCGATGCCGCACATGGAAACTCCGTTGTCGGCGAGGACGCTGCGACGTGTGGACGCGCGAACGGAACGCCCTAGCCCGTATGATTCATGAGCGTTCGTCGCGAAACCGCCGAGTGTGCGTCAGATCGGGGCAAGCGCAGCAACGAGGGGCGCCGAACAGGTGGACATGATCCTTGCTTACATACCCTTTCAGTATCGTGATCTCTCGCGCCATGCATATCTGACGGATAATATCCCGTGCGCGCTCGGCAATCTCTCCTCGGAGAACCTTGTATCGATATTTCGTCACCCACACAAAGTGATACTTGATGTCGTGGACCGTGTGCACACCTCTTCGATATTCTGACATCGCGGACCACCTTCCGGGTCCGCCAACCCTACAAAGAAAAACCTGCTGAAGCAATTCCGCCTAAAGGCGAAGGATTATGACCTGGCACTTTGAAAATCAAAGGCGAGAGCTACCGGCTCCGCGAGAAGCGAAAGGCCAGCCTCCTGGGCCGGGCGCCGAAGCCGGACCCGCCTCCAGACACCAGATCACAAGAGGAACAACCAGGTCGGTGAACAGGTGACATTTTATTTCGGTGAAAACGTGACAAACTCCACCGGTCTTGACACCGCCAGCGCCTCAAGCACCAAGTTGGGGCATCCCTCCGCCCGGCTGGCAAGGCGGAACACGTCGGCCTCGGCGTAGATCCCCGGCATCTCCTCGTGGGGCATCCGGCCGAGGACACCGGACCCGCCCCACCAGGCCGAGGGACCGTGCTAAAGCTTCGAGCCGGCTCCTTTCCGGTCCGCCCCCCCATTTCGCCAAAAGGCCAAGCCCCTGCAGCTTGGACGGCCGCGTCTACGCCCGCCCTTCCCTGCTGCCAAAAAACCTCGCTTATCCCGTGGCCCCGGACAGTCGTTCAAGGAGCTGGTCGCAGGCTGCCCTGATCTCGGGATCAATAACCGGTGGCTCTCTCTTGCGCACAGAAGTCAAAAAAATGTCTCTGCAAACTCGTGGAGAGAATGGGATGTCAAGGAACGAAAAGATGCGCGCAAACTGTTCTTCGGGCTGAGTCACCATGTCCTCGTAACGAACCAGGATGACGCGAGGATCCGAGTCGAGCCCCTGTTCAAAAAAGAGAACGTTGCGATAATACCACTGGAGCGCTGAAGCCGAGGCGTCGTTAATGTTTGGCCGGACTAAGCGCCGCACAAGAGCATGGGTCTCGTCGGACATGCCGCGCCCCCGCCAGCCGCAGGAATCGTGATGCTTGGCAACGCGACGGGCTTGATCGGCCATGCCACGAAATTGGTTTAGCATAGAATTCACCACGTCATTGTAGTCTCTGAAGACCCAGATGGCTGATGCTGGAGAAAACTCATTCAAGAGTTGCGCGATTTCTTGTGATTCACAAAGAGCCTTGATCACTACACATGGAGCCTTCGACTGTTCTACCAGTTCCTTCACGATACGGCGTTCGCGCATCTGGTAGTTGACGAAGGCACGGGGGTCCCGCTCGTGGAATACTTCTGTGTGATAGCTCTTCTCAAGGACCTCCATGAGCATATTTGTGCCAGATCTCTGATTCCCCGCCACAAATACAGTGGTACTTGAGCCCTGTCTGCTGAAAGGGTAAAGAACGGTTTGAACCGTCTTTTTGGAGGCGAGGAGCGCCACCCTTTGTGTTCTTTCCGAAACCCTTTGCGCCAAACTCAACAGCTTCATACTGGCCCTCCCCCTCTGCCTTCGGCTACATTAATATATTATACTGCACTCTATCGTCCAATCTCAACTTTGATCTGCTTCTAATGCAAGTCCCCGACCGTGCCCGAAGATACCATCCCACTGCTAAAATCAGTTTAGCCCCAATTGCTCATGATCGCTGGTCGCGAAACATCGACTGTACGTCATCGGGGCAAGCGTACCCCCTGCGACGTGTCCGTCCCGATTCCACAACCGAGGAGAAAACCCCTTGCACCTCTCCTGCCACTTTGTCCCAGGTTCGGCTTTGCACGTGGGACCGGATCAGCGAGGCGTCCCACTCACCACCTTTCGCGGTTGCAAGTCCTGCAGCAATCGAATCAACCGAGCGGGCCACCAGGACCCCCACCTCCGGGCGGGTAATAATCTCTGGGGCCCCCCAAACTTTCGTGGCGACCACAGGAGTCCCACAGGCCAACGCCTCCATGATAACGTTCGCCCAGCCTTCCCGGCTACTGCACAGGCAGAAGCAGTCGGCGGCGCTGTACCATACTGGAAGAGCAGTATTCTCCACATGTCCCAGCAACACGACTCGATCGTCCACACCTTCCTGCTTCGCCAACCTTCTCAGCGCATCCTCCTCGGGACCCGCACCTGCGATGTAGAGCCGGGCGTCATGCCGGATCTCTGATCTTGCGAACGCTCGAACCAGAAGATCGTGCCCCTTCCGCTCGATTAACGCACCAACGCTCAGATACACGAAAACATCCGTCGGGATCCCCAACCACTCTCGCGCCTTCTCTCGGGGGATCGGGAAGAAACGCTCCGTGTCCACACCGTTTGGAACGACATGCATCTTGGAGGGGGCGCCTCCCAGATCGATCATCCTGTCAGCCAAGGCCTGGCACACGGCGATATAGGCATCGGCATGCTGAATGGTCCACCGCACCTTTGACCCGATTCCCCCCAGCTCCGGGTAAAGGTTCACATCGGTACCCCGTGCGCTTACCACCACGGGCACCCCAAGCCTGCGCCCCAGCTTTACGGCGGCGTACCCATCCGGATACACAAAGTGCGCGTCGATCAGGTCGAACGGGCCGACCTCCCGCCACAAGCGCTCCATGACCTTCCAAGCCCCTAACGCCATGCTGTCGCCCTGGAAGAACCCGCCCACGCCAGGCACCATGGGGTACCGAGGGTGGAGCACTTGCCATGGACCCCGTTGCTCCTCATCCGAGATCTCGGAGAAAATCCGCCACCGGGTCGCCCACGGCAGACGCGGAAAGAAGGGCACCGGCGCGACCACGGCCCAAACCTCTCCGTACCGCTCCGCCCACGCCTCCATGCGGCGGGCAATGAACCCCCCGAAATCCGGCTGGGCAGTGTTGGGGAAAAGGGATGTGAACGTCAGAACGCGCAGTCCTCGGCCGCTAGGGGACGTCATCGAAGGGTCAACTCCGTCACCAGATACGCACCAACCTGCTCCGGAGGAACGTCTCCGCTCCTCCAGCCCTGCGGAGGCCTTTCTGGGAGAGGGAACCCCATCGGCACTGGGTGGCTCGCGTCATCCGCATTGCTCGGGGCCACCCGAATCCACCCCATCCCTGCTCCCCGCGGTTCGTCCGGGTCCCATGCGATCACCGAGGTGGTGAGTGTATCCCGGCGGGCTGTCCAGATGTGTCCTCGGTAGCGCACCGTGACCGGCTGCCCCAGCATCTCGGGTCGGATGCGGTGCACCAGCGTTCCCCTCCACTCGCCGCCGGCACCGATCTCAATCTCCCGATGCCTCACGCTCCGGCCGTTCTCATCGGTCAGAAAGGCCGCGCTCAACCCGCCGTTCGCCCCCACCGCCTTCTGGACCGCGGTGGGCGCCCCGATCGAATCCGCCTCGGCGAGCGCCCGGTTCAGCACCTGCCGGCTTGCCCCCAGCTCGCTCGACACGAAAAACCGGTACCGCCGGTCCCGATTTGTGGGGTTTACCAGCTTTATGGGCACCGCTACGTCTCCTGCGTTTGCCCAAGCGACCTTTTCCTCGTATTCCGGCTCAAACCGTGCCGCAGGCTCCCTCCGGACCAAGGAGATCTCGTCCAGGTCCACCGGATACAGCCCCGACTCGGTGCGAAGCACCAGGAACTGGATCTCCCGCAGCGACGCCACAAACGGCAACCGGCCCGTCACGCCCCGGGCCGCGAACCAGTGGTAGTAGTCCCGCTGCTGACGGAAGGCGGAAGGCGCAAACACCACCTCGATCCAACGGCTGGCCGCCTCGGGCTCCACGCAGAAGTTCGCGTACCCGTGCATCATCGAATCGGTGGTGCCCGATGTGCCGTTCGCCCCCCCCACGCTCAAGTCGCTGGGGTCGAAATGGTACGTCCACACCCCCAAGGTGGGCCGCCCCTCCGGCCCACAAAACAGGCGGCTGTCCCTGGGAAGTCGCAGCCGGAACACCATCGCATTGGGTACCGGCGGTTCGGGCAACACGCTGGTACCTGTGGTCAGGAACCGACGCCGCAAGCGGTACCGCAGGTACGCGCTTCGCTCCGACACCCCGCCCGCCGCAAAAAAGAACCGGCCGAACCGCCCCTGCAGGTCACCCCCTTCCTCGGTCAGGACCGCGATCTTTCGCACGTCCTCCACTCGCCACCCCGGGGACTGATTTCCGGAGACGAGAGCGCCGTGCTCGAACCCAGCCAAAAGGATGCGGGGCTCTGCCGCGTACGCGGCCATCGCCCCTAGCACCCCCATGCCCCCCCACAACCACGCCCGGCTCAATATCATCTCATCCCCGGTACAAAACCGCTGGCCGCCGGAGCAGGCTCCGGCTCCCCGGCCAGCTCCCGTTCCACGATCACCCGCGCGGCCGCCACGATCGCCACAATGGTGTAGGGCAGATCCCAGTACGAAAGCCCCAGAAACGCCCCGCCCACGGCGTACCCTACGAGACTCGTCTGACACATGGCCCCAAGATCGTAGGCCCAGTGGAGCTCAGGGCGCAGCTTCCCCGCTTTCATGAGCCAGGAGCAGGTCCACAGCGTAACGATTCCCAGTAAGAGGAACAGACCCAACCCCACGAACCCCTGCTCGGCCAGCATCTCGAAGTAGATGCTGTGGGCGTCGTGGACGTCCCGCGGATTCGGCGCGTATCTCCAAAAGTTCGCTTTGGTAAACGCCCGGGCGCCGGCACCGAACACCGGGTTGTCCAGAGCCAGGTTCCACGCCATCTTCCAAGCGTTGATCCGGCCCATGGCCGAGGCGTCCTGCTGGTAGTTTTCGATCGTACCCATCCGCTCGTGCCACTGCTGGGGCATGAACGAGTACATCAACGGGATCGCCACCGCCATGGCCAGCGCCAACGCCACCTTCCGGCGGCTTCGGAGCCACAGGGCTATAGCCATGGCTCCACCCGCCAAGAACGCCCCGCGCGAGTACGAGCCCACGATCGAGAACCCGCAGAGCACCATCAGGACGGTGATTCCCCAGCGGACCTTGGGATTGGTGACGACGAGCTGGAGATACCGAGCCAGCGGCAACATGATGATCAGGGCGAACGCCAGCTCGTTGTTCCCCGCGATAAAGCTGCCCGGTGGCCCACCCACCCGGTACTGTCCCCCGTGGGCGATCGTAAAGATCCCGCCTTTGAACCCATAGAACCCGAGGGAGAGAACGATCACCACGATCAGCCACTCGATGCGGTCACGGGTGTGGAGCAAAGCCGACGCCACCACCACCATCACAATGATCTTTGTGAACCGCTCCCACTCGGCTTGCGCGCCGGTCGGGTTCATGGCCACCACGGTAGTAGCGCAGACCCACAGGAACAGAAGAACCAGCAGGACCATCGGAGCTCGCCATGGCACCGCCTTTTTGCCCTTGTAGATCACGAACGAAAGAAGGGTCGAGGCCGCCACCACCAGCGAGAACCGCATGGTCTGGGCAAACTCCCACGTGTACCGATGGGGGCTCATGAAGGCGAGCCAGTTCCACATCAGCACGCCCCAGTACGGATTCCGCAAAATCGCCGGGACCGACCCGAAAATAATCGTCGTAAGAAGTAAGTCTCGAAGGGGCATGGGACGTTTGGCCGCTTCTCCTAAAAAGCCGCAATCGCCTAGGGCACACTATATCGGTACAATCTGGATTTCATTCCTCACGTTACACTTACTGCTCACAACAAATCTACCCAGCCTTGGCAGTCTTCACTTTTTTTCTGATCCTCTCTATTGGTCTATCGATACTCAAAATCATCGCATAGCTAGCCATCAACAAAATAGGGATTGAGAGCAGAAGGACCTTCGGGTTTCCCCTCTTCGGAGTATATCCAAAGAGCTCAGAACATGCGATCACAAATATTCCAACCTGATAGTGAAGCAGGTATACAGGATAACTAAACTCACCAAAAAACCTGTCAAGCTTTTTCGAGACACACAACAAACGGTTCTGGTCCGCCAATAGCAGTACCGCAACAGAGCAGAGAACATAATTAACGTAAAACAGAAGTGCCTCAGGCCGCCAATTCACTACCCTAATTATACAATTAATCCCAATAAGACCCACCAGCAAAACGGGAAGCCAGTCAAACACATTGGGAGGGCAAACACGCTTAAATACTTTTCTCCCCATGTCCTTACAGTGATATATGAGAGCTCCGGTTGCGAAGGGTAGGGACGCGGCGAAAACCGAAAAATAGCGATCTCCACCCCAACAGAGCGCCACCAGATGGTAAACAAAGCTAAGCACCACCCACAGTATCGTCACCTTCAAGCATCTAGAAAGACCCAATCCTATAAGAATATAAAAAAACAACTCCACAGTGAGAGCCCACGACGGAGGTGTTAGCCTAGGTGTTTCCAGCCCAGGAAAAAAAATAATTATATTTCTTATTATCGATACCGGCTCTAGAGGTAAAGCCATGGCCTTATGATAAGCAACTGAAAAGGGCTCACCTACTGCAAGTATCAAACATACCGACACAAGGGAGGAGACCCAGTATGATGGATATATCCTCAGAAAACGATTCAATAAATATCTACAGAGCCCGATGCCACCATAAGCGTACCTCTCATGCATTATAAGAGTCATCAGATACCCACTTAACACATAAAAGCCAAACACTGCATAGCTTCCGATTACAGGGACACCTCCAAGATGCTGGCCTACTACCATAAAAGCAAGCAGCGTTCTATAGGTGCCAAACATTTGTTCCCTATGTAGTTCTACTTTGTCACATTCCCCTTTGGGCCTTGGCTAGGGGCTTGGGGAACGGTATAGTGCAACGGATTCTGCGTGTAACCACATGAAACAAAAGGAGAAATCAGAATGATTTCTAATTCGGAACCGACTAGGTAAGAATCCTTCTTATTTAGCCAGCTCTGCCAAAGCCCTCGCTGGATTGGCTCGGGCACTCGACCGGTTCTTCCTGCGCTACCACTCTCATTTTGTCTCCCGCACTCGCTCGTGTGGGGCCATGTCCCGGGCGTACTTGGCAGGCCTGTTCCAGGCCGAGAAGCGAAACATGGAACGGATCGCAGAGGTGGTCCCCGCCACCGATGACCAAGCGCTGCAACACTTTCTGTCCTACTCCCCGTGGAGTCATCGGGAAGTGATGGACCATGTCGCCCTCGACGTGAGCGAGCGATTCGCCGGTTCGCCCAACACGTGTCTGATCTTGGATGAGAGCGCCTTTCCCAAGAAGGGTCGAGCCTCTGCTGGCGTGGCCCGGCAGTGGTGCGGCCGACTGGGGAAGGTGGAGAACTGCCAGGTGGGGGTGTTTGCCGCCCTGGCCTCGGAGGGCGAGGTGGCCCTGACCGATGCACGGCTGTACCTGCCGGAGGCGTGGGTGAACGATCCGGCGCGCTGCAATCGGGCGAAGATTCCCGAGGAGGAGCGTCAGTACCGGAGCAAGGCGCGGTTGGCGCTGGAGATGGTGCGCCATGCCCGGCGTATTGGGGTTTCGTTTGTCTGGGTGGGGGCAGACTCGTTCTATGGAGCGGACGGCGCGTTTCTTCGGGCCCTGGAGGCGGATGGGGAAGTGTTCGTCGTTGATGTGAAAGCCTCGCAACGGATCTACCTGGAGGATCCCCGGCCTCGGGTGCCTCCCCGAAGAAGCCGCCGGGGCAGAGCCCCGAAACGACCCAAGGCGCAAGGGCCCGATTCGGTTCGGGTGGATGCGTGGGTACGAGAGCAGCCCGAGGAGTCATGGACCCGCCTCACGTACCGAGACAGCACCAAGGGGCCGCTCACCGTCGAGGTGCTCCATCGGCGGGTGTGGCTGTGGGACAAGCGAGAGCCCCGGGCGCATTGTTGGCACCTTGTGGTGCGGCGTTCGGTGCGAGCGCCGCAGGAGATCAAGTACACGCTCACCAACGCCCCGGCCGACACGCGGTTGGAACGGTTGGTGTACATGCAAGGGCAGCGCTACTGGGTGGAACGCAGTCTCCAGGAGGCCAAAAGCGAAGTGGGGATGGACCAGTATCAGGTTCGGCTGTGGCAGGGGTGGCACCACCATATGGCGATGGTGATGATGGCCCTGCTGTTCATGTTGGAGGTTCGGCAGACCCACCGCTCGGAGCTTCCGCTGTTGAGCGCGAACGACATCCGGCAGGTGCTGGCGGTGCTGCTGCCGCGGGCGAACGTGACGTTCGAGGACATCTGCGTCCAGCTGGTGAAGCGGCATCAAAAACGGGCGGCGGCTATCGCTTGGTTTCACAGAAAATCCAATCAGTACAGCGAGTTGTGAAATCTGACAAAGTAGAATTAAACCAAGGTGAGGTAAACCAGCGCGCTTCCCTCCCCGGTCGGGGAAGGAAGGGCCTCCTGCCGGAGGAGCCGGGCGCGGCCCTTTCGCCCGCCGCGTACCGCCTCCGACGTTTAAGCCGCGAAACGGGCCTCAGTCCATGGGCTCGTCATGAAATCCAGTCCCCTGCCCCTGCCCCATGCCCGCGCGGCGAATCTCAGCACTCGGCTTCGCGCCCGGCCAGAGGCAGGCCCCTTATTACCCCGTCCCTCCAAGAAACACGTCCAGTTTATCGCCAGGATAATAACAACCGGCCCGAAGGTCATAAAGAAGGAGCGCCAGACCCAGTCGAACATTCATTAACCGCTTTTACAGGTGAAACAACATTATAGCATTCAACCTTAAAATGGCGCATTATCATAGAAAACCTGTCGAGCTGCTCTTGATCAAAATAATACATCCACTTTTCGAGTTGCGATCTCTTGTTATCTAAAAGCGGTTGATCCTTTGCAGTTCTACTTGGGACAGACATCAGATCCACAAAAGAATCTGGGACAGGCAACCCTAATCTGCCGAAGATTCTTCTCATTTCGAACTCTGGATCAAGAACAAGGTCTTCATAATGCACTGTTATCCAGTCTTTATCGTTTCTCGGATTAGTGATAGTGGAAGCATTCATAATACACCAGTTTGCGAGCAAAACTTCGGCCTTGTTTTTCAGACCTGTCAAAAAATCTATATTCTCAACATATATGTCGTTATATTTATTGTTAGGGAGGACGAATTTTTCTGGCAATGCGTCCCAGGCTCCATGCTTTAGCTGTGAACACACGACTGCCAAAGGATGTCGTACCAGATATATTGGTGCGTACTTAAAACGGAACATTCTAGTTAGCCATGGCAACAGAGCATTACCCCTGCAAAACTTGATCAACATCCTTTTGGCGAACAAAAAACGCAACGGCGGTGACGCAATGCATAACCATTCGTTTAGCACTTTCCCCCTGAGCAACTCCTCAAACGCATTTTTTGCCTCCTCCCACTGCGCATCCTCAGGGATGACTTGCTCCCACCCGAGACCGGCTTTCTTAAAATGTTCGACACCTCTCAAATGTAATGGTTCCCATAATATAGGTATCCGAAGCAGCTTAGACATTATCTCTGCTAGCCAGGTACTGCCCCCTCTAGGTTCTGCGAATATCAGGATATGTTCTTCAGGTGGAAAGCTGCGACACGTCCTAACGATACGGCAGAGCATCTCTGTTACAAACTTATTAATCCTCTTCTTCATCTATCGCTCCACACTATTTTTTCTCGTGCGGCTTTTTTGTTGTTAATCGACTCGCTCCAACTCATATATGCGCTCAATGGGCGTCAAAATCATTGTCCACTTTTCTCCGATTATAAATCAGTGGCTAAACAGGCTCTTTCGCTCGCCTGACCGGGGGCGAGGGACCTGCTGGGAGAGCCGGGCGCGGCCCTTTCGCTCGTCGTGCAGTGCCTCTGTCACTCAATCCATGAGCTGACCCCCATTTCAAGGACTTATCCGCTACGAATCTCAACACCCGGGACCAAAGACAGGTCTTTACCCGGTCTACGGAGAAACGGGGGTATTTTTTCGCCGAGTTAATAGCAATGGAGGCGATGCCCCGTTGGTCGTTGCATGCGAGAACCCGGGCCGCGAGTTACGTCGTCGAACACGGCAGCCAACTGCTCGGTCCGGGCTCGCCGAGACAGGCGATTGACCTCGCTTGAAGGGCGCACCGGACGCTGGCCGGTCACGAGATCCTCGAACCAGCGCCGCAGTGCGGCCAGAATTTTTTCTTCCGAATCGATCCGCGCCGGGTACACGTAGCTCCATCCTCGGAGCATCCGCATCGTGTCTCCTTCCGGATCGATCAAAGCCACGACCGGCCGGCCGGCCCGAATATACTCGTACGCTTTGGCCGGGATCTGGCGGTTGAACCGGGCACCTTGGAACAGCAACAGGCCATCCGCCTCCACCATCTCTCGAACGGCCTCCCGGTATCCCATCGCCGGCAGCACCCGAACCGCGTCGCGAAGCCCGAGGTCCTCCAACACCGAGGCGAAGTCGATCTCCCCCCCCGCTGCCCGAAACACTACCTGGACGTGGCCGGGAGCCTCGTCCCGAAATACGCGAAAAGCCTTTAAGAAGGGGATCGGGTTCCGCCCCTCTGCGTAAAGGATGCCGCTGTGAAGAAGCGTTAACGGCCTACCCCCGGGCAAGCTTCGTTCTCCGCTTTGCCCATCCCTCACGCTCTCGAACAGTCCCTCGTCGAACCCATTCTCAATCAGTACCCAACGGGACTCCGGCGCTTGAGGGTAGCGTGACCGCATGTCCTCTAATGTCGAAGGCGTCGTCACACAACACCGGGCCGCTTGCCTCACGGCCTGAGCCTCAATCCACCGCCAACTCCTCTGGGCCACCGGCGACCTTGGCAACCCTGGCTGCACCATCGGGTCCCGGAAATCCGCCACCCAAGGAACTCCTGTCAACCGCTGGAGTGTCACACCGATCAGGTGCGCCGTGGCCACCGGGAAGGTGGACCACAGAACAGCGGGTCGATGCCGCCGAATCAGCTTCAACCCCTTCACCACCCCGGGAATCCACCAGGAAGCCCATCGATCAGGCACTGCCATCGCTTCCAGATAGCGACCGCGCCACGAAAAGTGCCGAGCCGTGTCCCACGCTTGAGCCCTCAACACGTGCAGCCGAGGTGGAACCTGATCCAGCACCGACACGCTCGCTCTTGGATATGCCCGCGGATGTACGGTAAGCACCACAGGTTCCCATCCCCATTCGGGCAAATAGCGGGCGAACTGTAAGGTCCGATGCACCCCGCTGCTCCCAACGATTGGAGGGAAGTGATAAGCGATCAGCAGGGTGCTTGTCACTGGTATCTCCCCAGCAACGTCCGGATCAACCCTTCAACCCCGTGGCCCGACACCCGATGCCCCTCAACCACCCCGTGCTCCTTTTGCCGGCACCAACTCCCAGATCGCAACCAGTAAGCCCTCCGGACCCGACCATACGGCACCTTCCGGCAACTCTTTGGAATTCACACAATGCGATACTTGCGCGCCCCCACACGCCCAAACTCCGACTGCCCTGATAAAACCGGAGCCTACCTGGTCAGTTGTTTCCTTCCAACTCCTTCAACCGATCTCGCAGAGAGGAGTCGCCGCCAGTATTCTTGATACCTAGTTTTACGACCTCAATCGCGTCCTTTACGTTTCCAGCCTCTTCTGCAATTTTGGATAACGTGATATAGGCTGCTGCGTAATCAGGTTTTTCTTTGACAACCAACATTAAATCTGATATGGCCTTCCTCACATCTCCCAACTGCCAATTCGCCACAGCGGTATAATAAAGATCTTCAACATACAGAGGCGATTTGGCCTTCCTATAATAGTTGCGCACATATTTAAGCCCGCGCAGAGCCTGTTTCAATGTTATCGCCTGTTTACCGGTAAGGCGTCCATCTTCCCCTACTGTTCGCCCATCTCTTTCTACAGAAAGCCAATATCTCCGAAGCCGATTGAGGCCCGCGCAGTAGTGATGGACATGGAGAAAGACGTCTTCACCCAGGTACTCTTTCCATCGGATCACTTCGTCTCGGATTCCCGGCTCTAGGTCCTCAAGGTTTTCATAGCCTACTAATTGAAGTTGTTTTCGTGCCCAGCAATACCTAGGCAAAAAATCAAGTTCGTCAGACTCAGGCCACGGCTTATTTAAGCGAAGTATGTCTTGCTTTGCATATGCATGTTCCTCAAGAGAGAAACCAATTACAACAGCAAGAACCAGCACTACAACTACACAAAAAACATTTGGGAGCTTCATGGAATCACCTTTGCGACCCCGGTATTTGCCTCCTGCTTGCCCCTATTCGACCCACTGCTGCCCGGAAACGAACAACAAAATGGGACGAGGAGCGCTGGAGGCGACCTCGTAACGGAGCATTGGGCGGATCGGGACAGCTGTCCAACTTCGCACCCGGGTAACACAAGTTGGGGGTGGTCAGAAACTCCAGGTGGTGTCTCAAACGGGTTCTCCAACCACTTCCACAACTCCTCGTACTGAAACAGGTTCGAGCGCAGCACCGCCACAGGAAGTGTTTCACCAACCGCAGAGCAGTCAACGCTGTCCGGGGTTGCCCTGGCAACGCGCTCTGTTGTGCCCCAAAAACCCTTGTCCTCGAAGTTTCGCCTCCAGGTCTTGAAAAACAGCTCAATCTTCCACGGGTAGCGGTAAACTCATGGGGCCGCGTCGACTGCGAATATCTCGTAGTTCATCAGAAGCACCGCGGTCTCCCCCGCCTTGGGGTGCGGTGGGGACGAGGCTTCCGGGCCTTGATTATCTTGTGTAGTCGCCCCGTTGCTCGAACCCCTGCGCCACGCGCAATACTAAAGACTTAGCTAACCCTTTTCCGGTCCTCCATTCGGGCCACCATCGCAACGATTTGCTGTACCATCGGAGAGCGGCGTCGTGCTGCCCTGCCACCGCTTGACGGTACCCGATAACGAACAGTTTCTCTGCAATGCGGCGACGGTACGCCAATCGTTGTGTCCAATTCAGAAAATCCCCATGGCGTGCGTAATTGCGTTCATGGACCTGAACAGCGTCAATCAGTTGACCGCCATCTTGATGGGTAACACTACTCGGGTGAATGCGGTAACCGCTCAACGCTCTATTTACGTACGCGACGCCTCCTGTCCTCACGATTCGAAACCAGAGGTCCGCATCCTCACCAGCGACCACGTCTTCCGCGAAAAATGTCGCCTCTTGGAACAAGCGCGCCCGTTGGATCACGGCTGCAGATGGAAAAATTGTTGTGACTTTCGTACACATAAAGAAAAACAACACCTTTTCATTGCACAGAAAAGTTACCTCATCTAAAGCTTCAGAAAAACATAAAACCTGTTTATCGAAATCCAGTGAGCTAAGATTGTGGCGGCTGGTGAACGTTCCATCTTCGCTCATGTACTCGACGTCGTGGAAAACCAGATCTAGATCCGGGCTTCGGGTCAAAATCCCTAAGCATGTTGTCAACTTGCCAGGTTTCCACACGTCGTCCGCGTCCAGAAAGCAGATCACGTCGCCCCGGGACTCCCGGATTCCACGGTTTCTCGCGATGGCGGGCTTGCCCGAGTTCGGTTGCCGGATGAGTCGCACCCGGGGGTCAATGTCTCCCGCGGCCCGGACGATCGAGGCCGTGTCGTCGCTGGACCCATCGTCCACTACTATCAACTCGAGATCCGTGAAATCCTGGGCCAAGATGGACTCGATCGCCTCTCGGATATACCGCCCCGCATTGTAGGCGGGCATCACCACCGAGACCCTTGGCGGCGTCATCGTTCCTCTCCCATCATGGCCTGCTGGCGGAGGGCCCGGCTCGCCCAGGCAGACCTCAGAGCGCCGGGGGACATGCCCAGGCCCCAAACCCCGTACCCTCCTGCTGCGGCTGACACCATGAACGTCACGGCCGCAGCCGTGCGTGCGCCCCCAGTTATAGAGAGAGCCGCAAGCCCTGCGCCGGTCGCCGCGGCCCCCGCGAACAGGAGCATAGCGTACAACGCCAACACTCGCCGCAAAGCTCGGTCGTAGGCCCCCCGATCGGGATACACCAAGACCGGCCCCTTGTGTCGAAACCGCGGCGGTGTGGCGGCCTGTACTGTTCGCCATGCTGCTGCCGCGCGAAACCTCCCGGGTCCCAGGTCAGGTACTCGGTCGAGGGCCTTAGCCACCGACACCACGCGCACGTCCGGCTGGGAGGCCAGCCAGTCCATAAGGGTCCTGAACGCATCTAGGCTCCAATGGCCTCGAGCCGGGTCCACCGCGGCGAAGTCATAGGGGTGGAAGAGAACGACCGCGACCGGGTTCCGATCGGCCTGTTTGCGGGCCAACCCCACAGCCTCGCGCACCCGAACCAGGTCGGTCGTCGCAGGGACAAAGGCTAGGCGGGCCTCATGGGGGATGACACCTTTCCAGCCGGCTGAGATGGCATCGAAGCCCTCGGCCTCCAACGCGGCCAAGGTGTTCTGGTCGTAGGCGTTCCAAGGCGGGATGAAGCTCCGGACCGGTCCCAGCCCGGCAGCTTCGAGCTCCGATTTGCCTTGAGCCAGCCGCCACCGCTGTTCGTCCAGGGTTAGCCCTGCGAACTCCGACTTTATGCCTGGCCCCCTTGCCTGGTGCGAGTACCCGTGCAGGGCCACCTCGACCGTGCCGTCCGCCACCGCCTCTGCGAGAAATTTGCGTTTGTCGTCCGGCAGTGTCAGCAACCCCTGTTCCCCTGGGCTGGTAGCGCCTTTGCCACGAACGAACGGAATCACGCCAAAGGTCGCGGACATCCTCCGATGGCGCAGTTCTTCAACGATCGCGGCCTCGAGTTCGGCGGGGCTCACTGCCGAGGGATCATCGAACCGAAGGACCACGTGTACCGTCCTTGATGCCATCGAACTCCCTTGTCCACCGATTATCCGTCGCGAGTCCGCATCGCCCGAGCCTGCGCCATAAATCCACACAGGTGGAAGAACCGCCACCAGCATCGAAGCGCCCCTGCCTTGTCGCCGACCAGGTCGCGTCCCATCGCTGCCGCCGCGGCCCCAGCCGCCTGCCGGACCAAAAACCGTGGGAACCCCAAGCGGTTCTCCCAGGCACCCCCGGCCCCACCCGCCCTCTCTCCGGCGTACACGCTCTTGCCGTGGCGGTAGGCGCGCCGCAGCAACCATCCTCGCCGGAGCTGATGTGCGCGTACGATGTGGCCCACCCGAGCCTCGGGACACCACCAGGCCCGGTACCCTGCCGATACGGCCCGCACTGCAAACTCTGTATCTCCACCCATAACATAGTTTCCCGCCCCGGGCCCCCGGTTCTCATCGAAACGGATCCCCCGCTCGAACACCCGGCGCCGCACGAACATATTGCCCCCCCAAAGCCTGCCGGGATCCACTGGGCCGTCACCAAGATCGGGCGGCGTTACTCCGAACACCGGACCGAAAGGCACCGCCTCAGCGAGCCATCGGGGCGGAGGCTCTTCCCACTCGGGCACGATCGGGCCGCCGAAAAGGTCTACATCGGAATGGGCTTTTACCCGGTCGCGTATCCGAACCAGCCAATCCAGCTCAGGCAGGATGTCATCGTCGGTAAAAACGACGACGTCCCCACGCACATGGGCTAAACCGACATTGAGGGCCCTATTCTTTCCCCGCCTGTGGCAGTCAAACACTTGCAAGGGCAGTTGACCCTCGAACGATCGCACCACCGACGCCGTGTCATCGGTGCTGGCATTGTCAACAACCACCACTTCCCAGCGGCCGCCGGGACGCTGCATTTCAGCCAACCGGGAGAGACTGCGCCCGATGGTCGGCGCCCCATTGTGGGTCGCAATCAGTACCGACAGCGCTACACACATAAGCAGATCGCACCCGGCGCCGTGGCGCTCACCCTCTGTGCACGCGGAGCGTCACCTCCGCTCTGTCGGCGAAACCGAAGGTGAAGGGCGTACATGCAACTCCCGGAACGTAGCTGAAAATTCTTTCCCCGAAGACCTCGGCTGCGGGTTTCGGCCATGAGCGGACCTGTAACACACCTCTCTCCTTGTGAAGGTGCACAGTTCCGTCACCAGACTTTTCGATGCGTTCCCCCGGCTTCGAGACAACAGGAAACACCAGCTTCACCTGATTCCTTTCCATGGAACCTTTTACGTGAGTTCGAACCGTAAATTCGTCTTCCCTGAAAATGTATTCGAGCTCACACTTGACCTTCCCCGGCCGAGGATCGGTTCGCATGTGATCTACGAGAGAGCCCTTCACGCTCACTTTGAGCTCATCCCCCTGACGCCGGACCTCAACGTGGGCGTTGTTATCGAAGATATTCATGTAGCGCCCATGAGCGCTCTTGTGTCCCCGCAGGCGACTCCAGAGATCTCGGAGCCAACTCGGCCGTGGCGCATATTCGATACGAGGCGTCAAGGTGCCGAAGCCAGGGCCATGCTCATCCTGCATGTCCCAACGCTCTACCATTTTGAAAATGGTCATGCTGGCTACCGCCGTGAGACCGATTTCACGGTGCCACAGCAAGCTCAGGGCGCCCCCTGTTGGATGGCTCCACTTGTTGAACGGCCAGTCGTACGCCGTGACCGTGGCCCGCCAAGGACCGTGCGTGATGAGCCACGTCCCCACGTCCGAGAACTCACGAACCCGGTTCCCCGCCTCGCTGGGTAAAGGGCCGCCCGCGAGATCCTCGATCGGCGGGATCCCAACGTCGAGCACGGTCGCCAAGCATTTCGCGTGGGTAGTGGTGTGGTGCAGTGAGGAGGAGACGCCCCTTGCGATGTTGTGGGGCCCCCCATAGAGGATACCGTCTTTGGTACACCGACGAAGCAGTAACGCGTTCCGATGTGCCACCTGCAGAAATAAAGGATCCCTGTCGGCGAGCAGTGCATATGCGGCCTGACACCCCATCGTGGTTCGGCCGCCCCACCAGGTCCACTTGTAGTTGCGAGTACCCCAACTGTCGTCCCAACCGCCATCTGGTAACAGGAACTCTGCGTGGGTGCGAAGCGATGCAACGACGGCTTCTAGAACGGTTTCATCGCCCTCTAATAGCCCGAATAAAACGAGGGCGGGCAGGGACTCCTCCACGTTGTAGGCGAGATCTACAGGGTAACAGCCCTTCGGACTCTGTGCCGAAGGCTTGCCGCCCTCCCCGGCGAGCAACCGTTCCCGTGGAGTAAAATATTCCAGTGCCGCGTGGGCCAGATTGCGCCCCTTTTCGGAGTAGCGGTTCTCTTCGAAGAGCCGGCCGAGCAACGCCATGGCGTACGCGTTGCCAATGGCGTAGTTGATGTTCGAATAGTCGATATCGACCGTCCGATACAGCCACTCCGCCGCCAACCCCAAACGAACCCGCCACGCTTCTCGAACCTGAGGTGGTAAAATATCACCGTGGTGCGCTAGAGCCTCTCCGATGCTCGTTGCGGTAAACACGGTAATCCCTTGCCATTCTTCTTCAATCCCGTTCCGCCACGCCCCGTCGGGCAAACTCAGGTTTCGGTCGGTCCAGTCGAACAGCATGATGGCGGCATCGAGAAACTTTTCGTCGCCCCTCTGGTGTGCGTACCAAAGAAACGGATAGACCGCGTCTACGCCGCGGCCTAGAATCGAGTCCTCACCGGGGCTCCAAAGTGCTCCATGTGCGCGCACATCATCAGGGCGGTGAATTTGATAATCCAAAAGTCCATGGCACCAATCAACGAGAACTTCCTCTGCTAGCGCAAGAAAATGGGTCCTTAAGCCGCATGAGGTAGCCACCATAGGCACTGCACCGCAATGTCTACCCCCTGGCGGGCTTTCCCCACACCTTTTTGAAAGCACGTCACCGTCCTTGCTTACGATAGAGAGTCCGCGTCCCAGATACAATCAGTCAGAGTGAGCCCCTTACCAAAGGACGGAGTCTGACCAGTAGGATAGAATACTGAAATCGGGATATTAAACGACAAGGCATTCTGTGGAATATGGTCATATATAGTTGATCTATCAAAGACCATCACACCAACATTGTATGTGCCAATATTCAGAGGCAGGCGAGGCACGACACAACGCACCACGCCCTTCTTTGAAGCCTCTATCTTGGAACCATTAAAAAGCGTGGAGAAAGATGTCGCCGCCACCCCTGTGGAATCAAAAATTATCATACTAAAATCAAACACATCCACCCCACTATTCACATACTGGAACTCAAATATGGCATCCTCCCCGGAAACAAGGCTCTCCCTCTCTACATTATATTTATCGAGAACACGAGCGGCCACGATTCGCACCCGCCCATCACCACCGCGCAACTGCCACCCTTCACCCTTTGTGTTGTTGTTTGAACCAGAGGACCTGCCCCCCATAATCAGCTTAATAGCCCTCTCGGGTGTATCATCACAAACTATTTGTCCTTTCATCAAAACAATCGTTCGAGTGCACAAATTTCGTATCGCGCCAAGGTTATGAGAGACAAACAGAACGGTTGTACCTTCGCCTTTGGAGACCTCCTCCATCCGTTTCAAACATTTTTGCTGAAACTCCACGTCCCCAACGGCCAGCACCTCGTCAATGATCAAGATCTCTGGGTCGAGATGCGCCGCCACGGCAAAGGCCAGCCGCACCTGCATCCCGCTCGAATACCTTTTTACGGGGGTGTCCAAAAACCGCTCTACGCCCGAAAAATCGACTATTTGGTCGAACTTCCCGTCTATCTCTCTCTTCGACATTCCGAGGATGGTACCGTTCATGTAAATATTTTCGCGCCCTGTGAGTTCTGGGTGAAAGCCGGTGCCCACCTCCAAAAGACTCCCCACCCTGCCGTACACGACAGCCCTACCCTGCGTCGGCTGGGTAATCCGCGAAAGGACCTTAAGCACCGTGCTCTTGCCTGCGCCGTTTGGGCCGATGATACCGAGAACCTCGCCCTTTTTGACGTCGAACGTGACGTCCTTCAGCGCCCACACCACGCTCTCGGACTCGCGGGCCGGATCAAATCGGGTCAGGCTGCGCAACGCTCGTAGGTTTCTCACCGGGGCGGCCGCCAAAGAGAAAAGCGTACCGGCCAGCGTGTCGGAGTTGGCCGTTTTCTGGCCCAGGCGGTAAAGCTTGCTCATTCGTTCCACGCGAATCGCGAGATCACCCATTTTCCAAACTCTCCGTTATGCCGATCGGACGCCGTGGGCTAAGCCACGTCGGCGAAAAACCGCTCCCTTGAGCGAAAGTACAGGAGCCCGCACGCCACCATGGCGACAGAACTCAGCCCTCCTAGCGCGATCCAATGCCAGGGCATCGGGATCGTCCCCAAAAGCGCGGATCGAAACCCCTCAATCACGCCTACCATTGGGTTAAGGGCGTACCAGATTCGATACGGTTCAGGGATCAGGGTTGTAGGATACACGACTGGTGCCGCATACATAAGGAGCTGCACCACGAAGTTCATAGCATACGCCACGTCT
Source organism: bacterium (assembly GCA_027021615.1). Lineage (GTDB taxonomy): Bacteria > Desulfobacterota > Deferrisomatia > Deferrisomatales > Deferrisomataceae > Deferrisoma. The sequence continues at coordinate 8,269 of JALUTY010000118.1, read as the reverse complement.
CGGTACTGGATGGCCATGGCGGTCAGCGCCAACCCAAGCCCAGAAGCGGCCAGGACAAGAATCAAAACCAGTAAAGGAATGACGAGAACATTCCAAGTAGGATACAGGCGGTACCAGAGCATCAGAACCACGAGAAAGATAAGAGCAATTGCAAAATCCACGGCTCTCGCCACGAGGGACGCGAGGGGCAGAAGGACCCTCGGAAAATAGATTTTCTTCAACATGTTGGCGTTTGCCACCAAACTTGACGTGCTCTCGGTCAAGGCGTTGGCGAAGTAAGTCCACGGCACCAACGCCGTGTAGCTGAAGATCGCGTAAGGCACCCCGTTAGAGTCCACCTTGGCGAGCCGGCCGAAGATCACGGTGAAGACGATCATGGAAAAGAGGGGCTGGATCAGCGCCCAGCCGATACCCAGCGCCGACTGAGCATACCGCGTGCGGATGTTCCGCCAGACCATGAAGAAGAAGAGGTCCCGGTACTCAGCCAACTCCTTCCAATCAACCCACTTCAACCCCCGCCGGGGCTCTATAATCACCTGGGTTTGACGCACCCATATCCTCCTTCACATCACCCGACGCACGACGCCGCCCGGGTCGAGTTCACGAAACTTTCTCCCACGTCGCCTTTCGCTTGCCTAGCTCACATAAGCTACCAAACACTCCCTCGTACTTCTGGTGAGCCGCCTCCCACGTGAACACGTCCAGCACCCTCCGCTGAAACGCCGCGCCCATCTCCCGGGATCGACGCTCGTCCTGGAGCAAGCCGTGGAGGGCCGTCGCCAGCGCATCAGGGTTGTCGGGCTCCACGAGCACGCCCAGGTCGGAAGAGACGATGATCTCGGGAATCCCGCCGACCCGACTCGCCACGACCGGAAGCCCGAGAGCACCGGCTTCCAAAAGAACTAGGCCGAAGGGCTCGGCCCGGGAGGGCAACACGAACACGTGCCCGAGCCGCATGCACTCGGCTACCCGGGATCGGGGGGCGTTCATGAGGAGCGTGTAGCGGCCCGAAAGCCCAAGTTCGGCGGCCAGTCCCTCGACCTCCCGCTCGATCGACTTCGGGCCGGTCTGGCCCACCAGAAGGAGATGGAGGTCTGGGTATGCCTTGATCAATCGCGAAACCGCCTGTAGCAGGACGTCGTGGCCCTTTTTGTACTCGTACGCGCCTACAGCGACGACGACGGTTTTTCCCCGTAGGTCTTCGGACAGCTCGGTACGGGTATCTGAAAGTTGGACGAACGCGTCAGCGTCGATACCGTTGTGGATGACCACGGTCTTGGCCGCAGCCGCGGGCACGAAAGCCCGGATCTCGTCCGCCAGCCCCTGCGAGACGGCCACGATGGAATCGGCGCGACCGAGCAGCCACCGCCAGAGAACCTTGGTAAGCGGTGAGGCCGCGGCGGCGCACCGGATGTCGGTGCCGTGAAACGAAAGGACGAGCTTCACCTCCACTAGGCCCACGGCCCGCGCCAAGGACACCGTCACCATGGCCAAAGTGGGATAGTGAGCGTTCACCACGCGAATCCCTAACTGCTTCACGAGCCGCCGGACCTTGAGCAGCTCACCGGGGAGCGAGATTGCGTAGGTGACCAAAGAACGCAGCACGAGGCCCTTTTCTAGAGGGCTACGTACCCGCAGGCGCACAGCATTGACGTCGCCATTCTTCAAGAAAACCGGATTCCTATTCTCCCAACTCAAAACGTGGAGCCATGGTTTCCAATTGCCCTCCTCTGCAAGCCGCCGGTAAAGGTTTGACACCACGGCGTTCACCCCGCCGATGGGTCCCAACTCCCACGGCATCACCATCAACACGCCCGGAACATTCCTGGCGGGCTCGGTGCTCACCCTTCTTCCGGACCCCGGAGCTTCCTGCAGTCCCTCAGAACGACTTTCGCACACGTTCGCTGCCCCTACTCCACCGTGGTCCAATGCGTATTTCTCACCTCGGTATAGAAATCCGATAGCGCCTTCGGGAGCGGTTTCACCTGGAAGTGAACGACGATCAGCAGGATCGCCACGCAGGCTAGCCCCACCCCGGTGGCACCCACCCGAATCAACCATTTGCGCCGCAGGGTCTCCGGCGTCACGATTTCCGGAATGACGGTGAGCACAGGCGTTCCCGCGATCTCGGCCAGCTCGTCACGGCTTCGGATGCTTCCGTCCAGCACGTCCAGCAACAGCACGAGCCCCACGCCGAGCCCCAACCCCGCCATGAGTCCACCTCCCACATACCGGAGCCGCTTCGGGTAAAACGGTTTCTCAGGCAGATTGGCGGGGTCCAAGATCTTGAACTGCTCACCCTTTTGTTTGCGCTCCAGATTCTCTGACAGATCGGCCTGGAGCTTTTTGTTGATTAGACTTTCGAGAACATTTTTCAAGTTGTCATAGTCCTCGGAGAGCTGCTGGAGCTGGAGCTGCCGGGCCGGCACGGCGGCGATTCGGGCCTGATACTTTTCGATCTGGCGCTGGATCTCCTGGTTCTCGGCCGTGATGCGGGCGATCTCCGCGTCCACCCGGGCCAGCTCTGCCTTCAAGCGCTCGTAGGCCGGCGGATACTGGGGTTTGGGCGGCTCGGGGGGGGCCTCCTCCTGGGCCACCTCCGGCTCCTGAGCCGCGGCTTCCGCCTTCTGCTCGGCCCGCTGCTTTTCCAGCTCCTGGCGCTTTTTTTCCAGCACGGCCATCTCGGCCTGCTCCTGCTCCTCCAGCCGAGCCAGGACGGCCTTTTGGGCCACCACATCCGGGTGCTTCTCGGTGTAACGGAGCAACAGAGCGTCGATCTTGCTCTGGACCTTCTGCTTCTCCTCGCGGATGGCCTCGAGTCGGCCCTCGTCGATCTGGATCGTGTCAGACCCCGTTCCCCCCGCTAGTTTCTGCCGGAATAGCTCCTCAAGCTGCCGGGAGATGCTGAGCTCCGGCCCCCCTATCGGACTCGCAGGGGTCTGTTCCTTCGTCTGCTCCTCCACCCTCTGCTCAATGTCAGCAATCTGCTGCTGGATCTGGATCTTTCGGGACTCGGCCGCGTTCAGGTTGTCGTTGTTGATCTGAAGCTGGTTCTGCAACTGGTTCAGGCGGGCCCGGTTCGAGGCGAGCTGCTCTGGGAGCTCGTTCATGTGCTTGCGCTTGAACTCATAGATCAGCTTTTCCTTCTCCCGGATCTTCGAACGGTAGCGCTGGATCTCGTCCTCCAGGAACTGGGTAGTGCCGATGGCCTGCTGCTCCCGGACCTTCAGGTTCTCCTCGATAAACAGGCTCGCCAGCTTGTTGGTCACCAGCATGGCAAGCCGCGGGTTCGCGTCGATGTACGACAACTGGAACGCGTCGTTCCGATGCACCTGGAGGTTGATGCGGGACCGCATCATCTGGATAATCTCCTCCGGAGTCTTTTCTTTGCGTTCCCGTTCGAACAGGTTGAACTCCTGGATGATTTGCTCGAGCCGGGTGCGGCTGAAGATCTGCTGGCTGATGGTCTGAAGCCGGTCCCGGATGCTCGAGGTGATGGTGCTCGGCACGAATTGTGTGGGCACTTTCTGGGGTTGCACCAAAATGAGGGTGGTGGACTTGTACCGGTCGGGCAGCTGCATGGCGTACCACCCCCCCACGGCCGGAAATACGATGGCGGGCACCAGGACCAGCCACTTCCGTTTCCACAGCAGCCGCAGGTAGCGGAAGACGTCGAAAGTGGTGTTGGGGATCGGGGTGTTCATGGGCTCTTTTCCGGGAGTCGGGAATGGGTTAGATGCCGTGAATCATGAATCGAGTACTTCCTGGACTCGTGAAGGGTGTCTTATCATCGGGAACCCTCACATCTTTTTTTTAAGTGAACGGTGCGGCGAGAGACCACTCGGCCGACTCGCGCCGCTTTCTCAATGACCGTCTCGGCTCCTTTCCTGTCCACCAAACCCAAGTACGCGGCGCAAAGCTCAAGCTACGTGTCCAGTCCCGCCAAGGACGCCTGCGCCACGGTCAGGTAGTGGCAGAGCTCCTTCGTGGTCCCCCTTGCGGCGCCCTCCGAGATGTTGCTCGGGACGGAAACCGCCGCCCGCCGCATCTGGCTCCCCAACCCGTAGCGTTCTTCCGGCGGCAGACGCTCGCAAAAGACATAGACCTCCTCGCACAGCTCCAAGGTCACTTTCCGCGCGTCCAATTTCTTGTGTGTGCGATCGAGATGCATGGGTCCCGCCTTCCTGGCCACCACCTTTCTTACCGGCGACGCCTGTCCTGCAAGAGGGGTGCCAAGTTGGGAGCGCTCCGGAGAGCCCGACGTGTGTAGCAGCGGCCTCCAGGCCGGAAGGCCCGGCAGAGTCCTTGTCGATGCCCGGATGCCTGCTCCACGAGGGCGCGCGAGCGGTTGCCTCATCTCTTCGAGGTGGTGCGAGTGAGCCCTTTGAGGCGTGCCAGGCCCCTTGAAAGGGAACTTTTTTTCCTACACTGTAACATCGAGTGCCTTGGGAAGGCGGGCAGGGAAATGAGGTCCACACTCGTCGTGGATCGGAGCTGCCGTAAGCCGTAAATGGTGAACCGTTGGGAAGGACCACAGCTCGTTGCTCGTTGGTGGCGGGTCGTGCCGTCACCAGTCACCTGTCACCGCCCTTCACCTGGGTGGGCCTGTGGTTAATTATCAACCCGGCGGATAAACAGGCACTACCGCTCCCTGCTCGGGGGGCAAGGGACCTGCCGGAGAGCCGGGCGCGGCCCCTTAGCCCGCATTGTTCATGAAGCCTTCTGCTGCAACCGCCGATTGCACGCCATCTCGGGGCGTGCTCGCGCCTCGGGGCTCGACGTACCGTCCCGTGCGCCTGCGCCCCTCGGCGCTGCGCTTGCCCCGATCTGACGCACACTCGACGGTTCCGCGACGAACGCTCATGAATCATGGGGGCTAGCCTCCCAGCTTTTCCCATACACCCCCCGGTAGATCTCGCCGTTGCGGCGCCAGGTGCGTTCTGCGAGCACCCAGCGTTTGCCCTGTTTCACCAGACGGGCCGCCCGGTCCGGGTCCCGGGCCAGGGCGAGGATCCGGTCGGCCAGGGCTTTCGGGTCCCCCGCCGGAAAAAGGAGGCCGGTCTCGCCGTCCCGTACGAGCTCCCGGTGCCCCCCCACGTCGCTCGCGATGACCGGGGTGTTCAGGGCCATGGCCTCCAGGGGCTTGAGCGGGGTCACCAGCTCGGTGAGCCGGATCGATTTGCGGGGCAAGACCAGGGCGTCGCAGGCCGCGTAGGCGGCCGGCACCTCGGTGTGGGGGATGCGGCCGGCGAACACCACCCGGTCGGCCACACCCAGGTCCCGGGCCAGGGCGCGGAGCCGCTCGTCCTCCTGGCCGCCGCCGATAAACACCGCGCGGACGTGGGGACGTTTGCCACCCGTCACCCGTGACCCGTCACCCGTCACCGCAGTTGTCAGCCGGGCGAGGGCGTGGAGGAGGAGGTCGAGGCCCTCGTAGTGGTAGAACGAGCCGATAAACCCGACCACGAAGTCGGCCTCCCCCACGCCCCAGCGTGCCCGCAGGGCCGGATCGCGGGCTACGGGCCGGAGCTCGTCGGGGTCCACGGCGTTGGGCACCACGGTGATCTTTTCCGCAGGAATGCCCCGGGCGACGAGGTCCTCCCGCAAGCCCTCGCAGATGGTCACCACCGCGTCGGCCCGGCGGCAGGCCCGGGTCTCGAGGGCCCGGATCACCCGGTACCGCAGCCCCCACTCCCGGTGGGTGCCCTGGTCCACGGCCGCGTCCTCCCAGAACGCCCGGATCTCGTACACGACCGGCACCCGGTTCTGCCGGGCCACCCGAAGCGCGGGAAGAACGTTCAGCACCGGGCTGTGGGCATGGATCAGCCGCACGCCTTCCTGCCGAACGAGGGAGGCGAGCCGGGCCCGGATCCGGTCCATGAGGGCGCGCTCCTTGACCACGGGCAGTCGCCCCCCGACCTTTCCGGATCGCACGTGGCGGATCCCGTCGATCCGGTCTTCCGGCGGGACCGGCCCCGGCACGTACTGCTCGTGCTTGGGGGAGGTTAGCACCAGCGGCTCGAACCCCGCGTCCCGCACGGCCGCCAAGACCTTGCGGCTTCGCATGGCATAGCCGTCGGAGATGGGCAGGCTGTGGTCAAGAAGGTGTAAGATTTTCACTTCGTTTTGATCCGTTGGGACGTTAGGACGCGTGGACGCGCGGACGGGATACCGTGCGGACGGGCATCCGTGCGGACGTTAGGACGTGAGGACGCGTGGACGGACAACCGCTCGGACGCTGGGACGCGTGGACGTGCGGAGGGGGAACCCAGGGGCGGCCGTAGACCGGGCAGCAACGCATTCCCCCCATCGCACGCGCCCTCACCGGCTAACGAGCTTGGTGGGCGGTCGTTTCCGAACCGATTCATAGAACCTCCAGAGGCGCTGACCCAGGCGGTCGTACTGGGCGCCGAGGGCGGAAAGTTCTTCCGCCCTGCCGTAACCCAGTCGCTCGGCCACCGACAACAGATACTTCGTCTCCGCCAACGAACCCAAGCTGATCGTCAGGAACCGGACCAACTCTTTGGTTCCGCCCCGGGCATATCCCTCCACGATGTTCGTCGGCACCGACAGCGCCGCCCGACGCAACTGGCTGGTGAGGCCGTAGATTTCCTCCGGCGGGAAGCTCCTCGTGGCCTGGTAGACCCGGAGCACCAACCCGTCGGCCATCTGCCACACCTCTGAGGTTTTTCCACCGATCGTCGCTACCCATGGCACCCCCTCCCGTCCCACCAGCCCACCGTCCTAACGTCCTACCGTCCACCCGTCCTAACGTCCACCCGTCCCCGCGTGGCGGAGCCACAATTCAAGCACCAAGAACACCCACAGGTTGCCGCCGGCGTAGGAGGAGCTGTCGCCGTAGAGGCCCTGATGGAGTTCTTCGAGGAACTCGGGGCGGATCCAGTCGCGGATGCGCGCGCCGGGGGTGAGGAGCGTGTCGCGGACGAGGGCGTTCAGCTGGGGGTGGCGGGCGAACCAGGGCCCCACCGGCAGCCCGAAGCCGTGCTTCGTTTTCTCGATGATCTCCCGGGGGAGGAACCCTTCCATGGCGCGTTTGAAGACGTAACGGTTCCGGCCGGGCTTGACCTTGAGCTCCGGGGGGATGGTGGCCGTGAACTCCACCAGGTCCCGGTCCAGGAGCGGGTAGCGCACCCGCACCCCGGCCGCCTCGGTCATCTGGGTGACCTTGCGCAGGTCGTTGTCGGTGATGGTGAACTTCATGTCCAGGTAGAGCAGCCGGTCGGTGTCGTCGGCTGGGGCGGCCGCGGCATAGTGGCGCCGGGCCAGGCGCAGGAAGCCCTCCGGATCCACCTGGCCCAGGAACTCCGGCCGGAACACCCGGGCCGCCCCTTCTTCGTACAGCAGGTTGTACGAGTAGAACCGATCGGGGTTCGGGATGTTGGCCCGCCGGATGTACCGCCGGGCCTTGTACACCACCCCCCGGCCGGGAAGCGCCCGGACCAGGGGCTCGATCGCGCCTTTCCGGAGGAGCCCGGGAATCCGGCGGTACCGCTCGAACACCAGGTTCGTGACGTAGCGCTCGTTTCCGCCGAAGATCTCGTCGCCGCCGTCGCCGGCCAGCAGCACCTCCACCCCGTGCTCCCGGGCGAACCGGGCGCAGTAGTAGGTGGGGATCACCGACGAGTTCCCGAACGGCTCGTCGTACACGGAGGGCAGGTGCTCCAGGAGCTCCAGCACCTGGGCCGGGGTCACGAACGCGTCGTGCTGCTCGGTGCCAAAGTGGCGGGCCGCGGTGTGGGCGTAGTCGAGCTCGTTGTAGCCGGGCTCGTCGAACCCGATCGAGAACGTGCGGGCCGGCCGCCCGGCGAGCCGGGTGTAGTAGCCCGCGACCGAGCTCGAGTCGGTGCCGCCCGACAGGAAGCAGCCCGTGCGACCCGGGTCGGACAGCGGAACGAACCGGCCCACGGCCCGCCGCACCTCCAGGGGGACGGCCCGCCGCCAGTACCCCTCGTCCACGGTGCGGTCGGGCCGGTACCGAATGTCGTAGTACCGCCCCACCTTCCCGCCGTCGGGGGTCCAGCGGATCCAGTGGCCCGGCTCGAGCTTGCGCACGCCCCGGTAGACGGTGTGGGGCGAGGGGATCGCGGAGAAGAAGAGGTACTGGTAGATCGCGTCGGGATCAAGGGCGCGATCCACGTCGGGGTGGAGCAGCACGTGGCGGATGCGGGACCCGACCACCAGCCCCTCCGGCACCTCGGCGTACACCACGGGCCGGATACCGTAGGGGTCGGTGGCCGCGAACAGGGTG
>JALUTY010000117.1 GCA_027021615.1 bacterium | reverse complement strand
ACAGGTGCTGGAAATGGCGGCCCTGAAAAACATAATGAACAAAAAAGCTGCTTTCTTCGGAAGTTACGGATGGGCCGGCGGGGCATTGAAACATTTCCAGAAAATCGCAGAAAACATAAAGTGGGAAATCTTAGACTCCCTGAGCTTTACCGGTAGCCCTACTGCCGAAGAGCTTAAAAAAGGGAAAGAGCTGGGGACAAAATTCGCCAAGGCCCTACTGGGGTAAGGTAGCAGGAGTTTTAATGCTAACGTCATGTGCTACTTTTCTTGAGTAAAGTTACCTTAAACTTAGTAGTGAGTAGTGAGTAGCGGGTAGCGAGGGGAACATTTTAGACTATAGACCATAGACTTTAGACTGTAGACTGGGAAAATAGTGAACAGTAAGCAGTGAACAGTGAATTGTTTCCCTGGTATCCTGGTTTCTCGGTAATCTTGCTTTCCTGGTAAATCTGTATACCTAACTTTTCCCTATATTTTATACACTACACCCACTTTTTTAAGAATCATATCCTGGATTTTCTCAAGATTAACAGGTAAAGACCAGGAAAAATCATTTTCATGATCTTTAAGATGAACAAGATAACTCGTTTTAAGTTTTTCCAGGGCTATCTGTGGACTTAACTCAAGATCTTTTATCCTGTATTTCAGCATACTAAGAATAGCATATGATAAATAACATACTCTTACATGTCCTCTCACATGGCTTTTCAACCATACCCGGATAGGTCTTAGGCACAAAATCCCTTTTAATTGTTTAAAAGAACGTTCTACCATATCTTTTTCAAAGTACTCTCTTACTACCTTATCTACCTGAAGATCTGTGTTGTGATAAATTAGTGAATACCCAAGATATTTTGCCCCTTCATCATCTCCACCACGTTCATAGTGGCGCTCTCTCTTATGAGCCTCCAGTACAGGGTTGTATACAACTACAAGATTTCCTCCCAGGTAGGGAAATGATTTTATGTATACTGTAGTATTTTTCAGTACAAGGCGCGTATCTTTACAATAAATCTCCTCTCTCTCCAACTTTTCAAGATAACTCTGTTTAATCGATTGCGTCTTCTTAATTCCCAGGATACACCTCATTTGTAACTCTTGCATTATTTCTATGTTTTTCTTGC
>JALUTY010000116.1 GCA_027021615.1 bacterium | reverse complement strand
GAGGACCGCCTTGGGGGTGTGGCGGGCGATCAGCTCATCGAGCATCTGGCAGAAGCGGGTGAGGCCCTCGTGGGAGGTGGGGAGGCGATAGGGGGCGACCAGCTCCTCATCGGCGGCGGTCCAGGCGCCGGCCCAGTGGACGTTCTTGCCGATGTCCAGGAGGACGATGAGGACCCGGTCGGGGCCGAGGGTGGCGAGCCGTTGGCGGAAGGCGGCGACGCGGTCGGCGTAGTGGCCCTCCAGGTGGCGCAAACGGGCTTCGGGTGGTATACTTTGCAGGGACACGAGAGCACCTCCTTCAGAAAGTTGGGTGGATAAGACATAGGGGTAGCATACCCCAAAGGTGCTCTCGTGTTTATACCGGGGGTTGAGACTTTTTTTCCTCCCTTGGGACTCCTCCCACCCGCGGAGTCCGAATACAGGCCCCGATGAAGAGGGGGTTGAGACTGATTAACATCCCCTCTACGTCTTGCGACGTCCATGAGGTCCGAATACAGGCCCCGATGAAGAGGGGGTTGAGACCTTCTCTCCAGACCCCGTCGGTCCAACAGTATAGGGTCCGAATACAGGCCCCGATGAAGAGCGTCTTCTCGATTTGTCAAGGGGGTGGGGATAGGCGTGCGAGGAGGGCCGAGCGTGGGGGCACGCTTGGCGGAGGGGGAGGGATAGACCCCTCCCGGTCAGTGGGGCGCAACCCGACCGGCCGTCAACCGGGCCACGACCACCACCCTGGGGGATGCACCGGGTTGGCCGGGTCGTTCGAGCGGCGAGGGGGGAAGGCTGGGGGCCGTTCCGGCCTTCGCCTCCGACCGGAGGGCCAACAGTCCACTCTTATGACGCATCACGGCCTTGAAGGCCGACGTCTCACTACGGACCTACCGGAGCATCGGGTGGTTGGAGTCAGCCAGGCTATAGTACGGCGCTAGAACGCCAAGGGGAATGACGGCACCTCCCAGGTCGTGCGGGACCGGCGGGTCGGGTGCGCCCCTCTGGGCGGGGGGTTGAGACATGTAATCCTGGGCCTGGTACTCCACCCCCCCCGTCTGGTCCGAATACAGGCCCCGATGAAGAGCATCTTCTAAATTTGTCAAGTCGTCGGGAGGCAGGCAGGGGGCAACGGCCGCAGGTTGGGGCAACCTCGGCGA
>JALUTY010000115.1 GCA_027021615.1 bacterium | reverse complement strand
AGTCCACCCTGATGTACGCCGTGAGCGGCATCCTCCTGGACATCGCCTACAAAGAGAAGGTGCGCGGGGGCGAGCGGATCACCCAGTTCGGCGAGATCCTCTACGAGGGCGAGCCGGTGGGGCACCTCAAGGCGTTCCAGCGGGCCCGGCGGGGCCTGGTGCTGTGCCCGGAGCGGCGGCGGCTGTTCCCCGAATGCACCGTGATCGAGAACCTGAAGATCGGGGGGTACCTGGCCACCCGGGCCCAGGTGAGAGAGACCCTGGAGTTCGTGCTGGAGCTGTTCCCCCGGCTCCAGGAGCTGCGGCGGCGCCAGGCCGGGTTCCTGAGCGGGGGCGAGCAGCAGATGGTGGCCATCGGCCGGGCGCTCATGGCCCAGCCCAGGCTCCTGCTCCTGGACGAGCCCCTCCTGGGGCTCGCGCCCTCCATCCAGCACGACGTGATGCAGGCGGTGCCCAAGATCCGGTCGGAGCGGGGGGTCACGGTGGTTGTGGCCGAGCAGTACGCCCGGCCGGTGCTGCCGTACGTGGACTACGCCTACATCGTGGAGAACGGCTCCACCGTGCTCGAGGGCACCCGGCAGGAGCTCATGGACAACCCCGACGTGCGCGCCGCCTACCTCGGGGGCATGGGGTAATGTGGCCGAAGGCCCCCAGACCGTGGACCGTGGACCCATGAACGACGAACGCCTGTACACGCTGGAAGGTCTCAGGATTCCCGAGGAGGGGGGCGGGGAGTACACGTACACCCGGTTCTTCCGGATGGCCGAGCGCTACCCGGGCCGGACGGCCCTGGTGTACCTGGGCACCCGGTACACCTACCGGTGGCTGCGCGAGGCCGTGGAGCGGTTCGCCACGGCCCTGGCCCGGCTCGGGGTGGGGCCCCAGGACCGGGTCATGCTGTACCTGGCCAACTGCCCCCAGTGGGTGGTGGCCAACTTCGCGGTCCAGCGGATCGGGGCCGTGGTGGTGCCGGTGTCGCCCATCTACACGGCCCACGAGCTCCAGTACCTGGTGGAGGACGCCGGGGTGGAGACCGTGATCTGCCAGGACACGAACTTCGGTTACGTGCAGGAGGTGTTCGAGCGCACGGGGCTCCAGCGGATCGTGGTGACCAACCTGACCGAGCTGCTCCCCCGGTGGAAGACCGCGGTGGGCCACCTGCTCGACCGCATCCCCCGGGGCCGGGTGGCCTGGGGCGAGGCCGTGCACCGGTTCGGGGAGCTGCTGCGCCGCACGCCCCCCTCGCCGCCCGAGGTGGAGGTGGACCCCTGGCGGGACCTGGCCTACATCATGTACACGGGCGGCACCACCGGGTTCCCCAAGGGCGTGCCGGGCAACCACGCCACCGAGGTGGGCTACATCCGCGACGTGATGGAGGAGGTGCTGGCCCCGGGCATCGAGCAGGGCACGGACCGCATCATCATGGTCAACCCCCTGTACCACATCATGGCCAAGGGGTTCCTGATCGCCACCACCCTGAACTACGGCAACACCGCGGTGCTCATGCCCGTGCCCCACGTGGACGCCGTGCTGCGGGAGATCGAGCGGCACCGGGTGCGGTGGTTCCTGGGGGTGCCGGCCCTGTACCGCATGATCCTGGAGCACGACCGGGTGGACCAGTACCGGCTCGACTCGCTGCGCTACTGCTTCTGCGGGGGTGACGTGCTGCCCCGCGAGGTGTTCAACCGGTGGCGCGAGCGCACCGGCGTGGCCATCCGGCAGGTCTACGGCGCCACCGAGGTGGGCCACGTGGCCTACGGGCGGCTCGACGAGGAGCCCGAGCCCGACGTGATCGGCCGGCCCCTGCGCTCCTACCGGTGCCGGGTGGTGGACCCCGAGGCCCTGGAGCCGGTGCCCCGGGGCGAGGTGGGGGAACTCCTGGTGACCTCGGACTTCACGATCAAGAGCTACTGGAACAAGCCGGTGGAGACCGAGAAGGCCTATGTGGAGCTGGACGGCGAGATCTTCTACCGTATGGGCGACTTCGTGAGCGAGTCGGAGCACGGGCACCTGCGGTTCATGGAGCGCACGGCCGACGTGATCAAGTACAAGGGGTACCGGGTGAGCGCCTCCGAGGTGGAGGCCGTGCTCCAGGACCACCCCACGGTGGTGGGGGCCTGCGTGGTGGGGGTGGAGGACCCCAAGGTGGGCGAGCGGATCAAGGCCATCGTGGTCCTGAAGCACGACGCCAAGGGGGTGGCCGGCACCGAGCTGCGCAAGTGGTGCAAGGAGCGGCTCGCGCCCTACAAGGTGCCCCACTACATCGAGTTCCGCGACATGCTGCCCAAGAGCAAGGTGGGCAAGCTCCTGCGGCGGGAGGTGCGCGAGGAGGAGCGGCGCAAGGCCCAGGGGGCGTAGGGGTGGGCCGAAGGCCCCAGCCCGTGGACCGGAGACCGACCAAGCGGGAAACACAATGGTTTTGAGCCTTCTGGCTTCCCAGCCTTCCGGCTTTCCAGCGGCTCGGCGTTGGGGGGTGGCACTGGCATCGGTTCTCCTGGCGGCCGGCCTGCTCCTCTGGGTCACCCGCACCGCGGACCGGATCCGGGACGAGGCCCGGGAGCGGTTCTTCGAGCAGTACAACCACCAGCAGCTCCTCCTGGCCCGGCAGGCCGGCCGGACCATCGAGGGCATCTTCGCCACCTTCCGCCGCAACCTCTCTCTCGTGGCCAGCCTGTTCGAGCAGGGGCAGGTCACGGCGGACGAGGCCCGCCGGTTCTCCAACAGCCTGCGCCGGATCTACGAGACCCTCTCGGACCTCCCCATCATCGACCTGGTGGTGTTCGACCGCGAGGGCACGGTGGTGGCCATCGTGCCCGAGGACGCCTACACCCTGGGCCGCAACTACTCGTGGCGGGGCTACTTCCGCTGGGCCCGGGACCGGGGCCGGCCCGGGCAGGTGTACGTGACCCCCTTCATGACCATGAAGGGCGGCCAGCACCGGGGCGACAAGGCCCTGATCGTGGCCGAGGGCATCTACGGCCCCGGGGGGAAGTTCAAGGGCGTGGTCACCTTCACCGTGAACTTCGACCGGCTGGCCCAGGACCACATCCTGTCGGTGCGGATCGGCAAGGAGGGGTACGCCTGGCTGGTGGACGCGGACGAGCGCAGCGTGCTCGTGGACCCGGCCGGCAAGATCGGGGGCCAGAGCTTCGAGCAGGCGTTCCACGATCGGTGGCCGGTGTTGTACCGCCTGCTGGATCGGGCGGCCCGGGAGCGCCGGCCGGGGGTGGGGTGGTACGAGTTCGAGGATCCCTCCGACCCGGAGAAGACCGTGCGCAAGCTGGTGGGGTACACTCCGGTGCGGGTCCAGCAGCGGGTGTGGATCCTGGGGGTGTGCACCCCGGTGCGCGAGGTCGAGGCCGTGATGGGCACCTTCCTGAAGGAGCAGGGCCGGTTCACGGCGGCCGCCATCGGTGCGATCCTCCTGGGAAGCCTGGTGGTGGCCTCGGCCCTGACCGCGTGGAACCGGGCCCTGAGCCGGCGGGTCGAGGCCCGCACCCGCGACCTGAACCGGGCCCGCAGCGAGCTGGAGGCCGCGTTCGACGAGATCGTGGCCGCCAAGCGCATGGCGGCCGCGGGCAACCTGGCCCTGGGCGTGGTCCACGAGATCCGAAACCCCCTGTCCTCGATCCGGATGAACATCCAGATGCTCCGAGAGACCGTGCGCCCCGACGGCGACGCCGAGGAGAACTTCGCGATCATCGAGGAGGAGATCCAGCGCCTGAACGGGCTGCTCCAGGGGATCCTCTCGTTCGCCCGGCCCCAGCACCCCACCGTGGTGCCGGTGGACCTGGGCGGCGTGGTGCGGGGGGTGACCGCCCTGTGCGAGGAGCGGCTCCGCCACGCCGGCATCGACGTGGCCGTGGTCGTGGACGACGGCATGCCGCCCGTGCCGTGCGACCCGGACCAGGTGCGGCAGGTGGTGCTGAACCTGGTGCTGAACGCCACCGAGGCCATGGAGCCGGCCGGGCCGGTGCGGCGGCTCCGGATCGAGGTGGGGCGGGACGGCCCCTGGGCCGTGGTGCGGGTGGCCGATAACGGGCCGGGCATCCCGCCCGAGGTGCTCGAGAACCTGTTCGACCCGTTCGTCACCACCAAGGCGGGCGGCGGCGGGCTGGGCCTGGCCGTGAGCCAACGGATCGTGCTGCGCCACGGCGGCCGGATCCAGGCCGAGAACGGCCCGAACGGCGGGGCCGTGCTCACCGTGTACCTGCCGGTGGACGGCCCGCCCGCAGGGGAGGAGGCATGAAGACGATCCTCGTGGTCGACGACGACCGCTCGATCCGACGGAGCCTGCTGCTGCACCTGAAGCGACGGGGGTTCCGGGTGGTCACGGCCGAGACCGCCCGGGAGGGGCTCGAGCACCTGGGCCCCGACGGGCCGGACCTGGTGCTCCTGGACCTGCGGCTTCCTGGCGAGGACGGGTTCTGGTTTCTGGATCAGGTCCGGGACGTGCGGCCCGACACCCCGGTGGTCGTCATCACCGCCTACGACGACATGTCCACCGCGGTGGAGGCCATGCGCCGGGGGGCCTTCGACCACCTGGGCAAGCCCCTGGACCTGGTGCACCTCGACACCGTGATCCGCCGGGCCCTGGACCTGGCCGCCCTGTCCCGCCGGGGCTACGCCTTTGCCGATGCGCCCCCGCCGGTGTACGACCCCCACACCATCGTGGGCCGCAGCCGGGCGATGAAGGAGGTGTACAAGGCCATCGGCGCCGTGGCCGACTCGCCGGCCACCGTGCTGATCCAGGGGGAGAGCGGCACCGGCAAGGAGGTGGTGGCCCGGGCCATCCACTACAACGGCCGGTTCCGCAACGGCCCGTTCGTGGCCGTGTCGTGCTCGGCCCTGGCCCCCACCCTGCTCGAGAGCGAGCTGTTCGGCCACGAGCGCGGCGCGTTCACCGGCGCGGTCCAGGCCAAGCCCGGCAAGTTCGAGCTGGCCGAGGGCGGCACCCTGTTCCTCGACGAGATCTCCGAGGTGCCCCTGGACGTGCAGGTGAAGCTGCTCCGGTTCCTCCAGGAGCGGGAGTTCGAGCGGGTGGGTGGGGTCGAGACCCGCAAGGCCCAGGTGCGGGTGGTGGCGGCCACCAACCGGGACCTGGCCGAGCTGGTGGCCCGGGGGGAGTTCCGCCACGACCTGTACTACCGGCTCCGGGTCGTGACCATCGAGCTGCCGCCCCTGCGGGAGCGGCCCGAGGACATCCCGCTGCTGGTCTCGTTCTTCCTCGAAAAGATCCGCCACGAGCTCGGCCGTAGCGTGGAGGTGGTGCCGGAGGAGGCGATGGAGATGCTTCGGGCCCACTCCTGGCCCGGCAACGTGCGCGAGCTCGAGAACGCCCTGCGCCGGGCCGCCGTGCTCTCGCCCGGCCGGGTGCTGCTGCCCGAGACCCTGCGCCTGGAGGACGGGGGCCGGCGGGAGCGGCTGCCCCTGTACGTGCGGCCCCTCCGGGAGGTGGAGCGCGAGCACATCGAGAACGTGCTCGCCTACGCCGGCTACGAGAAGAAGCGGGCCGCCGAGATCCTGGGCATCTCCCGCCCCACCCTCGACAAGAAGATCCGCGACTACGGCATCGACCTCCCTACCCGCGGCCCCGGCCGGTGAGGGGCGTGCGGCCGAGCCCCGGCGCGGCCCGGATGCGGGGCAGGAAGGCGGCCTTTGGAAGAAAAATTCCCTGATGTGGAAACGGTTTTCCTCGCCCCGGATTGAACTTGCCTGGAAAGCGTTGGGTTTCCACGAGTCTTAAGTTGAGCTCAACAGTGGTATAAAAGTTGCTTGAGTCTCTGCCTGTCAGGGATGAACTGGACCCCCAGGCGGTGGGGCATTCGATTTCGGGTCCAG
Organism: bacterium; assembly: GCA_027021615.1. GTDB lineage: Bacteria > Desulfobacterota > Deferrisomatia > Deferrisomatales > Deferrisomataceae > Deferrisoma. The sequence continues at coordinate 17,140 of JALUTY010000115.1, read as the reverse complement.
CGGGGCACGTTCCGTTCCTCCTGCGTTCCACACCCCCCTCCGCTTCCGGCCGGCAGTCCGTGACGATGCGGCCGCCTTCTTAACACGTCCCCTCCTCGCGTACGGACACGCCGGAACCCGGTCCCCCCGGGGACCGTCCACGCCCCATCGTCTGTGCGAGGTGCAGCATGGCCACACATACGTCCCCCCTTCCCCACTCCGATGCCCTCTCTCTGCTGGAGCTCGCCCGCGACGCCATCGCCTGCTCCACCGAGCCCGAGTTCCACGGCCTGATCCACCGGCTGCGCCGGGTGCTCCCCTTCGACTGCGCCGTGTGCGCCTGGGGGGACGTCGGTTTGGCCATGGAGAAGGGAGCGGCGGCCACGGGTCTGGTGGACGTGGGCTACCCTCCGGAGTACGTCGATGTGTACGTGCGAAACGGCTACCAGAACCGCGATCTGGTGCTCCGGGACTTCCTCGTCACCGGCGAGCCCCAGAACTTCGTGACCGTGGAGAAGCGCCACCCGGGCGGCCGCCGGAACGTGGTGCGCCGGCTCGACCGGGACCACGGGCTCCTGGACGGCTGGGCCTACGGCGTCGTGAACGCGTACGGGGAGTTCTCGTCGGTGTTCTTCTTTGCGGGCCGGCAGACCGACCGCTCAGCCCGGGCCGCGGCCGTGCTGGAGCACGCCGTGCCTCACCTGACCGAGGCCCTGAAGCGCGTGCTCCGGGGCCGGGCCGCGGTGCTCCGCTACGGGCTCACCCCCTGCGAGGTCGAGGTGCTCAAGTGGGTCAAGGACGGCAAGTCGTCCTGGGAGATCTCGGTGATCCTGGGCAAGAGCGAGCGGTGCGTGAACTTCCACGTGGCAAACGCGGTGCGCAAGCTGGGCGCCGCCAACCGCACCCACGCCGTGGCCATCGCCGTGGCCAAGGGCATCGTGGATCTGTGAGCGGCCCGGGGCGCTGTTTTGCCCGCTCTGAAACGCGTACTCTGCTTGTCCACCGATCCCCATCTCGCCGAACCCGGCGTGCCGCCCGAGCGTGCCCTCCCGTTCGGTCGGTCCCTGTCAGATTTGACAGGTTTTTTTTTGCCCCTGCCTTGCTACGGTGTATCGAACCAGACATGGTCCTGCCCGGAAAGGAGCAGCAGCGCGAACCCGCACGCGCGGGACGCGAGACCCCACTGCACAACCAAGTCCGTGCGACAAGAGGAGAGGAGGAGCAGGGATGGGAGACCTGAGGGCGTGTCCCCACTGCGGGCGGTCAGCGGAGGAATCGGCCTTCCACAACTGGTTCCCCGTGTACACGTGCCAGAATTGCGGCGAGAAGTACTGCAAGCGCTGCGCTCAAAACGGCTCATCCTGCCCGAAGTGCGGTAGCCGAGACCACGGAGAGTACGACAAGGTCTACGCGTGAGCGGAGGATCCCCGATCCGGGGATGAACCCTCACGAGGACAGGAGGGCTCGTCATGGAGACCTCTGCGACCGAGACGCCAGACAGCACCCTGGCACCCGACCTGATCCGGCTGACCCGAGGCAGGGGGGCCGAGGCAACCGCTTCGGGGGCTCGTGCGTGGGAGGAAACCCTAGAGGCCGTAACACACCGGGCGATCCGTTCCCTTTGGATGTCCCCCACGATGGACCTGGCCAAACCCGAAGGGATTGCGTTCGTTCGGGCACTGGCCAGGGAGACGGCGGCTCGGATTCGGGTGCTGCGCAGGGAGACCCCGGAGCTGGGACTCTTTCGCCGGCCGGTGGCCCTGTTCTCGTTCCAGCTTCGGGATCGTCGGTACGTCTGCATGGTTCGGCCCGTGGTGGAGGATGGGGATCCAGGACGCCTTCCCGCCGAAGAAGTTCGGCGGGCCCTTCATCGGGTAGGACGCGCTATGGGTGCGGGCCCCACCGCCCTGGGGGATCGTCCCAGCGCCGAGGAGCTGGTTTCGATCCTCGTGCACCACCTGGACAGGACGTGCCACTCCCGCCAGAGGGACAACGATCCGTTGCAGGGGCGTCCCGTGGAGGTTCATGCCGCCATCCGGGGTGCCCTGCAGAACTGGCAGATGCGCAGGGAGACGAGCCTGCGCGTCGGATACCGCCACGGCCCGGAGGAGCCGCCGTTCTTCGGCTATCCGGTGATGAGCGGCCTGGTGCCGGACGGCCGTACACTCCTTCTGCTGCTCATGTCGCCCCTCGACAACAACTTCGTGGACGAAAAGATCCCATCGGATCACCGGATCGCCCAGGTTTCCTTTGCACTGTTCGACGTGGCCGATGGTCTCTCTCCCGGAATCCTCAAGACGGTGGTCCGGGACCTCCGGAGCGCGTTCGCTCGGGTCCTGTTCACCGCCATGCTCGGGCGGTCTGCACGCGCGCTGAGCAACACCTTCGAAGAGCAGTCCTGCATCACCCGTTACTGGCTGAAGATCGCATCCGACGGCCTCCACGGCATCCTCGGCGAAAACCTCCGGACAAACCCGTTCGATCCGCTCGGGTTCTGCGAGGCGATCGTCAAGAAGGTGCTGTGTGCCGACATACCCGGGGTGGAGAACACGGAGCTCTTCCCGTTCGACCGCGTGTTCATTTTCCGGGAGGCAGGGACATCGTCCCGCTTCCGGGTGGACGAGCCGATCGAAGTGCGCGTCCTGGAGGCTTCCATCCTCAGCAACAATCCGGCGGACCGCGCCGGCTACCTCACCCGGAGGGAGCGAAGATTGCGGGGAACCGAAGACTTCGAGTGCGACGCCTCGAAGAAGCGAATCAACCCGGACGACGTGTTCCACTTCTACATCCACGGCACCGAGGAAGGGTTGTTCCTGTCGCGACGCCCCGAGCCGCCGGAGCAGATGGATCCCGCGGCGCGCAGCTCGGGGGTGGGGGCTCAGGACAAGTACTACTACATCGGGAAGCCAGCCTTGAATGAAGGCAACGAGATCTCGGAGTTCCTTTACAATCTGCTGGGACGCCTGGTCCCGGAGACCCGGGGGAAGAAGGAGATCCCCGACCCCTCGGACCCGGGGCGGGTGTTCTGTGCAACGAACACCTTCCGGGAAGCGTTCGAAAAACACCGCCAGCGTGTCCTGCAGCGGGCCGACGACGCCGGGCTGTACTACCGCCACGAGCACGGGTTGGACCTCGCCCTGGAGATCCCTACCCTGATGCAGATCCAAAGGGCGTACGCCGAGTACCTGGCAGACCATTTCGGTTCGCGTGACGAGCAGTTCCTGCGGGATAGCTATCGCCGGGACAACGTGCCCGAGCCGGAGATCGAACGCCTTCTGGAGAGTCACAAACGGCTCCGCCGCCGCAGGAGCCGGGCCGCAGACCTTTCGGTGGTGTCGGTGGACAATGGTGCCACCGACGGGCGGAACCGGGCAAAGACGGTTCTCGTCGCGTTCTCGTGGGACCTGCACGACGAGAACATGAGGATGGCCGCCCGAAGGGAGGAAGACGGGACGGAGGAACCCCTGCTCGGGGAGGACTACTGCTTCACGATGATCCTGGTGGCCGACGAGGACCCAGAAAAGAGCATGGCTCGGCTTCAGGCGGAACGGGAGGACCTGAAGCTTTTCTTCCAGATGTTGATGCGGCAGATCTGGATGGACCGGAGGAAGGAGTACGAGTACCTGGAGCGCAAGAGCCGCACCATTGCCAACAGCTTGTTTCAGTTCACCCATCGGGTCAAAGGCCTGCTGCCGCGGGGGGAAGATCGCCGAGAAATCGATCTTTTCTACACGCGCCTCAAGGAGCTCATCCGGCCCGTTCGGACCCCCGTGCGCATCGAGGAGGTGCGCGACGGGCTGGAGGTCCTGGGCCGGCTCGTTTCGCTCGAGGAGGCCGGGACGGGTCTCGCGAGCCTGGAGACCGCGTTGCGCGAGCTTGTCACCCGGTGGGGGACCCTGCGGGAGCTGGAGCCGGGGCGCGTTAACCTGCAAGTGCTCCCAAGCCCAGTCCCTAACCTCCGGGTGTCTTGGTGCGCACCGGTGGTCAACGACGCCTTCCACGTGGTGCTGAAGAACGCCTGCGAGGCGGCGTTTCCTTCTGGGGGCGCGGAGGACGGGAGGGTCGATCTGCAGGTTCAGGCCGTCCCGCGTGCCGACGGACGGGACGCATGGTTTCTCGACGTGGTGGTCCAGAACACCGGAGGACCCGTTCCGGAACCTTTGCTCCGCAAGCTCAACGCGCCGGACCCTGATCCGCTGGAACGGAACCCCCGCAAAGAGGGCTCGACCGGGTTCGGCATCTACCTCTCGCGGTACCAGATGCAGCAGGTGATCGGTGAGGGGGCCGATGTCCGGGTGGAAAACGTGGGCGACGGAACGGTTCAGACCCGCATTCGGTTGCCCGCAACGCTCGTGACCCGGGTTGGAGTCGAGGAACAGGAAGCGGTCCACGACGTGACCGGGACGGATGGCCCGTACGTGCTATACGTGGAGGACGACCCCGGCGTGTACCAGCTCGGGCTCCAGATCCTCGAGGCGGCGGCCGCTCCGAGCAACACCACGGTGGTGCACTGCCGGGGATACCTGCGGGCCCTCGCGTTCGTGCGCAAGCAGTCTCCCAGGCTGGTGGCGGCCGACATGAACATCCCTTTGGGCGAGGAGACGGGTTCCAGACCGCGCACCAAGTACGGTGTGGCCCTGGTGCGGGGGGTCATGGAGCAGGGCGCCGCGACGGGGGAACGGCCGCCGGTGGTGGTGCTCACGGGGGAGGAGGAGGCTTGGGTGCGGGAGCAGATCGGGGAGGTCTCGCCCCACGGCTACCGGTTCCTGCCCGCCGTGGACGGATTTGCAGAGACTCTGGGTCGGGGGGACATTGCGATCCTGTCCGGCCAGAAACGGCCCGAGACCCTGCGCCGCGTCGGCCAGTGGCTCGGTGCGGAAGGGGCCGGATCAGGTCCCGGAGGCGGAGGGGTTCCCTGGGTCCAGCTTCCCCTTGATGCCATCGGGAAGAAACGCGAACTCCAGGAAGCCGTGGACAGCGCGTCGTCCTCCAGGGGGGTGGTGGTCGTAACGGCGCCGGGTGGCCCATCGGAGCAGATCGTGCAAATCCTTACGGCGTGGTTTCGCCACCCCGGCGTCCCGGATCCGGAGAGCGTCGCCATCGGGGATCGAGGTCTGTACCGCCTCACGGACCACGGCTATCACCAGAGGCTCGTGCTGCTGGTGCCCCTGGCCCGGGAACTGTGGGCCCGCATGCCGGTGGGGGTTTCCTACTGGGGATTGCTCCGGAACGTCTGGATGGGGCCTGCGCCGGCCGAGCCGAGCCACGTCGCGGCAGCGTGGCAGCTGCTTCGCCACGAGGGACGGGGCCCCCTTTCCACGGTGCGGCACGACCTCCACAACCTGTGGATCGCTCCGGCGTTGGGCGTCGTTCTGGAGCAAGCGCTCTCGGCGATCGGGCGGGCCGAGGGGCTAGTCGCGTGGCCCGAACGGCAGCAGCGGCGGCTCGAAACTTGTCTGGCGAGAGGCACCGGGGGCATGAAGGTATGGGAGAGCCTGCTAAGGGCTTCCCCCGAAGCCGTGCAGCAAGCGAGGGCGGAGGCCGGCAAGGCGCTCAACGATGTGGAGCGAATCCTCGCACAAGGGTTCGCCAAGGAGCCGGGGGTGGAGGAGCCCACCCGACGGAGAATGTCCACGATCCACCAGCTCCGGGCCTACCTTCGGGGAGGTCCGCGATGATGCGAACCCACTCCTGCGGGCTCCTCCTGTGGGTGGACGATCGGTTCTGCCTTGCAGACCCCGGCGAAGTGCTCGAGTCGCCGTGGGCCGGGGTGTTCGGCAACCTGTCGGACCGGGTTCACCGGCTGTTGGACCTGCGCCTGAAGGTCGTGGCCTCGTACGAGGCGGCCCGTGAGGCCCTGGATGTCCTGGAGCGCGAGGTGGAGGAGGCCCACCTGTTTGCCGTGGTGGACCTTACGCTGCCCCGACGTGCAGGGGATGATCCGTCGGTGAAGTACGGGATCGCGCTCGGGCGCGAGCTGGCAGCCCGGAGGGTACCGTTCGTATTCCTGAGCGCGAACACCCTGGCCATGACCCACCTGGATCGGGCCGGCCTGGGAAAGGTGCCGTACTATGTCAAAGAGCGGGGCACGAGCTGCTGGCGTCTTCCGGCCCCGGTGGCGCTCACCGCCCTGGCGGAGTTCCGAAATGCGATCTCCTGGGTCACGTTGGAGGAGGCGCTGGGAGCGATGCGCTCCGACTCGGACTTCGTGGCCACGCACACGTGCTGTCCCGAGGCGTTCCGGTACTTCCCCTTCTTCGGACCCTTCCGCGATTTCGTGGAGCGGTGCGAGTACGGGTTTCTGACGGATCCCGCCCGCACCACGGTGCTGCGCTCGGCCCGGAAGCACTGCGACCCGTTCGTGCAGCAGTGCCTGTGCATCCTGTTCTACGACGCGCTCGTGGCCCGACCCGGCGGGCACTGCTTTCGGTATGCCCACGCCCACGACACGGGCGCGGTCCACAAGCTGTGCCGGACCGAGGCGGCGGAGGACCCGGACACCGTGGCCGTTCTGCGGATCACCCCCGAGCGCTGCTCCCTGGACCAGTTCAAGGCGCTATTGCAGGAGACGGGCCGACGGGCCGGTACCACTGTCTTCGTGGTGCCGAACGACGAGACGTCCGAGCCCTACGTGGAGTACCTGCGGGACCTGAGGGCCCACTCCGCGGGGGACCTCCCTCAGGTGCCGCCGCGCGACGCCGAGTGCCGTGAGGAGCTGGTGCGCCGATCGTGCTCCCTGATGTTTCAGCGGTGGATCCAGAGGGTGCGAGATGTCCCGGCTGGGGCGGTCTCTCCGGCCTACCTCGGCCATCCCGAGCTGCTGGTCAACCCCATCAGCTGGGAGACCCTGCTCGATCCGGAGCGGGTGGCCGAGGCCCTTTCGGACCCCTATGAGATCCTGCTCGAGTTCGGCAAGACGTTCGGAGGGTTGGACGGAGAGCTCCGGGCCGGCGTGGTGGAGGCGGTGTTCCGGGGAACCCCGCTGGCGTACGAGCACCTTCTGAGGGTGGGGGACGACACGTTTCTGGCATCGGAGTACGGGGGCCGGCGCGGCGAGTGGGTCGAGCACGCACTGGATGCCTGGCTCGAGACGGCGTGGGACTTCCCATACGGGATCGGGACCCGTTTCCTCCGATCCTGGGCCAGGCCGTGCGAAGGGGGTGCACCCCGTCCCCGCCAGTGTCGCGTGGCCGCCATGGGTCAGGCCCGCTGCGGCTGCGAGGAGATCAAGGGATGCGGCGTGTGGGAGGCGTGGCAGGACAGCGCCTACGAGATCCTCACCGGGATCCTTGAGGAGTACGTGCCTCCCCAGGGGGAGGGAATCGTCCCCCCCTCGCGCCGGACCGACCTGGAGCGCGCCAGGCGGTTCGTGGGGGCCCTCGGAGGAAGGGCGCTTTTGGCGGACACGGGCAGGGAGTGCATCGACTGGGAGGCGCTCGAGTACCTGCGCTGGCCACACCAGTGCTATCCCCTGCCCAGCGCGGTGACCCGGAGACTTCGGGCGGCCGGAAGGTACCTGTGGATCCAGCCGGAGGGCCTGGACCTGGCCACCGCCCTGCCGGCGGGCCGGAGTCGTTACAGGGCCCTCAATCGGATCGCGGAGTGGTACTCCTCGGTCCTTGGTTGGGGTGCGGAGGTGGCCCGTGAGCTTCCCATGGGATGGGCGGAGGCCGTGGAGTACCTCGTGGAGGTGATCTCCCAGCACCGCGCAGCAGAGGTATGGAGGGAACGCCCCGGGCACCTGTGGCAGGCCCTGCTCGGACTGCTACGCAATGGCCTGCCCGTGATGTACCTTGCCACCCGGTTGGCCAAGGGCAAGCCCGTGGCGGGAAAGGGGGGCACCATCGAGACCGCCCTGAAAGGGGTCCAGGGGTATGGGGTCATCTTGAGACGCCTGCGGCCCACCATGGCGCTTTTCACGGGCAGATTCCTGCGGCCGGCGGCTCCGCCTACAGGGCACTCTGAAGGGGACCGCCTCCTCCAGGCCGCCCTCGGCCTCATGGCCCCCGACGGTCCCAGGGCCGACCCGGCGCGCCTGGCCGAGGTGGGCCATGCCCTGCTGGCCCTGGCGTGCCGAGTCCGGGAAAGCCCCCGCGACCCCGCCCGGGCCGTCCAGATGGTCCTGTCGGATCCGGAGCTCCGCATGACCGATAGCGAGGGCTGGTACTTCGATGACGGCGAATCGGCGGATGGCGGGTATGGGCTGCCGGGCCTGCAGGGCCTCAAGGCGGACTACGTTTGGCACGCCTTGGAGGCCTTCGGGCATCTCGAGTCGGTCACGCTGCGGTACCGCCGGTTTGACGGGTATCACTTTCTCGCCTGCGTCAACGACCTGCGGGTGGAGAACAAGGACACCCGGCCGGACGTGCCTTTCGAAAGAGTAGAAAAAGTGCTGGACCTGTTCGTTTCGGGTCTGGAGACGCTGGTGGCCCAACTGGCGTGGTGCGTCCGGCTGGCCGGTCACCCGGACAGGGCCGCGGCGATCGAGCCGGGGGGCGTGCGGGTGGTTCCCCCTGAACCGTTCCGGCCCCCCGACCCGAGCGCGTTGTCGCGGGTGCTCCGGGTGGTGGAGGGAGGCGACCGGTGGGCCGTGTACACCCTGGGCATTCCGGGAAAGGGCAGCGCGGCGAACCTGTGCTGCCACCACGTGAACCGCGTGGTGAGGCTGGACACACCCCGGACGGAGCCAGGACCTCGGGAGGGCGCCCGGCGGGCCGAGTCTCCCCCGCCCTCCCCCGCCGCAGCGAGGGGGACGGCCACGCCTACGAGGCCTGCCTAGCCTGCGTTCCGAATGGGAGCCGGCCGCGCTGCGGGGAGTGGTGCCATGGGAGAGAGCCCGAAAACATCCTGGATCGGGTTCCTGGATCGGTTCCACCAAGCGTTGGGGGCGCTCGGTGCCGGGCCGGAAGCGGGGGGCATCGGGCTCCGGGTCGCCTTCGTGCCCACTGCGGAACGGGCCGCTTTGGGGCAGGTGCTCGTTGGGGTGGGGAGATGGAGAAGGCGAACTCCGGACGGCTTTTGGGCAGACGTGGACCACGAGGGAGTGTGCCTGAACAACAAAGGGGCACCCCTGGGGAACGGGACTGCGCCGTCGGTCTGCGACCTGGTGATGACGGCGAGACCGAACCTGTGGGACCGGTGGCGGGAGGCCGTTGGGAACGCGATCCCACCCCGGGAGTTTCTCAAGGCGTTCCGCCTGGTCGTGGAGGATGCGTCCCCGGACAGCTGCCTGGGCTTGGTCCTGTTCCTTGCGATCCTCAACGGTGTACCCGTGGAGGAGGTGCCGGGGGAGTGGGTGGACCATGCCCGCCGGTGGGAGCAAGGCGACGTGCATGTGGCAGGGAACCCCGGCACGGCGTGGAGTTCGCTTCACAACGCCCTGGTGCACGCCAACCTGCAGACAGAGATCGGCTCGGCCGGGGGCCGCGCGCGGGGGGACGTGGACGTGGGCATGGCCGCGGCCTGGCTCCAGGCGCTCCGATTCCTCACCACCGCCCTCCGCAGGGGATGCCGGCCCGATCGCCTGCCCCCCGAACCGGCCTGGCCGGAGCTGGTGCGGGCGCGGGCGTTCCTGGAGTACGAACGCCAGCAGTACCTGGAGGGGCTCCAGCATGCCGTTCGGCTTCAGCTCCTGCTCCCCATGGCGGGGTCGGCCGGCCGTTTCCGCTTGGTGGACGCCTACATCGAGGAGGAGCACACCCCCCTCGGATGCAAGAAGGTGTTCCTGCGCACGGATACCGACCACACATGGCTTCACGAGGGCTTCCTTCTGATGGGAGTGTACCGTCCGGCCCTCCGGGACACCGGCAACGACATGGTGGTCTCGGTGGATCCGGCGGCGGGCGTGCACCTCCGGGACCTGTGGGAGAGGCTGGAGGCCTTGGAGGACGAACGGTGGGGCGGGGCCCGGCCGTGTGACAGCCCTCGCACCAATATCGCCGCGTACCCCCGGGGGGTGCGTCCGGATGGCACCCCGGCCCCCAACGAGCCCTGGTGGGACGACCACGGCCGTTACACGCTCGTGGCTGCGCCGAAACGCTTGGGCCGGTCCGGGGAGCTCGGGTCGCGGCTCGCATGGCGCGACGTGTGCGAGGCCCTGTGGGAGCTCTACAACCCGGTCAAGGCCCTCCGGATCCGGCCCCACGGACGGGAAGAGCCGTGCGCGCTCCACGAGTGCGCGGAGCCGGAACGATGCGTCCGGTCGTCGGCATCCGGGAAGCGTCTTCTCGTGGCCCACTGGGTGATGGAGGAGGAGAACCCCCAGTCCCTCATGCTCACCCCCACGGTCCAGCTCTACCTCGCGGCCTGCATCAACCGCAACGCGAACGCATCCCGCCCCATCTCGCTGGAGGAGCTCCTGAAAGCGGGGGACCACGACGTGATCCGGCTGCCGGGCGGGCTGGCCGTGGTGAACGCCAACGGGACGTTCCTGGTCGACGACTGGCAGACCGAGCAACTCCCGGTGGACCTGCTGCAGGAGGAGTTCGAGCGGGTCTCGCGCCGGCTGGAGGCGGTGGAGCGCCTGGGGGGGCGGGTGGGGCGCCTCCTGGCGGAGGTGGGGGAGCACGTGCGCGGAGGGTACCGGAGCGGATTCCGGGACGTGAGACTGTTCGAAGCGTTCACGTCCGTGAAATTCGAGCTTCGCGAGGCGCTTGCCGGCACGCTGCCCGCCACCTCGGATCCCCGCCTGTGCGGGTTTCGGGAGGCCCTGGAGAAGAAGTGGGGGGTGGCCGACCGACTGGAGGTTTTTTACGAGACCGTGGGCGAGGCCGAGGCGATCCTGCGGGACCACAGCGAGTTCCGGACCAACCGGCTGATCGGCTGGCTCACACTGTATGGGTTTCCGGCCGCCGTGCTCGCGGGATTCTTCGGGTTCCTGTTCGAGGGGCTCCCCCCGTTGCCCTCCGGGGGCCTCGGCTGGCTGGGGCGGGGGGTGCACTGGGTGGGCGTGGGACTGTATGCCGCGCTGACCGTGGCCGGGGTGGCCGCCCTGAGGTGGGCCCTGGGCCGGGGAGGGTGCCCGGGCCGGTAGCCCCCCCGGCCGACCTGTCAGATCTGGCAGGTTTCGCCCGGGGTGCAGGCGGTTATCTTTGGCTCGGCTCCCCTCCGGGGGGAAACTCCTCGTGCGGTGCGCCCGGAAGTCCGGACCCAGGCGGTGAGGCCGACGCGCCTCAGCCAGGCCGGCGGCGCCCGGGCGGAGTGGCGGAAAGGAGGAAGGGGATGGAAAGCGGTACGATGCATCCCGTGGGCGAGGGGGCGGGCAAAGGGGCCTGGGCTGAGCCCTCCCACGGCCTCCCCTCCCTCGACCCCGACGAGCTCGTGCGGAAAGGCCGCTCGTTTGCTGAGAACCTGCCGGCCAGCGCCGACGAGCAGGCCGTGGACGAGCGGCGCGCCGAGATCCGCGAGTACGCCGCGGCCTTGGTGGACCGGGCCATCCTGGACATGGGCGGGGTCTCCGACGCGGAGATCCAGGCCCTGAAGTCCCAGCTCGAGACCGAGAAGAACCAGGTGCCCTACTGGAAGGACGCCCGGGACCAGGCCTGGCGCGAGCTGAACGGGCTACGCCAAGAGCGGGGCACCCTGGGCGAGGAGCCCAAGCAGCCCAACCTCCGGCTGTTCCTGGCGGTGGGAACGGCCCTGGGCCTGGCCTTCGGACTGGTGGGCGCCACCACCGTGGGCGACATCCTGTTTACCCTGTTTCCTACCGACAGCCCGGCGGTGCGCCAGCGGCTGTTCGTCCTGGGTTTTGTGATCTCGCTGTTCATCGGTCTCATCGTCGGGCTGGGCGCCATCCTGGTGAGGCGGTGGGCCGTGGGCGCGGGTTTTCTGGGCCGGTGGGGCCCGCTGCTGGGCGGCTTCTTTCTGGCGGCGGGCCTGGGCGGCTACCGGCTCATCCACGAGGACGCCACCGGCGCGGTCACCCTGCGGCTCACCGCGGTGGGGCTGGTGCTGTCGTTCGTGGAGGTGGCGATCCTGATCGTCATCGCGGTGCTGGACGACGTCCTGCTCGCCTCCTGGGAGCGGTGGGAGACGGGCCGGGTGGAGATCGCCCGGAAGGAGGAGCAGATCCGCCGGGCGGCCGAGGAGCTGGAGCGGCGGGAGGAAGCCCTGGCCAAGGAGGAACGCGACGTGGAACGGGCTCGCGCCCTCCTTCGGGAAGCCCTGGCGAAGCGGCGCAGGAGCGAGCAGCTCCTGCAGAACCGGGACCGGCTGGTGGAGTCCGTGGCCCGGCAGATGCTGGCCGCGTTCGAGCGCGAGTGGGACCGCCGCCGCGCCGCCGGAGCGGTGGGGTGAGCGCGGCCGGCCGGTCGCCGCGGGGCGGGCTCGCGGGTTGGACGCTCCTGGTGGCGGTCCTTGCCGGCGGGTGCACCCCGGCGGGGCCCGAACCGGTCACCCACGTGGCCGTGGTCACCGACCGTTCGGACAGCATCGAGCGGGGCGACGGGCTCGCGTGCCGCGCCGTTCGCGCGCTGGTGGAGTCGGCCGTCCGGAGGGAGGGGCCGTTCTCGGGCCTCCACGTGCGGGGCGGGCGGAGCCGCGTGCAGGTGTTCGGCACGCCCGACGCCTCCACCCCGGGGGTGCCCAAGGTGCTCCTAGACCCGTTCCGGGTGCCCTCGCTGCCCTGGGGCATGGAGGGCCGCGAGGCCAAGCGCAGGCGGTTCGAGGCCGAGGTCGCGGACCTACTCGACCGGGTGGAGACCGCCTGCCGGAGCGTGGCCACCCGGGAACGGACCTCACCCATCTACACCGCGGTCAAGGCCGCCGTCGGATGGCTGACCGTGCAGATGGAGGAGCCCGATGACGGGGTTCTGGTGCTCCAGTCCGATCTCGTCGAGACCCACGAGAAGCCCATCGCCGGGGCGATCCGGGCGTTCGCCCGGGGGGGGACACCCGACCTGGAAACTCTGCGCCGTGGCTACGGGCTGGACCTGGGGGGCCGCATCGGCGTGTTCGTGTGCGGGGTTTCCCTGGGCACCGACATCCAGGACGAGCGGGCCCGGAGCCGGGTGGTGGACATGTGGCGGCAGAGCCTCCTGGTGAACGCGCGGTGGTGGCGGGTTCAGCCCACCTGCCCGGGGTACGGCCCCCAAGGGGCGGGGCCGTGATCTCCGTGGTGTTCCTGCCGGCGGGCCAGGCCCCCGGGGCCGCGTTCCTGTGGGCCCACCTGTCGGTGGTGTTCGCCGTGGCGGGCGGGCGCGTGGCCGGCATCGACCTGGATCCCGCGGGAAGGGGGTGGCGAGAACTCGTCGGGCCGGGGCAGCCGCCGCCGGCCGGGCTGCCCGAGGTGCTCGTGGGGGGCAGGCCCCTCCGGGAGTGCCTCCACCCGGTGGAGGTGGTGGTGCGCCGCGGCATGGAGCGGGAGGTGGTGCGGATCCGCCTGCTGGGCCACGACGGCCGGACGCCCCTGCGCCGGGATGAGCTGGCCCCGGGCGCGCTCGCCGGCGCGCTGGCGTGCTCCTGGCTCCGGCGACGGGCCCACGCCGCCCTGGTGCACGCGCCCCCCCTGCCCGACCCCCTGGCCGAACTGGCCGCGGCCGAGGCGGACCGGGTGGTGGTGGCCGTTCCGTTCTCCGGGGACGCGGCCTCGATGGTCCGGGCCGTGGCCCGGGCGATCGGGGGCTGCCGACCCGGCGGGAGCCGGGGTGTGGCGTACGTGTTCACCGGCGTGGCCGATGCCGCGGCGGCCGCCCGGGAGCGAAGGAGCATCTTGGGGTGGCTCGACCCGGAGGCGGGCGGCCCGGGGGGGTGGGTGCTGGAGGCCGGCCTCCGGCAGCCCCTGTACGCGCCCCTTCCGGCCCGGGTGGATGAGAAGACCGCCGAGGACCTGGTGGACGTGGCCGTGGAACTGCAGCACATGTGGGATCTCCTCGGCTGGAGGGGCCGCCGTCTGGACCGGGCGGTCTCGGGGACGTGGTGAATCGGCGTTTTCCCCGTGTCTCGGACCAGGACCGGGCCCTGGTGCGAAGGGCCTGCTGGGTGCTCGAAGCGCTGCGCGCCGGGTCCGCGTCCCACGCCAGCAGGGTGCGGGGTGCCCGCCGGCTGGCCGACCTGGTGGGCGTGCCCCGGTGCCTTGTGGGCCGCATCCAGTGCCTGGGCCCCCCGCCGGAGCAACTGGTGGTTCTGGGCGACCTGCACGGCTGCTTCAACACCTTCCGGGCCGCCCTGGAGCAGACCCGGTTCTTCGCCCGGGCCGAGGCGGGCCGGGACGTGCGGCTCGTGTGCCTGGGCGATTACGTCAACCGGGGCGTGCGCAGCTTCCACGTGGTCCGGCTGGCCCTGCTTCTGCTCGTGCGGTTCCCGGAACGGGTCACCCTGCTCCGGGGCAACCACGACGAGTACCACGTCCGCGACGGCCGGATCACCCCGGCGGCCCTGCCGGCGGACTGGCTGGATGCCTGCCGGGCGGACGGGGGCGTGGACGCGGGGTTCTTCCGCGACCTGTCCCGCCTGTTCGACGCGCTCCCCGCCGTGGCCGTGGGCGCCGAGGGGCTGCTCCTGGCCCACGCCGGCCCGCCCGCCCCGGCGAGGCTTCGCAGCCTTCGTACCCTTGGCGACCTGGACACGCCGGCGTGCGCGCGCGAGATGCGCTGGGCCCGGGCCGAGCTGGCCCGGGAGAACGCAGCCCCGTCGGACGGGAGCCCGGGCTTCGGCCGGAGGGACCTAGTGGAGTTCATGGAGCGGCTGGGGGTGCGGACCATGATCGTCGGCCACCGGGTCGTTCCGGAGGGGGCCGAGTGCGCCGTGGTGGACGGCGCCGGCCGCTGCCGGCTCTGGACCGTCTCGTCCATGGGCGGGGCGGGCAACCGGGACGCGGGGGGGCACTACGGGCACGTGACCCCCTGCATGCTGGTCCGCAGGGGGGCTGGCCCGTTCCGGCGGCGGAAACTGTGGTGGGAGCGGATCACTCCTCGTCGAAGAGGAGCCGGCTGAGGGAGAGGTCGGCCCCGGGTTCCGGCTCAGGACCGGGGCGCGGGCGCTGCCCGTCCCCCGGCGGCCACTCCAGTCCTGCCCGGATCTGGGCCTCCACCTGCTGGCGCGGGCAGCCGTACAGCGCCCCGGAGCGCCGGCGGATCCGATCGGCCCGGGCCTTCAGGGGCCTGCGCGCCGGCAGCACGGTGGCCATGTCGAACGCGGCGCTCACCCGGCCCCTGGCCAGCAACCGCACGTAGGCGTGCCAGTTGGGCAGGCCCTGCAGGTCCCCGGCCGACACCACGTCGCCGAAGGCGTGGCGCAGCAAATCGGCGTCGGCGCTGCCCACCCTCAGGCTCACCAGGGTGCCCACGTTGCCCAGGATCCCCTGCACGACGTACGGCGGCAGCTGGGCCACGTACTGGTTGGTGAGCACGAGGGCCAGCCGGTACTTGCGGGCCTCCGACAGGATCGACACGAACGTGGGCGTGGCCAGGTTGTGGAACTCGTCCACGTACAGGTAGAAGTCCCGGGGCCCCCGCCCGCCCCTGCCCGGCCGGCGGCCCAGCGCGGCCGCGAACAGCTTGCCCACCACCATCATCCCCAGGAAGTGGCTGTTGATCGAGCCCAGCAGCCCCTTGCGCAGGTCCACCAGCAGGACCTTGCCCTCGTCCATCACGCGCCGGAAGTCGATCGTGGACCGGCGCTGGCCCACGATGCCCCGGACCACCTCGTTGTAGATGAACCGGCTCAGCTTCGAGGTGATGTACGGCGCCACGTTCTTGAGGCCGATGTCGCCGGTGGTGCGCTCGGCCTCCTTGGTCCAGAAGTCCACCACGTAGGGGTTCGTGCAGGTGTCCAGCAGGGCCTTCCGGAACTCCAGGCGCTGGAACACCGGGGGCACGTCCACCACCGCGGGCCGGAAGGCGGGCGGCTGGTGCAGCAGCAGGTACAGGGCGTTGCGCATGTACATCTCGAAGATGGGCCCCCCCGTCTCCATGAGGTTGTAGAGCAGGTCGAACACGTCCATCAGGTAGTTGATGCAGAAGTCCTTCTCCAGGGGCGTGGGGGCCTCGAGCAGGTTGATCCCCACCGGCCGCTCCAGGTCCGTGGGGTCCAGGCAGATCACGTCGGCCTCCCGCTCGGGCGGCACGCACGCCAGCACCTCGTCCACCAGCTCGCCGTGGGGGTCGATCAGCCCCAGGCCGTGGCCGGCCCGGAGGTCCTGGAGGATCATGCCGAGGAACAGGGTGGACTTGCCCGTGCCGGTCTGGCCCACCACGTACATGTGCCGCCGGCGGTCCTCGAGCGGGCAGCGCACCGGGCGAACCCCGTCCGGGGCCCGGTGCACCCCCAGCAGAACGCCCTGGTCCGGCAGGTCCGTGGGGGCCGGCCGGGGTGTGTGGAGAACGGTGTCGATGCCGGGGAACTCCCCCCCCGTCGCCAGGGGCAGGCGGAACGCGGCGCACACCTGCCCCACCGGGAACAGGTCGCGCCAGGGCGGGGCCTCTCCCCCCTGGGGGCCCGGCACCCAGGCCTCGAACCCGCCCCAGGCCAGGTTGTCCAGGGCGCGGACCCGGGCCCCCTCCCCCGGGGGCCGCACCGCCCGGTAGCCGCCCACCAGGGTCCGGTCGGCCGCGTCCTGGAGCACGGGAAAGGGATGCCCGGCGTGTTCCGTGAGGGTGGCGCCCGCAACGGCCACCAGCGCGTCGGGCACCCGGCCCGACGCGGCCATGCGCACGGCCATGCGGAAGGCCGCGTCCTGCAGAGCCAGGAGCTCCCGGGAGCACTGGGCCAGCAGCGCCTCGGCGCGCCACTTGAGCAGGGGCTCCGCCAGCCCGGGGTCGGGCTGGGCGGGCGGGGGAAGCTGCCGGAACGTCTCGCACATGCGGATCCGCTCCTCCAGCCCGGCCAGCTCGTCCGGGCCCAGCGCGTGGGGCCGGATGCACACCGAGAGCAGGACCGGCCCCGGCGCCAGGAGCATGGCCCGGCAGAGCCGTTCCATGGTGTCGAAGGACACCGCAAACGGGTACGCGTAGTAGATGCGCGGGAGCTCGCCCTCCTTGCCGGGGCCTGAGGCCGCCGGGGGGGTCACGAACCCCACGGCCGCCTCGTCCCTCGGCCGCGCCGTGTCCAGGGCCACCATCTCCTCGCGCCGCACGATCTCCACCAGGTCGCGCACCCGGAACGGGTCCGCCAGTCTCCTCAGCGGGCCTTCGCCGGTCACCGGCTCGAAGCGGTGGTCCGGATG
>JALUTY010000114.1 GCA_027021615.1 bacterium | reverse complement strand
ATCCGGGAGCCGGTACGGCAGATGGGCAGCAGGGCCAGGGTGAACCCGGCCAGCACCGGGTACTGTAGCACGAAAAACGATCCGTCCACCCGGATCGGGTCCAGCAGGGCAGCCACCCCCAGGATGCCCAGCAGGTTGAACAGGTTCGACCCCAGCACGTTGCCCACGCTGATGTCGTCCTCGCCCCGGGCCACGGCCACCAGGGAGGTGGCCATCTCCGGAAGGCTCGTGCCCACGGCCACCATGGTCAGCCCCACGATCACCGGCGGCACGCCCAGGATCCGGGCCGCCGTCACCCCGCCGTGCACCAGGAGGTGCCCTCCCAGCACCACTCCCCCGAGCCCCGCGGCCACGAGGCCGACGTCAAGCCCCCGGCGCAGGAGCGTGGGTGAGGCACCCTGGTAGCGCGACTGAATCTCGTCCGGAGCCCGACGCTCCACCACGATGCTCCAGTACAGGAACCCTGCGAACCCGGCCAGGAGCACCAAGCCGTCGGTCCTCCCCAGGCTCCCGTCCAGGCTGAGAAGCACCACCAGCACGACCGCGGCCATACCCAGAGGCACCTCCCTTCGGATCATGGTGAACTCCACGGTCAGGGACCGGGCCACCGTGGACAGCCCCAGGATCAGGCCGATGTTGGCGATGTTCGACCCCACCACGTTCCCCAGGGCGATGTCTCCGTTGCCCCCCAGAGCGGCCGTCACCGTGACCACCAGCTCGGGCAGGCTGGTTCCGAAGGCCACCACCGTGAGCCCCACCACGGCCGGGGCCACCCCGAACCCCCGGGCCAGGCTCGACGCGCCCCGGATCAGCAGGGTCGCCCCCAGGTACAGCAGCACCGACCCGGCCGCCACCTGCAGGAGCGCCGGGATCACCGGCCCTCCTCCGGGGCCGACGCCTTCCCCGCTCGGGCAAGGACCTCCAGGTGCTTGAGGTGCTCCACCTCGCCGATCACGATCAGCCGGTCGCCGGCCTCTGGGCAGGTGCGTGCCGAGGGGTTGAACTCCATGCGTCCGCTGCGGCGCTTGATGGCCACCACCATGACATCGTGCTCGGAGCGAATGGGGCTCTCGGCCAGGGGCACCCCGGCCAGGGGCGACCCCTCGGACACCAGCACCTCCTCCATCTGGAGCCCCAGGCTCTCGGAGGTGGTGGCCAACTCGATGAAGTCGATCACGCTGGGCCGCAGCACCGCCATGGCCATGCGGGTCCCGCCGATGATGTAAGGCGACACCACCCGGTCCGCCCCGGCCTGCAGCAGCTTCCTCTTGCTGCGCTCCTCCTCATACCGGGCCAGGATGAACAGCTCGGGGTTCAGGCCCCGGGCTGTCAGGGTTACGAACAGGTTGTCGGCGTCGGAATGCAGGGCGGTGACCAGCCCCTTGGCCCGCTCGATCCCCGCCCGGATCAGCACCTCCTCCTCGGTGGCGTCGCCCACCACCACGGGGTAGTGATCCGGGATCTTCACCACCTGGGCCTCGTCCCGCTCCACCACCACGAACGGCAAGGGCCTGCGCTCGAACTCCTGGGCCACCAGTTTGCCGATCCGGCCGAAGCCGCAGATCACGTAGTGGTCGCGGAGCCTTCGGATCTTCGACATCTTGCGTCTCCTCCCGAGCAGGGCCTGGACTTCCCCCTCCACCACCATCCGACCCAGGGTACCCACGGCGTAGGTCATGAGCCCGACCCCCGCCACGATGAGGAACATCGTAAACATCCGCCCCCCCGGGCTCAGGGGTCGCACTTCGCCGTAGCCGATGGTGGACACGGTGATGATCACCATGTACAGGCTGTCCTCCCACGGCCAGCCCTCGATCCATCGGTACCCGCAGGTGCCCACGGCCAGGATGCCGAACAGCAGCCCGAGGATCCGGGTCAGATGGACCCGGCTCCTCACGGCCGCGGCTCCCGGCCGGCCGCGGGTTTGACGCACCGCTCCCGGCTCCCTATAGTGGCGTGTTTCCCGTTGCCAGGCCCGACCGATCCACGGGACGGCCGGGCCATCCCCTCAGAGGCCCTCATCCAAAGGAAGTACATGCACCTCACCGACAAGCGTTTCACCGAGTTCGACCTTCCACCGGATCTCCAGAAAGGCGTTGCCGACTGCGGATTCACCCACCTCACCCCCGTGCAGGCCCGGAGCCTGCCCCTGACCCTCGACGGCCGCGACACGGCGGTGCAGGCCCAGACCGGGTCCGGCAAGACAGCGGTGTTCCTGATCACCATCTTCAACCACATGCTCCGCACCCCCCGCCGAAAGACCCGGGGGGTGTGCCCGCGGGCGCTGGTGCTCACCCCCACCCGGGAGCTGGCGGTGCAGGTGGCCCAGGACGCCCAGGACATCGGCCGGCACCTGCCGTTCCGGGTGATCGCGGCCTACGGCGGCGTGGACTACCAGAAGCAGCGCCAGGCCATCGCCGAGGGGGTGGACCTGCTCATCGGCACCCCGGGCCGCCTGATCGACTACCTGAAGCAGAAGGTCTACCACCTGCGGGACGTGGAGCTGGCGGTGATCGACGAGGCCGACCGGATGTTCGACATGGGGTTCATCGGCGACATCCGTTACCTGCTGCGCCGCATGTCCCGCTACGACCGGCGCCAGAGCCTGCTGTTCTCCGCCACCATCTCCGACCGGGTCATGGAGCTGTCGTACGAGTACATGAACGTGCCGGAGCTGGTGGAGATCACCCCCGACAAGGTGGTGGCCGAGAAGGTGGAGCAGGTGCTCTACCACGTGTCGTCGGCCGAGAAGACCTCGCTCCTGCTCGGTCTGCTGAAGCGGGAAGACTGGACCAAGGCGCTGGTGTTCGTCAACACCAAACGGGCCGCGGCGCGGCTGAAGCCGGTGCTCGACGCGGCCGGCCACCCGGCCGCGGTCCTGAGCGGCGACGTGAGCCAGCCCCAACGCCTCAAGATCCTCCGGCGGTTCATGGCCGGCGAGCTCCGGGTCCTGGTGGCCACCGACGTGGCCAGCCGGGGCCTGCACGTGGAGGGCATCAGCCACGTGTTCAACTACGACCTGCCCCTGGAGGCCGAGGACTACGTCCACCGGATCGGCCGCACGGCCCGGGCCGGGGCCTCGGGCAAGGCCGTGAGCCTCGCCTGCGAGGACTACGTGTTCGGCCTGGACGCCATCGAGGAGTACATCGGCCACAAGGTGCCGGTGGCCTGGCCCGAGGACGACTGGTTCGAGCCGGTGCCCCAGGTCAAGCGTCCCGCCCGCTCCGGTCGGTCCAAGGGTCGGCCCCGCTCCGAAGGGGGCAGGAGCCGCAGCCGGAAGCGGGAGCTTCGGCCGGGCCGCTACTGAACCCGCGGGTAACACCAAGTTGTGTTCAAAGCGATTGGCCCCCTGAGCGGAGGGGCAAAAGGGACCTGTCGGAGAGCCAGGGGCAGCTCCTCAGCCCGTTGCGCGGCGGATCCCAACGTCCGGCCTCGCCTCCGGCCGGAGGCCGGGCCTCGCCCCGCCCTCCCGAGGGCTCTGGGTTTGAACGCAACTCAGTATGAGAAGGCCTGGGGCCGCCCAACCCCAGAGCCCCCTCATGCCGCCTCTCCCCTCCCCTGGGCCCTCCACAGGGACACGATCCGCTCCAGGACCTCTTGCTTGGCCCTGAGCATCTCGTCCTTGGAGCGGCATGCCACCCGGCCGGCTCCCGCACCGGGGTGGCCGTCGCCGATGTTGAGGGTGCGCATGATCTCCCCCACGTCCCGGCCGGCTCCCTCCTGGTTCTGCCGGATCGTCAGCGACATCGAGACCGACAGGTCGTTGGTCTTGCGCCCGTTCCGAAAGGCGCACTCCACCGAGACCACGGCCCGGGCCTCGGGGTAGAGGACCTGGGCCAGGTTCTTCCACACGAACGGCCTGCGGTTGTGCCGCGTCAGGTCCACCAGCACGATCGCGGGCTCGTCCTCCAGGGGCCGGGCGTCCTGCTCGAGGAGCCGGAGCATCCGCTCCTCCTCCTGCCGGTATGCCTCGTAGCGGCGGCGCACCGCCTTCGCCCGGGCGGTCTTCTCGAGCCCGTGGTCCCGCAGGGCGTACACCAGCTCCCGGTAGAACCGGTTGCGCTGGCTCGGAGACCGGAACTCCCCCTTCATGGCGTTCGAGACCACGTGGGCCGGGGTGTCGGCCCTCCACTCCTCCACGGTGGCGTAGCCGAAGCTGTCCACCACGTCCACGGCGTCCACCAGCGCGGCGAAGTGCTCGGGCAAACTCCGCCCCTCGTGCCGGAGGTAGTCGTATACCACACGGGCGCACGACTTCTCCGGCGCGAACCGGCCCGGGATCGAGTCCGGAGCCAGGCCCCGGTGCTCCAGGTCGGCCAGGTTGCCCCGGTGGTGATCGAACCACAGGCCGCACTCCACCGGGTACGGGAGGTCGCACACGATGTCCCGGGCCGTGATGGTCACCCGGGCCTGCTGCACCAGCACGGGCCCGGTGAAGAAGATCCGGTTCACGCCGTAGGCCTTGGAGCACAGGGCGGCCGAGGCCACGCCGTCGAGGTCGTTGTGGGTCACGATGGTCTGGAACATGGATCCTACGGCTCCTCCATTCGTTTCAGGCGCACCAGGATCTCCTCGATCAGGGCCTCGCGCACCACCCCCAGGGGCACCGGCGCGTGGTCGGCGACCCGGGTCATGGAAACCCCGGTGAGCCCGCAGGGGGTGAAGTACCGGTACACTCGAAGGTCGTTGATCACGTTCACCGCGATGCCATGGCGGGTGATCCACCGCCGCACGGCCACCCCGATCGAGGCCACCTTGGCCGGCCCGATAAACACACCCACGGGGTCCCGGCCCGGCCGGGCCGGGACGCCGAACCGTTGCAGGGCCGCCGCGGCCGAGTCCTCCAGGGCGTGCACGTAGGCCCGCACGTCCCGGCCCCGGCGCCGCAGATCCACGATGGGGTACACCACCACCTGCCCCGGCCCATGGTACGTGGCCCGCCCGCCCCGGTCCACCGGGACCACCTCGACCCCGCGGGCCCGCCACTCCTCGGCCGAGAGCCCCGCGTCCCCGGGCTGGGTCGAGCGGCCCAGGGTGATCACGGGGGGGTGCTCCAGGGTCAGGATCAGCTCGGGGCCCTCCCCCCGGAGCAAGGCCTCACCCAGGCGTTTCTGGAGCTCCCAGGCCTCCCGAAACCCCACCCGGCCCAGGCGCCGGACCTTGGGGCCGGTCATGCGGCCCCCGGCCGGATGCGGGCCACCACCTGGTCTGGGGAGACCTGGGTCCCGGACTGCACGAGCACCTCGATCACCACCCCGTCCACCTCGGCCTCCACCTCGAACACGGCCTTGTCCGTCTCCACCTCGAACAGCACGTCGCCGTCGCGCACCCGGTCGCCCTCGGCCACGTGCCACGTCACCAGCACGGCCGTGGCCACGTCGTCCCCCAGCCGGGGCACCCGTACTTCCACCCACTCGCTCACGTCGTCTCCTCCTGGCAACTTCGGTCTTCGGTCGACGGTCGTTGGTCGAAAATCGTAAGCCCCGGATAGACGCCCAAGCCTGGGAGCATGGGGTCTGCCGGAGAGCCGGGCGCGACCCCTACTGCCAAGTTGCGTTCAAACTAAGATCCATCCGGGGGCCGGGGCAAGGGACCTGGTGGAGCGCCGGGCGTGGCCCCGACAGTCGCTGCCCCCGGCACTCAGCCGATACCCGCTCTGCCGGTGACCCGAAATGCATTGCCAACGTTCGCTTTCCTACCGTTCCTGGGACACTCGGGCTGGGTGTCGGGGGCAGCATGAGTCGGATGCTGCACTCACGCACGGCCGGAACCAGGCCCCTTGCCCCGCCGGTTCAGAGGTCTGATGGCCTTGAACGCAACTTGGTATGAAACCCTTGCCCTCCTCCCAGGCAAAGCGCCTGTTTTGTCGCCGGGGCCGCCAGGCCGGCGGCGATGCGGCGGGCCAGGTCGTCCGGAGCCAGCCGGCATCCGTGGTCTTTGAGGTTCGTCAGGAACTCCCGGTGGGACCGGCCCCGCCGGTACCCGGGCTCCCGGGGCGGATGGGGAAGATAGCGGTCCACCAGCGAAAGGTCCATGTCCACGAGCAGGCTCGCCTGGTACAGGAACCCGTCCCGCCGGGCGAACACGCTCGACCCCAGCACCTTGCGGTCGCCCACGCACAGGTCGCCCGTGCCCCGGGCCACAAGCTCCACCCCGGCCGCCCGACCGATCACCCCGGCCAGGGCCCCCACGGTCCGGGCCATCCGGGAAGCCACCCGAACCGGGTCCTCCAGCGGCTCCGACACGCTCACCACCACGCAGCCCGGGGCCAGCACCACCGTGCCCCCGCCGCCCCGGCGGCGGTACACGGGAACCCCGTCGGCCGTACACCGCGCGGCATACACCTCCTCGTCCAGCCGGCCCGACCGGCCCAGCACCACGCACACCTCGCGCACCGGCCAGACCCGCACCCCGCCGCCGGCGTCGAGCACGGACGGGGCCAGCAGATCCTCGTCCCAGGCGATCGGAACGATCGTCCCGGCCGGCGGTGGGCTCACGGCCCGCCCCTCAGCGCCTCGAGCTTTCGCTGGAACTCCACCGGATCCTTGGGGGTGCCCGCCACCATGGCCCGGCCCGGCAGCCAGGCCCGCTCGATCCGCAAGCAAAGAAACCGCAGCGCCGCCCGGCGCAGCCACGGCCCGAGGGCGGCCGGGTCCAGGGCGGCAGGCGCCTCGGCGTTGTAGCCCCGCATAAAGGCCCGCACCCGGTCCGGATCCGGCCCCTGCTCCGTCCAGGCCGCGTCCAGGATCGTCACGGCCGGATCGTAGGCCAGCGGACCCCGGCCGGCCATGTGGAGGTCCAGCACGGCCCGCACCTCCGGGCCGCCCGGGTCGAACAGCACGTTGTCCAAGAACAGGTCGCCGTGGACCAGGCCCCACGGCACCGCGTCCTCCGGCACCCGCTCCTGGAACGCGGCCTCGGCCCGAAGCAGGGCCGCCACCTCCGGACGAGCCGGCTCCAGGGCCGCAGCCACGGCCCGGGCCAACTCCGCGAGCTCGGCCGCGACCTGGGGGCCCTTCCGGCTGACCCCCAGGCCCTGCCCCTGCCGGTGGAGCCGGCCCAGGCACCGCCCCAGGGCCTCCAGCCGCTCGGGCCGGGGCCGCAGATCCATCTCCCCCTCCACCCAAGGCACCACCACCGTCGGCCGGCCGGCCAGGGTGCCCACCAGGCCCTCGGGGCCTTCCACCGGCTCGGGGCACGGAACCCCTCGCCGCGCCAGCTCCCGGGCCAGGGTCATGGTCTCCTGCGCCCGGTCAGGGGTCTCGCGCTCGAGCAGCGTGAGCACGTACCCGCGCCCTCCGGCCCGCACCCGGTAGTTGGTGTTCTCGATGCCCTGGCCGATCGGCTCCAGGGTCTCCACCGGCCCGATCCCCCGGGCCTTCAGGAACCGCCCGGCCTCCTCGGCCGAGACCTTCGTGTACACCGCCACGGCTCACCCCCTACGGGCCGATGCCACCGCATTGGCCAGCCGCACCCACGTCTCGGCATCCAAGGCCTCGGCCCGCTCCCGGCCCGTCAGCCCGGCGGCATCGAGGCAGGGCACCGGGTCGGGCACCACGCCGGCCAGAGCGTTCCGGAGCATCTTCCGACGCTGGCCGAACCCGGCCCGGACCACACGCCAGAGAACCTCCTCGTCGGCCAGGGATGCGACCGGCTGGGGCAGCACGTCGAGCCGGATCACCTGGCTCTCCACCTTGGGCGGCGGGGTGAACGCCCCCGGCCCCACCCGAAGGACGGGGCGGACCCGGCAGAAGATCTGGGCCAGCACGCTCAGGCCGCCCCGGGTCCGGGTGCCCGGCCGGGCCAGGATCCGCTCGGCCACCTCCCGCTGGATCATGACCGTGATCGAGGGGAACGCCCGGCGCTCCCGCAGGAGCTTGGCCAGGAGCGGCCCGGAGATGTTGTAGGGCAGGTTCCCGACCAGGCGCAGGGGCCCGCCGGCCCCCTCGGCCAGGGTCGGGTAGTCCACGGCGAGGGCGTCGGCCTCGATCACCTCCAGCCCCTGCCAGCCGAGGGCTCGCAGCCGCGCCACCATGCGGCCATCGGCCTCCACCGCCCACACCCGGGCCCCCGCGTCCAGGAGCGCCCGGGTCAGCCCCCCCGGGCCGGGGCCGATCTCCAGCATCCGCTCCCCGGGGGCCGCCCCGGCCGCCTCGGCGATGCGCCGGACGATCCCCCGGTCGTGGAGGAAGTGCTGTCCCAGGCTCTTCTTGGCCGGGGGCACCGGCGGGGTCGTGCTCACAGGTCCTCCAGGTGCCAGGTGGGCACCGCGTCCAGGCCGGGGCCGGAGCGGTGGCCCTGCAGGAACCGGTGAAGACCGGCCGCCGCCACCATGGCGGCGTTGTCCGTGCACAGCCGGGGCCGGGGAAGCACCAGCCGAACCCCCAGCCTGTCGGCCAGCTCCGCCGCCCGCTCCCGCAGCCGGCTGTTGCAGGCCACCCCCCCGCACATCACCAGGCAGGCGGCACCGGTGCGCTCCAGGGCCGTGCGGGCCTTGGCCAGCAGGGTATCCACCACCGCCTCCTGGAACGAGGCGCAGGTGTCCCACAGGTCCTGCTCACCCAGCCCCTTGAGGAACCGCTCCCGGTGGGTACGCACCGCGGTCTTGAGGCCCGAGAACGAGAAGTCCAGCCGCCCGCTCCCGACCATGGGCCGGGGGAACGCGAACCGCTCCGGGTCACCCTGCCGGGCCAGGCGGTCCACCACCACCCCGCCCGGGTAGCCGAGCCCCAGGAGCTTGGCCACCTTGTCGAACGCCTCGCCGGCCGCGTCGTCGAGGGTCTGGCCCAGGAGCCGGTAGGTGCCCCGGCAGGGGCTCTGGTACAGGGCCGTGTGCCCCCCGGACACCACGAGCCCCACGAAGGGGAACTCCAGGTCGTGCTCCAGGAATGCCGCGGCCAGGTGGGCCTCCAGGTGGTTCACCCCTACCAGGGGAAGCCCCCGGGCCCAGGCCAGGGCCTTGGCGAACGACAGCCCCACCAGCAGGGCCCCCACCAGCCCCGGCCCCCGAGTCACGGCCACGGCGTCGAGCCCCTCGAGCCCCACCCCGGCCTGCCGGAGCGCCTGGCGCACCACGGGCACCACGGCCTCGGCGTGGGCCCGGCAGGCGATCTCGGGCACCACTCCGCCGTACTCGGCATGGAGCTCCGCCTGGCTCGCCACCACGTCGGACAGGAGCTCCTGCTCCCCGCGCAGCACGGCTGCGGCGGTCTCGTCGCACGAGGTCTCGATGGCCAGGATGGTCGGTCGGCGGCGATCGGCTGTCGGCATGTCGGTCCGGTTCGGCTAGAAGGCTAAAAAGCTGGAAAGCTAGGAGGCTGGAAAGCCTGGAAGCTTTTTGTCCCCAACTGTCGCAGATCATCGTGCACGAGCCGCCGTGCGGTGCCCCCGTGAAAAGCTCACGTCGCCGGCGGGTGACTCTGGGGCCGCCGACGGAGCGCGACGCCTGAGCAGCACGGGCCGCTCGGTGCAGGGGAGCGGCCGCGGCGCGTGCTCTCACGCGCCGCAGCGGACCGAACCGTAGCGGCCCCTGCGAGGGCGTTCAGCGGAGTAGGTGGCCCCAGAGTCACCACCTCTTGACACGATTGCGGGCTCACGAAAAAACACCACGCGATCAATCCGGCAACAAAGTAGACTCGTTTTTCTACCGGCAGGGCAAGGAGCCTGCCTACGGCTGGCTCGCCAGCAACTCCATCGTCCCGGTCAGAGGGGTTGTTTGCGCCCGTTTGAGCGCAGTAGAGCGCAGTAGAAGGCTGGGAAGCCCGGAAGCCGGGGCCTCACAGCACGTTCGCGGCCAGCTCCGCCAAGGGGCTGCGCTCGCCCTTGTGCAGGGTCACGTGGGCCGCGATGGGCTGGTCCTTGAACCGCTCCACGCAGTAGCTGAGCCCGTTGCTGGTGGAGTCGATGTACGGGTTGTCGATCTGGTACGGGTCGCCGGTGAGCACGATCTTGGTGCCCTCGCCCGCCCGGGTGATGATGGTCTTGATCTCGTGGGGGGTGAGGTTCTGGGCCTCGTCCACGATGATGTACTGGTACGGGATCGACCGGCCGCGGATGTAGGTCAGCGGCTCCAGGGCCATCAGGCCCATGTCGATCAGCTCCTGGTACCCCCGCCGGCGGCGCCCTTCCCGGTCCTCCACCCCGGCGAACAGGAAGTCCACGTTGTCGAAGATGGGCTGCATCCACGGCCGGAGCTTCTCCTGCACGTCCCCCGGCAGGAACCCGATGTCGCGGCCCATGGGGAAGATGGGCCGGGAGACCAGGAGCCGCTTGTACACCTGCTCCTCCACGCTCTTCTGGAGCCCGGCCGCGATGGCCAGCAGGGTCTTGCCCGTGCCCGCCTTGCCCACCAGGGTCACCAGCTGGACGCGCTCGTCCAGCAGGGCGTCCATGGCGTAGCGCTGCTCCCGGTTGCGGGGGTGGATGCCCCACACCCCCTCCTTGGGCACCCGGATCGGCTCCACCTTGCCCGACTCGGCCCGGTACCGGCCCAGCGCACCGTGCTGGGGATTGGTCTCGTCCCGCACCCACACGTACTGGTTGTCGTACAGATCGGCCTCCACCGGAATGCCGCCCTCGTGGAACAGCCGGTCCACGCCCCCCGCCGGCACGCTCACCTCGGCCGTGCCGGTGTAAAGCTCGTCGAGCTGGACCTTCCCCCGCTCGTAGTCCTCGGCCCGGATCCCCAGGGCGTTGGCTTTGATTCGCAGGTTCGTGTCCTTGGTGACGAACACCACGGGCAGGTCGTCGTTCTCCCTGAGGGCCAGGCACACGGCCAGGATCCGGTTGTCGGCCTTGCCCGAGGCGAGCTCCGGCGGAAGCCGGTCGGCAAACTCCAACCCGAACATCACGCGCACGCACCCGCCGTGCTCGTTGGGGATGCCCTCGCGCAGGTCGCCCTGGGAGCGCAGGGCGTCCAGGAACCGGGAAACCTGCCGGGCGTTGCGGCCGATCTCGTCCAGGTTCTTCTTGAACCGGTCGATCTCCTCGATCACGGTGATCGGGATGTTCACCGTGTTGTCCTCGAAGGCCAGCATGGCATCGGGGTCGTGGAGTAGCACGTTGGTGTCGAGCACGTAGTTCTTCTTCGCCATGGGGGCTCCTTAGTTCGAACCGATGATCCAACACGAATCTCAGCGACAGCGCTGCCAGACTCGGGCAACCTCCCGTCGGGGCGTGCGGGGTGGGGGCCTGGTGGAGCGCCGGGTGCGGCTCCTTAACTCGCCGCGCAGCGCCTCATGCGGTCGGACCGCGAAACGGCACCCATTCCACGGCAGTCGCGATGAAACCAGCTCCCCTGTCTCGTGCCTGCGCGGCGAATCTCAACGCCCGGCTTCGCGCCCGGCCGGAACCAGGCCCCCACCCCGCACCATGGCGATACTTTGGTAGGTTTCAGCAGACGCGATCCCCCCTTTTACCTCCCTGCCAGGGTGCAAGGGGGCTGCCGGAGAGTCGGGCTCACGTCCGTGCGATCTCGTGCAGGGCCCGCACGAGGGCCTCGGCGTCCTTGTGGGTACTGAACGGGCCGAAGCTCGCCCGCACCGACCCGGCCGGGAACGAGCCCAGGGCCCGATGGGCCAGGGGGGCGCAGTGCAGACCCACCCGCACCGCGATGCCGTAGTGCTCGTCCAAGGCGAACCCCACGTGGGCCCCGTCGTGCCCCTCCAGGTTGAACGAGACCACGGCCACCCGCTCCGCCGGGTCGGCGGGCCCGTACAGCACCAGGCCCGGGACCCTAGCCAGCTCGGGCAGGAGCCAGGTCAGAATCTCCTCCTCCTGCCGCCGGACCCGGTCCACCCCCCGGGCCAGCAGGTGTTCCACCCCCGCCCCCAGCCCGACGATCCCCGGCGTGTTCAGGGTGCCTGCCTCCAGGGCCTCGGGCATCTCCACGGGCATGGCCGGAGCCTCGCTTCGGGTACCCGTGCCCCCCTCCAGCAAGGGATCCAGCGCCAGGTCGGGGTGCACGTAGAGCACGCCGGTGCCCTGGGGCCCCAGCAGCCCCTTGTGGCCCGGCGCCGCGAGCAGGTGGCACCCCATCTCCTCCACGTCGATCGGCGCCGCGCCGGCCGTCTGGGCGGCATCGAGCAGGAACACCACCCCCTTTCGGCGGCACAGGCGGCCCACCTCGGCCGCGGGAAGCAGGGTGCCCGACACGTTGGAGGCGTGCACCAGGGCCACCAGCCGGGTCCGGGGCCGCAGGGCCGCCTCGATGTCGGCCATCCGGACCCGGCCCTCGCGGTCGGCCGGCACCCGGGTCACCTCCACCCCCCGGCGCTCCAGACCGGCCAGGGGCCGGAGCACGCTGTTGTGCTCCATCACCGTGGTGACCACGTGGTCCCCCGGCCGCAGGAGCCCTTTGAGGGCCAGGTTCAGGGCGTGGGTTCCGTTCAGGGTGAACACGATCCGGGCCGGGTCGGCCACACCCACCAGCCGGGCCACGGCCTCCCGGGCCCCGTGGATCCGGCGGGCCGCCTCCAGGGCCCGGCCGTGCCCCGACCGGCCGGGGTTCGCCCCGAGCTCCAGGGCCTCGGCCACGGCCCGGTGTACGGTGGGCGGCTTGGGATGGGAGCTAGCGGCGTTGTCCAGGTAGATCATGGCGGCTCCGGCCCGGGGCACGAGGCGTCCCGACCGTCGGGCCCGGCGAGGCCCGGGCAGCCGCCCCCACAGGTCTCGGACAGCCCGCAGCCCCCGCAGGCGGCGGGCACCGCCTCCAGATCCCGAGCCACCCGCTGCCGCCGGTCGCCCGCCCACAGATCGGGCAGGGGGGACTCCCGCAGATCACCGATCTCCAGGGGATGGGTGCGGCAGGCCACCAGCCGGCCCTCGGAAGTCACATGGGCCAGGAGGCCGGCTCCCTGGCACCCCCGGTAGCCGGACAGGTCGAGCCCCAGGGCCCGGGCCAGGAACAGGTCGTGCACCGCGACCTCCGGGCCCGGACGGGCCCGGGCCTTCCAGACCTCGACCGTCCGGGCCCGGTCGGCCGGCGACAGCGGCCGCGCCGGTGCCGGCGGGTTCAGCAGGGACATCGACCGCAGCCCGTAGGCCCGGGCCAGATCCAACGCACCTTCAAAACTCGCAAGACCCTCGGGGTCGCACCACAGCGCAGGGGTGAGGCGGTGGGTCGCCGCGGCCAGCTCCTCCACGCTGAGCTCGGGACGGTAGGGGGGAAGCACCCGGGCGTCCACCGCGGCCAGGGCCCGCGGCCCCAGGGCCTCGAAGGCCGCCAGCAACGGATCGGGGGGAGCCAGCAGGGCGAGCCGGGGGCCCGGCCGATCGGCCCACCCCCGACCCAGGCCGGGGAGGCCGGCCAGGGCCGGGGGGGCCAGGTGCACCTCCACGAACAGCACCCGGGCCGAAGCCAGGCGCTCCCACACGAGGCAGGCGAGATCGGGATCCGACGGCAGGTCCCAGGTGACCCGGATGGGGGCGGAGAACTCAGGCATCGTACTTGGGCAGGGGGACCTTCAGGAACTCCACGCCCTCCTCCCGGAGGGCCTCCTCCTCTTCCGAGGTCGTGGTACCCCGGATGTTCCGGGCCTCGGCCTCACCTCTGTGGATCTTGCGGGCCTCTTCCGCAAACCGGCCTCCCACGTCCTCGAAGTTCCTCTCCACGAACCGGGCCAGGGCCAGGAAGAACGCCTCGGGCCGGGGCCTGCCCCTATCCCTCGGCCCGGCCTCGGGCCGCTCGGGAGCCGTGCGGCGGCCCACGTGCACCGCAGGGGCGCAGGGCTCCTTGCGGACCTTTCCCGACCCGCACAGGGGGCACACCAGAAGCCCCTCGCCGAGCTGGCGCTCGAACTCCTGGCGGTTGCGGAACCAGCCTTCGAAACGGTGGCCCTGATCGCACGACAGGTCGAACGTGATCATAGCGTCTCCGGGTACGCGGGCCGGATCACCGGGACCGCAGGAAGGCCTCGAGCCGGTCCATGCCCTCCCGGATGTTCTCGATGGAGTTGGCGTAGGTGAACCGGAGATACCCCTCTCCCCCCTTTCCAAAGTCCACCCCCGGGGTGCACCCGACCCGGGCCTTCTCGAGGATCTCGAAGGCCAGACGGTAGGTGTCGTCGGTCAGGTGCCCCACGTTCACGAACACGTAGAACGCGCCCGTGGGTTGACACCGGAACCGGAACCCCATCCCCTCCAGCCGCTGGATCATGTACCGTCGGCGGCGGTCGTAGGTGGCGCGCATCTCGGCCACGTGCCCGTCGGTCTGGGTAAGGGCCGCGATGCCGGCCCGCTGCACGAACGCGTTGGCCGAGATGAAGAAGTTCTGCTGGAGCTTCTGCATGGGCCGGACGAACTCCGGGGGCGCGATCACGTACCCCAGACGCCACCCGGTCATGGCGTAGAGCTTGGAGAACCCGTTGATCACGAACGCCCGGTCCGTGAACTCCAGCACCGAGTGCTCCCGGCCCTCGTACACCAGGCCGTGGTAGATCTCGTCCGACACCACGTAGGCCCCGGCGGCCTCGGCCCGCCGCACCACCTCGGCCAGGCGGTCCCGGTCGATCAGGGTGCCGGTGGGGTTGGCCGGCGAGTTGACCAGCACCGCCTTGGTCCGGGGCCCCACGGGGCCGGTGAGGTCCTTGGGCACGAACTGAAACGCGTCTGCCTCGTGCACGCGCACGGACACCGGCTCGCCGCCGCAGAACTCCACCATGGGTGGGTAGCAGGCGTAGCACGGGTCGGTCAGGACCACCTGGTCCCCGGGGTCCAGGAGCGCGGCAAAGGTCAGGAACAAGGCCGGGGACGAGCCGGAGGTGACGATGACCCGGTCCGGGTCCACGTCCACCCCGTACCGGGCCCGGTAGTGGGCCGAGATCTCGGCGCGCAGCTCGTATAGGCCCAGGCTGTGGGTGTAGTGGGTCTCCCCCGCCTCCAGGGCCGCGGCCGCGGCCCGCCGCACCGGCTCGGGGGTGTCGAAGTCCGGCTCGCCCACCTCCAGGTGCACCACGTGCGCACCGCCCCGCTCCATGGCCTGGGCGGTCTCCAGCACGTCCATGGCGATGAAGCTGGGCAGGGCCTGGGCCCGGCGGGACACCGGAGATCGGCACGGACCGGTCGGGGGTTCGGTCATGGTACGCGGCTCTCCGCTGCAAAGGGGTCGAAGGCGCGATCATAACAGCCGGTTTCCCGAATCGGCAAGGCGTCCCTTGCCCCCACCGGGCCCCTGCTCTACCCTCACGAAGGCACGTGGACGGTATGATCGATCCGGCGACAAAATAGGCGCGTCGCCTCGGAGAGAGGGGCAAAGGGACCTGCCGGAGAGCCGGGTGCGGCCCCTTCGCTCGCCGCGCAGCGCCTCTGACGCTCGGACCGCGAAACGGTTCGAATTCCACCGAGTTGTCATGAAACCAGCTCTTTGGTCCCGTGCCTGCGCGGCGAATCTCATGCCCGGCTTCGTGCCCGGCCGGAGGCAGGTCCCTTGCCCCTCCGAGCACGGAGCGATAGCGCCTGCTTATCCGCCGGCTTAATTAACATCCTAGCCCGCATTATTCATGAGCGTTCGTCGCGAAACCGTCGAGTGTGCGTCAGATCGGGGCAAGCACGAGCGCACGAGGGGCGCAGGCGTACTGGACGGTACGTCGAGCCCCGAGGCGCGAGCACGCCCCGAGATGGCGTGCAATCGGCGGTTGCAGCAGAAGGCTTCATGAATAATGCGGGCTAGCCCTCCAGCGGACCGAAGGCCCCATCCGGAGGTGGCCGACCGCCTGGCCTGACCGAGCCCATGGAACCCATCGACCTGAGGTCCGACCTGCTCCCGCCCCTGCTCGCGCTGGCCCTGTCGCTGGCCGTGCATCTGGCGGCCGCCTGGTGGGTGCCGCCTCCCCCCACGCCCGACCGGTCGGAGCCCGAGGCCGTGATCGTGGAGATGCGGGAGCTGCCGTCGCCGGCCCCGCGGGCCGAGCCCAGGCCGAAGCCCCGGCGGTTCCCCAAGCCGAAGCCTGTGGCCCGGCCCAAACCCCGGCCTGAGCCCCCGCGGAACCCCTCTCGGCCCAAGCCGGCCCCCCAGCCGGCGGCTCGCCCCCCTGAGCCGGCCCCGGTGGTCCAGAAGCCGGAGGAGACGCCGCCGGCCCCACCTCGGCCGGCGCCCCCGCCACCTGAGCCGAAACCCGAGCCCACGCTCCCCCGGCTGGCCGACCTGCTGCCCTCGACCCGGGAGATCGCCCGGGCCCCTGCCGGGGCGCCCGACCCGGCAGGGGGAGCCAAAGAGGCCACGCTGTGGCTCGGCCAGGCCGACACCCGGTACCGAGGCTACCTGGAACGGGTGCAGAACGCCATCGACGTGTCGTGGAGGTGGAAGGAGGCGCTCCTCGGGGCCGGCCGGCCCGGGAGCGTGGTGATCGGGTTCACCCTCACCCCGGACGGCCGGGCCGAGGAGGTCAAGGTGAGCCGGAGCTCCGGCAGCCCGCTGCTCGACGAGGAGGCCGCGGCAGCCGTGCGGCGGGCCGTGTTTCCGGCGTTCCCCGCCCACTGGAGCATCCGCCGGCTGCGCCTGTTCGCCCAGTTCGACTACCGGCTGGAGTGATCCCAAGTTGTGCTACTAAAGTATTGCCAGGCCCGTGCCCCCTTCCCCTTAGGGAGTACGGGGTGGGGGTCTGATGGAGCGCCGGGTGTGGCCCCTTCGCTCGCCGCGCCCTCCGAACGTGCGGATCCCCTCCGGATCCCGAGGTTTTCGCTATCGTGGCCTGGATCGACGGGTAAGCGGCGGCATGAGAAGGCGCGGCGATCGGATGCCGCACTCGCGCCCGGCCGGAACCAGGCCCCCACCCCGTACCCTGGCAATACGTTTGAAGGTCTTAGTAAAAAACATTAGGCCCCTTGCCCCCCGGTTCGCGAGGCCCGCTACTCCTTCTGGATCTTCTCCAGGGCCTTTTTGAGCGCGTTCTCGGCGTCCTGCACCCCTCGAGCCGCCTCTTTGGCCCGCTCCAGAGGCTCCAGCACGGCCCGACCCTCGCGCCGCCCCTGGAGCACCCCCAGGTCCTGGGCCACCAGGTACCCTGCGCCCAGGAGACCCAGTAGAATCACGATCCACCCGAGCCCTCGCATGCCGTTCTCCTCCCGCGCGCAAAGGGGTCCCTCGTTGTGTTCTGATCGGACCCGGAGGTCGCCGCCTTGAACCCGTTCGTCCCGTTCCCCGAGCCCCGGGTGTTCGCCGTGTTCCACGGCCGCCGAAAGCGGTTCCTGGCGGACATGGTGCTCGAGGACGGCACCCCCACCGTGGCCCACTGCCCGAACACCGGCTCCATGAAGGGGTGCCTGTTCCCGGGGCACCGGGCCCTGCTGTGGGACAGCCGCAACCCAAAGCGCAAGCTCCGCTACACCTGGAAGGCCATCGAGGCAGACGGCTTCTGGGTCGGCATCGACACCGGCGTTCCCAACCGCCTGGTGGAGGAGGCCGTGCGCCGCGGCGCCGTGCCCGGGCTCCGTGGGTTCACGGAGGTGCTCCGGGAGAAACGGATGGGAGCGCGCAGCCGCGTGGACCTCCTGTTGCGGGGCCCTTCCGGAGAGTGCTGGGTGGAGGTGAAGAACGTCACCTTGGTCGAAGGGGGAGCGGCCCGCTTCCCCGACGCCGTGACGGCCCGGGGGCTCCGGCACCTGGAGGAGCTCGCGGCCCGGGTGCGCGAAGGCCACCGGGCCGCCATGGTGTACGTGGTGCAGCGGGCCGACGGCGACCGGTTCGAGCCCGCGGCCGGCATCGATCCGGCCTACGCGGAGGGGCTCGCCCGGGCCCGGGCGGCCGGGGTGGAGGTCTACGCCCTGGCGACCCGGGTCACCCCGCGGGGGGTGGAGATGACCGGTCTGCTGCCGGTGGAGGTCCGGGGGTAGGGGACGATCCGGGGCCCTTCTGATCCTGCGCTCGCGCCTCGGCCACCACGAGGGGCTCCAGCACCCGGTCCCAGAACGATCTCTGGCAGTCCACCCCTTCCATCGTGCCGTCCCGCAGGAGCTTCCGGTACCGGCAGCCTCCGAAGCACAGGGGGAGGTAGACACACTCCCGGCACGGAGCGTGCCGTTCCCACCGGGGAACCCGGAACGGATCGGGCCCGGACGAGATGCCTCCCTCCAGGGTTCCCACCACGAACTCGGGGCGGTTGATCAGGGCGGGGCAGCGGGTGAGGGTGCCGTCCCAGTTCACGGTGATGGCGTGGTCCAGGTCGGCCATGCACGGCGAGGGCGAGAGCTTCGGCACCCGGTATCCGCGGCTCCGGACGGCCCGGTCCAGGGTGATCACCGCCTCGGCCACCCACGGCTCGGCCGTGGAGGCGCAGGCCCCGCAGGCCGGGTCAGCTCCGTCGGCCGGGAGCACCGGGCTGAACCGCACCTGGGCGACCCGGTCCGGCCCCAGGCCGGCAGCGACCAGGAGGTCGAGCAGCTCCGGGAACCGCCGCCAGGTGCGCCGGGTGAGATTGGCCCCCACCCCCACCGGGACCCGGGGAGCGCACTGCCTGAGGTTCTCCACGATGTCGTGGAAGCTGCCCCGTCCGTCCCGGTAGGGCCGGCTCCGGTCGTGAAGATCCGGGGGGCCGTCTAGGGTCACCTGGGCCCCCTTGAGCCCCAGGGGAAGCAGCGCGTCCAGCACGTCCGGGGTGAGGCGGCTTCCGTTGGTCACCAGCCTCAGCTCGAGGTCCACCCCCCGGTTCGCGCATCCCTCCCGGAGGCGGGAGGCCAACGATCGGATCGTCGCCAGGTAGAGGAGCGGCTCGCCGCCGTACACGTCCACGAGCAGCCGCTCGTGGCGGGACCCGAGCCGGTCGAGCAGGTACGCCACGAGCGCCTCGGCCGTCGCCTCGTCCATGGCGCCCGGGCCCTTGTCCGCTCCCTCGTAGCAGTACGGGCAGGCGAAGTTGCACGCCATGCCCACGATCACGGCGGCCACGAGCACCGGGCTCACCCGGTTCACCTCCCCCAGGTAGCCCCACACCTGCCGGTGCTCCGCCTCCGGGTCGTCCACCCACACCCCCACCCGTCGGAGGGCCGCCAGGGAGCCCTCCGAAAGGCTGGGGGCGCCTTCCTCCAGGCCCCGGAGGAGGGCGCTCGGCAGCCGGACGATCGATCCGCGGCGGGTCGAGAACACCAGAACCCGACCCGGCCGATCCGGGTCCGGAAACACCTTGAGATAGCGAGAGAGCGGCATGGGGGAGAGCCTCTCCACCGGGGTGGAGACAGCAAAGGCGGGAGCCTTTGGCTCCCGCCCGCCGAATCAGCCGCCGCCCGTGGTCCGCAGATTCTCAGGGCCGGTCTTGCAGCACTCCGCCGTTGCAGCGACCTCCCGCACGTCCTTCCCCTCGTGAACGACCTGGATCTCCTGCTCGCGCATGGCTCGCCCTCCGCGCTGGGGTTGGGGGTTAGATCTTTCTATCGGCGCACAACTCAGCACCCGCACACGCTAGCTTTCAGCTTGTCTCGACGTCAATCGCCGGGAGTACGCAAAGCCTCGGGACCAGTCTTGCAGCAGTCCCCACTTGCGGCAACCTGCCTGACGTCCTTCCCTTCCTCAAGGATCTCGACCGCTTTCTCGACCATGCCTCGACCTCCGCGCTAGGGTGAGTCATAGCCCCCGGCACAAGCGGGGGCCTATCATTATTGGTTAATAACCCCCTAACTAGGCCACAAAAGAATGCGCCATTGCGGCCCCTCCTCCGCATTGGTCCAGCCCCCGCTTATCACCCCCTCGGGCCCATAAGCTTCCCTGGAGCGGTTGTGAGTCAATTCTCGGGAAAAAGTGGGACGAGAATACAGGGAGTGCCTTTCCACGTCAAGGACTGGACTGGGCTGGACTGGACTAGACCAGAGAGAGGCCGTTTTGTGGGTTGCCAACAGGATCCGGTATTCTTCTCACGGACACGCGCCCTCGCCGATAGGCGTGTCTCCCTGGGTTCGACCGCTGCACTTCAAAGGTACGTGAGTGCTCAGAAGCCGCCGGAATCCCGAACGGGTCGAAGCGTATAGGCCCGCTAGAGCAGCGCCGAGCCCGCATACCAAGAAAAGCACGTCTAAACGCCGGCCCGAGGCGTCTGCGGCCACACCAGCCACGGCAAGAGCCGGCGGCGCGGCAAGCATGGTCAGCGTTTGCTGGGTGGTCAGCACTCGGGATCTCAGCCCCTCCGGAACCCGAGTCTGAAGCCTGGACAGAAGCACGTTGCCAGTCAAACCTTGGATCGCGCTGGTGCCCATGAGTAACACCGCCGCCCCCCAGGGTGAACGCAGGAACCCGAGGCTGCTGTAACCCAGGCCGATGGCCACGGAGGCTGCCGTGAACAGGGTGGCAAGATCCCGGTCTTTGGTTTGCAATCGTACGGCTACGGCCGCGCCGACCAAAGAACCGCACCCCATGGACATCGTCAGGTACCCAAGCCAATCGTCCGGAACGCCGAGAAACCGCGGATCTTTTACGAAAAAGGGCAGCAACATGATCACGGGGTCTAGGAACAGGACCATTCCTGCGTTCAACACCACTGCAGCCCGCAGCTCAGGCCGGCTCCATACGTACCGAAGTCCCTGCCGGATATCCATCACCAGTTGGTCTGCCAAACGCCTCCCAGAGGTGCCTATGCTCCTAGGACGCTGTGAGGTGCAAATGAAGATCTCGCTCCCTGCACTGAAAAGAAATGTGGCGCCATCCAGCAAGAAGAGAGCCGGGGCCCCGATCAACCGATATAGAAGCCCTCCTGCCCCCCGACCGATCAAAACGGCAGTTTGGGCCGAGCCCGCAGCCAAGGCGTTGGCTGCGGGCACCTTCGCCGAGGGCACCAGATCCGGGGTTATCGCCCATGCGGCGGGATTGAAGAAGCCAGTTACAACGGCTGCCGTCATTTGTGCGGTGAACAGGAGCACTACGGTCGCCGTAGGCTGGATCGCATAGAGCGAAAACAGGCCGACATGGATGAAGGCAAGGGCGCCGTAAGCCACATCACTCAACACCAGGATCGTCCTTCGGGAGAAACGGTCGGCCACGGCTCCCCCGAAGGGCCCTATCACTAGGTTGACCGTCGAGGTCGCCATAGCGAGGGTACCGAGCAAGGTGGCTGAACCGGTGGCATCCACCACCCACAACGAAAGGGCCATGCTGCTCAGGGAGGAGCCAGCCAGACTCACGAACTGCCCCTGCCAAAAAAGGACGAAGTTTCGGTTTAGGAGGCGAGTATGGGGGGGCATATATCAGAAACATCCTCTCCATCTGCGCAGCCGTTCGCCTCAGAGGCCGGCCCGTCTTGGGCTTGTTTCGAAGCGTCTCCTCGCTTCCGTAATGGAAGCGTTCGGTCCAGCGAAGATCGCACTCGGACTGATGTCCTCGGTCGTCTGTTCTTCGTTTGCATTCCATGCACTCATGCCAGCACATCTGGCAATAATCTTGAAAGTCTTAGCATCACATCAGGTAATACTTTTGGATGTTTTAGTAAAAACGCATCCTCACCCCGGCCTCCACCCATCGTGGTTCCTGGCCCCGGTCCGTGCTGTACATGGCGTCGCCGTTGAACAGGTTGTGCACGGTGGCGAACAGGTCGGCCGTGACCGTCCTCGTCAGCGTCAGGGTCTTGCGCAGGTTCAGGTCCCACAGGAAGTCGTTGTGGTCCCCCTCGCTCGCGCCGGGGCCGTAATCCCACCACACGTACCGGCCCACGGCCTCGGCGTGGAGGCCGGGATCGGGGTCGTAGTACACGCCCACCACGGCCTGGTGCTGGTCCTGGTCCCGGTCCCGGCCCGAGACCTCGA
The DNA here is from genome assembly GCA_027021615.1 of bacterium. Classification (GTDB taxonomy): domain Bacteria; phylum Desulfobacterota; class Deferrisomatia; order Deferrisomatales; family Deferrisomataceae; genus Deferrisoma. The sequence goes on along the minus strand of JALUTY010000114.1, from coordinate 62,053 downwards.
TCCGCACCCAGGCGAACCCGCCCCGCAGCGTGACCCCTCCCAGGCGGGCCGTCTCCGCCTCCAGCTCGTACCCGGTGCGCCAGATCGTGCCCCGGTTCTCCCAGGTGTTCGGGTTGGACCCGGCCGAGGAGGCGGTGCGGATCGCGCCGCCCACCTCGTGGCGGAACCCCGTGAGCTTGAGCCACAGGCCGGGCAGGGCCGCGGTCTCGAGCCCCACCTGGTAAGACCAGATCTCCTCCGGGGCCAGGTCCGGGTTGGGGTCGAAGTCGATCCCCCCGCTGGCGAGGTATGTGAGCGGCGGCGCGCTGAACCCCCGGGCCGCGTCGGCCCGGAGCAGGGTACCCCGCCCCAACCCCACGGTGAGCCCCAGGCTGGGGCTCCAGAACGGGTCGGTGCGGGAGCTATCGTCGTACCGGACGCCCGGCACCAGGGTGAACCGGCCGGCCCGGACCGTGTCGTTGAGGTACACGCCCCACCGGTCGATGCCCGGCTCCACCTCGAACCGGGCCGGGTTGCCGAGGCTCTGGAAGAACTCGCCCGAGTCGGTGCGGGCCCGGAGGTCCGTGTGCCGGTAATCCACCCCGGCCACGACCACGTGCCGGCCCTGGGCCCAGGTGGCCCGGGCTTGCACGCCGGTGTGCTCCTCGTCGTAGAGGGTGTTAATCAGCAGATCGCCCCGGGGCGCGAAGGTGCCGTCCTCCTGGTTGTGTTGCTCGAGACGCTGCTCGAGCCGGTACGCCTCGAGCCGCAGCCCCAGGCGGTCCGAGGCCCGGAGGCTCCACCCCACCCGGCCGAACGCGGCCCGGGCCTCGCTCTGGGCCAGGGCGAACTGGCTCGCCAGCCGGCCGGCGTCGATGTCCACGTCCGCGGTACCGGCCGCCAGGTCCAGGGTCGAGGCTCCCGTCACCGGCACCTCGACCTTGGCGAAGGCGCTGGTCTCCTCGAACCCGGCGGGGCCGGGCTGGTCCCACTCGGCGTTCTGGGCCTGGGCCTGGGCGTAGTAGCCCACCGGCCCGGCCGCTCCCGCCACCTCCCCCCGGGTGTCCCAGGAGCGGCGCTCGCCGTAGCTCGCGGCCAGCTCCCCTCGAATGCGCCTCGCGGCGCCGGCCTCCTTGGTGATCACGTTGATGACCCCGCCCAGCGACGAGCCCCAGGTGGACGACGCGGGCCCCTTGATGATCTCGATCCGCTCGATGGGCCCCACCGGGATCGTGTTCAGGAACGGCCCGGCCGTCTCGGAGCTCCAGGGCACCCCGTCCAGCAGCACCAGCACGTGGCGGTCCTCGTGGCCGTAACGGAACGGGTTCGGCTCGCCCGAGCCCTGGATGTGGGCCAGGGGGGTCGCCCCGAAGTGGTTGCCGAAGGTGTAGGTGAACACGCCGGGAACCCGCTTGAGCACGTCCCCCAGGGTGTGGGCGTTCATGTCGCGGATCTCGTCCGCGGTGACCACGGTCACGTTCTCGGCCACCTGGTCGATCGGTTTGGGGGCGCGGGTGGCCGACACCACGAGGTCCTCGGGGTCGAAGTACAGCCGCACGAACGCGGTCTCCGGATCCCTGCTGGCCACCAAGGGAGCACCGGCAACAGGGGTGGCCCCGGCCGGGTGGGCCCAGGCCATCCCAAGCACCAGGAGGACGAGCGCGCGAAGCGAAGGGTTACCCACGTATTGCGTCTCCTGCCCCACCATCCAGAAAATCGGGTGTCGAAAACCATCGGGCGAGACCTCAAAGGCGGCGGAAAGCTATCAAACCCGACGAGTGGAGGGCAACCCCGGCAGAGGATCAGGCGTGTTCGCAGCCGGGGCAGAGGGTGGGTCGGATGCGCTCTGCCGGGGCCAAGCCGACGGGCTCGGAGAACGCGGTCCACCTCCCCCCTTCCGGCCCCGGGACCCAGCGGAACCGGCCACACCGGGGGCAGACACCAAGCAGGCTCTCGTATCGTCGCACCTTTCTACGAAGCTCCCGCTTCTCTGCCTGGCGAGTGACCCGAAGCACCAGCTCCTCCGGCTGGAACGGTTTGAACAGGTAATCGTCCGCGCCCTGACGCAGGGCCTCCAGGCCCGCCTCCTCGTTGGAGTACCCCGTAATCACCACCACGCAGACTTGGGGGTCCCGGGACCTGGCCTCGCGAAGCACGGCAAAGCCGTCCTCCCCCTCCATCCGCAGGTCGGTCACGATCACGTCGTACTCCTGTCGATCCAAGGATGCCAAGGCCTCCTCCCCCGTGCCTGCCGTATCGACCTCGAACCCGGATGCCGAGAGAGCCCTCCCCAGGGTCACCACCAGCAGCGTTTCGTCATCCACCAGCAGGATCCGGCCTCTCATCCTCACCCTCACCGATCGGCAGCTCCACCGTAAACGCGGTCCCCTCTCCCACCCTGCTCTCCACCTGGATCCGACCTCCGTGTCGCTCCACGATCCCGTAGCACACCGACAGCCCCAAGCCGGTGCCCGACGCCGCGGACTTGGTGGTGAAGAACGGCTCGAAAACCCGCTCCAGGTGCTCCTCGGGAATGCCGCAGCCCGTGTCCTCGACTCGGACTTTCACGATACCGTTCGACGCCGCGGTGGAGACCCGGATGGTCCCCCCCCCTTCGGGCAAGGCCTCGGACGCGTTCGTCAGCAGGTTCAAGATCACCTGCTTCAGCTGATCCTCCACCGCGAAGATCCGCTTCACCTCGGCCGAGTACGAGGTCTCCACCCGGATCCGCTGCCGCGCGAACCGCTTTTTACACAGGATAAGCATGGTGTCGATGCTGCGATGGACATCGACCCACTCGGGGGTCTCGGTGCTCGGCCGGTTGAACTCCCGCAGGCTCCGCACGAGCTTGGCGATCCGGTTGCACTCCTCGATCGACAGGGCCACCAGCTCGGCGTCCTCCGGTTCGAGATCCAGTTTTCTATGGAGCTCCTGGAGCACGTTTCTGATCCCGAAGACAGGGTTGTTGATCTCGTGGGCCAGCGACGACGCCAGCTTCCCCACGGCGCTGAGCTTCTCGGTCTGCCGAAGATGGCGGTGCATCGCCTCCAGCTGGGCGGTCCGCTCCCGGACCCTCTCCTCCAGGAGGTCCCGGGCCCGTCGCAGCTCGTCGTTGGCCCGGGCGAGCTCCTGGGTTCGCTCGTCCACCTTCTGCTCCAGCCCCTCCTTGAGCTCCCGAATCGTGGCGAACGCGTGCTCCAGCCGCGTGACCAACGAGGAAAAGGTGTCCCGGAGGGCACCGAGCTCGTCGTGGGACTCCACCATGATCCCCTGCTCCCGAAACGCCCCCACCAGTCGGGCCAGGGGCTTTGCAGCCTCCCGGGAGACCAGAAAAGCGAGAACCCCTCCCAGTAGGAAGAACCCTCCCCCTACCACCGCCACGCGGCCCACGACGGCCCTCGTCTCCCGGCGGAGCCCCTCCTTGGACAGGACCACGGCGACGTACCCCAGGACGGACGGCCTGCTCGCACTCCCTCCCAGACCATCGAAGTACAGATCCTCAGGGGTCTCGTAGGCCAGCCGGTCGAGCACCTCCCGCCAGAACACGATCCGTTCCCCGTCCTCCTGCAGCACCACCCTCGGCAGCCCCCCCGCAGCCCCCCCGCCCGGTGCGGCGCCCGTCGTGCCCATCCCTAGGACCGGTGCCCCCTGGGAGACCTCCTGCCCTCCCCCCGTGTTCATCAGAACCTCTCCCGTCGCGTCCAGGACCACCACCTTCTCCACGTTCCGGTTCTGGAGCACGGGGGTCGCACTGCGCAGCAGGGCTTTCTGGTCGGCCGCGAACACGTCCAGCCGCACACTGTTGGCGAGCAGGTGGACGAGAGTCCGCCCTTCCTCCTCGAACTGCGTGCGCAGGGAGGTCCGCTGGGCCTGGATCAGCAGCGCGGCAAGAGCAACCGTGAGAAGCAGGACAAACGTCAGGAGGTAGAACAGGACTCTCGTGCGGAAGGTCAAGCCGGCGGGCTCGGCCGACACGGAGGGAACCCTCGCGTCCGGCGCCGGGATCAGTCGCCACCGCCCAGCCAGGCGGTGTCGAGGAACGCGCCGAGCTTCTTTGCGATGCCGGCGTTCACCCGAACCCTGGTGCGCCGGGTCACCTCGCGTCGACCCGTTTTCAAGCTTCCCCCCCGCAGCAGCCTCTCGGCCAACGCGGCTGCCGCCTCTCCCATTCGCCGATAATCGGGCACGAGGGCGATCATGGCGCCCCGGCGGAGGTACTTCTCTGCAAACGTGACCACGGGAACCCGCTCTTCCATAGAGAACCGCAGCATCGCCTCCGCCGTCTGGGGGGTGAGCACCCTCAGGTCGGGAAGCATCCAGAGCACGTCGATCTGCCCCCGAAGCTCCTCCAGCCGCGCCCGGACCTCACGGGCGGAGCGGGCCCCCGTGCCCACGATCTGCATCCCTTGCACCCGGCTCAAGGCTCGTGCCTCCCGCACAAACCCTCCGGTCTCCCCTGGGGAGAAGACCACCCCGATCCGCCTCGCCCTGGGCAGGCACCTCTCGGTGACCTCGACCCAACGCCTGGGCGGCACGGAGAACGGGACCCCCGCAGCTCGGTCGTGAAAGACCAGTCGGGAGCCCGCGTCCGGTACCATGGTGTACACCAGGGGAATCTGGCGGAACCGGTCGGCAAAAGAGAGGGCCTTCCCCCCGATCGCCAGGATGAGATCGACAGGGTGGGAAACAAGAAACCGAGCCGCGGCCTCACGCCCTCCGCCATCCGTAAGCACGAACTCGGTAAACTGGTGGGGGTGGAGGGTCTTGGCCCCGGAGACCGCGGGCTGGCGGGACAACGCCTCTCGAAAGGCCTGCCGCGCCTCCTCGTAGGGCCGGATCCTCGCGCTCTGCACGATGACGACCTCGGAGGCCCGAGCAACCCCACCCGACCCCACAACCAGCAAAAGGATTACGAACCACCACCGGCGCACCCGTCACCTCCCCCTGCCTGCGACGAACCGGGGCTCTCCGGAAGCGGATGAAACGGGGCCTCCTCTTTGCCACCGCCCCCATCCGGGCAGTTGCACCCTTCCGTCGGCTCCGACCACCACCCCGTCCGCAAGACTTTCCAGAACCGAGAAAAACGCTCCACCAGAATCGCAACCTCTGAGGGCCCACCCCTACTGCTGTGTAGTGTAACACGCACGGGCCACTGCTGCACCCCCGATCTTCTCCTGCTGCGCCCCTCCCCTCTCCGGCAGCGCCTTGCCCCACCCGAAACCCTCGTGCTAGGTTTGCGGGCTTCCCGAGGGTGATCGCACGCAAACGATCTGATAGGAGCGGTTCCATGGGCATCCCACGCGAAGACGTCCTGCACGTGGCACGACTGGCGCGGCTCGATCTCACGGACGAGGAGATCAAGGGGTTTGCGGGTCAGCTCTCCGCGATCCTCGACTATGTGGCCAAGCTGGACGAGCTCGACCTCTCGGATACCGAGCCCATGGCCCACGTGCACGAGGCCGTGAACGCCTTCCGGGAGGACCGGGTCCGGCCGCCCCTCGGGCAGGAGACGGTGCTGGCCAACGCCCCCGAGGCGGAGGACGGCTGTTTCCGGGTGCCCAAGGTGATCGAGGCATGAGGGAGACGACCATGGACCTGGTTGGACGGACCATACGAGAGCTGCGGGCCTTCCTGGACCGGGGCGAGGTCACCAGCGAGGACCTCGTCCGGGCCTACCTGGACCGGATCGAGGGGTGGAACCCGCGGATCAACGCCTACATCACGGTCACGGCCGAGCTCGCCCTCGAGATGGCCCGGGCGGCGGACCGCCGGATCCGTAGCGGCCAGGCCGGTCCCCTCACGGGGATCCCGGTGGGGCTCAAGGACCTGCTGATCACCGAGGGGGTGCGCACCACGTGCGGCTCCCGGATCCTGGAGGGCTTCGTGCCCCCCTACGACGGCACAGTGGTGGCCCGGCTCCGACAGGCCGGGGCGGTGTTCCTGGGCAAGCTGAACATGGACGAGTTCGCCATGGGCTCGTCCAACGAGACCTCGGCCTTTGGCCCCGTGCGCAACCCCTGGGACCCCGAGCGGGTGCCGGGGGGATCGAGCGGGGGGAGCGCGGCGGCCGTGGCCGCCGGCCTCGCCGCGGCCGCCCTGGGGTCGGACACCGGCGGATCGATCCGCCAGCCCGCAGCCCTGTGCGGCGTGGTGGGGCTCAAGCCCACCTACGGCCGGGTGAGCCGGTATGGGCTGGTGGCGTTCGCCTCGAGCCTGGACCAGATCGGCCCGCTGACCGCGGACGTGGCCGACGCGGGGTGGGTGCTGGAGGCGATCGCCGGCCACGACCCCCTGGACTCCACCAGCATCGACCGGCCGGTGCCGGCCCTGCGAGACCTGCAGCCGGAGGTGAGGGGCCTCAGGGTGGGGGTTCCCCGGGAGTACTTCATCGAGGGGCTCGATCCCGAGGTGGAGGCGGCGGTGCGCCGGGCCGTGGGGGTGCTGGAGGACCTGGGCGCCGAGGTGCGGGAGGTGAGCCTGCCTCACACGGGCTACGCCGTGGCCACCTACTACCTCATCGCGCCGGCCGAGGCGAGCTCGAACCTGGCTCGGTACGACGGAGTGAAGTACGGCCTGCGGGTGGCCGGCGAGGACCTGATCGACACCTACCGCAAGACCCGGGCCGCCGGGTTCGGGCCCGAGGTGAAGCGCCGGATCATGCTGGGCACCTACGCCCTGTCGGCCGGGTACTATGACGCGTACTACCTCAAGGCCCAGAAGGTCCGCGCCCGGGTGGCCGAGGACTTCCGCAGAGCGTTCCAGCAGGTGGACGTGATCGCCTGCCCGACCACCCCCACCCCGGCGTTCCGGCTGGGCGAGAAGGTGGACGACCCCCTGCAGATGTACCTGAACGACATCTTCACGATCCCGGCGAACCTGGCCGGCCTGCCCGGTATCAACGTGCCGTGCGGGTTCACGGCCCAGGGCCTGCCCATGGGGTTTCAGCTGCTGGCGGGCCCGTTCGAGGAGGAGATCCTGCTGCGGGCGGCCTACGCCTACGAGCAGGCCGCCGGGATCAAACGGCCGAAGCCGGCCCTCGGGTAGGGAGGGTTCGAACCGCGCAGGAAGTATGACTTTTAGACTCACGGCACCCAGGAGCCGACGATGGCGTGGGAAATGGTTGTGGGCCTCGAGGTCCACGCGCAGCTTCTGACCGACACCAAGATCTTCTGCGGGTGCTCCGCCCGGTTCGGGGCCGAGCCCAACTCCCAGGTGTGCCCCGTGTGCATGGGGCTTCCGGGCGCGCTTCCGGTACTGAACCGGAAGGTGGTGGAGTACACCCTCAAGGTGGCCCTGGCCACCCACTGCCGGGTGGCCCCGTTCAGCCGGTTCGCCCGGAAGAACTACTTCTACCCCGACCTTCCCAAGGGCTACCAGATCAGCCAGTACGAGCTGCCGATCCTCGAGCACGGCTGGCTCGAGGTCACCGGCGCCGACGGCGGGGCCAAGCGGATCGGCATTACCCGGATCCACATGGAGGAGGACGCGGGCAAGCTCCTCCACCCCGAGACCCCCGGAGCCGACTACAGCCTGGTGGACCTGAACCGGGCCTGTGTGCCGCTCATCGAGATCGTGAGCGAGCCGGACATCCGAAGCCCCAAGGAGGCCGCGGAGTACGTGCGCAGGCTCCGCGAGATCCTGGTGTACCTGGGGGTGTGCGACGGCAACATGAACGAGGGCAGCCTGCGGGTGGACGCCAACGTGTCCGTGCGCCCCAAAGGGGAGACCCGGCTCGGCACCCGCACCGAGATCAAGAACCTCAACTCGTTCAAGTTCCTGGAGCAGGCCCTTGCCTACGAGGCGGAGCGCCAGATCGACCTGCTGGAGACCGGGGGCGAGGTGGTCCAGGAGACCCGGCTGTTCGACACCCAGAAGGGCATCACCCTGTCCATGCGGTCCAAGGAGGAGGCCCACGACTACCGGTACTTCCCGGACCCGGACCTGCCCCCCGTGGTGATCGACCCGGCCTGGATCGAGCGGGTCCAGGCCGACCTGCCCGAACTTCCGGACGACAAACGCCGCCGGTTCCAGGACGAGCACGGGCTGCCCGCCCAGGACGCCGACCTCCTGTGCCAGAGCCGCGACCTGGCCGACTACTTCGAGGCCGCGGTCCGGCTTCACCACAACCCCAAGGCCGTGGCGAACTGGATCATGGGCTATGTGCTCCGGGAGCTGAACAAGGAGGGGGCCCCGCCGATCACCGAGGCGCCGGTGACTCCCGAGCACCTGGCCGGCATGCTCGACCTGGTGAGGAAAGGCGAGATCTCCACCAACATCGCCAAGACCGTGTTCGACGAGATGTGGGCGACGGGTAAGCCCCCTGAGGTCGTGGTGGAGGAGAAGGGGCTCAGGCAGATCACGGACACCTCGGCCATCGAGGCCCTGGTGGACGAGGTGCTGGCCCGGAACCCCAAGGAGGTGGAAGCGTACCGGGCCGGGAAGACCAAGCTCCTGGGGTTCTTCGTGGGCCAGGTGATGCGGGCCACCAAGGGTAAGGCCGACCCCCAGGCGGTGAACCGGCTGGTGCGCGAGAAGCTGGGGGCCGGACCGTGAGCGGGTTCCAGGCCGTGGAGTGGACCGGCGAGGCGCTGCGGCTCTTGGACCAACGCCGGCTGCCCACCGAGGAGGTATACCGGGTCTATGCCGACCCCGAGGCCGTGGCCCGGGCCATCGAGCAGATGGTGGTGCGGGGCGCACCGGCCATCGGGGTGACCGCGGCCTACGGGGTGGCGCTGGCGGCCCGGAGACGGGTTGGAGCGGACGAGGAGTTCCGCTCCGCCATGGGAGCCGTGCTCGAGCGGTTCGCCCGCACCCGGCCCACGGCTGTGAACCTGTTCTGGGCCCTCGACCGGATGCGGCGGGTGATCGAGGGGACCCCGGACCCGGTCCGGGCGGCCGAGGCCCTGGAGGCCGAGGCCCGGGCCATCGAGGCGGAGGACCTGGCGGCGTGCCGGGCCATGGGCCGGTTCGGGGCGGAGCTGCTCCCCGACCCGGCCACCGTGCTGACCCACTGCAACGCCGGTGCCCTGGCCACGGCCGGGTACGGCACCGCCCTGGGGGTGATCCGGGCCGCGGCCGAGGCGGGCAAGCGCGTGCAGGTGCTCGCCGACGAGACCCGGCCGTTCCTCCAGGGCGCCCGGCTGACCGCCTGGGAACTCCAGAAGGACGGCATCCCGGTCACCCTGATCACCGACAGTATGGCCGGGTACCGTATGAGGCTGGGTGGGGTGGACGCGGTGGTGGTGGGCGCCGACCGCATCACCCGCATCGGCGACGTGGCCAACAAGATCGGCACCTACGCACTGGCGGTGCTGGCCCGGGAGCACGGGGTGCCACTCTACGTGGCCGCACCCCTGTCCACCGTCGACTTCGAGCTCTCGTCGGGCGACGAGATCCCCATCGAGGAGCGGGACCCGACCGAGGTGACCCACTGCGGGGGCGCCCGGGTGGCGCCCGAGGGAGTGGGGGTGTGGAACCCGGCCTTCGACGTGACCCCGGCCCACCTGGTGACGGCCATCGTCACGGAGCGCGGCGTGGCCCGCCCGCCCTACACCGAGTCGCTGGAGGCCTTCCGGCGTTGACGTCGGGAGGCGTTTCCGGCTACGGTTCTTTCCTTTCCGGGAGGCCCACGTGATCCGATCCGTCCGTACACTCCTCTGCCTCGTTCTCGGCATTGCCCTCGCGGGGTGCTGGGGCGCCCAGCGGCTGGAGGACCTCTCCCCGGCCGAGATCTACGCCATGGCCCAGAGGGCCGTGGAGAAGTATCGGTACGAGGAGGCCCAGAAGCTCATCGACCGGATCCGCGATGACCACCCCTTCTCCAAGTTCGCCACCGAGGCTGACCTGCTGGAGGCGGACATGCTGTTCCGCCAGGAGAAGTTCGAGGAGGCGGCCGCGGCCTACCGGGGGTTCGAGGAACTCCACCCCACCTACTCGAGGCTGGACTACGTGATCTTCCGGCGGGGCCTGTGCTACTACAATCTGAGCCAGCCCCCGGACCGGGACCAGGAGCCCACCCACCGGGCCCTGGAGGCGTTCCAGAAGCTGCTGTACGCCCGCCCCAAGAGCCAATACGCGGCCGAGGCCCAGAGCAAGGTGAAGGAGCTGCGCCAGCGCTTGGCCGAGCACGAGATGTACGTGGCCCGGTACTACCTGCGGAAGAAGCGATACTCCGCGGCCCTGGGGCGGCTCCAGGAGCTGGTGCGCTCGTACCCCGACTCGCCCCTGCGCGACCAGGCCCTGGCACTGGCACTGGAGATCCAACCGAAGTCCGAGAGGGAGAAGGCGGGGGAGGATGAATAGCCCGTAAGGGTCCGTTTTCCGATAGGGGCGGACCCTTACGTTTTTTGTTGATTGTGTCTTTGGGGAAGGGACGGCCGCAAACCGGAAAGGAGGCGTTCCCGTGGACTCGGCGATCGTGGAGCTCACCCACCTGGGACGCGAGGCGTTCAACGACGGCCGGTACGAAGAGGCCGAACGCTACCTGCGCAAACTTCTCGACCTGGACTGCCGGTTCGCCGACATCTTCAATATGCTGGGGGCCATCGCGTTCCAGAAAGGCGACCGGGAGGGGGCGGTGGGGCTGTTCCAGGAGGCCCTGGACATCAACCCCCACTACACCGAGGCGCTTCTGAACCTTGCCGTGACCCTGAACGACCTGGGGCGGTACGACGAGGCGGAACGGGTTTTCGAGAAGGCCCGGAGGGCCTCCCGGCTGGACCAGGGGGCGGTGGATCCGTACATCAAGGGCCGCTTGGCCAACGTGCACGCCGACATCGGCGAGATCTACCACAGCCTGGGCATGCTGGCCGAGGCAGAGACCGAGTACCGCAAGGCCCTGGCCCTGGGCCCCACCTTCCCGGATCTGCGGACCCGGGTGGGCGTGCTGTTCCGGGACATGGGCCGCTACGACGACGCCGTGGCCGAGTTCCGGCGGGTCAAGAAGGAGCACCCCCACTACACCGAGGCTGGGATCCAGCTAGGCATCACCTACTACAGCCGGGGGCAGGTGGATCTGGCGGTGGAGGAGTGGAACGGGGTGCTGGAGCGCTCGCCCGACAACCCCAAGGCCCTGATGTACCTACGGCTCGCCGAGCGCGAGCAGGTGTGAGCAGGGAGGCTGGGAGGCCAGGAAGCTGGAAAGCTAGAAAGCTCTAACCCCTCTGGCTCCAGCTCGGGAACTCCGCCCTTGCGAGAACGTCCTTCCCTTCGCGAAAGGATCTCTCGTCGCGTCTCCGGTTCGGGCCACCCCGGAGCACGGCGGCCGCCTTTCGGCGTCCCAGCCTAGCCTTTCCCCTCCCCGACCCGGAACTCCTCCTGGTGCAGGTGGGGCCGGGCCTTGAGAACGATCTGCTTGCCCAGAGTCTGCTCCAGGGCCTCGAGCCCCGAGCGCTCCTCGTCGTAGAGGTAGTGGACCACGTCGGGGTGAGCCTCCACCACGATCGTGTCCGATGCGATCCCGTGACGACGGCGCCGGATCTCGCGGAACACGTCGTAGGCCACCGTGGAGCGGGACCGCACGTACCCCTTGCCCTCACAGTAGGGGCACGGCTCGCACAGCATCCGGCCCAGGTCCTCGTGGACCCTCTTGCGGGTCATCTCCACCAGGCCCAGGCTGGAGATCTGGAGCAGGTTCGTCTTGGCCCGATCCTTCCGCAGCTCCGTCTCCAGGGTCTCGAATACCTTGCGACGGTTCTCCTCCACCTCCATGTCGATGAAGTCGATAATGATGATGCCCCCGATGTTCCGGAGCCGGAGCTGGTAGGCGATCTCCCGGGCCGCCTCCAGGTTCGTCTTCAGGATGGTCTCCTCCAGGTTGCGCTTGCCCACATAAGAGCCGGTGTTCACGTCGATGGCCGTCAGGGCCTCGGTGCGCTCGATCACGATGTAGCCCCCGCTCTTGAGCCACACCCGCCGCTCCAGGGCCTTGGAGATCTCGATCTCGATGTCGTAGAAGCTGAAGATCGGCTCGGGCCGGTTGTAGAGCTCCACCAGCGGACGGGCCTGGGGCACGTAGGTCCCGACGAACTCCAGGATCTTCTTGTACTCCTCGGCCGAGTCCACCACGATCCGCCGCACCTCGGGAGTGTACAGATCGCGGATGGCGCGAAACGAGATGTCCAGGTCGCAGTGGAGCAGGTTCGGGGCCGACACCCGGGCCGCCCGCTGGACCACGTCGTCCCACAGCCGGGTCAGGAACTCCATCTCGGGCTTCAGGTCCTCGGCGGTGCACCCCTCGGCCGCGGTGCGCACGATGAACCCGCCCGGCCCGCTGCGCAGCCCGGCCACCATCTCCCGCAGGGCCACCCGCTCCTCCTCATCGGTGATCCGGCGAGACACCCCGATGTGGTTCACGTGGGGCAGGTACACCACGTTGCGGCCCGGCAGGCTCACGAACTGGGTGATCCGGGCGCCCTTGCGCCCCAGGGGCTCCTTGGCCACCTGCACCAGGACCTCCTGGCCCTCGTGGAGCAGTTCTTCGATGGGGGCCACGGGCTTGGGGGGGCGCAGGGGGACGTCTCCGTCCTCGTCCAGGCCGAACATCTCCGCGTACTCCTGGATGTCGGAGTACACGTCCGACACGTACAGGAACGCCGCCTTCTCGAGGCCGATGTCCACGAACGCGGCCTGCATGCCCGGCAACACCCGCACCACGCGGCCCTTGTAGATGTTGCCCACCACCCTTCGGTCCTTGACGTGCTCGATGTAGAGCTCGGCCAGGACCTTGTTCTCCAGCAGGGCCACCCGGGTGTCCTGGGGCGTGGCGTTGATGATGATCTCTTTCGACAGGCTGGGCGCCGCTTCCACCTCGGACATGTCTGCTCCATGTAACTTCGGTCTCCGGTCAACGGTCTCCGGTCAACGGCCGTCGGTCTGGGGCCTTCGTCCTGCTGGGCGGCCAGGCGGCTCCTGAGCCCCGACGCCAAGCCCGGGGGCATGGGGTCTGCTGGAGCGCCCGCCCGTCTAACGGGCCGATCTAGCCGGAATTTCTCTAGTTTCTAGTCTCTGGTTTCTGGTCTCTGGCCTTGCCGGAAGCAGGCCCCATGCCCCGGCAACAGAACGGAGCGGCCGCCGGTCAACTCAGCCGCATCCGCACCTTGACGATCCGGTCGCAAGCCCGCACATCCTCGGCCAGGCCTGCCAGGCGGTGCACCAGATCCTCGGGCGTGACCGCGGTGCCGTTGTCGGCCCGGCGGATCCGCACGTGCAGCCGCCCCCCCTCCTCCCACAGCCCCTCCACGTACCGCCGGGCGTCCAGCACCCGATCGGCCTTGTTCTTGCGGTGCTTGACCACCGGGAACTCGGCCGCGGCCCAGAACGCTCCGATCCGCTCCCGCCAGCCGGAGCGCTCCCCCACGGCCGCGGCCGCCTCGGCCGTGGGCACCACCTCGTACTCCTCCACCGTCCCCCCCCCGGTCAGCCCCTTGGTGTCCGGGCCGATCACCCACATCGCCTCCACCCGCAGCCCCTCGGGCAGGCTGGCGTTCACGCGGGCCTGGGTCTCGGCCAGGGGCGGCACGGTCCATACCTTCAGGTCCGCCAGCTCGGCCCGGCTCTCGGTGCCCAGCGGAAGCGCCGGCCCCAGCACGATCCGGGGCTGGGGATGGTGCCCGCGGGAGTACACCACGTCCACCCCGGCCGCCCGGAGTGCGCGGTGCAGCGCGGTCACCGTCTCCAGATGGGCCAGGAACGAGGCCGGGCCCTGCTTGGAGAACCGGAACCGGATCCGGGGGACCTGCGACAGGTCCTCGGGCTTCGGCGGCGCAGGCTCGGCCGGCGGCGGGTAGGGAACCGGGTCAGCCACCCGGGGCTTCACCCGGTCGAAGTCGCACAGGCCGCACCCCTGGCACCGGCCGCCCCGGCAGTCCGGGGTGGGCTCGGCCCGCAGGGCGCGCTCCCACTCGGTCCGCAGGAACGCGGGGTCCGCGCCCAGGTCCACCACGTCCCAGGGCTGGGGCGCGGCAGGATCCCGCTCGGCCAGGAACTCCTCGACCCGCAGCCCGGCCTCCTGGAACGCGGTCTCCCAGGTCTGCCACCGGAACTCGCCGGTCCAGGCGTCCATGCGGCATCCGCTGCGGTAGGCCGCCTCGATCACCCGGCCCAGGCGCCGGTCGCCCCGGGCGATCACCCCCTCGAGCACGCTCATCCGGGCGTCGTGCCAACGCAGGTCCACCGCGCCCCGCCGCAGGTTCTTCTTGAAGAACGCCTGGATCTCCTCGATCTCGGCCACCCCGATCTGCCGGGCCCACTGGAACGGCGTGTGGGGCTTGGGCACGAAGTTCGAGATGCTCACGCCCACCCGACCCCGGCCCTTGGGCGCGGCCTTGGCGATCCGGCGCACCAGCTCCACGATGGCCTGCAGGTCGTCGGGGGTCTCGGTGGGCAACCCCACCATGAAGTAGAGCTTCAGCCCCTTCCAGCCCGCCGCGAACACCTTGTGGACCGCCCCGAAGATCTCGGCCTCGGTGATGTTCTTGTTGATGACCCGCCGCAGCCGCTCGGACCCGGCCTCGGGGGCCAGGGTGAACCCCGTCTTGCGCACCCGCCGGATCTCTTGGAGCACCCGGTCGTCCAGGCTGTCGACCCGCAGGCTCGGCAGGCTCACCGCGGTCTGCCGCCCGCCGTGCTCGCGCATGAGCCGCACCAGGAGCGGCCCGATCGACGAGTAGTCCCCGGTGGACAGGGACAGCAGCCCCACCTCGTCGTACCCGCTCTGCTCGACGCCCCCGGCCACGGCCCGGGCCACCTGCTCGGCCGGCCGCTCCCTCACGGGCCGGTAGTAGAACCCAGCCTGGCAGAACCGGCACCCCCGGGTGCAGCCTCGGCACACCTCCACGGCGAGCCGGTCGTGGATCGTGGAGATGAACGGCACCACCGGCCGGGTCGGCGGCGGCCAAGCCGCGAGATCCGGCAGGACCCGCCGCCCCACCCGCATCGAGGGGTCGAACCCCACGAACCGGCCGGCTTCGAATCGCGGCTGCGTCCGGGCCGGCACGTACACCCCCTCCACCCGCGACAGGGCCTCCAGGCGGGCCGCTCGGTCCGGCCCAGCCGCCTCCAAGGCCCGGGCGATCTCAACGATACCCTCCTCGCCGTCGCCCACGAAGAACGCGTCGAAAAAGTCGGCGAACGGCTCGGGGTTGGCGCACACCGGCCCCCCCGCGATCACCAGGGGGTGTCCTGGCCCCCGGTCGGCAGCCCGGAGCGGCACCCGCCCCAGATCGAGCATCAGCAGGACGTTGGTGATCGACAGCTCGTAGGGCAGGGTGAACCCCACCAGGTCGAACTCCACCAACGGCCGGCCCGACTCCCGGGTGACCAGGGGCCATCCCCGCCGCCGCAGCAGGGCCTCCATGTCGCGCCAAGGGGCGAAGGCCCGCTCGGCCAGAACTCCTTCCTCCCGGTTCAAGGCGTGGTACAGGATCTGGAGCCCCAGGTGACTCATGCCGATCTCGTACACGTCGGGGAAGCACAGGGCCACCCGCACCCCGGCCCCGCCCCAGTCCTTGACCACGGCGCCGACCTCGAGCCCCTCGTACCGGCCGGGCTTCTCCACGTCGAGCAGTGCGCGTCCGTACCTCATGCCGTCCTTTTCCGACCGGCCCGGCGGGCCGGGTGTCGTTTCGGGATCGAAAGTCATGGACCCGGCGAATCAATGGCCCCCCCATCCCCCTGATCCGGAAGGGCAAGGGGCTTGCCGGAGAGCCGGGTGCGGGTCAGTGCATCCGGCCGCCCGGCCCCGGCGGCTCACCGGCCCGGGACCTCCCCAACGGATCGGCCAGGAACAACGCCTTGCAGGCCGGGCACAGCAGGAACCCCTGGGCCTGGTACACGTCCCGGCCGGCAGAGCCCGGATCGACGCCGTCGAGGGTGCGCATGAACGTCTCCAGGTCGTCCATGTCCCCCCGGTCGGGGAGCACGCCGTCGAAATCGGCCGTCACGTGGATCGTGATCAGGTACTTGAGGCTGCCCGGGGGCAGTTCCGCCCCGCACCGGTCGCACTGGGACATTCCCGTCGTCCTCACCAGGGATCGGTCCGCCGAAGGGCGGACCGGATTCAAACACACCGGCCCCGCCGCCACAAGCGGCCGCCCCCCCGCACAAAAAAACCGGGTCCGATCGGCCCGGCCCTGCGTCATGGTCGCGTTGGCAGCTTCGGTCGTTGGTCGCTGGTCGTTGGTCGAAGAGCCAGGGATCACCGGGGCGGCCGGGCGGCTTTCGAGCCGCCCCCGAGCCCTTGGGGGGGCGTGGGGCCTGAGCGCCGGGCGTGGCTCCCACAGTCGCTGCATCCAGCACCCAGCCGAGGCTCGCCCCGGCAGTGGGCTCTGAAGTGTTCTCACGGACCGATCCACCGCCGTGCATGGAGTGCCGGATGCAGCGTACGTCGGATGCTGCACTCACGCACGGCCGGAACCAGGCCCCTTGCCCCACCGCCAAACCCCCGGGGGCTCAGCACGCCTCTCCGCACCGCACGGCCCGGGTGAGGTCCTCGGGGGTGAACGGAAGGTGCCGGAACAGCTTCTCCTCCAGCCTGCGGGTCCGCTCCCAGTTTGCGCGAATGCGGGCCTCGGCCTCGGGGTTGCCCCGACCGTAGCGCTCAAGCAGGTCCTCGAACCGCTCGGCCAGGCTCACCACCTCCTCGTGGCGAACCCGCTTGTCGCTGTAGTTGAGCACCTCGGCCTCGTCCACCCGGCCGTCGGGCCGGATGCCCCACAGCTCCACGTGCTGCCCCACCAGCTCGGCCACCGGAGCGTAGCCTGAGCCCCGGAGGATCTTGGCCCCTTCCTTGGCGTGGTCCTGAAGCGAGCCCAAGCAGCGGGCCTTGGCCACGTCGTGGAGCACCGCGGCCGCCTCCAGCAGGTCGGGATCCAGCGACTGTCCCCCATACCGACGGAGCCACCCGCCCAGAACCCGGGCCACCTCGGCCACCCGACGGCTGTGACGCCGGATGTGGGCCGGAACCCCCCAGTCGTCCAGCAGACGTTCCTGCTCCGTCGGCCCGGGTACGGCCTGGGCCCCTTCCTCCCGGTCCGCCACGGGGACGCTCACCGCTTCAGAAACTTGGCCGCCCGGGCCACCAGGGCGCTGGCGTCCAGGCCCAGACGCCGGCGGACCTCGCCGGGCTCCCCGGCCATACCCTCGCCCTCCACCCCCAGCTTGAGAAGGCGGCACGAGATGCCTCGGGTGGCGATCACGTCGGCCACCCGGGCCCCCAGGCCGGTGCGCACCGTGTGGTCCTCGTAAGTGATGACCCGACCCTTGCGCAGGTTCTGCAGCAGCACCGGATCCTCGGACTCCACCAAGGCCCCAGGGCACGGCACATGAAGCACGGACGGCTCCATGCCCCGATCGTGAAGGGCCTCCCACGCCGCAACGGCCTCTAGCACCAAGGGCCCCGTGGTGAGGATCACCCCGGAGTCCCCCGGCCGCACGAGGTCGATCCGGCCGTACTCGAACCGGTACTCTCCCCCAAACAGCGGTCGGCCGTCCACGTCGGTCACCACCGCGGTGGGGGTGCGCCACACGCCCACCACCCAGTTGCCCGGCTCCATCAGGACGACCCGTGCCGCGCGGTCCATCTGGTTGGCGTCGGCCGGGAACACCATGCGGCACCGGGGCAGGTTCTCGACCAGGCTCACGTAATCCAGGCACAGCCCCGCCCGGCCCCGCCGCCCGCCTTCCACCCCCAGGGCGGCCGCGAACAGCTTCACATGGGTCCGGTTGAGATCGTTCAGGCGCAGGGAGTGGAACGCCCCCTCCAGGGCGTCGGGCCCCCGAGCCAGCCACACCGGAACCCCCCCGGCCAGGCTGAACGCCCCCAGGGCCACCCCCACGGCGGCGTCCTGGCCCCGCACCTCGAAGAACCGGTCCCGGGGCCGGGGCAGGCTGGCCGCGTCGGCCCCGCCCACCACCACCTTCCCCTCGAACAGGGCCATCGGCGCCCCGGATTCCTCGGCCTCCTCCGCCTCCAGCACGTCGGCCAGCACCCCGGCCAGGGCCGCCTGGCCCGAGACCGAGGTCCCGGCCGGGTAGTCCCGGTAGGTCAGGGGCACGGCCGGCACCGGGTGGTCCTCCGGCTCCTCCTCCAGGTTCAGGTCGAACTCCCCGAACGCGGACCGGTAGTCCTCCTCCTCGTCCAGCGACGGGTCCTGGCGCAGCTCGCGCATGGCCTCCCGGTACTCCTCGTCCGTCAGCCGGATCTCGTGGTACCGGGGATCGTTCTCCATGAACGACACCCCGTGGCCCGACGTGGTCCGGGCCACCACCAGCACCGGGGCGCTCTGGATCTGGATGGCCCGCCGGATGGCCCGGTAGATGTCGTCGGGGTCGTGGCCGTTGACCTCGATCACGTCCCAGCCGTCGGCGATGTACTCGTACTTGATGCTCTGGAGGTAGGCCTCGGCCGCCTTTCCGGTGGCCATCACCCCGTTGGCGTCCATCACCGCGGTGATCTGGTTCAGCCGCTGGCGCTTGGCGAACCGCCGGGCCTCGGCCACGATGCCCCGCTGCTGCTCCCCGTCGCTCACCACCACGAACACCTGGTTCTTCGCGCCGGACAGCCGCCCGGCCAGGGCGAACCCGCACGCGGCCGCAAGCCCGGCGCCCGGCACCCCGCCGGTCCACTCGACGCCGGGCACGGCCCGGTTCGGCGCCTCCTCGAACACGCTGCCGGCCTTGGCGAACAGGCTGACCGCGTCATCCCGATCCACGAAGTCGAACCGGCCCAGGGTGGCGTACAGGGCCGCCGTGAGATGGGGAGGGCTCAGCACGATCCGGTCCCGCTTCGGCTCGTCCGGGTCCGACGGCCGCACGTTGGCCGCCGCGTACAGGGTGACCAGGATCTCGGCGCAGGACAGGCACCCGGCCGGGTGCCCCTCGCCCACGAGGTGGATCATCTTGAGCACGTCGCCGCGGACCTGCCGGGCCAGATCCCGCAGCGTCCGCACCTGCTCGGCCGACAGCTCCTCCAGCTTGAAGCCCTTCGGTAACTGCATCCACGACTCCTTCACATCCCGCGGCGCGGGCCCGGAAATCAGTACTCGTCGTCCTCCAGCCCGTCCTCGTCCAGGTCCTCGTCCTCATCATCATCATCCCGGAACGATTCCCAGGCCCTGCGAGCCACGGGGGTCTTCAGGAGTCTTCCGATGCCGGACAGGATCGCCTGCACGGGGTGGTCCACGTCCTCCAGGTCCTCCGCCTCCACGTACTCCGCCAGCTCCTCGGCCGCCTCGGCCCGGAGCTCCTCGTCGAACAGGTCGTCCCAGGAGAACTCCATGTCCTCCACGGGCTCCCCGTCCAGGTAGAAGACGACCCCCTCGTCGTCGTAGACCGCTTCCAGGGTGGAGATGATCTTCCTCTTGGGCATGGCTCCCTCCTCCGCCCCGCCACGAGGCCGGTAAAGCCGCGGGAACATAGCATCCAGGCACCATTCTGGCAAGACCGCCCTCGCCCGGCTCAGGCGGTTCCGCCCAGGCTCCTCACCGTGGTGCGGAACTGGAGCGCCTCGAGCACGTGCTCCCGGAGCACCCGCTCCGACCCGGCCAGATCCGCGATCGTGCGAGCCACCTTCAACACCCGGGTGTAGGCCCGGGCCGAAAGCCCCAACCGCTCCACCGCGTGACGGAGCACCGGTTCGGCATCGTCCGCCGGTGCCGCGAACCGCCGCACCGCCCGGGCGGTCATGGCGGCGTTGGTGGTGATGCGCATTCCTCGGAACCGGTCGGCCTGGCGGCGCCGGGCGTCGGCCACCCGGGCCCGGATCTCGGCCGACGGCTCCCCCGGCTGCCCCTGCCCGTGGATCTGCCGGAACGGCACCGCCGGAACGTCCACCTGGAGGTCGAACCGATCGAGCAGGGGCCCGCTCACCCTGGCCCGGTACTTGCGCAGGGCCGAAGGCGAGCAGGAGCAGGCCCGGTACGGGTCTCCCCAGTACCCACACGGGCACGGGTTCATGGCCGCCACCAGCGTGAACCGGGCCGGAAACGTCAAGGTCGTTGAGGCCCGCGATATGGTCACCTCGCCGTCCTCCAGGGGCTGGCGCAGAACCTCGAGCACGTGGCGCTTGAACTCGGGCAGCTCGTCCAGGAACAGCACCCCGTTGTGCGCCAGGCTGATCTCCCCGCAGCGCGGGATCGTTCCCCCTCCGATCAGGCCGGCGTCCGAGATGGTGTGGTGAGGAGCCCGAAACGGCCGCCGGACCACCAACGCACTTCCGCCGTCCCGCACCCCCATGGCGCTGTAGATCCGGCTCGTCTCCAAACACTCGTCCCAGCTCATCTCGGGAAGGATCGTGGGCAGCCTGCGGGCGAGCATGGTCTTGCCGGACCCGGGCGGCCCCACCAGCAGCACGTTGTGTCCGCCGGCCGCCGCGATCTCCAGGGCCCTCTTGGCGTGGGCCTGACCGCGGACCTCGGCGAAGTCCAGGTCGAAGACCCCCCGGGCCGCCAGGACCTCTGCCGGGTCGGCATCGATCCGGGGGAGCCTGCCGGTGCGCAGCCCCTCCACCACCTGCCCAATGGAGTCGGCCGGGTGCACGGTGACCCCTTGCACCACGGCCGCCTCCACCGCGTTCTCGCGGGGCACACACAAGGCCTCGAACCCCAGCCGGCGGGCCTCCAGCGCGATGGGCAGAACACCCCGCACCGGCCGGACCGTGCCGTCTAGGGCCAGCTCGCCCAAAAACAGCATGCCGGCGGGGGTGGACAGCTTCAGGTCTGGATCTGCCCCCAGCACCGCCAGGGCCACGGGCAGGTCGAAGGCGGCTCCCTCCTTTTTCACGTCGGCCGGCGCCAGGTTCACGGTGATCCGGTGCGGCGGAAACCGGTATCCGGCGTTGCGCACCGCCGCCTTCACCCGGTCGCGGCTCTCCTTGACCGCCCCGTCCGGCAAGCCCACCACCGTGAACGAGGGAAGGCCGTGGGCCACGTCGACCTCCACGTCCACCCGGAACGCGTCCACCCCCAACACCGCTGCCGAGAACACCCGAGCCAGCAACGCCCACCTCCCCTGCCCCCCAGCGCGCCAAGGTACCCAAGGCCCTGCCGCCCCGCAAGGGGCCTTGCCGGACCGCACGGGCTGAAGGGCCGGAGGAAGGGAGAGCGACGGGCTTTCCCCGGGGAGAATGGGGGCGGTACAGTACGGGTTCGAACGCGTGGCCTCCCAGCGTTCCAGTGAAAGTCACTGGCAAGGACCTACCGACCATGGACGAGAGCCGGTACCCCGAATCGACCCCCACGGCGGCTGAGGGCTGCCTGTACGTGGTGGCCGTGCCGCTGGGTAACCCCGACGACATCACCCGCCGGGCCCTGCGGGTGATGGCCGAGGTGGACTGCGTGGCAGCGGAGGACACCCGCACCGCGGCCCGGCTGCTGGCCCGGCACGGGTTGAGGAAGCCCCTGATCTCGTACCATGACTGGAACGAGAAGGCCCGGGCCCGCCAGCTGCTCGGCCGGCTCGAACGGGGGGAGCAGATCGCGCTGGTGTCCGAGGCCGGAACCCCGGGCATCAGCGACCCGGGGTTCGACCTGGTGCGGCTCGCCCGCCAAAGCGGCCACCGGGTGGTGCCGGTGCCTGGGCCCAGCGCGGTGGCCGCCTTCCTGAGCGCGTCGGGGCTACCCACCCATGCCTTCTCGTTCCACGGCTTCCCGCCCAAGCGGGCGGCCCGGCGCCGGGCGTTCTTCCGGGAGCTCCGGGATCGCACCGAGACCCTGGTGTTCTACGAGTCGCCCCACCGCATCCTGGCCGCCCTGGACGACGCGCTGGCGGAGTTTGGAGACCGGGAGGCCGCCCTGGCCCGGGAGATGACGAAGCCTCACGAGG
This sequence comes from bacterium, assembly GCA_027021615.1. Lineage (GTDB taxonomy): Bacteria > Desulfobacterota > Deferrisomatia > Deferrisomatales > Deferrisomataceae > Deferrisoma. The sequence goes on along the minus strand of JALUTY010000114.1, from coordinate 40,255 downwards.
AGTTCCTGTGGGGCACGATCTCTCGGATCCGGGGGGATCTGGAACGGCGGGACCGGGTCCGGGGCGAGGTGTGCTGGGGGGTTCGGGGAAGGGACTCCCGGCGTCCTCCGGAGATCAGCGAGGCAGAGGCGGCCGCCCGGGTGGAGGCCCTGGGCCTTCCCCCCCGCCGGGCGGCTCGGGAGCTGGCCCGGCTCACCGGCATGTCCACGGACGAGGCCTACCGCTACCTGTCGGAGCGCCGGGGCCGGTAGGGCCGTGGCCGGCCGGGAGCGAGGTTCACGCCCTCGACGCCGAACCGGCGTCACATCCAAGGGCAACTCGGTACCAGCCGCCCGCCGGCTCTCACGCCCGAGAGCTCCCTGGCCGGACCGGTCTCCGTTCAAGCCCCCCCAAGCTTCCCACGGGACAGCGGCCAGCGCGCGGTCGTCAGATCCCCAGATGAGTTCTTACGTGTGGCGCATACTTTCTGTCTTCTATATTGATGTGCCTCAACCACCACTCCTTCAGAAACGACAGCACTATCTCAGAATCCTTCCAAGAAACGGACTGGCGAGCGATCTCCACCGTTCTTGCCATGAGCTTCTTATGTAGCAATTCATGGTCCTTAAAATATGGATAGCCTGCTTTTCTCATCAGCTCTTCTTCGGTCTCGAAATGAACAAACGTATACTGTTCTAGCATGCCCAGCGTTGGTTTTATGGCTTTTACCCCCTCTCCGTGCCAGGTAAAGTAGTGTAGCGAGTTAATGGTTGACACCACCCCTCGGTGCTGTTCGTCTATGATAGGAATTCCCAGGTGGTTTTTTTCTGCCCATACGATGTAAAGCATGTCTTGAAGCCCCTTTCTTTCTTGCCTTAACACTCAAGCCGCTCTCTCCTACCTGGATGTCATTCATCCAGGTTAGCCCGCACTATTCATGAGCGTTCGTCGCGAAACCGTCGAGTGTGCGTCAGATCGGGGCAAGCACGAGCGCACGAGGGGCGCAGGCGTACTGGACGGTACATCGAACCCCGAGGCGCGAGCACGCCCCGAGAAGGCGTGCAATCGGCGGTTGCAGTAGAAGGCTTCATGAATAGTGCGGGTTAGGCAGGCGCGTTTCCCTCCCCCGGGTCGGGGGGCAAGGGGCCGACCGGAGCACCGGGTGTGGCCCCTTGGCTCACCGCGGCCTCGGAGTACGATCCGACGAGGTCTCAAACTGCCTTTTCGGCAACTTCCCAATCCCCCTGAAGGCCCAGCAGGGCGGGGTGGACCTGGCCTCGTCATACGAACGCCTGTGTGTCCTCAGCCACGGCGGTGAGTGGCAGGTCCAAGGCCGAGCAGAGCCCGCGGCCCCCGGGCCGGCCTTGATCACCCGGGTGCTCGTGCGTCCTCTGCCACGGCCGGGGCCAGGAGCTCGGGGGCGTGCCCGGCTGCGGGGCGGCCCCCCCGGCTCCGGTGGAGGGCCCTGAGCTCCGGAAGGACGAGGCCAGCGCCCGCGGCAGTGCACGCCAGGGCCAGACCGGTCGTAGCGACCCCGACCCCGGCGGGGAACGAGGAGGCGGTCGCTCCGGCGGCCCAGGCGGCGAGCCACCGGGCCCCCCGGTACCCGAGCCCGGCGGCGAACACCCACAGCGAGAGCCCGAGCAGGCAGCGGCCGGGCCGGGCCCCCCTTCGCTCCAGCCCGGCCGCCAGCAGGGTCACGGTCCCTGCCCAGGCCCACCAGACCAGGACCCGGAGGGGGGAGAGCTCCAGGACGTAGCGCACCGTCTCGGTGAGGGGTGCGGTCAGGGTGCGGAGCCACCCCGGCCTGCTGACGGCCCCGGCGACCACGGGGACGAAGGCGTCCCGGCGGTGCCGGCGCAGGAGTCGGAGGAGCCCCCCGGCCCGCTCCCCCCCGGGCCGGGGCAGCCGCACCAAGGTCCAGGTGCGCAACAGCCCGCCCCACCCGTGCCAGTCGGTGGAGGCCACCAGGGGGATGCCCCGGTCCCGGGACGCCGCCAGCAGGGCCCCCCGCACCTCGGGTCGCAGCGCCGGGTGCCCCTGGTTGGCGATCTCGAACGCGTCGACCCCCAGGGAGGCCAGGCGGCCCACGTCGGCCGGGGAGAGCCGGTACGAGAGGGCGATCACGGCGCCGCCGTGGTCCCGGTGTACCGCCCGGACGAAGCGACGCTCGAACGTGGGGTCGCGGCGGCCGTTGCGGCCGGGCAGGCCGATGCCGGGACGCAGCCCGATCCCCAGGAGGTAGGGGCCCCGGGGGCTTCGCACCTCCACCCCGGAGATCGCGCCCGGACCAGGCCGGGCGCCCGACCGGCTCGCGCGGAGCGCCGCAAAAGCGCCGTCGGGGCGCTTGTGCTCGGTGACGGCCACCACGTCGTACCCGGAGGCGGCGTGGGCCGCCAGGTTGGCGGCCCCGGAGACGAGCCCGTCGTGGGAGCCGTAGGTGTGGGTCTGGAGGTCCGCGACGATCCAGGCCGGGTCGTCGCACACCAGGCGCCACCCGGGCAGGCGCACCGCCACGCCGAACCCCAGCCACGCCGCCAGGACCCCCGCGGCGGCGAGCCCAGCCCCGGCAGCCCCCAGGACCCTGCGCCCCCCCCTCGTGCCCCGGTTCCGAACGAGCCGGAGCCCGGCCGCCCCCAGCGCCGCCCACAGGAGGGTCGCGATGCCGGCCCGGCGGAAGTCGGGGGCCCCGGCCAGCACGTGGACCGGGGCGGCCAGGGGCTCCGCCAGGACGGCGGACAGGGGCATCTCCAGGTGGACCCCGGGCACCGGGGACCCGTCGCGGGCGTCGAAGGGCCCCTGGGGATCGGCCGGGAGGAATGAGACGAGCGTCAGGGCACATAGGCCGATCCACACCCATGCCCGCCGCGCCGCGGGGCCCGGCGCACGCCAGGGCCTCATTGCCGGGCCTCCGCCACCGCTTCCCCCGGCCCGGGTCGGAGCCGGCCGTAGTAGGCCCGGAGGGTCTCGAGCCGCACCCCCCTGCGCACGTCGTCTCGGGCGCCGACAAGCTCGTACCGGGTGAACAGGCGCTCGGGCTCGTCGGGGGAGGCGTCCGGGGTGAAGAACCAGGCGCTGTGCCCCCCGCGCCGGGGGGTGCGCCAGGCCAGGTACGCGCTCCCGGAGCCCGTCTCGAAGGGGGAGTCGGTCTCGGGGTGGTCCGGGAGGTGGAAGGCCAGGAGGCTGGCCAGGCGGTAGCCCGACGCCAGGACCGGCGCCCCGGGATCGACCTGCTGCCGGAGCCGCTGGGCCCAGGCCATGACCCCGGACCGGTCGTGGAGCTTCCGCACGGGCCCCGCCCGCAGGGGCAGCACGGCCGCGGCCAGCTCCACCTGGGCGGCCGCCGTGACCAGGGCTGCGGTCGACAGGGCCGCCCAGGCCAGGGCCCGGGCCCGGCGGGACGGGCGGCGGGAGAGCCGGTCGAGCCCGCCCCCCAGCAGGACGAACGCCGCCGGGTAGGCGGGGGCAGCCCAGTTGGGCTCGCTCCGGGCAAGCCAGCTGGCCGCGGCGAACACGAGGAACGGGAGGAGGGCAGAGCAGAGGAGCAGGGGCACGGCGGGCCCGGCCTCCTCCCGGCCCGGGAGGCCTTGCCTCCACGCCCGGGCGCTCCACCACACGGCCCACACCAGCACGCCGAAGAGCAACGGGGTGACCACGCCGGCCTGGCCGGCCAGAAACCTGGCGAAGGTGCGCACCCCGGTGGCCGCCTTCGGGGCGCCGGCGGCCGGGCCCAGGCCGTGGCGGAGCTGGTACAGCACCGGCGCGCCCCCCTGGCCGAGGTACCACAGGAGCAGGGGCAGGCTCACCAGCACCGCCACCCCGGCGGCGATCCAGGGGCCGGGGCCCCGAAGGGCCCTGCGCCCCCGGGGCGACGCGGCCAGCCCCGCCAGGAGGGCCGGGGGAAGCAGCACCATGGGGTGCTTGCTCAGGAGCCCCAGGCCCACGGCCGCGCCGGCAAGGGCCCAGTCGCGGGGCCGGCCGGAGCGGAGGGCCCCCAGGGCGAGGGCGATCGACGCCGTCCAGAAGAAGACTAGGGGCGTGTCCGGCGTGGCGATCAGGGCCCCAGCGGCCAGCAGGGGCGCCGCGCTCGCGGCCCCCACGGCCCACAGACCGGCCCGCGCCGAGCCCCAGAGGTCCCGCGCCAGCACGTAGAGGAGCCAGCCGGCCGCCGAGGAGAGCACCACGGCGCCCAGGCGCACGCCGAGGGGGGTGTCCCCGGCCAGGCGCACCCCCCCGGCGATGAGGTAGGCGATCATCGGGGGGTGGTCGTAGTAGCCCCAGGCGAGGTGCCGGGACCACTGCCAGTAGTAGGCCTCGTCCCCGGACAGGGGGATCACGGCCGCGAAGGCCAGCCGGACGAGCAGCAGCCCCAGCACCAGGGCCAGGGCCCGGCGGTCCGGATTCTCAGGGCCCCCGGGGCTGCGGGGAGGCCGGGGGCCGGCCCGGAAGGCCCAGCGGATGCTGCCCGCGAAGTTCCAGGCGCTGGCCACCACGATGCCGGCGACCAGGGCCAGGCGCGCCACGGGAAGGCCCGGCCCGGCCCCCCCCGGGCCGGGCAAGGCCTGCACCACGGCCGCGAAGGCCACGGACCGCAGGGCCAGGCCCCCGGCGCACACGGCGAGAAAGGCGCCGAAGCGCGCGCCCTCCCGGCGATCGCGGAAGGTCCAGGCCGCGTTCAGGGCGAAGTTGACCCCCACGGCGGCGAGGAACGACAGGGCCTGGGCGGCGAGCCCCCCGGCGGCCGCGCCCAACCGGTCGAGCCCGGCGCCCCGGTACAGGGCGTGGAACACGGCCCAGTCCAGCCCCACCCCGGCCACGCCGACCAGGCAGAACTGGAGGTAGCGCACCGCCGTGGGGAAGCGGTGGCGGTAAAGGCCGGCGAGCTGCACGAGGTACGCGCCGGCCACCCGCCCGGAGAGCTTGCTCGTGCCCCGGTGTCGGTCCCGGAACACGAACGGGACCTCCGCGACCCGCCGGGCGCCCGTGCGGGCCAGGATCTCCAGGACGATCTTGTAGCCCCGGGGCGCCAGGGGCACGCCGTCGAGGCGCGACCGGCGAAACGCCATGAACCCCGAGGTGGTGTCGCGCACCGGAACCAGGGGGCGGGCCGCGAGCCCGGCCGCCCACGACACGGCCCGGCGCCCCAGGGGCCACCCGGCGGCCCCTCCCCCGGGCACGCGGCGGCTGGCCACAGCGAAGTCCGAGCCGCCCCGGCGGACCTCGGCCACCAGCCGGGGCAGGAGCTCCGGAGGGTGGGAGAGGTCGGCGTCCATGATCACCAGCAGGTCGCCCCGGGCCTCCCGGATCCCCCGGGCCACCGCCCGGGCCAGGCCCCGGTCGCCCCGCCGGACGATCACCCTCACCCGCTCCCCGGCCCCCAGGGCCTCCGCCACCCGCAGGGCCTCGGCGGCGGTGCCGTCGGGGGAGTCGTCGTCCACCACGACCACCTCGGAGGGCTCGGCCACGGCCGGGAGGGCCGCCAAGGTCCGCCCGAGAAGCTCCTCGATGTTCTCGCGCTCGTTCCGGGTGGGCACGATGACCGAGACCATGCGCTGCCCCTGGTCTTCGCCGCCGGGACGGCAGGCGGCGGGCTGGCGAGTGCTGCGGGAAGGGACTGGAGACAGGGTAGGAAACGGACTCTGAAGGGGGCGTGAACGGACTCTGAAGAAGGCGTGAAGATCGGGGGGCCGGTGAGGCACCCGGCTTGCGAGGCGCTACCGAAGGCTCAGCCGGACGAGCACGCTAGGCACGTCGGCGAAGTTCGCCTGCCCGGCACGGGGGGCAGGTACGAGATCACGAGAGCCGCCCGGCCGAGCTCGAGGGTGCCCACGGGGAGCACCGCGGGGAACGCGAGGCGGCCGAGCACGTCCGCCCGGGACCGCAGGAACGGCGTGAAACCGAGCCCCGGGGTGACCCACGGGCAGAAACGTGCGCACGTACCCGGCGGCTGCCTGGATCTCGCCGTGGGAGTCGCGGGTGGCGATCACGTAGAGAGGCCCTCGTGGTGGCGGGGGCCGCTGTCTAGGGATCGGCCGGCCCCGATGCCCCAGGCATGCTTGTTCGGGTCGTCGAGCCTCGCACGATCGTACGTCCCCCGGCCGTGGTAGGCATAGCCCGAGAGGTACAGGCCCGTGCACCCTTCCCGGAGGATGCGGCGGGCCCTCCTCCAGGCCCCAGGGACGCCCCCGGGGGAGCCCGGCTCTGCCGCGGCGCCGGCACCGAGCAGGATGAGGCCGAGGGACAAGGCCCCTCCGCTCCGACCCGCCGGGTGGGCTCCGGGACGAACCGAAGCCATCCGGCCCTATCGAAGAAGCCGTACCGCCGTTCCACCTTGGCGAACCAGCAGGCCCGAGGGTCCGGCGCCACCCAGGGCGGGGGACGAGGCGCCGAGGCCGCCGCTCGAACGGTGCGAGACTCGATCGCGCCGCCCGGGCGCACCCCGACCAGGCGCAGGGTGAACCGGCCCGAAGGGCTGGATCCCCCCTGCTTCCCCGCTGTGGTGGCGGGGGTGACGGTTCTCCAGCGCGGGGGTCACGAGGAGCGTGGGACGCCAGGCCCGGAGCTCGGCGGTCAGGCCCCCCACCAGCGGCCCGCCTCCCGCGAGCAGGCACGCGGTGAGCCCTTGGTCCGGGCAGGAGAGAAAGCGCACGTCCCGGGGGCCCACCACCAGCAGGTCCCGGGGCCGGGACCGTGCGACCGCGAGGAGCTCCGGGATCTGCTCGGGCTCCAGCTGGCCGTCGGCGTCGATGGTCGCGGCGTGGGAGCACCCGGCGCACCGGGGTCACCATCGATCCGCGCCCCAGCGCAGCCGCCGGGCCGTGAGAGAACCGTGAAGGGCTTCTGAATTCTTCATAATGAAGCCAGGGATGGCGAAGCAGGGCGTCCAACCGTGCCAGAGAAAATGTCCTTGACAAAAATAACCCATCTGCTATTATTTTAATATTAAATTACATACTGGAGGCAGCATGGGCACCCGCCACCGAGGAACCGAAGAAGAAGTGCGGGCGTTGGACGCCTACATCAAGCTGATGCGGGCGGCCAACGCGCTGACGGCTCGCGTGCACCGTCACCTGGCGGAGGAGAGGCTCACGATCAGCCAGTTCGGTGCGCTGGAGGCGCTGTACCATCTCGGCCCCCTCTGCCAAAAGGACCTGGGAAGGAAGATTCTCAAGACCGACGGGAACATCACCCTCGTCGTGGACAACCTGGAGAAGCGGGGGCTGGTGGAGCGCCGGCGAGATGCCAAGGACCGACGCTACGTAATGGTTCACCTCTCCGACGAGGGCCGAGAGCTGATCCGACGGACCTTTCCCCGACACGTGGCCGGCGTGGTCGAGGCCCTGAGCGTTCTCGACCCTTCCGAGCAGCAGGAGCTAGCGCGGCTGTGCCGCATCGTTGGAAAGCGGGCAGCCGAGTGATGGGAGTTTTTCTCGGAGATTTAGTTCAACATTGAAACATATGGAGCGGAGCCCTGCTCCCTCAGGCCGAGCACGAACCCAATGTGAAGGAGACAGCCCGACCATGGAGAGCGTGTCCACCTCATCCGACGCGGCAAGCCGGCTCACGCGCGCCTGGCTGCTGCGGGGAGCGGCGCCGATCCTCCGGTACCATCGCGGCAAGACCGGTGCTCCTGGCGTCCGTGGTCCCTCGGGCCGCGCCGACTCCCCCTCCGAACTTTTGGCGAACCATAAAACGAAAGGACTACAGCCATGAAGAACATCCTGCCCCACACCGATGCCGGCCTGATCACCCCGGAGACCTCGGTCGTCGTCTTCATCGACCACCAGCCGCAGATGCTGTTCGGCGTCGCCAACATCGAGCGCCAGCAGCTCGTGAACAACGTCGTCCTGCTCGCCAAGGCGGCGAAGGAGTTCGGGGTCCCCACCGTTCTCACCGCCGTGGAGACGGAGTCGTTCAGCGGCTACGTATGGCCCCAGCTGATGGACGTCCTTTCGGACCAGCAGCCCATCGAGCGCTCCAGCATGAACTCCTGGGACGCCCCCGCGTTCCGCCGGGCGATCGAGACCTCGGGGCGCAGGAACGTGGTCGTCTCTGGGCTGTGGACCGAGGTCTGCGTGACCTGGCCCACGCTGAACATGCTGGATGCCGGCTACAACGTGTACATCGTGGAGGACGCCTGCGGTGCCACCTCCTCGGCGGCCCACGATGCGGCGCTCCGGCGCTCCGTACAGGCCGGGGCCGTGCCGATGACCACCATCGCCACGGTGCTCGAGCTCCAGAGAGACTGGGCCAACCGGGACCACTACGACGCCCTGATGGATCTCCTCCGGGAGCATGCCGGAGCGTACGGCAGCGGCATCGAGTACGCCTACTCGATGGTGCACAAGGCTCCCCAGGCAGCGATCCACCCGCACGTGGTCAGCCCTTAGGAGCAACCGAGCCGGCCGGCGGTCCCCCACCGGACCGCCGGCCGCGAGGAGGCAACGGAATGGAAGACCCCATCCATGTCGCCGTCACCCGCACGGTGAAGCCGGGATGCGAGGCCGCCTTCGAGGACGCCATCCGCGCGTTCTTCGTGGCGTCCATGGGCGAGATCTCGACCCTCGGCGCGCAGCTGCTGCGGCCCCTGCCCGGACGAAAAGATCGTACCTACGGGATCCTGCGGTCCTTCGCCAACGAGGAGGAGCGCGATGCGTTCTACGCGTCCGAGCATTTCCGTCGTTGGGAGGAGACCGTGGGTCCGCTCGTGGAAGAGGGGTACTCGCGCCGGAACCTACACGGCCTGGAAGCCTTTTTCGAACCGACCGGGACGGACCGTCCCCCTCCGCGCTGGAAGATGGCCGCGCTGACCTGGCTCGGGGTGTGGCCGACCGTCTACCTCGTCTCAATGGGGGTGTCACGGCTGCTCCAGGGCTGGCCCCGGTGGGCCGCCACCGGGGTGGTCACCCTGCTGGTCGTGCTGGCCCTTGCCTGGGGCGTGATGCCCATCATGACCCGGTGCTTTCGGCCCTGGTTGAGCGACCCCGCTTCCGCCGAGACGCCACCGGGCTGACGTCCCCTGGGAGCGGAACGCCCGACGGGTCGCTGCCGGGGCACGAAGCCCCCGCACATACACCCATCCGGCCTCGGGGCGTGGAGGTTGACCCTCAGCCCCCGCTGCCGCACCACTCGCGCCGAACGGCCGAGAGGAGAGCGAACATGAACCGGACACGAGAGCCGCAACAGATCCTTGCCAGCCGTCCCACCGTGGACGGGGCCGGCGTACGGCTCCGGCGCAGCGTCGGCCACGACCGGGGGCTGATCCCCCGCTTCGACCCCTTCCTGCTCCTCGACGACATCCACGCCAGCGACCCGGACGACTACCTGGCGGGGTTTCCGTGGCACCCCCACCGGGGCATCGAGACGGTGACCTACGTGCTCCGCGGCGAGGTGGCCCACGGGGACAGCCTCGGGAACCAGGGCGTGATCGGCTCGGGCGACGTGCAGTGGATGACCGCCGGCAGCGGCATCGTGCACCAGGAGATGCCGCGACGCTTCCCGGGGGTCATGCGCGGGCTGCAGCTGTGGGTGAACCTGCCGGCCAGCCACAAGATGATGCCCCCGCGGTACCGCAGCGTGACCGCCGCCTCCGTTCCCGAGTGCCGCCTCGATGGGGGCGCCATCGTGAGGGTGATCGCCGGCCGCTGCAACGGCTGCGAGGGCCCGGTGGCCGAGATCGTGCGAAAACCGGAGTACCTGGACGTGGAGGTGTCCCCGGGCGGAGAGTTCACCCACGCCACGGTACCGGGCCACACGGTGCTCGCCTACACCCTGGAGGGCGAGGGGCTCTTCGGTCCCGGATCGTCCCGGGAGACCCCGGCCGACCACGTCGTCCTGTACGGCCCCGGCCACCTCGTCACCGTTCGGGGCGGGGCCGGTGGGGTCCGGTTCCTGCTCTTGGCCGGCGCCCCCCTGGGCGAACCGGTGGCGTGGCGAGGACCGATCGTCATGAACACCGAGGAGGAGCTGGACCTCGCCTTCCGGGAGTATCGTAACGGGACCTTCCTCAAGTCGAGCCCCCATCCGTGACCCCTTTCCACGCGTTCTAGGCATTGCCATGCCTCTTCGCCTCCACCTTATGGTCCGGGGGGCACGGGTTTCAGGGGCCAGGATTCAGAAGTCGGTGGACAGGGAGAAGGCTCTTCGGTGCCTCGAGAGGATACCCCCAGGAACCCAAACGCTTTTCGGGATTTCCTGTCTCCTGTCCGCTGAATTCCGGTTCCTGAAACCCGTGCCCCGCCGCGGACTCGACCACCCGCCGGGCCCGCCGGGGCGGGTATGCCTTGAGGAGCCCCGGCTGCACGTCGATCACCACCAGGCCGGCCTCGTCCCGGCCCGGCATCACAGCCCTCCGACCGGGGCGTTCTTGACCCGCGTCGCCATGATCGCACATCGTTCCCGCTCTCCTCTCCGCCGGCCCCATGCCCTCGCTCCCAAACCGGGCGGGGCCCGCCGTTGTTGCGACATTCCCCACCGCAGTACACTAACACCGCGACCCGCCGGAGGAGGAGCCCCTGTGAGCGAACGCGTCGGAGGGCAGGAGGGAACGGTGCTGCGGCCCTGTTTCGGGCCCGCGCGGCAGTGCCCCCTCACCCTCCGAGTGGGGGGTGAGCCGCGGGGCTGCGACCGCCGGGAGATGCGATGCTGAGTGCCCTGATCGTTGCCGTGGCCCTGGCGCTCGGCGCGTACCTGGCGTTTTCGCGGCGCCTGGCCGGATCAGCCCGGTGGAAGGCCACGGTCACCCCCCTGGCGTCGATCATGGGCAGCGGGTTTCTGGTGAGCGCGCCGCTGCTCGGGGGGATCGTGGGGAACCTGGCCGTGGGGTTCATGGCGGTCCTGCTCGTCCTGGCCTACGCGGTGGGCGGCGCGATCCGGTTCAACATCCGCTACTTCGAACCCCTGGAGAACCGGGGCCACGGCCCGGCCCAGGTGATCGGCGAGCTGTCCCGGATCGTGCTGTCCGGGGCGTACTTCATCTCGGTCACCTACTACCTGCAGCTCCTGGCCGCCTTCCTTCTCAACGCGCTCGGCGTCCACAGCCCCACGGCCGGACACGCGATCACCACCGCCCTGCTGGTGGCGATCGGCGGGGTCGGCATGTGGCGGGGGCTGGGGGAGCTGGAGGGGCTCGAGAAGTACGCCGTGGCGCTGAACCTGGGGATGATCGGGGCTCTTCTGGTGGGGCTTGCGGTGTACAACGCCGGCCTCTTGATCCACGGCCGGTGGGCGCTGCCCGCCGTGCCCTCGGACGTGGACCTGCACGACGCCCGGGTCCTGCTGGGCCTGCTGATCGTGGTGCAGGGGTTCGAGACGTCCCGGTACCTGGGGGGCGAGCACCCGGCCGCCCTCCGGATCGCCACCATGCGGACCGCCCAGCTCCTGTCGGCGGCGATCTACCTGGTGTTCATCGCGCTGGTCACGGTGCTGTTCCACCCCGATCTGGGCGCGGACGTCACCGCGATCGTGGGCATGACCCGGCCGGTGGCCGCGGTGCTGCCGATCCTGCTGTCGGTGGCCGCGATCGGCAGCCAGTTCAGCGCGGCCGTGGCCGACACCGAGGGGGCCGGCGGCCTGATCGAGGACATCACCCACCGCCGGGTGCCGGTGCGGTACGCGTACCTGCTGATCCTGCTGGTCACGGTGGCTCTGGCGTGGAGCACCGACGTCAACGGCATCATCGCGTACGCATCGCGGGCGTTCGCCCTCTTTTACACGCTCCAGTGCATCGTGGCGGTGATCGTGGCGTGGGAGGCGCGGGACCTGCCCCGGCACCGCCTGAGGGCCGCCGGGTTCGCGGGCCTGGCCGTGGCGTGCTTCGCGGTGTTCACCCTGGGGCTTCCCGCCGGTTGAGGCGACAAGACGTTCGCCAAGCCCCAGGGGGAACCTCTGCCCTCCCCTCAGCCCCGGCCGCGCAGGAACTGCACGGTCACCTCGGCGACCCGCCGGCCGTAGCGCTCGGCCGTGGCGATGTCGCCCGGGCCCGGAGCCTCGGGCGGATCCACCTGGAAGCTGGCGGCCATGGGCCCGATGAACGAGCCGACCCGGTTGGTGACCTCGGGGCCGGGGCCTGCCACGGCGTTCATGGAGTCCGGGTCGCTCTCCGCCGGGAACATGCCCGTGCCCACGTAGATCATGCCGTGCTGCATGGCGAACACCACCAGGCCCTGGAGGGTGTTGAGCTTGTCGCCGCTGAACGAGCTGGAGTTGGTGAACGCCCCGGCGATCTTGTTGCGCCAGGCGGCCGCGAACCACTTGGACACCGAGGCCTCCATGAACCGCTTCATGCCGGCCGAGATGTTGCCCATGTACGTGGCGGTGCCAAGAACGATCGCGTCGGCCGCGTCCAGCTCGTCGATGCGCTCGACGGCCTCTTCGGCGGTGTAGAGCCGGACGTCCACGCCGTCGACGGCGGCGGCGCCCCGCGCCACGGCCTTGGCCTGCAGCTCGGTGTGGCCGTACTGGGAGTGATAAACGATCGCGACGGTTGCCATGATGGGCCCTCCTCGTCTGCAGTGGACTGTGCGAGTCGGAACCGACTCTACACCGCCCCGCCAGACCTGCAAGGCCGGGAGGGTTGCAACCGCGGACTTCTTGGGCTCCTCCCGTAAGGCTCTCGGGTACGAGGCCCCCATGCCCTCGGCACCCCGCAAGATGCGTGGCCCACCCCTCCCATCCTGCGAGGCCACGCGTGAAGCACGGCGCCGACACGCCGATCACCAAGCCGAGCCCCCCTTGCCTTCCTCTGTGATTTCAGTCCGTTAATGACAATAGCAGGGAAGAGCGCCCAAAACTTCCTGAGTTTTTTGCCCCCCAAACAGGAAAAGCCGTTGACATACGCCTGGGATCGTCTAGAGTATGTTCGTATAACAGGACATCATCACAAATAATGAACACCAAGGGTGTTTGCACCCCCCTCGCCCCTGGGACATCGGTCCAACTCCGGCAGGGCAGGCAGGAGCGCACGATGCAAGACGACGGACCCGACCACAAGAAGCCCTACTATTGGGTGGGTTCGCTGGGAAAAGGGCTGCGGATCCTTGAGATCCTGGCAGTGAGAGGAGCGCTCTCCGTGACCCAGGTGGGCGCCGAACTCGGGCTGAATCGAACTGCGGCCCACAGGTTTCTCGCCACCCTGCGCGACCTCGGCTACGTCTCCCAGGACTCCCACTCCCGGTACCAGCTGACCCTGAAGCTTTTTGAGCTGGGCAACCAGGTCTCGAACATCGTGGAGGTCCGGCGGGTGGCCCGCCCGTACATGATGGAGCTGGTCGAGAAGTACCGGGAGACGGTGAACCTCGGCAAGTGGGACGGCCGCTACGTGCTGCACATCGACAAGGCTGAGAGCCGGGAGGTGTTGCGGGTCGATTCGCCCATCGGAAGCCGGGCCCCGGCCCACTGCGTGGCCTTGGGCAAGGCGTTGCTGGCCTTTCGGCCCGAGAACGAGCGGCGCATGTACCTGGAGAAGGCGCCCTTCGAGGCGAGGACCCCGAACACCATCACCACGGCGGAGCGCCTCGCCGAGGAGATCGACCGGGTTCGCGCGGAAGGTTACGCCACGGACAACGAGGAGCTGTGCGAGGGGTTGCGGTGCGTCGCGGTGCCGATCTTCGACTCCAGCCCCTACCCGTCCTATGCGATGAGCATGTCCGGCCCGGCCCAGAGGATGACGCCGGAGAAGATGCAGAGCGCCCAGAGCGACCTGCGACGGATCTGCGCGGAGATCTCAAGAGAGCTGGGGCGCTGAGGTAGGCAGCCCGGCGTGACCCGCTGCAGAGCTCGAAGCGACCCACCCAGAGGAGACACCGATGAAGCGCAAGCTGACCCGTTTCGATCTTCAGAAGATGAAGGAATCTGGCCAGAAGGTGGTGTGGATCACCGCCTACGATTACCCCACGGCCCAGTTCGCCGAGCAGGCGGGAATGGACATGATCCTGGTGGGCGACTCCCTGGGCATGTGCATCTACGGGTACGAGGGGACGGTACCCGTGACCATGGACCAGTGCATCGTGCACTCCGAGGCCGTGCGCCGGGCCGCGCCCAACACCTTCGTGATCGGCGACATGCCCTTCCTGTCGTACCAGGTGAGCGTGGAGGCGGCGGTGCGACACGCCGGCCGGTTCTTCAAGGAAGCGTCGGTGGACGCGATCAAGCTGGAAGGGGGCCGCCGGGTCTGCCCGCAGATCCGGGCCATCGCCGACGGCGGCATGCTGGTCATGGGGCACATCGGCCTCACACCCCAGAGTTCGGGCCAGCAGGGCGGCTTCAAGGCCCAGGGCCGGACGGCCGACGCCGCCCTGGAGCTCATCGGGGACGCCCGGGCGATTCAGGATGCCGGGGCCTTCGCCCTGCTGGTGGAGGCGGTTCCTCCCGAGGTGTGTAGGATCATCCGCGACGACCTCACGATCCCGGTGTACAGCATCGGCGCGGGTCCCGAAGCCGACGGGCAGCTCATGATCTCGAGCGACCTGCTCGGCGTCTTTCAGGCGTTCACCCCCAAGTTCGTCAAGCGCTACGCCGACGTGGCCGGCGTGGTGGTGGAGGCCTTCAGGGCCTACGTGGTGGATGTGCGGGAGCAGCGGTTCCCCGCCGAGGAGCACACCTACACCATGGTGGAGGGGGAGCTGCCCAAGCTCACGGAGGCGCTCAGGGGGTAGCACGCGTCGGATGACGGGCCGGACAGCCGGTGCGGCCCCCGGGCCCATTCCGGGAAAGGGAGTAGCCGATGGCTTGGCACGAGATCGAGGGGTTTCTGAAAGAGGCCGGACTGTCCCCCCGGGAACGGTACGATCTGCCCGAGTCCCCCCACCGGTTCCCGGGAGGCGCCCACGCGCGCATCGAGATCTCCGGCGCCGAGACGGTTTCGAACCTGGAGGTCATGATCCGGGAGGCCCAACGCCGCAACGTCACGGTGCACCGGGTCATCTCGGTGGTGAAGGGCACCACCCTGATGGACAAGCAGGAGCTGCGCGATTTTGCCCAGATGGGCGCCGACAACCGGCTGGAGATCCTGGTCAACCCCATGGCGGCCCGGGGCTGGGACAACGGGCGGCAGTACCTGACGAAGGAAGGGTACGTCTCCGGGATGCGCCTGCGCGGTCACGACATGATGTACTACTTCCTCAAGGAGATGGACCGGTGCATCGAGGCCGGCATCCGAGGGTTTCTCACCACCGACGAAGGCATCCTCCGGCTCACCGCGAAGATGCGCGCCGACGGCGTTCTCCCCCCGGATGTCAAGTTCAAGGTGTCGGTGTTTGCGGGCCACGGCACCGCCGCAAGCGGACAGCTCCTCGAGGAGCTGGGGGCCGACAGCTTCAACCCCCTGGCCGACCTCACCCTGCCGATGCTCGCCTCCATCCGGAGCGGCGTAAGGATCCCCCTGGATGTCTACATCAGCCTCGTGGAGTCCATGGGCGGGTTCCAGCGGATGCACGAGGCCGCGGATATCGCCCGCGTGGCGGCGCCGGTCTACTTCAAGATCGAGCCCGGCCCCTCCGAGGCCGCCCTGTACAACCCGTGGGTGGACCGGGCGATGCTCGACGGGCTGATGGCGGAGCGGGTGCGCCTCGCCGAGATCGCCATGGACTGGATCGACCGAAGCGATTTCGACATCGTCATGAACGACTATAAGGCGGACCTCTCCGTGCCGAAGCCCTGAGGTCGTTTCAGCCCGAGACGCCTGTCGGGCCGACATGCCCCCTCTCCTGAGAAACGGAATCGAGATGAGCGAGCACAACATCTTCGACACCGCAATACACGCTCTGAGGACCGCCGGTCGTCTGGGCTCGATCGACCCGACCGTCGTGGAACTGCTGTCGGCCCCGAAACGGATCTTCGAGTTCCGGATCCCCCTCCGGATGGACGACGGAGCGGTCCGGTTCTTCACCGCCTGGAGGGTCCAGTACAACGACGCCCTCGGACCGTGCAAGGACGGCACGCGCATCCGGCCGTCGCTGTCCCTGGACGAGGTCAAGGCGCTCGCCTTCTTCATGACCATCAAGCACGCCGTCGCCGGCATCCCCGGGGGCGGCTCCAAGGGCGGGATCCAGGCCGACCCCCGGCAGCTCTCGGCCTGGGAGTTCGAGCGCCTGTGCCGCGCTTACGTGCGCTGCCTCCCCTCCAAGGGGCCCTGGACCGATGTTCCGGGGGCGGATATCGGCACAAACGAGCAGACCATGGCCTGGATGCTCGACGAGTACGAGCAGATCGCGGGCCACCACATGCCGGCGGCCGTCAACGACAAGCCACCCGTTTTGGGCGGCTCCCTCGGGGGAGAGGCTGCCACGGCCCGGGGCGTGTACCACACCCTGTGCGCGGCAGCCGAGGACAACGGCATCGAGGTGGCGGGGGCGAAGGTGGTGATCCAGGGCTACGGCCAGGTGGGCTCTGCGGCAGCGGAGCTGCTCCACCGCGCCGGAGCCAAGGTCGTGGCCGTGAGCGACGTGCACGGGGGGATCCTGCGGGACGAGGGGCTCGACATCCCCCGGCTGAAGGAGCACGTGGCCGAGACCGGGTCGGTGGTGGGCTTCGCCGGAGCCCGGCCGGTCTCCAACGAGGAGCTCTTCGGGGTCGACTGCGCCATCCTGATCCCTGCGGCGGTCCAGAGCGTAGTCCACGAGGGCAACGCGGACGCGGTCAAGGCCCGGCTCATCGTGGAGGCGGCCAACAGCCCCGTCACCCCTGCCGCCGAACAGGCGCTCCTGGCGCGGGGGGTCTTCATCGTCCCCGACGTGGTCGCCAACTGCGGCAGCGCCCTGGTCTGCTCGTTCGAGCGGACCCAGGGGCTCACCGACGAGTACTGGGATCTCGACACCGTGAACGCCCGCCTGGAGACGCGCATTCTCGGGGCCTATCGGGAGGCGGTCGCCACGGCCCAGGAGGCCGGCACGGACTCGGTCCGCAGCGGGGCCTGGATCAAGGCGTTGCGGAAGATCGGCAAGGCCGTCCGGCTGCGCGGCTGGGGCTGACCGGACCGCCGGTTCGGTCCGCTGAGGGGCCCTTCTTGAGGAGCGGAAGCGATGGCACTGTTCGAGACGGGGGAGTACCTGCGCAGGATCGCCAGCACGAAGCAGCGGATGGAGGCCCAGGGCATCGAGGTCCTGATCGTCTCCGACCCGGCGAACATGAACTACCTCACCGGCTACGACGGGTGGTCGTTCTACGTGCCCCAGGTGGTCGTGGTGAGCCTGGATGCCGGGGAGCCGGTGTGGATCGGGCGGGGGATGGATGCCAACGGTGCCCGCCACACCACCTTCCTCAGCGAGGAAAGCATCGTGGGGTACCCGGACCGCTACGTCCACTCTCCGGCGCAGCACCCCATGGACTTCGTCGCGGACGTTCTGAGAGGGCGAGGCTGGGACACGAAGGCGGTGGGCGTGGAGATGGATGCCTACTACTTCAGCGCCCGGGCGTTCGCCGCGCTCCGGAAGAACCTCCCGAAGGCCACCATCAAGGACGCCAACCTCCTCGTCTCCTGGGTGCGCATCGTGAAGGCCCCCCAGGAGATCGAGTACATGCGGCAGGCGGGAAAGATCGTGGAGCGCGTCATGAACACGGCCCTCGACGCGGTGGCTCCCGGCGTGCGGGAGTGCGACGCCGTGGCCGAGGTGTACCGGACCCAGATCCGGGGCACCGAAGCCTGCGGCGGAGACTACCCGGCCATCGTGCCCATGATGCCCGCCGGAGAGAAGACCTCCACGCCCCACCTCACGTGGACCGACGAGCCGTACGGCACCGAGATCGCGGTCAACCTCGAGCTGGCCGGCTGCCGGCACCGCTACCACAGCCCCCTGGCCCGCACCGTGTACCTCGGCTCGCGCCCGCCCCGCAAGCTGACGGAGACGGCCGAGATCGTGGTCGAGGGCCTGCATGCCGCCCTCGACGCCGTGCGGCCCGGGGTGCGCTGCGAGGAGGTCGAGCTGGCCTGGCGCCGGGTCATCTCCCGGGCCGGCCTGGAGAAGGAGTCCCGCATCGGCTACTCCATGGGGCTCAACTACCCCCCCGACTGGGGTGAGCACACCGCCAGCCTGCGGCCCGGGGACACAACGGTTCTCGAGCCGAACATGACCTTCCACATGATCCTGGGCATGTGGATGGAGGACTGGGGCTTCGAGTGCAGCGAGTCCTTCCGGGTGACCGAGACGGGGCACGAGACCTTTGCGGACGTGCCGCGAAAGCTCTTCGTGAAGAGCTAGATGGACCAAGCGCGAGCACCCGCGTCCGCCGTTACCGGGGCCGCGGCGAGCGGGGGGCGCGGCCCCTGGCGAGGCGCGACCCCGCTCGGGCCCCACGCGAAACGCTCGGCGCCGGCGATGTCCCCAGCCTCGCACCCCACGGAGGGGGTTCCTCAGCATCCTGCCAGGCCCGCATGAGCGGGCGCCACGGGGCGACGATGATCCACAAGGCGAGACCGGGCCAGGTGAGCGGGGGAGAAGCCATCGGGATCCTCCTGCTGGACACCTCGGTGCCCTTCATCCCCGGGGACGTGGCCAACGCCACCACGTACGACTTCCCGGTGCGGTTTCGGAAGGTGGAGGGGTTCACCGTGGCCCGCGCCATCGGCAAGGACCCCTCGATCTTCGTCGCCCTCCTGGCCGCGGCCCGGGACGTGGCGGGCCAGGGGGTGCGGGCGGTCACGGGCGACTGCGGGTTCATGGCGGTGCACCAGGAGCGGCTGGCGCACGAGCTCGACGTGCCCGTGTTCCTCTCCAGCCTCCTCCAGATCCCGTTCATCCTGAGCACCATCGGGAGGTCCGCCAAGGTGGGCGTGCTGACCGCCGACTCCCGGAGCCTGGACGACGCGATGCTGTCATCCCTGGGCATCGGGGACCCCCACCGGGTGGCCGTCGAGGGCCTCCAGGGCCGGGAGCGGTTCCGCAGCTTCGCCATCGAAGAGACCGGGGTGCTCGACGCCCCGGCGGTGGAGGAGGAGGTGGTCCGGGCTGCCCGGGATCTGGTCCGGCGGGATCCCGCGGTACGGACGATCCTCCTGGAGTGCAGCCTCCTGCCGCCCTACGCGGCTGCGGTGCAGCAAGCGGTGGGGCTGCCGGTGTACGACTACATCACCATGATCAACCACGTCTTCTCCGCGGTGGTCCGCCGGCCCTTCCGCGGATTCATGTAGCGTCTTCGTCACCGCCGCGGGTCCCAGGACCGCCGGGGCCCGATGCACAGGAGACAAGGGATGGATCTCTCCCGGCTCGTTTCCGAGCGCAGCCGCGAGGTGGTGGAGCTCCGGAGGGACTTCCACCGCCACCCCGAGCTCGGCACGCAGGAGTTCCGCACGGCCGAGCGGGTGGCCGGCTACCTCCAGGCCTGCGGGCTCGAGGTGCACCGGGTCACCGGCACGGGGGTGGTGGGCCTGCTGCGGGGGGCTCGGCCGGGGCCGACCCTGCTGCTCCGTGCCGATCTCGACGCCCTGCCCATCCAGGAGGAGAACGACGTCCCCTACCGCTCGGTGCACGACGGCGTGATGCACGCCTGCGGCCACGACGCCCACACCGCGACGCTTCTCGTGGCCGCCCGCATCCTCTCCGGCCTGAAGGGGCGGCTGGCCGGCAACGTGAAGTTCGTGTTCGAGCCCAACGAAGAGCATGTCGGCGCCCTCGCCATGATCGAGTCGGGGGTGATGAACCACCCCCGCGTGGACGCCTGCATGGCCCTTCACTACTGGACGCCCCTTCGCACCGGCCAGCTCGGGATCACCGAGGGGCCGGTGATGGCGGGCATGGAGCACTTCGAGCTGATCGTTAAGGGCCGCGGCGGCCACACGGCCACCCCTCAGACCGCGATCGACCCGATTCTCGCGGCCGCCGCCGTGGTCCTGGCGGTCCAGAGCATCCAGACCCGCGAGGTCGACGTCCTCCGGGAGCCGACGGTCATCATGTTCGGGACGATCGCCGGAGGCACGGCCTCCAACATCATCCCCGACACCGTCACCCTGTCGGGCACCATGCGCTACTTCTTCACGGGAGAGGCCCAGAGCCAGGACCACCCGAAGCGCCGCTTGGAGCGGGTCGTCTCGCGCACCTGCGCAGCCCACCGGGCCGGGCACGAGCTCTCCTTCCTCTACGGGCATCCGACCCTCGTGAACCACGCAGGCATGGTCGCTCTCGCCCGCTCGGTGGCCTCGACCGAGCTCAGCCCGGCGCCGGAGATCGTGTCCTTTTCGACCCTGGCCGGGGAGGACTTCTCGGAGTTCGCCTCCCGCGCACCCGGGGTCTTCTGCTTCGTGGGCGCTGGCAACCCGGAGAAGGGTACCGACTTTCCCCACCACCACCCGCGCTTCGACCTGGACGAGGACGCCCTTCCCGTGGGCGTGGAGCTGCTGGTGCGGAGCGCCCTTCGGTTTTTCGAGCAGGCAAGCGACCTTTCTTTTCCCTCCAAGCGCTGCTGAGGAGGTGGCATCCCTGCAGAGTCAGGTCGGCCGTGGGAACGAACGGCTCGTTGTGCAACGTCCACCAAAAGGAGAAGTGCCATGAGAAAGCTCTGGAGCCTCGCCATCGCTGTGCTGCTGTCCAGTTCGGTCGTCGTAGCCGCGGCGGGGGAGTACACCGGGGGGAAGGTCCACGCGAAGCTTGCCTCCGAGGAGATCGAGGGCGACTTCATGACCGTGTGGGCCAACAAGTTCTCCGAGGAGATGAAGAAGTGGTCCGACGGCAAGATCGACATCACCGTGTACCCCTACGGGTCCCTCGGAGACACCCGTGACATCAACGAGCTGTGCCAGCTCGGCGTGGTGGAGTTCGTGTTCTCCGACTATGCATGGATCAGCTCCTTCGTGCCCCAGGCCCAGGCGTTGGCTCTGCACTACTGGGCGCCCCGGGAACGGTTCCCGGAGGCGCTGGCCTGGGTGCTGGAGAACGGCAAGTTCATGCCCCTGCTGGAAGAAAAGTTCCGGAAGAACGGCCTGGTGCCCCTGGGGATCCTGTACGAGGGCTGGCAGTGGATCACCTCCAAGAAGCCGATCAACGAGATGTCGGACCTGCGCGGCCTCAAGCTCCGCCTCATGTCCTCCAAGATCCTGGTGGAGAACTACAAGGCCTACGGCGCCAGCCCGACCCCGATGAGCTACGGAGAGGTGTACGGCGGGCTCCAGACAGGTCTGATCGACGCCCAGGTGAACCCCATCTTCGCCGACTACAGCATGAAGTTCTTCGAGGTCCAGGACTACTTCACCCAGATCTGGGCGGAGCCCTTTGTCGGCATCCCCACGGTGAACGCGGCGTTCTTCGACGCTCTGCCGAAGAATGCCCAGGAGAAGATGAGGCGGTTCTGGATCGATGCGGTCATCCCGGCGGCGAGGTGGATCGACGAGCGAAACGAGAGTGACATGGAGAAGATCAAAAAGGAGCGCCCCACCGTCAAGTTCGTCGAGCTCACCGATGCGCAGATCGAGCCGTTCAAGGAGAAGGCCAAGACGGTCTACCCGAAGTACGTGGAGATGGGCGGAGCGGACGCCCAGAACGTGCTGGACGCCCTCCTCCAGGACTTCGCGTCGGCCAGGAAGGCCCTCGGCATCCGGCACTGAGCTGCCGGTTGCACCGACGCAGTTGCCAGGGATACCCGCTACGGGGGGAACTCCCCGTAGCGGGTACCTTCCGGGGAAGGAGCAAGCCGATGAACGCAGCAGGGCAGGAGCCGGGCCGAACCGGGGTCGTAAAGGCGGCGCGCCTCGCCGGGCAGGTCGTCAACTCCTTCGAGGAGTGGACCCTGATCCTGTGCGTGGCAGCCCTTTCCATCCTTCTCGTGGCCAACGTGATCGCCCGGGACTTCTTCACCAGCATCTACTTCGCGGAGGAGATCTCCGAGTTTCTCGTCATCCTCACCACCTTCGTCGGCCTCAGCCACGGGGTGCGCAAGGCCCGGCACATCCGGATGGGGGCCTTCCTGGACATCATGCCGGGCTGGGTGGAGAAGATCTTCATCATCGTCATCTCGGTCGTCAGCGCGCTCGTCATGTTCGTGATGGCCAAGGAGTCCTACACATACCTGATGATGGCCAAGAACCGCGGTCATCTTACGCCGGCTCTCCAGCTGCCGTACTGGACCTTCTACGCCGTTATCCCGGTCGGCTTTGCGTTGGCCGGGGTCCAGTACGTCCGCACGATCATCAAGAACCTGACCCACCGGGAGACCTGGATGTCGGCCGACCAGCAGAGCGAGTACGAAGACATTCCGGAAACGTAGAGCAGCGCGGCGCAACGACTGCACGGTCAGGAGGCGGGTCGGTTCCGGACACCGTGCCCGCCCGGCGCATCAGGATCCCGGCCCGGGACGTCAGAGGAGGCGCATCGTGAAAGTCTTGGGGTTCAGCCTGGTCTTCATGCTCCTCTTCGGGTTTCCTTTCATGGTCGTGCTGCTGGGGTCGCTGATCCTGTACATGACCCTGTACATGCCGCACATGCCCTTTACCGTGCTCGTGCAGCAGGTACTCACCGGGGTCACGCCCCCCGCCCTGGTCTGCGTGCCCATGTTCATCCTGGCCGCCAGCCTGATGACCGCGGGCGAGGCGGCCGGGAAGCTGATCCGCATGGTCAAGGCCTTCGTGGGCCACATCCCCGGCGGCCTCCCCATCACCACGAACGCCAGCTGCACGTTGTTCGGCAGCGTGTCGGGCTCCACCCAGGCCACGGTCGCCGCCATCGGGGGGACGATGCGGCCGATGCTGTTGGAGGCGGGGTACACGAGCCCCTTCACCCTGGGGCTGATCATCAATGCGAGCGACATCGCGTTTCTGATCCCCCCGAGCATCGGGTTCATCGTGTACGGGGTGGCGACGAGCACGTCGATCGGGCAGCTCTTTCTCGCCGGCATCGGGCCGGGCATCCTGATCTTTCTCCTCTTCTCGCTCTACTGCTACCTCTACTCCAAGAAGCGGAACGTGGGTCGGCTGCCCAAGGCCAGCCGCGCGGAGAGGATCGCTGCCGTCAAGGACGCCTTTCCGGTCATGGGGTTTCCGATCTTGATCGTGGGGGGGATCTACTCGGGGATCTTCAGCCCGACGGAGGCGGCGGCCGCCGCAGTGGCCTACGCCCTTGCCCTGGAAACCCTGCTCTACAAAAGCCTCACCCTGGACGCCGTCAAGGATGCCTTCCTCCAGACCGGCGTGATCACCGGGGTGGTGTTCATCCTGGTGGGGGCCGGCCAGGCGTTCTCCTGGACGATCAGCTTCCTGCGCATCCCCCAGGCGTTTCTGCCGCTGATGTTCGGGACGGATGCCTCGGTGCTGCGGGTCATCGTGGTCGTGGTGGTCTCGTACTTCGTTGCCTGCATGTTCGTGGACCCCATCGTGGCGATCTACGTCCTGAGCCCCATCTTCCAGCCCTACGTGGTCCAGTCCGGGGTGGACCCGGTGCTCCTGGGCACCCTGGTGACCCTCCAGGCCGCCATCGGGTCGGCGACGCCCCCGTTCGGGTGCGACATCTTCACGGCCCAGCTCATCTTTCGTCGACCGTACCTGGAGGTCATACGGCACACCCCGCCGTTCATCCTGATCCTGCTCCTGGTCACGGTGCTCCTGGTCGTGTTCCCGCAGATCGCCCTGTTCCTGCCCAACGCCGCGTTCGGCGGGTAGCGCCAGGGTTCAAAGAGCCGGGCGATGGGCGAGCACCTCGGATTTGACACTTCTTGAAGGTGGGGGAGAGGAAGCCTGCCGGAGAAGCTCTTGCCCTAACCCGCATTATTCATGAAGCCTTCCGCTGCAACCGCCGACTGCACGCCATCTCGGGGCGTGCTCGTGCCTCGGGGCTCGACGTACCGTCCCGTACGCCTGCGCCCCTCGTGTGCTCGTGCTTGCCCCGATCTGACGCACACTCGACGGTTTCGCGACGAACGCTCATGAATCATGCGGGCTAAGCGCTTGAGATCATGGTCATGTGTACGCGGTGGGCGAGTTGTGGGATCGCCTCGGGTTGACGGAGGCCCCGCGGGAGAGTGGCCTGGAGGGCCAGTCCTCCTTCGGGGCGTCGGAGATGATCCGGCTTCTGGTGGTGAACCGCGAGGGGAACCGATCCTCGAACGGCGAGGACGACCTTCGCCGGTACGGGTACAGCCGGGACGGCCGAGGGGGCCGACGCCAGGTGGTGATCGGGGTGGGGATGACCCAGGAGGGGATCCCCTTGTGCCACCACGTGGATCCCATGGAGACACGCTGCCGACCAGAGACCTCGCCCAGGCTTTCGCTCGGGAGGGTTCTTGCTTGGACACGAGTGTTTGAGCCGCTAAAATCCAGATTTGAACTCAACTTAAACGCAACCTACTGTCAAAACAGTTCAATATTGGGCCCCTCTTCAGCCGGGCTTGCCCCGGCAACCCCCGTGGCTCGGTCGTGAATTACACGTTGCTCTTCCATCGTGTAGCCCAAAACCAGGCCATCCGGGGCGAAGGGGGGAACAGGGTCCCCACCACCGGTCCGCAACCGCCTGAGCAACCGATCCGCGTGCTTGCTCATTTCATCCAGCGCTCCGTCCACCTGCTCGAGCCGTTGGCGGGCGATGTCCTGGAACTGGATACTTGCAAGCCCTTCCATCACCTGCCGCCCCAGTTCCCTGTTGGCTTCTCGTGTGCTTGCGAGGACTTCCTGGACGACGGATGGCACCTCGGAGGCGACCTCACCTAGCCCCCGCAGCATCTCGCCGGCCTTCCTCAACCCACGGATCTGTTCGTTCCGCCCTTCGTCCTGAAGTTGATGCCCAAACTTGGTGCGCACCGTCGCCACCAGCTCGGAAAGCCCCCGTTCGATCCGCTGCGCCGCCTTGGCGGATTTCTGGGATAGGTCCCGAATCTCTTTCGCCACCACCGCAAAACCCCTCCCAGCGTCTCCGGCCCTGGCTGCCTCGATGGCCGCATTGAGGGCCAGCAAGTTCGTCTGGCTTGCAATGTCCTCCACCACCTCTGTGAAATTGCGCGGATCCTCGGCTCGATCCAGTACCTCCTCGATATGGCGCCACTCCTTTTCCAGTGCGGTTTGGCGGTTAGCCAAATAGGCCTCCAAGCCCTGCACAGCTTGAATGTTTTTCTCCCGATCCTCTCGCATCCTGCGCGAGAGGGTCTGGATCTCCTCCATGGCCGCGAAGATGTTGTTGGTCATCACCCCCACTAGGGCATCCAGACCTTTTAGGCGTTCTGCAATGTCCCGGGCCGCCACCTCGGTAACCCCGGCAACCCCCAAGAGCTGGCCTCGCAGCACCTCCATGACCTTGGTGTATCCCTCCAGGGCATCCGCTGCGGCCTGGCTGGCCTCCCTGGTTTCGGACAACTCTTCGCTGTCGCGCGCGAGACCTTCCAGCAGGGGGAAGCGGCGTGCCGAGAGCACCAAGAAAGCGGCTCCCAGGGCTCCGGCAAGGCCAGCCTCCAAAAGCGCCCCCAAAAGGGCGTCCCCCCCTCCGAGGCCCATCGTTTCCGTGCCCTCCCAGGCCAGAAACCCCAGGTTACCCGCGGAGACCAGCAGGAGCACCCCGCCGACAAATCTGGCGAAACGACGGGTCAGAAGTAGGTACCTGGAAGCATCCATTTTTTGCCCCTTCTCCCCGCGTGCTAGGGAGAAGAAGGTGAAAAGGCCTGTAGAAAACAGCGATCGCACAAAAACCTCTTTTTTTTTCGCCAATCTATATCCTCATGCAAAGCCTTCGGCGACGCAGCTGGTCTCTCCCTTGAAAACGATGGCCCACCACCGGAACTTAGCCGGAGGATCACATCCTGACATTAGGCGCCCGGAACGACCTGTTTGATAACCTTCAAGAGATCATCTGCCAAAACCGGTTTCACCAGCCATCCCGTGGCACCGGCCGTCCGAGCCTCTTGGCGTTTGGATTGCTGAGACTCGGTGGTGAGCATGAGGATCGGCACGAACCGAAAGCCCGGCACCTTACGCACCTCCCGGATTAGGTTGATCCCGTCCATGCCGGGCATGTTGAGGTCGGTGATGATCAGGTGGGGCTTCAGGCCCCCCTTGAGCTTGGCCAGGGCCTTTTCGGCGTCAGCCGCATCCTCGGCCTGGTACCCCGCCTTGGAAAGAACCGAGGCGATGCTCATCCGCATCGTGCTCGAGTCGTCCACCAACAGGATCGTCTTCATGGCTCCCTCCCAGGTTTCGGCTCCCCCTTCAGGTCCACAGGGCTTCGATTCCCTCTGCAAAGATCCGGTATCCCAGCGCTCCTCCGCTCCGGAGCGCGAACCCGCACACGGGTCTCCCCGCCTCGAGCGCCTCGGCCAGCCGGAACCCCGGATCCCGGAAGACCCCGTGGCACGCGGGGGCCGATCGGTCGCAGGTCCCGCAGCCCACCCCGATCCTTGCGTGAGCCTGGGTGTCCAGGTCCCCCACCAGGGTGCGGTACCTCCTCCGACCCCACTCGACGGCCAGGTTGACCACGATGGCCACCTTTTCCGGTGCTCCCCTTTTGGGGGTTGGCCACCGCCACCACGAGGGCGGTGACCCCTCTCATCCGTGCCCTCTCACGTGCCGCCGGGAATCCCTACACACCGCAACCACTGCACCAGATCCGGATCCTCGGGCCAGGCCGAGATGGTTGGCGAGGCAGCCATCAGCACCTGGAGCACGGCGGTGTGCAGGTGCTCGAACCGCTTCAGGTTCACTTTGCCTCTGGGGTGGGACTGGAGCCACGCCAGCAGTCCCTCGGCATCCTCCACGGCGCACACCCCCTCCAGCACTGCCACCGTTTTTTTGAAGGTTATAGGCATGCCACCAACTCCCGCAGGTTCAGCACCAGCAGAACGCGCCCATCTCCCAGCAGGGCCGTGCCGGCGTACAACCGGAACCCGGCCAGGATGCCCTCGAGCGGCTTCAGGATGATGTCCACCCCCTCGTGGAACCGGTCCACCACCAGGCCCAGTTCGTTCCCGCCCACCTGCACCACCAGAACCGCCTCTTCGTCCCGCCCATCGGCGGTCTCTCGCCCCAGGGCGAGAACCCGCCCCAGCCGGCACAAGGGCACCAGCCGATCCCGGAGTACCACTGTTTCCCGGCCCTTGATTCGGTGGATCCCGTCGGCCGGCACCCGCACGGTCTCTACGACGCTTTCGATGGGCACCCCGAGCATCTGGCCCCCCACCTCCACGATCATCACCCGGGTCACCGCCATGGACAGGGGCAGGCTCAACCGAATGCAGGTGCCGCGCCCTGGCTCGCTCTCCACGGCCACCGAGCCACCGACCCGGTCCACCATGGCCCGCACCGCGTCCATGCCCACCCCCCGGCCCGACACGTTGGAGACCTGCGGCGCCGTGCTGAACCCCGGCGCAAAGATGAGGTGCAACGCCTCCTGGTCCGTGATGGTGTCGAGCCGCTCCTCGCTGAGGATCCCTTTCTCGTAGGCTTTTCGCTTCAGGTGCTCCGGGTCCATCCCCCGCCCGTCGTCGATCACCTCAATCAGCACTTGGTCGTCGAGCTGGACCGCCCGCAGCCGGATCTCTCCCTCCTCAGTCTTCCCCGCCGCGAGGCGCTCGTCCGGGGGCTCGATTCCGTGGTCCATGCTGTTGCGGATCAGATGCACAAGGGGTTCGGTCAGATCTTCCACCACGTTTTTGTCGGCCTCGGTCTCCTCCCCTTCCATGAGCAGGCGTACCTTTTTGCCCAGCTTCCGGGACAGATCCCTTACGAGCCGGGGAAACCGCTGGAACGTGTGCGATACGGGCACCATCCGCACCTGCATCACCGCACCCTGGAGTTCCTCGGCGATCCGGTTGATCACCGCGTGCTGGTTCTTGATCTCCCGGGCCAGCTCCCGCACCTGGAACACGTCCTCTGCCTTTCGGGCCAGAAACGGCAGGGCGTTCTTGGCCACCACCAGTTCCCCCACCAAGTCCATCAGGGCATCGATGCGGGCCTGGTCCACCCGGAGCACCCGTACCTTCTGGCCGCCGTTCCCCCCGGGCTCCGGGACGGGGCCCTCCGGCTTCTTGGCCGGGGTTTGGGACGGGGCCTCGTCCTCCTCCGGGCCGGCCAGGCCGGCGGCCAGGGGAGCCAGGGCGTCCTGGAGCACCTCCCGCAGCGGTTCCCCCCCGCCCTGGGTTTGGGAGGCCTTCAAGGCGGCCGACACCCGGGCAGCCACCTCTGTCTGCCCCACCCCGATCAGCACCGATTCCGCCACCCGGGCCACCGACCGCAACACGCCGCGCCGGATTCCCGGGTCTACAGGGCTCGCCAGCAGGGTGCGCTGGGCTTCCAGGATCTCCACCGCCGCCGCCACGAGATCCGGATGGCCATCCCCCAAGGGAGCCGGGGACGTGCCGCTCCCCCCGGTCTCCGCCGGCTCCCCGGCCGAGACACCGGCTCCGGAGGGGCGGCCCGCCTCCCCTTGCCGTCCCTCGGGCGGCACCTCGCCCCGGGCCACGCACTCGATGAGCCACTCCACGAGCCCTGGATCCGGATCGGAGGTGGCCAGAACGGTGTCGAGCCACCGCAAGGCCGAGGCACTCAGGAGCTCCGGGCCGGCCACCCCCAGGGCGGTACCCACGGCCCGCCGCAGATTCTCCCACCGACCGCCCCGCGCCCACTCCCGGGCGTCGTGCACGAACGCACCAAAGGGCTCCGGGTCGGAAGGCTCTCCCGTGGGTCGCACCCACGCGCTCGGCACCACCGTCTCCACGCGCACCTGGTCGGCCACGTATCGGAACCACTCTTCCACCTCCCCCTCCGGCGCGGTACACACCAGCCGAAACTCCAGCACGCACCGGTACGGATCCAGCTCCCCCAGGTCGGGCCAAGGTTCCCTCGCCTGCACCGTGCCCCACGCCACACCCGGCGCGTTTCGGACGGTGTGAAACGGATCGTCCCCCGCGAAAAAGCACGCTTCGTCCGGCGTGTAGGTGACCACCACCGGCCGCCCTGCCCCCTCCGCAGCCGCCCGGAACCACTCCCTCCGCAGTGCCTCCGGAACCTCCGCCGCCCACGGCAGCTCGCGCACGCCCTCATTGTTTTCCCCGGACTCCTGCGAGGGCAGCGCGTCGGTTTCTCGTGGGGCTTCATGCCCGGGCTTCGCCTCCGCCCGGCCGCCCCCGCCGGAGGCCCACTGCCGAAGCCGCCTCACCAGTTGGACACTGGCCTCTCCCGCACCAGGCCCCAAGGTTTCCGATGCTTCCAGCTCGTCCACCCAGGTGGCCACCTGGTCCAGGATCTCGAAAAAGATGTCCGCCCCCTCGGGGGTAAGCTGTTGCTGGCCTTGTCGCACCCCATCCAGCACGTCTTCCGCCGCGTGCACCAACCGGGTAAGCGACCCCAGCTCCTCAAAGATCCCCGACGAGCCCTTGATCGTGTGCATTCCCCGGAACAGCCCGTTCAGCGCCTCGGCGTCGCCGGGGTTGCGTTCCAGGACCAGGAACCCCTGGCTCACCCGTTCCAGGAGCTCCCGGGTCTCGGTGATGAACTCGGCCAGCAACGGGTTCATCGGCTCTCTCCGTTCCGCGCCATCAGGGCCGCGAGCAGCCTGAACGCCTCCGGCCGCACCGGCTTCACCAGGTACAGGTTGGCCCCCACCCGGTAGGCATGTTCCCGGTCGTGCTTTTCGGACTCGGTGCTGATCATGATCGCCGGCACCCCTTCGAGCTCCGGGGTGCTGCGCACCTCCCTCAGCAGGGTGTACCCGTCCATCTTGGGCATGTTCACGTCCACCAGCAGGAGGTCGTAGGGGGTCACCAGAGCCTTCTCCAGGGCTTCCACACCGTTTTCCGCCTCCTCCACCTGGAACCCCGCCTCCTCCAAAATCTTGCGGTGGTACAGGCGCACCGTCACCGCGTCATCCACGATCAGCGCTCGTCTCATGCCCGGTTTTCTCCCTGTGTTCAGGCCGACCTCTGGTACACCACCGCGTCCCGGAACCGGCGCACCTTGAACACGGAGGTGATCCGGCTCATGGACTCCGAGTGCCCCAGCAGCACGAATCCCCCAGGGTTGAGGGCGTCGTACAGGGTCTGAACCGCCAGCCTCTGGGACGCCTCGTCGAAATAAATCAAGAGGTTCCGGCAGAAGATCAGGTCGAAGTTGCGCATCCCCTTCGTCTCGTTGAGGTCACACAGGTTGATCCGCCGGAAGTTCACGCTGGCCCGCAGGTCGTCGCACAGCCGATGATACCCACCCGGGGCGGGCTCAAAATATTTGCCCAAGATCCAGCGGGGCAGATGGCTCACCGATCGTTTCGAGAATAGCCCCTGCTTCGCCCGTTCCAGAGCCCGGGTGTCGATGTCTGAGGCCACGATCTCCACGTCCACCCGGTCGATCAGGTCCCAGTACTCCAGGAGGTACAGCGCGATGGAGTAGGGCTCCTCCCCGGTGGAGCACGGCATCGACCAGATCCGCACCGTCTCGCCCGCCCGTTTGTAGTGGAGCACCTCGCCCAGCAGGTCGCTCACCATGCACCTCAGTTGATACTCCTCCCGGAAAAAGTAGGTCTCGTTCACGGTCATCAGGTTCACCAGCTCCTGGAACTCCTCCCCAGATGCCTGGAACCGCATGAACGCGAAGTAATCCCGGAAGCCCCTATGCCCCGTTCCTTCGATCCGCTGGATCAGGCGCTTGTCCACGAAATAGCGCTTGGAATCCTCGAACCGGATCCCGGTTTTGCGATAGAAAAAGTCTCGAAACCGGTCAAACTCCGCATCGGTGATATGGAGCTCGCCGCAGCGCGGTTGCGTCGCCGCCGCACGGGCCATCTCTCATTCGCCCCCGAGGATCCGATCGAGCGCCGTGTCCACCGCAAAGGCCACGAACGGCTCGTCGGGAAACCGGTCTTTCACCGCCCGGACCGCCGGGGTCATCTCGGGGGTGCCCACCTCGGCCAATCGGTCCAGGGCCACGGTGACGACGTTCACGTGGGGGTCCTGCTCCAACACCCCCATCAGCCATCGGGGCGCCTCCGGGTGGGGCAGGTCTCGGAGGATGTCCAGGCCGAACAGCCGCACGTCCGGGTTCGGGTCGGCCAGCAGAACTTCCATCCGGGGGCCCACGGCTTCGGGGAGCTGCCCCAGCACCTCCACCGCACCGTTTCGCAGCCCCGCGTCCTCCCCTCTCAGCAGGGGAATCAGGCCCTCGACCACGGCATCGCCCCCGATGGCCAGCAGGGCATCGAACAGGGCCTCGCGCACCGAAGGCTCGGGCTCGGTCCGGAGCCGCTCGCACAGGGCCCCCACCGCCTCTTCGCCGTAGGCCACCAGGTCCCGGGCCGCCCACCTCCGGGCCTTGGGCTGCTGGTCGTTGAGCTCGGCCAGCAGGCCCGTGAGATCCCGTGTGTACTTGCGGGGGCTCGGCTTTGACGTTGCCGCCGGCTTCCCGTCCGCTTTGACCAGTCCCATCGGTTTCCTCGTTTCAGCCTTTGGCCGCCTCGGCCGTTCCACTTCCCTCGTAGGCCCACTGCACGAGCTGCCGGGCGATCCGATGGCACGGGAGCACCTTGTCGGCGCCCCCCCGCTCGATCAGCTCCTTGGGCATCCCGAAAACCACGGCCGTATCCTCCGACTCGGCCACCGTGCGCCCGCCCCGACGGTGCACCTCTGCCATGGCCTCGGCACCGTCGTCCCCCATTCCCGTGAGCTCCACCGCGATCAGCCGGTCGGCCGGCACGTGCTCTAAGGCCGAGCGCACCATGCGATCCACGCTGGGATGCCACAGACACCGCTCGTCCGCCGGCACGCCCAGGGCGACGAGCCCTTTTCGCCGGCGGCTCAGCACCACATCGGCGTCCCCCCGGGCGATCCACACCGTCCCGGCTTCCAAAAGGCTCGGACCCCGAATCTCTTTCACGCGCAGCGCGCACCGGCGGTCCAGCCGCTCCGCGAACACCCGCGTGAAGTGGCCCGGCATGTGCTGGGCCACCAGTGCGGGCAGCGGGAAATCCGCCGGCAGATCCGGAAGGATCTCCTCCAGGGTCCGGGGCCCGCCCGTGGACACCCCGATCAGAACGAGGCCCTCCGGGGCCCTCTCTGCCGGCTCTGGAGCGGCCAGAGGCTTCCTTAGTCTTTCCGGAGGGGGATGGACCCGCTCCCCAGAGCTGCGCCGCGGGCGGCGTTTCGCCCCGAGCGCCGCCCGCACCTTTCGGATCAACTCGTCGGCCTGGTCTTTGATCTGGAGCGACACGGTGCCGTCCGGCTTGGCCAGGTAGTCCACAGCGCCCAGCTCGAGGGCCTCGAACGTGGCCAGGGCCCCCTTCTCGGTGAGGGACGAAACCATCACCACCGGCCGCGGTGACTCCGTCATGATGTGGCTCAGACAGGTGAGACCGTCCATCACCGGCATGTTGATGTCCAGGCTCACCACATCCGGGTCGACCTCCTGGATCCGACGAAGGGCGTCCTCGCCGTCGCGGGCCGTGTACACCTCGAAGTCCTCTTGCGTCTCCAGCATCTGACGCAGGTATTTGCGCATCAGCGCTGAGTCGTCTACCACGAGGACCTTATATCTCGCGCCCATCTTTATCGAGCTCCGTACCTTCACGTGTCCGTTGCCGCTTCTTGCGCCATCGCAGAGGCCACAGCCTCGTGTTCCCCGGCAGCCAGTAGCTCCCGCGCCTCAAGGATCTGAATCACTCTCCCGTGCTCTTTGAGGTTCACCACGTGTGCCACGATGCGGGTCTGCGCTTCGGAAAGCCGAGGTGCAGCTTCCACACTGTCCGCAGGTACCCGAAGCACCTCGCTCACGGCGTCCACGATGAAGCCCGTGCGCGTCCCTTCGAGGTTGAGCACCAAGATGCGTTGTCCGTCGTTCCTCTCCATTTTCTCCAGCCCGAACCGCGTGCGCATGTCCATCACCGGTAGCACCGTTCCCCGTAGGTTCACCACCCCTTCGATGAACTCCGGGGTCTTCGGCACCCGGCTCATCTCCTCGGGCACCCAGATGATCTCTTGTACACACCCGATTTCCACCCCGTACTCCTGACCCGCGAGCCGAAACACAACGAACTGCAGATTTTCGTCCCCCCCCGCCTCGGAGCACGAGGGCCTCTTGTCGACGTGCACTTCCTCACCCTCCTTCTGGGCGCGAAGCGCCTCTTGTACGCTCGGATGGCGGAACAGCGTCTGGCCGGTCAGCACCGAGACAAGCCGGTTGTCGTTCGCCAGCCGACAAATTGCCTGAACGCCCTCCACACCCTGCTTTTCCAAGAAAGCAGGAACCGGCTCCAGACCCTCCTCTGGCGTGTGGAACACCTCGTACACCCGGTCCACCACCACCCCCCCCACCGTGGGGGCCCGGGCCGCCTCGCTTTCCACGCTCACCACGAGAATCCGATGGTTGTCATCCAGAGGAACCTCCCCCAAACCAAACAGCCTCCGAAGGCTCACCAGGGGCAGAACCCGCCCCCTGAGGTCGATGATGCCCAGCACGTGGTCCCCTGCTCCCGGAACCCTGCTGATCTCGTCCGGTACCCGCACGATCTCCTGCACCTCTGAGATCTCGAACGCGTACGTCTCTTGGTCCACTCCAAAACTCACCAACTGCTGCCCTTCGACCTCATCCTCATCTTTCGTGCCAGGCCGATCGGCCCCCACCTCCACACCCGGACCACCCGAAACCCCGTTGGGCCCTTGCGCGTTCAGGCTGAACTCCCGCGCGACCAGGGCTTGGGCGTCCAGAAGCTGGATCAATGCGCCCTCGCCCCCTGGCGGTTTGATCACCCCGGCCAGAAGCTCCGTATCGACCGTGGTTCGCACGTCCGCCGAGGGCTCAATCCGCTCGGGTTCCACGCCGATCACCCGCTCCATCCGGTCAACGATCAATCCGATCGGCCGGCCGCAATCCACCACCACCACCCGGGTGGCGTCGGTGGGTTCCGCCACGGCCAACCCCAGAAGCATTCGAAGATCCACCACGGGCAGCACCGCTCCCCGCAAATTTGCCAGCCCCCGAAGACACGAAGGGGCGAGGGGTACGCGCACGGCGTCGGGCAGGCGGATGATCTCCAGCACCGACTCCATGGGAAACGCAAAGCACTCGTCCCCCACGTAGCACGTCACATATTGGCCCACGGCCTGCTCCTCCCCGAGGGGACCGTCGGCCGCGAGTATCGGAGACCGGGAGGGCTCCTCGGGAATGCTCGTCATGGAATCCATGGGTCCACTCTCCATCAAGGCAAGCGATGTGGTCGAGGAGGACCGGACGCACCGTCTACCCGGCCTGGAGCTCGTCGGCGGTCGATGCGATCTCTTCGATCGCCGCTGCAAGCTCGGTCGCCCCTTGAGAGAGTTGCCGGGCTGCAGCCGACGACTGGGCCGTCGCCTGGCTCGCCTCTTCTGCCGCCGCGCTGATCTGCTCCATCCCTTTCTTCGCTTGGGTGACCGCGGCCGCGATCTCTGTGGTGCCTTCCAGAACCTCGCGGTTCCCACTCAAAACCACCTTGGTCTCCTTCTCCGCCACCACCAGATTCTCGCTCACGATGGCAGCCTTTTCGGCCTCGGCTAGGGACACGTCTGCGATCTCGTTCAGCTCGGTACGCACGATCCCCACGTGATCTTGGATCGCTTTCACTTGATCCTTGATCTGTTCGGCGTTCTGGGCCGCGTCCGTGGCCAAGTTCTGGATGTCTGTGGACACCACGGCGAACCCCTTCCCAAACTCTCCGGCCCGGGCCGCTTCCACCGCACCCGTAACCGCCAGCATGCTCGTCTGGATCGCTACCGTCGCGATCCCATCCACGATCTTGTCGATCCGGCGGCTCAACGCCTCGAGCTCCTGGATCGCCTCCAGGTTTGCCCGTCCGGTTCGAGCCGATTCCCGAATCCCCTCTATCATTTCCTCCACGAGCTTTTTGTTCTCTGCCACGAGCTCAACAATCTCCGCGCCAGCGTCCGCCCCTTCCCGAGCTTTTGCTTCCGCCACGTTGGCGCTTTTCTCGATCTGGGCGATTCCGGCCACGGCCTCCTCCGCTGCGGAGGCCTGCTGCTCGGCACCCCGGCTGATCTGGTCTATCGCTGTCACGATCTCTGCTGAGGCCCGGTTGATCTCCTCCACCGCTGCCGAAAGTTCCTCCGCGGCTGCAGCAACTTCCTCCGCGCTCTTGGCAATGTCGGTGCTGCTCTTGAGTTCGTCGGCCAGTTCCTCCAACTCCTGGGCCGCCTTCTCGCTCTCGGAAAGCGCCTGCGCTTGTTGCTCCAGGCTTTTGAGACACTCCTCACAAGCCGACGACTGTTCCTCCGCTGCCGCCGCGATCTGCTCGCTGCCTTTCTGGGCCTGCTCCCCCGCCAGGGAGGCCTCGGCGGCGGCCTGGGCGATCTCGTCAGCGGCGGCCCGGATTTTCTCCGTCTGAGACTTGATCTTCGCGAGCTGCTCCGCAACGGCTGCGCCCTTTTCCACTTCGGCTCGGGCGGACTCCGCCGCTGCCCGCACCCCCCCGGACACCGCTTGCGTCTTTTCCTGTACCTGCTGGATCAACTCGTCGATATTGGCCGCATTCTTGGCCGAGGTCTCGGCCAACCCCCGGACCGTGTCGGCCACCACTGCGAACCCCTTTCCATGTTTCCCCGCCCGGGCCGCCTCGATCGCGGCATTCAGAGCAAGCAGGTTGGTCTGATCCGCGATTCGCATCACCGCCTTCACCGCCTCGGTGATCCGGCCGGCCTGCTGCTCCAGTTCGCCGATCCGTTTCACCGATTTCATCTGCCGCTTGGCCCCCACCTTGACGTTCTCCACCAGAGATGTGATCTCGCTTCCTACCCGATCCATCATCCCCTGGAGCTCGGTACTCTTTCTTCGCGCCAGCTCGGCCACCTCGCCTTGCTGTCGCAGCCGGCCGTCCACTTGGTTCATCGCGGCCAGGCTCTCCTGACATGCGCCGGCGGCTTGCTCGGCCCCTCCTGCGATCTGCTCCATGGAACGGTTCAGTTCCTCTTGGGCGGCCACGGCCTCGGAAACTGCGGATGCCAGCTGGGTCGATGCCGCGGAAATCCGCTCGGCCGCCTGCTGCTTCTTGGCCAAGGTACGCGCGCGTCGGCGTTTCTCCTCAGCCTCCAGCCTCTGCTCAGAGGTCACCTTCGGCTTGCTCGCCGTGTCGGAACCCAGTGCAGTGTGCTTTTTCAGTGCCATTGCGATTGCTCCTTCCTGAAGGTGACGGCGTGCGGGATCCAGTTGTGTCCGCGACCTTTTTGCTGGATCACAAAAGCTCCTGTCTCCATTATGGCCTTTGAAGGCAAGGCTTTCTCGTGATGTGACTGAAAAAATCACCCTACCTGCGCGAATCCACTTTATCCGACGTCTTGCGCATCGGCCTTGCCAGAACACCTTGTGTCAGCAGCCCCCCTGAGATTTTTCTCCGGGCTGTTCATCTTTCTGTTTCGCTCCCCGACGACGTTGGCGTTGTCGGCGAATCGGAGTGGCAGCCGGACCGTCATAACGGTTCCCCTTCCTTCCCTGCTTTCGACTTCCATTTGGGCCCCATTGCGCTTTGCCGCCTCATACGCGATGCTGAGCCCAAGGCCGGTTCCCTGTTCTTTCGTCGTGAAAAACGGGATGAACATCTCGTCGAGGACCGCTTGAGGGATCCCTGGGCCGTCGTCCTCGATGACCACCTCCACCAGACCGAAGAACGCAGGGGTTCCGTAGGGGATCTCCCGCGTAAAGAACCGGACCGTGGATCCACCGTACCCGGCGGCCTCAAATGCATTCACCAACAGATTGACGAAGCAACCGATCATTTCCGTCTTGTGCACCTCGACTAGGAAACTCTCCGGAGGAGGCAGAAACTCGGCGTTGACTTCCCGAGGTTTCCTCGCAAGCGACTCCTGGAAGGCGGACCGCATGAGTTCAACCAACACGGTTTCGGGGCAATATCCCCTTGGCGCCCGCCCGAAGATGCGAACGGACTCGATCAATGCTTCGATCCGATCAACCCCGCGGCAGAGGTTTTTAAGCAATCCCTGCATTTCCTCTAAGGCCCGTTTGTCGGGAGAAGCACCCTCCGACACCTGCCTGTAGATCTCATCGCAAAATCCCCGCAGCAACTGTGCCTTCGTACTAACGAAGGCCAACGGTGTGTTGATCTCACGAACCAAACCCGAAATGAGGCGCCCGAGCGCTAGCATCCGGCACTCTCTCTCCTCTCTTTTCTGTAAACTATAAAGTTCCTCTTTGACTTTTGCTCGCTCCAGCGCTAAAGTCAGCCGGTAGAAACTGGGTTCCAATTGTCGGACAAACTCGGACTCAGTAAAGGGCTTCACAATGAAATTCGCAACTCCCCACCGAAGTCCCTCGATCACGATGGATATTTCCGCGAGTCCAGACACCAATATGACCTCTGTCTCAGGGCATTCGAGCCTGATTTTCTTCAAAAGTTCGATCCCATTCAGTCCCGGCATGCGAAGATCTGCCACCACGATCGGAAAAGGTGTCTCACGGAAACACATCCATGCCCTGAACCCATCGACCGCGGTGACCACCTCATGCCCCAACCTCTTCAGGCATCGCGACATCATCTCTCTAAAACGGGCATTATCGTCCACCACGAGGATCCGAAAAGGTTCCCTTGCTTCGAAACGAAGTTTTCCCTCGTTATTGGCGGCGGCAAAACGCAACTGATTCCCTCTCCATTACCAAAAAAACAACGACGCTTTTACTATAAATCTAGAATATTCAGGTTGCACAAACGCCTATGCGTAAGCGCCTTATAAACCGCCCCCTGGCGCAAGCCGAGAGAAGAGGTCTGCCAGCATGTGCCAGCTACATGTGCCAGGCGCCCACCTGTCCAGGTTGCTTTTTGTAGCAACCGCAAGTGCTGGGGTCCTTATCGAAACGACGCCACACATACTAAAGAAACTTTTCTATTTTATATTGGTTGATTTTCAAATATTTGAAAAAAAAAAAAAAAAAAAAAAAAAAAAAAAAAAAAAAAAAAAAAAATACTTCCTGCCGACGCACAGCCGTTTGTCATTCGTAATTTTGAATTGCCCCCAACGAGCTTGACACCCCCGGAGCAAGAAGCGGAGTCTAACCCGTTGCCATCGCGGCAGAAATGCATTTTCACCGTCAGCTAGGTAGGGAATAATATGCTGTCTATCTGGCTTGCCAAATGAGCTTGTGGGTGTATCATGTAGGTTATGTATGTTCGGCTCCATCGCCAGAAGCAGCGCGGCAAGGTCTACACCTCGGTCCAGGTATGCGAGAGCTACCGGGATCCGGCGAAAGGCAATGCCCCCCGAAATCGTGTCCTGCTGAACCTCGGCCCCCTGGACAAGCTCGGGACGGACACTCTGCAGAAGCTGGGCGAAGGGTTCTTGCGCGCGGCCCTGGAGATCCGGGGGGCGGGCAAGGGGCGAGCGAAGGGCCAGACCGGGGCGGCCGGCTTTGCTACCGCTCTGAAGGCCTGGGATTTCGGCCACGTTTACGCGGTGGCCGGGGTGTGGGATCGGTTGGGATTGAGCGAGGCCATGGGGGAAGCGGGCCTCGTGGGCCGATCGTCCTTCGGGGCTGCCGAGATGATTCGGCTCTTGGTGGTGAACCGTCTGTGTGAGCCCACGAGCAAGTGGGCGCTGCTCGACTGGATGGACGGGGTGTTCGGTCTGGGGGAGGCCCCGTCGTACCACCACCTGCTCCGGGCGATGGACCGGTTGATCGAGCAGAAGGACGAGGTGGAGCGGGCCGTGGCCCGGCGGGTTCTGGAGGAAGGCAAGGCTAAGGACCTGGTGTTCTACGACATCACGTCCACCTACTTCGAGGGGGACCGTTCCCTGGAAGAGGAGGACCTGCACCGGGACGGTCGAGGGGACCGGCGGCAGGTGGTGATCGGGGTGGTGATGAGCCGGGAGGGGATCCCCTTGTGCCACCACGTGTTCCCCGGGAACACGGCGGACAAGACCACGGTGGCCGAGGTGGTGCGGGATCTGAAGAAGCGCTTCGACATTGGGCGGGTGATCTTCGTGGGGGACCGGGGCATGCTCACGGACGCCAACCTGGAGTGTCTGCTCACGGAAGGGGTGGGTTTCATCGTGGCCCATCCCCTGCGCCGAAACACCGTGGCGCGGGAGGTGATCGGCCGGCTGTGGCGTCGGTTCGACCGAAAGGGACACACGGAGCAGTTCTTCGAAGACGTCCGGCAAGGGGTGCGGTTCGTGATCGCCTACTCTCCCACGATCGCACGGGAGACGAAAGCGGCTCGCAAACGTCGGCTGGCCCAAGCCGACGCATGGATCCGGCAACGGCTGGAGGCCTTGGCTCGGCCGTCGGGGCGTGGCCAACGGCCCACCCCCCAGGGAACGTACGATCGGATTCGGGACTACCTGCGGGACAAAGGGCTCCTGAAGTTCTACGACATCACCCTCTCGGAGGCCGAGGGGCTCCAGGTGAGCAAGAACCGCAAGGCGCTGCTGTGGGAGGCCAGGATCGACGGGGTGCTCCTGGTGGAGACCACCGACATGGAGCTTGCGCCCGAAGAGGTCATCGCCCGGTACAAGGAGCTGGCGGAGATCGAGCGGGGGTGGCGGTGCCTGAAGAGCACGGTGAAGGTGCGACCCGCGTACCACTGGACCGAGCGTCGGATCCGTGCGCACATCTTCGTGTGCGTGCTGGCGCTGCAACTGGAGCGCTGGATGCGAAACCGGCTTCGGCCCCTGGGGCTGTCGGTGCCCCGCGCGCTGGCTCTCCTCCAGCGGAGCAGGGTGGTGGAGCTCGTGGTGGGAGCCACCACGACGCGTATGGCGACCCGGCCCACGAGGGGGCAGGCGCAGATTCTCCGGACCCTGGACCTCCCCCCGGTCCCCAAGACCCCATGGGGCGGCACCGTGTAGTGTAAAAACGCCCGGCTCCAAAAACTAAGTTCAGGATCCGCCCGCCCGAAGGCTGCGGTGCGCCGAGCACGACGTTGTCGCGGTCGCCCCGGCACCGGTAGCCGTCGTACTCTCCCCGGATGTGCAGGCTCGTCAGGGTGGAGAGAACCTGCCGGATGTCCTCCCCGGCCGCGTCCCTGGCCGGGCTCAGGCTTCGAAGCCGAGGAGATGCGCCGGGGAAAGGCGAAGCCTACCCCAGGAGCTCTGCCATGGCCTTTCCGATGCCGGCCGGGCTCTTGACCACGTGGACGCCGCAGGCCTCCAGGGCGGCCATCTTCTCGGCGGCCGTGCCCTTGCCGCCGGCGATGATGGCGCCCGCGTGGCCCATGCGCTTGCCCTTGGGCGCGGTCTGGCCCGCGATGAACGAGACCACGGGGACCTCGATGTTCTCCCTGATGTACTCGGCGGCCTCCTCTTCGGCCGTGCCGCCGATCTCGCCGATCATCACGATGCCCTGGGTCTCGGGGTCGTCCTTGAACAGGGACAGGGCGTCGATGAAGGTGGTGCCGATGATCGGGTC
>JALUTY010000113.1 GCA_027021615.1 bacterium | reverse complement strand
GGCCTTATCAGGGGCCAGAATTCAGATGCCAGTGGACAGAGGGGGACTACCCCGGCAGTCGGGGGAGCATTTTTGAACACCTGTCCTCT
Source organism: bacterium (assembly GCA_027021615.1). GTDB lineage: Bacteria > Desulfobacterota > Deferrisomatia > Deferrisomatales > Deferrisomataceae > Deferrisoma. Next base: position 23,226 of record JALUTY010000113.1, on the reverse strand, counting down.
GTCCGCTGAAGTCTGTCTCCTGAAATCCTTGCCCCGCCCTTCGGGAAAAGCGGGCCTATCTTGTCGCCGGGTCAATACTGATACCAATTTGCGATCAAGATGCGCTCATAGAGGGGCGATTTGGGGGCCGTTGGCTTCGAATGTGACTTGGTATGAGAACCCCCTTGGCCGTTGCCGGGCCCGCAGGGACCTGGCGGACATTTCGGCCTTTCCACGTCTCACGTAAGGAGCAGTCCTTCCGATGGAACGTTTCTACGACCGACCGCCCAGCCTGTACTACCGCCACAAGTACCAGGGCCTCATCGGGATCCAGTCCAAGGTGCCGATCCGTGACACCTCGGTGCTCTCGCGCCTCTACACCCCCGGCGTGGGGGCCTGCTGCCTGGCCGTGGCCTCCGACGAGAACGAGTCGTTCGAGCTCACCAGCCGGGCCGACAGCATCGCCCTCGTCACCGACGCCTCGGCCCTCTACGGCATCGGCCGGGTGCCTCCCGAGGCGGCCCTGCCCATGCTCGAGGCCCGGGCCGTGTCGTTCAAGACCTTCGCCAACATCGACGCCTTCCCCTTTGCCGTGCGGGCCGACACCCCCGACGACCTGACCGAGATCGTCCGGCTGCTGACCCCAACCTTCGGAGGGGTGGTGCTGGACGACATCCGGGCTCCGGACTGCTTTTCCGTGGAGTACCGGCTTCGGCGGGCCCTGCCGATCCCGGTGTTCGACTCCGACCAGCACGCCACCGGCATCGTGGTGGCGGCGGCGTTGAAGAACGCCCTGCGGGTGGTGGGCAAGCGGCTGGACGAGGTGAAGATCGTGATCGCCGGAGCCGGGGCCTCGGGCACCGGCACCACCCGGCGGCTCCTGCGGCTGGGGGCGAGAAACATCGTGCTGTGCGACACCCGCGGGGCCCTGTACCCGAGCCGCCTCGAGCACATGAACTGGGCCAAGATGCTGCTGGCCCGGCGCACGAACCCCGAGGGCCTGCGGGGCCCGCTGGAAGAGGTCATCCGGGGCGCCGACGTGTTCATCGGACTGTCGGCACCCGGGGTGCTCACCGGCGACATGGTCCGGACCATGGCGAACCGGCCGGTGGTGTTCGCGCTGGCCCTGCCCGAGCCCGAGATCGGCCCGGACGAGGCCGAGGGGGCCGGCGCGGCCGTGTACGCCTCGGGCACCAGCGTGTTCCCGGTGCAGATCCGGTCGTCCACCGTCACCCCCGGGTTCCTGCGCGGGTGCCTGGACGTGCGGTGCGCCGACATCAACACGGCCATGCTCAACGCGGCCGTGGACGCGGTGGCCAGCCTGGTCCACGACGACAGCCTGTCGTCCCACCACATCCTACCCGACCCCCTGGACCTGCTCGTGGGCCCCGCCATCGCCGAGGCCGTGGCCCGGGCCGCCGTGGACTCCGGCATGGCCGCCACGGCGCCCGAGCCGGGCGCCGTGGCGGAGCGGCTCCGGGTCTTCCTCTACGAGGGGGATCGGGCCTGGTACGAGATGGGTCCCCACGCCCGCGTGCGTCGGGGAGTCGGGGTGGAGGAGGAGTCTTTGGACCTCCACCGCAAGTACCACGGCTGTGTGGAGATCACCCCCAAGATCCCCATCCGCGACGAGCACATCTTCGTGGGCCTGTACTCCCCCAAGGCAGCCGTGGAGCCCGCCCGGGAAATCATGGCCGAACCCGGCCGGGTGTACGACTACACCGCCAAGGGGAACCTGGTGGCCGTGGTGTCCGACGGCTCGGCCGTGCTCGGGTTCGGCAACATCGGCCCGTGGGCCGCGCTGCCGGTCATGGAGGGGAAGGCCATCCTGTTCAAGACCTTCGGGGGAGTCGAGGCGTTCCCCTTGTGCCTGGCCACCCAGGAGGTGGACGAGATCGTCCGGGCCGTGGAGGCCCTGGCCCCGGCGTTCGGGGGGGTCAACCTGGAGGACATCTCCGCCCCCCGGTGCTTCGAGGTGGAAGCAAAGCTCCGGGAACGGCTGGACATCCCGGTGTTCCACGACGACCAGCACGGCACGGCCGTGGTCGTGCTGGCCGGGCTGCTGAACGCCCTGGGGCTGACCGGCCGCAGCCTCGGTTCGGCCCGCATCGTGGTGAACGGAGCAGGCGCCGCCGCGCTGGCCGTGACCCGGCTCCTGCTGGACGCGGGGGCGGAGAACATCGTGGTGTGCGACCGCACCGGCGCCCTGTACCGGGGCCGCAAGAAAGGGATGAATCCCTACAAGGCCGCCGTGGCCGAGCGGACCAACCCCGACCGGATCAAGGGCCCCTTGGGCACCGCGATCCGGGGGGCCGACGTGTTCATCGGGCTGTCTGTGGCCGGGGCCCTCACCCCCGAGATGATCCGCACCATGGCCGACGACCCCGTGGTGTTCGCCCTGGCCAACCCCGTGCCCGAGATCCTGCCCCCCGAGGCCCGGCAGGCCGGGGCAGCGGTGGTGGCCACCGGCCGCAGCGACTTTCCCAACCAGGTGAACAACTGCCTGGCGTTTCCCGGCATCTTCCGGGGGGCCCTGGACGTCAGGGCCCGCCAGATCGACGAGGCCATGAAGATCGCCGCGGCCCACGCCATCGCCGAGGCCGTGGCCCCGGACCGGCTGGCTCCGGACCACATCATCCCCGACGCCATGGACTTCTCGGTGCCCCCCCGGGTGGCCGAGGCCGTGGCCCGGGCCGCCCGGGAGGCCGGGATGGCCCGGCTCGACATGGACCCGTCCGAGGTGGGCCGACGGCTCACGGAGTACATCTACGAGGCCCAGATGCTGGGCAGCGAGGAGGAGGCGGCCGGCGATGCCGCGTGCCTCTTGGGAGGGGAGTCCCCCCCGAAGGCCGCGACACCGGACCCCGCCCGTGGGGAAAAACAAGGAGGCCCGTCATGAAGCCGTTTGCGTCCTTGCCCGTCGTGGCTGCGGCGTTCGCCCTGGCGGCCGGCTGCGCCACCGTGCCCCAACCCCGGCAACCCCAGGCCCCCCTTCCGTACCGGATCGCGGTCGAGACCCGGATCCGGGTGCCCGACCCGTTCCCCGTGCTCGCCGGGCCGGGCGAGACCTACGTGCATCTGCGGGTGGGCCAGGACGTGTCGGGCGCCCTGGCGGGGTGGGCCCGGGGCCGGGGCACCCGCACGGCCCGACAGGCGCTCGTGGTGGACGTGTCGGTGCTGGACCTGCAGGCCGGGTACGACGAGATCGGTGCGGAGAGAAGGGCCCCGCCCGTGGGGCTGGCGTCCCTGGGCATGCCCGGGCCCCTCGCCCTGGACCAGAGCAACCTGGCCATCCCCGAGGAGATCCGAAAGACCCTGCGCCTCACGGCCGAGATCGAGGCCTCCGTGGAGGGGCAGCAGCCCGTGGTCCGGCGGGAGACCGTGGAGGTCACCCACGTGGTGCGCTGGGAGGACTACGACCGCTGGGCCTACGACTACGGCCCGGTCTGGAAGGAGGTCCTGGCCGGGCTGGTCGCCCGGGTGGACCGGATCGCGGCCGAGGCGGCCCGCCCCTGACCCGGCGAGGAGGGCACCGAAAGAGACGCGCTCATTCCCTCCCTGCGCTCCACCAGGCCCCATGCCCCCCGAGGGCTAGGCAGCAACTCGAGAGCCGCCTGTCCGCCTACTAAGGCCTTCCAACGTATTGCCAGGGTACGGGGTGGGGGGCCTGGTTCCGGCCGGGCGCGAGTGCGGCATCCGATCGCCGCGCCTTCTCATGCCGCCGCTTACCCGTCGATCCAGGCCACGATAGCGGAAACCTCGGGATCCGGCGGCGATCCGGGCGTTCGGAGGGCGCGGCGAGCTAAGGGGCCGCACCCGGCGCTCCACCAGCCCCCCCACCCCGTACTCCCCAAGGGGAAGGGGGCACGGGCCTGGCAGTACTTTCGTTGGAATTGGTAACAGCCCAGCGGACCGAAGACCCCAGACCGTCGACCGCCGTCAATTTTCTCCCTGTTCGTAGCGGATCTCGTAGCGGAACGTCTTGGGATCGAGCCAGTCGACGGCCTTCCCCCCCACCTCGGCGTAGGGGTACATGAGGTAGTTCAGCGGCCCCCCTTGCTGGGGAGGGTTCAGAACCACGTCCCGGCCCACGGCCAGCCGCACCCGGTAGGGGTCGGCCCCGCCCCAGTAGTACTCCATCAGGTCCTCGGGCACCGGATCCTCGCGGCCAAGGCCGCGCTTCAGCATCATCTTGCGCACGTCGGCCGGGTCCACCACCACCCACCCATACCCGGGCAGGTAGAACTCGGCCCAGCAGTGCTGCCAGGTGGTCACGTCCTGGCCGTCCTCCCGGCCGAGCCGGGTGCCGAGCACGTGCCGGGCCGGCACCCCGGCGGCCCGGGCCAGGGCCACGAACACCGACGAGATGTCGGCGCACTTCCCGCCGGGGTCCTCCTCCAGCAGCCGGCACACGTCCCCCGCCCCGCACCCGCGGGTCTTGGGGTTGCGGTACGTGTTGCGGCACGTCCACTCGTACACCGCCCGGGCTTTCTGGAGCACCGTGGTCTTGCCCGCGACGATCCGCTTGGCGGTCTCGGCCACCACCCCCGAGGTGCGCACCAGCGCCGAGGGCCGCAGCCACAGCGCGAAGTCCCTGGGGTTCCAAGGGGCGTCGGGCGCATCCAGGGCCGGGAGGTCCTTCTGGGCCACCTCGATCCGGTCCACCCGGAACGAGAACGTGAGCCGGCGGCTCCTCGCCCCGGCCGGCCACACCGCGTGGAGCATGGGGGTGGAGTACACCCGGTCGGTCACCACCTCGGCGTTGGCGTAGTCCCCCTCCACCCGCACGTCCGTCACGTACTGCCGGCCGTCCGATACCGGGTACGGCACCCACAGGTGGGTGGTCTCGGCCGGGTGGTCCGACAGGTCGAACGTCATCACCAGCCGGCCCGAGACCTCGGACGGATACCCCGCCCCGGCCGATCCCGCCAGGCCCAAGATCACCGCCGCTGCCACGAAGTACACGATCCGCTTCACGATTCTCCTCCCATCGGGTTCCCAGGGCATCCTCCGGCCGGCCGCCCCGCCTGCCGGGGCCGGCGCCGACCCGCCGGGGCAAAACACCTACCACCCCATCGCCCCGAAAGACCAATCGGTTCTTCGAACCCCCGACGCGGATCGCATCGGCAAACGCGATACCTGGGCGATCACTCCGGCGCGGCGGCCGCCTCGCGCCACCGGCGGATCACGGCCGAGACGAGATCGGCCAGCAGGACCTCGGCGGGAGCGTCCGCCGGACCGGCCGCGGCCGTGGCCTGGAGCACGGTACGGCCGGTGGGCGACCGGACGCACTCGATCCGAAGCCCCACCCTGGCCCGGGTGCGGCGCTCGGGGGGCAGGTCCGCCCACGCCCCGCGGCCGGCCGGGGCCAGGACCCGGGGCCGGCGGGTCGTCGTCTCCCACCACTCGGTGAGCCGGGCCGAGCAGGCCAGACCCCCGTCTGGGCCGGGCGGGGAGGTCGTGGGCCCCGCTCCCTCGACCCGGAATCCCTGCTTCGCCCACGCTCTGCGCACCACCGGATCGGCCTCGGCCCCGCTTCCCGGCCGGCCAGGCGCGTCCGCCACGGCACCCAGCCGCACCTCGGCCCCCGAAGGAAACGGCCCGTACGCGTACAGCGAGATCCGGGGCCCGGCGGCGGCCCGCGGAGGCGCGGCCGCCCGTGCCCGAGCGAGGCCCAGGATCAGGGCGGCGATCACGAGCAAGGCCGTCCCACGGCTCCGGCCCCCTTTCCGCCGGGCCCTCTCCCCGGCCCACCGCGGCCGAAACGGGACGGGAATGGGTTCGAACCGGTTGGGTCCCATGCGGATCCTCCTCCCGAAGCCCCTCCTTTCCTCAGGAGGCCCCGGTCCTTCCGATCACTCTTCACCCGGGAACCGGTCAACTTCTACCGCTTCCCGCACGTCCTCCCCGCATCCTCACACCACACTCCGGCCGCCCTGCCGAGCCGCGGGGCCCGGCATAGTCCTTGCATTCATGCGGCAACGTTTCTTCACACGCGATCCACGGCCCGGCCCCCACCGCCCGCCGGGCCATGCGGATCCGCCGCGGGGCCCGGGTCGGGAGGCCCCCGGCGCGCCCAAGGCATCGATCCCGACTCGAACAAGGGGAAACCATGAGGTACGCGGAAACCGGAGTCAACCTGGAGATCGACCTGTCCAGCGGGAACATCGAGAAGGTGGTCACCGACCCCGAGGACACCCGGCTGTACCTGGGCGGGCTGGGCACCAACGCGAAGATCCTGTGGGACCGGGTGCCGCCCGAGGTGGAGCCGTTCTCCGAGGACAACCTCCTGATCTTCAGCGCCGGGCTGCTGTGCGGCACCCCGGCCATCGGGTGCAACCGCACCATCGTCTCGACCATCTCCCCCCAGACCCGGCTCATGGCCTTCTCGATGATGGGCGGGTTCTGGGCGCCGGAGCTCAAGTACGCCGGGTACGACAAGGTGATCCTCAGGGGCAAGGCCCCGGACCTGGTGTACATCTGGATCCACAACGACAAGGTGGAGATCCGCGACGCCCGGCACCTGGCCGGAAAGGGCGCCATCGAGACCGCCGAGATCATCAAGAAGGAGCTGAACGAGCCCAGGGCCCAGGTGTCGGCCATCGGCCTGGCCGGGGAGAACCGGGTCTACTTCGCCTCGATCGAGCAGGGCCGGTCCAGCGCCAGCCGCCAGGGCCTCGGCGCGGTCATGGGCGACAAGGGGGTCAAGGCGATCGCGGTGCGCGGCACCGGCGACATCAGCGTGGCCCGGCCCGACGAGTTCATCCGGCTGTGCGACGAGGTAATGGACTACATCCAGTGGCGCGCCGCCAACCCCATCAAGGGGGTCATGCCGATCCTGGCGGGCCTGGGCTCGCCCCAGGAGATGGCGATCCACGACGAGAAGTGGCACACCGAGAACTTCATGTGGGGCAACTCCCGGGTCCGGCGCAAGGGCTTCTGGACCGAAGAGATCGAGAGGCAGTGGACCGAGACCATGGAGAGCGCTCGGAAGCGGCTGATCAGCTGCTACAACTGCCCCATGAAGTGCGGGGCCACCCTCAGCCTGCCCGGCACGCCCACCTACATGATGAAGTGCTTCTCCAAGCTCACCTACACGATGGCGGCCTTCTCGGACCTGGAGTTCGGGCTGCGGATCGCCCAGCGGGCCACCGAGTACGGGGTGGACGGGTTCTCCACGCCCCAGGTCATGGCGTTCGCCGTGGAGCTCTACGAGAACGGGATCCTCACCGACGAGGACATGCCAGGGTTCCCCCAGGACAACGAGGAGCGCTTTTACTGGCTCCTGGACCGGATCGTGCGGCGCGAGGGCATCGGAGACGTGCTGGCCGACGGCACCTACTGGGCCGCGAAGCGGATCGGCAAGGGGGCGGAAGCCTACGCCCACAACACCATCAAGAAGCACGAGCAGCTTCCGCTCAAGCTCTCGATGCTCAACCCCATCTACTTCCTGATGTACAGCACCGGCGAGAAGATCAACATCACCCAGATCGAGGGCCAGTTCCCCCAGGCGCCGTTCCCCACCCGGGAGCAGCGCGAGGAGTTCGTGAAGGACTGGTTCCAGGTGCCGGACGACCGGTTCAAGCAGTACTTCGTGGACTGGGAGCCCCGGGGCAAGAACTCGATCCCCTACTACCCCACCCCCCAGATGTGCTGCGACATCGTGGACTGGCAGGAGATGATGCACTACATCGACGACGCCCTGGGCATGTGCGCCGGGCTGTCGTCGTTCCCCCTGAAGCCCCCGTACCACATCCACAACTACCCCAAGATCATCTCGGCCGGAGCCGGGTTCGAGATGGACGAGGACACGCTCAAGCAGGCCGCCCGGCGCTACCGCACCCTGGTGCGGGCCAACAACATCCGCCGGGGCATGCGCCGCAAGGACGAGAAGCCCCCCGAGAACCATTGGAAGCACCGGTTCCCCGAGCTGGAGAAGGAGCTCCTGGACACCTACTACAAGTTCAAGGGGTGGAACGAGGACGGCATCCCCACGAAGGAGACCCTGGAGGCCCTGGGCCTGGACTACGTGGCCCAGGAGTTCCTGGAGCGGGGAATCCTCAAGGAGGAGGACGCCTCCGGGGCCCAGCCCAAGACCGAGCAGACGCCGGCAGAGTGATCGAACCGGAGAGGTGGTTCCGACATGCCTGAGAAGACGAAAAAGACCAAGATCATCAAGCGCATCCACGTGGATGCGGACAAGTGCAACGGCTGCCGGGCCTGCGAGATGATCTGCTCGGCGTTCCACGCGTCGCCCAAGTACAGCACGAACAACCCGGCGCGGGCCCGCATCCGGGTGATCACGGATCCCCTGCGGGACATCTACCTGCCGGTGTACGCCGGCGAGTACACCCCGGCCGAGTGCATGGGCCGCAACACCTACACCCTGGAGGGCAAGTTCTACGACGAGTGCGCCTTCTGCCGGGCGGCCTGCCCCTCCCGGGCCGACTTCAAGGAGCCCGACTCGGGGCTCCCGCTCAAGTGCGACATGTGCGAGAGCGTGCCCGAGGTGGACGAGCCCCTGTGCGTGAAGTGGTGCCTCGTGGACGCCCTGACCTACGAGGAGGTGGAGGTCGAGGTGGACGAGGCGGAGGAGGAGCCGCAGCCCGAGGAGGTGGAGCTGGGGCTCGAGTCGCTCGTGGACCGGTTCGGCATGGACAAGGTGCTCGAGACCGTGGCCCGGCTCGCCAAAAAGGACTGATCCGGCCCGTCCCGCCGTGACGAGGGGTGTCCCGTGGAGAACGTAGCCGACTACAAAGAGATCACCGAGCTGATCGAAGGCGCCGGCGGCGAGGCGTTCCGACGCTGCTTCCAGTGCGGCATGTGCGACGTGGTGTGCCCGTGGAACCGGGTGCGCCGGTTCAGCATGCGAAAGATCGTGCGCCAGGCCGCGTTCGGCATGACCGAGATCGAGAACGAGGAGATCTGGCGCTGCACCACCTGCGGCCGGTGTCCCCAGCGCTGCCCCCGGGACGTGCGCCAGATCGACTCGGGGATGGCCCTGCGGCGGATCGCCACCGAGTACGGGGTGTTCCCCGAGAACGTGCGGCCCGTTCGGGGGGTGAGCGGCAACCTGAGCACCCAGGGCAACCCCTTCGGCGAGCCCCGGGAGGCCCGGGGGGCCTGGGCCGAGGCCCTGGGCGTGCGGCCGTTCTCCGAGGAGATGGAGATCCTCTACTTCGCCGGGTGCTACTTCAGCTACGACAGCCGGCTGAAGAAGGTGGCCGCGGCCACGGCCGAGATCCTCCAGCGGGCCGGGGTGGAGTTCGGCATCCTGGGCGAGGCCGAGAGCTGCTGCGGCGAGAGCATCCGAAAGGCGGGCGACGAGGAGGCGTTCAAGAAGCTGGCCCGGCAGAACATTAAGGCGTTCATCGACCGGGGGGTGCGCCGGGTGCTCGTGTCGTCGCCCCACTGCTACCACACCTTCAAGAACGAGTACCCCGAGTTCATGGTCCACTTCGAGGTGGTCCACATGAGCCAGTTCCTGCTCGACCTGACCGAGCAGGGCCGGCTCGAGCTCACCCGCGAGGTCCCCCTGAAGGTCACCTTTCACGACCCCTGCTACCTGGGCCGCCACAACGGGCTCTACGACGAGCCCCGCGAGGTCCTCCGGCGCGTGCCCGGGGTGGAGCTCGTGGAGATGGCCGACAACCGGGAGGACAGCCTGTGCTGCGGCGGGGGCGGGGGCCGGATCTGGATGGACACCCCCAAGGGCGAGAGGTTCTCGGACCTGCGGGTGGCCCAGGCGTTGGACGCGGGGGCCCGGGTGCTCGCCACGTCGTGCCCCTACTGCATCTCCAACTTCGAGGACAGCCGGCTCGCCCTCAAGGACGACGACGCGCTCAGGGTCATGGACCTCACCGAGATCGTGAGGGAGGCCCTGTAGGCCCTGGCCCCGGCGACCGGCATCCCCGGGGGAGGAGGACGCTTGCCCCGGGGCGACTCGTCACCAACACGCACTAGACCCGGAACGAGGCAGAGGACATGGCGAAGGAACTGGTGGAGCGACTGCAGGCGGAAGGGGTGTTCAGGAAGCTCGGAGACGGCGAGTTCGGCGACGTGCTGGTGGTGGGCGGCGGCGTCAGCGGCATCCAGGCCGCGCTCGACCTGAGCTCCGCCGGGTTCAAGGTGTACCTGGTGGAGTCGGGCCCCTCCATCGGCGGCCACATGGCGCAGTTGGACAAGACGTTCCCCACCAACGAATGCTCCATGTGAATTCTCTCGCCCAAACTGGTCGAGGTCGGCCGGCAGCCAAACATCGAGGTCCTCACCTACACCGAGGTGGAAAACGTCCGGGGCGAGGCCGGAAACTTCCGGGTCGTCCTGAAGAAGAAGCCCCGGTACGTCATCGAGGATAAGTGCACCGGGTGCACGGTGTGCGTGGAGTACTGCCCCGTGCAGTACCCGGACCCGTTCAACCAGGAGATCTCCCTCAACAAGGCCATCCACGTCTACTTCTCGCAGGCCGTTCCGCTCATCACGTACATCGACGAAAGCTGCCTGTACCTGAAAGAGAAGAAGTGCGGCATCTGCTCGGCCGTGTGCAAGGCCGGAGCGATCGACTTCACCCAGTCCGAGGAGACCCGGGAGGTCCGGGTGGGGGCGGTGATCCTCTCGCCCGGGTTCGAGCCGTACGATCCGAAGCTGCTCAGGGAGTACCGGTACGGCGAGTTCGCCAACGTCGTGACCAGCATGGACTACGAGCGGCTCATGAGCGCCACCGGGCCGTTCCAGGGCCAGATCCTGCGCCGGTCCGACCTGAGGCACCCCCGCCGGGTGGCGTGGCTCCAGTGCGTGGGCTCCCGCCAGGTGCGCGAGGGCGCCAACAGCTACTGCTCGGCCGTGTGCTGCACCTACACCCAGAAGCAGGTGCTCCTGACCAAGGAGCACGACGACGGGGTCGAGTGCACGGTGTTCCACAACGACATCCGGGCCTACGGCAAGGACTTCGAGACCTACTTCCAGCGCGCCGAGGCCCTGCCCGGGGTTCGGTTCATCCGCAGCTATGCATCGATCGTGCGGGAGGACCCCGAGACCAAGAACGTGACCGTGCGCTACAGCACCCCGGACGAGGGCGTCAAGGAGGAGGAGTTCGACCTGGTGGTGCTGTCGGTGGGGCTCACCCCGCCGGCCGACGTGGAGCGGCTCGCCGAGACCTTCGGCGTGGACCTCAACGACCACGGGTTCGTGCAGGCCTCCCCCTCGAACCCGGTGGAGACGAGCCGGCCCGGGGTGTTCGTGAGCGGCGCGTTCCAGGGCCCCACCGACATCCCCGAGTCGGTGTTCAGCGCCAGCGCGGCCGGGTCCCAGTGCGGCCGGCTCCTGGACCGGCGGCGCGGCAAGCTGGCCACGGAGCGGCGCTACCCCCTGGAGCGGGACACCTCGGCCGAGGAGCTTCGCATCGGCGTGTTCGTGTGCCACTGCGGGGCCAACATCGGCCGGATCGTGAACGTGCCCTCGGTGGTGGAGGAGGTGCGTAAGCTCCCCCACGTGGTGTTCGCGGACGAGCAGCTCTTCTCGTGCGCCACCAACTCGGCCCAGGACATCACCAAGGTGATCCAGGAGCAGCGTCTCAACCGGGTGGTGGTGGCGGCGTGCTCCCCCCGGACCCTGGAGCCGCTGTTCCGCGACACCCTGAAGGAGGCCGGCCTCAACCAGTACTACCTGGAGATGGCCAACATCCGGGAGCACTGCTCCTGGGTGCACGCCAAGGAGAAGGACCGGGCCACCCCCAAGGCCCTGGACCTGGTGCGCATGGCCGTGGCCCGGGCCGCCCGGCTCGAGCCGCTGCAGGAGTTCGACCTGTCGGTCACCAAGGCGGCCCTGGTGGTGGGCGGCGGCGTGGCCGGCATGACCGCGGCCCTGCACATCGCCGAGCAGGGCCACCCCGTGTACCTGGTGGAGCGCGAGCGGGAGCTCGGGGGCACGGCGAGCCGGCTCCAGCACACGCTCGAGGGCCTGGACGTGCAGGCGTTCGTGCGGGACTTGGTGTGGAAGGTGTACCGCCACCCCCTGGTCCACGTGCTCACCGGCGCCAAGGTCACCGACGCGTGGGGCTACGTGGGCAACTTCGTGACCCGGGTCGAGGTGCGGGGCCGGGTGCGCGACCTCCACCACGGGGCCACGGTCATCGCCACGGGCGCGGCCGAGCACCGCCCCACCGAGTACCTCTACGGCCAGGACGAGCGGGTGATGACCCACCTGGAGCTGGAGGAGGCCCTGGCCCGGGACGACGAGCGGCTGCTGGGGGCCGGCAGCGTGGCGATGATCCAGTGCGTGGGCTGCCGCAACGAAGAGCGCAACTACTGCGCCCGGGTGTGCTGCAGCCACGCCGTGAAGAACGCCCTCAGGCTCAAGGAGGTCAACCCTGCCGCGGACGTGTACGTGCTGTTCCGCGACATGCGCACCTACGGCCTGCGGGAGGACGCCTACCGGGAGGCCTCGGGCAAGGGCGTCACGTTCATCCGGTACGTGCCCGAGGCCCGGCCCGAGGTGGCGGCCGTGGAGGAAGGGGGCCGCAAGGTCCTGCGGGTCCGGGTGACCGACCCGATCCTCGGGAAGGAGCTCGCCATCGACGCCGACGTGGTGTCCCTGGCCGCGGCCGCGGTGCCCCGCGAGGACAACCCCCAGGTGGCCCAGATGTTCCAGGTGGCCCTGGGCCCGGACGGGTTCTTCAAGGAGGCCCACGTCAAGCTCCGGCCCGTGGACTTCGCCACCGACGGCGTGTACTTGTGCGGGGCCGCCCAGTACCCGAAGCATCTGGCCGAGACGATCAGCCAGGCCCAGGGCGCGGCCGGCCGGGTGGTGGCCCTGCTGTCCCACGACACGGTGGTGGCCTCGGGCGCGGTGTGTGTGGTGGACGAGGACAAGTGCGTCTCGTGCGGCCAGTGCGTGGCGGCGTGCTCCTACGGCGCGGTGGAGCTGGGCGCCAACGGCCGCGCCGAGGTCAACCCGGTGCTGTGCAAGGGCGACGGCCTGTGCAACGTGGTCTGCCCCACCGGCGCGATCTCGCTCAAGCACTTCACCGACGACGAGTTCGAGGGCCAGATCGACGCCGCCCTGGCCGGCGGGTGACCGACGATCGGTGACGAGTGACGGGTGACCGACGACCGACGACCGACGACCGATTCCACAAGGAGGACGAACATGGCTCAGGAGTACCAAGCGAAGATCCTGGGTTTCGTCTGTCACTGGTGAGGCTACGGGTCTGCGGACCTAGCCGGAGTTTCCAGGCTACAGTACAAGGCTGACATTCGGCTCGTGCGCGTGATGTGCACGGGACGCGTGGACCTCGGGTTCGTGCTCCGGGCGTTCTCCAAGGGCGCGGACGGGGTGTTCATCGTGGGGTGCCGCCTCGGCGAGTGCAACTACACCACCCACGGGAACTTCCACGCGCTGCGGCTCACCCACCTCTGCAAGCGGCTCCTCGAGCGCCTGGGCCTCGACCCGCGGCGGATCGGGATCGAGTTCCTCTCCAGCGGCGAGGGCGCGCGGTTCGCCGAGGCCACCGACGCCTTCACCGCGCAGGTCCGCGAGCTGGGCCCCCTGGGCCGGAGCGAGGGGCTCGACCCGGACCGCCTGCGCAACGGCCTCGACGCGCTGGAGTCGATCGTGCCGTACCTGCGGATGATCCTGGCGGAGAAGCTCAACCCGGGGCTGCCGTCCCCGGAGGCCTACGAGGCGTTCTTCGCGCACCACGACGTGGACCGGGTCATCGACGAGGCGGTGGTGGAGAAATGGATCATGGCCCGGGTGGCCCTGCTCCTTCGCGCCTCGCCGCTCGCCACGGCAGAGATCGCGGAGCGCCTGGGCCTGAGCCCCTCCGAGGCGTCCCGGTACCTGGCCGCGGCAGTGGCCCGGGGGGTGATCCGGTACGACCTCTCCCAGAAGCGGTACGCACTGGGATCCGTCTGATCAGGGTGGACGACGACATGGACATCGCACGGGTGGATCAGATCATCGACCGGTACGGAGCGGACGAGAGCTACCTCATCCAGGTGCTCCTGGACATCCAGACCGAGAACAACTGGCTTCCGCACGAGGCCCTCGAGCGGGTCGCGGAACGGCTCCGGGTGCCCCTGTCGCGGATCCTCCACATCGCCACGTTCTACAAGGCGTTCAGCACGGTTCCCAAGGGCCGGCACCGCATCCACGTGTGCATGGGCACGGCCTGCCACGTGCGGGGAGCCCAGCGGGTGCTCGACGCGGTGCAGGAGGCCACCGGCATCAAGCCGGGCGAGACCGACCTGGAGCTCAAGTTCAGCCTCGAGACGGTCAACTGCCTGGGCTGCTGCGCCCTCGGCCCGGTCATGGAGATCGACGGCAAGACCTACGGGAAGATGACCCCTGCCGAAACGGCGGAGGCCCTTCGGAACCACGACTGAGGGAAACCATGGAACGCCTGCACTCCCCGGCCGAACTGGAAGCGTTCCGGAAGGCCGTTCTCACCGACCGGGCCCCGGACCAGCCGTGCATCACCCTGTGCGCCGGCTCCGCCTGCCACGCCTGCGGCTGCAACGACGTGGCCGAGGCCGTCCGGGTGGAGCTCGCAAAGCAGGGCCTGGCCGACCGGGTCCACCTGCGCCTGACCGGGTGCCACGGGTTCTGCGAGCGGGGCCCGATCCTCGTGATCCAGCCCGAATCGGTCTGCTACTTCCAGCTCACGGCCGCCGATGTGCCCGAGATCATCGAGAAAACCGTCAAGGCCGGCGAACGGGTCGAGAGGCTGCTGTACGTGGACCCGGACTCGGGCGACCCCCTCGCCCGGGAGGACGAGATCCCCTTCTACAAGCACCAGCAGCGCATCGTGTTCGGGTCGAACGGGAGCATCGACCCCAAGAGCATCGAGGACTACGTGGCCATCGGCGGGTACTCGGCCCTGGCCAAGGCCCTCTCGGAGATGACCCCGGAGCAGGTGCTCGACGAGGTCAAGCGGGCCAACCTGCGGGGCCGGGGGGGCGGCGGGTTCCCGGCGGGGATCAAGTGGGAGGGCACCCGCAACGCCCCCGACCCGGTCAAGTACGTGGTGGTCAACGCAGACGAGGGCGACCCCGGCGCGTACATGGACCGGAGCCTCTTGGAGGGCAACCCCCACGCCGTGCTCGAGGGCCTGATCCTGGGCGCCTACGCGGTGGGGGCCCACGAGGGGTACGTGTACGTGCGCCAGGAGTACCCCCTGGCCGTGGAGAACGTGACCCTGGCCATCCAGAAGGCCGAGGAGCTGGGGCTCCTGGGCGACGACATCCTGGGGTCGGGGTTCTCGTTCCGGGTGAAGGTGCACCGGGGCGCGGGCGCGTTCGTGTGCGGCGAGTCCACCGCGCTCATGACCGCCCTCGAGGGCCGGGTGGGCGAGCCCCGGCCCAAGTACATCCGCTCCAACGTGCGGGGGCTGTGGAACCGGCCCACCGTGCTCAACAACGTGGAGACCTGGGCCAACGTGCCCCTGATCATCCAGAACGGCGCCGACTGGTTCACCCGCATCGGCACCGAGACGAGCTCGGGCACCAAGATCTTCTCGATCGTGGGCAAGATCACCAACACCGGCCTGGTCGAGGTGCCCATGGGCATGCCCCTGCGGGACATCGTCTACAAGATCGGGGGCGGCATCCCGGGCGGCAAGAGACTCAAGGCCGTGCAGACCGGCGGCCCCTCGGGCGGGTGCCTGCCCGAGCACATGCTCGACCTGCCCGTGGGGTTCGACGAACTGACCCAGGCCGGCTCGATGATGGGCTCGGGCGGCATGATCGTCATGGACGAGGACACCTGCATGGTGGACGTCGCCCGGTACTTCATCGAGTTCCTCACCGACGAGTCGTGCGGCAAGTGCGTGCCCTGCCGCGAGGGCCTGCGCCAGATGCTCGCCATCCTCACCCGCATCTGCCGGGGCGAGGGCAGAGATGGCGACCTGGAGATCCTGGAGGACCTGTCGGTGGTGGCCAAGGAGGCGGCCCTGTGCGGGCTGGGCAAGAGCGCGCCCAACCCCTTCCTGAGCACCCTGCGCTACTTCCGGGACGAGTACGAGGCCCACATCCGCGAGAAGCGCTGCCCGGCGCTCTCCTGCAAGGACCTCATCGCCTTCCACATCGATCCCGACCGGTGCCGGGCCTGCGGCCGGTGCCGCCGCAAGTGCCCGGCAGAGGCGATCTCGGGCGCGAAGAACGTGATCCACCAGATCGACCAGGACCTGTGCACCAAGTGCGGAACCTGCCTGGAGGTGTGCCCCGAGCGGTTCGGCGCCGTGCGCAAGATCTCCGGAGAGCCGGTCCCCCCGCCGCTGCCGGAGGACCAGCGGACCGTGCGTGCAAGAGGCTAGTGTAGCGTTTCCGAAATTCCGTGGTTTTCCCAGGGGGTGGGGCTGGGGGCCCCTCCTTCGCTGAACGGCCTCGCAGGGGCCGCCTCGGCGCGGTCCGCTGCGGCGCGTGAGAGCACGCGCCGCGGCCGCTCCCCTGGCGCCGGGCGGCCCGGGCTGCTCGGCCGTCGCGCTTCGTCGGAGCCCCCAGCCCCACCGACGCAATCCGCATACGTTTTTGCGAAACGGAGCACTAGGGACATGAGCGAAGTTCGCCTGCAGATCGACGGCCAGGAGGTCGCGGCGCCGGAGGGCGCGACCGTGCTCGAGGCGGCCCAGGGCGCCGGGATTCCGATCCCCACCCTGTGCCACCACGAGAAGCTCGAGCCCTTCGGGAGCTGTCGGCTGTGCACCGTGGAGGTGGAGCGCGGCGGCCGCAAGCAGCACGTGGTCTCGTGCGTCTACCCCGTGGCCGAGGGCCTGACCGTGCGCACCCGCACCCCCGAGATCGAGCGGATCCGGCGGGTGATCCTGGAGCTGTACCTGGCCCACGCCCCCGAGGCTCCCCGGCTCAAGGCCCTGGCCGAGGAGTACGGCGCGGACAAGGACCGGTTCGGCAAGGAGTCGTCCTTCTGCATCCACTGCGGCCTGTGCGTGCGCTACTGCGCCGAGGTCAAGAAGAAGCACGCCGTGGGCTTCATCAACCGGGGCACGAAGAAGGAGATCGCCTTCGTCCCGGACATCGCGGCCCGGGAGTGCTGGAAGTGCAAGGAGTGCTTCCCCCTGTGCCCCACCTCCTGGCTCCAGGCCGCCTACGTGCTGGTGGAGGGGATCCTGTTCCCGCGGGAGGAGCAGCAGGCCTGAGGGCCGCGTGAAGCGGCGCCGTTTGACAGCGGCGCCCTTGGCGGATAGTTTCGTCTCCATGCGAACCGTACCGATCGAACGGCTCAAAGACCGGCTGGGCGAATACATCCGGATCGCGGGCGGCGGTGAGATCGTGCTCGTCACCGAAGAGGACCGTGTGGTGGCCGAGCTCGGTCCCCCGCGGTCCGAGGAGGAGGGGGTGTGCGCCGAGGGAGTTCGCAAAGGTTGGATCACCCCGGCGCGCCTGTCGACCACCGAACCGCCCCCGCGTAGGCCCGTCGCCCCTCTGTCAGAGATCATGGAAGAGCTGGCCCAAGACCGGAACGACCCGTGATCTATCTTGACACCTCGGTGGCCCTGGCACACCTCCTCGCCGAGAACCGCTACCCACCCCGCCGACTCTGGTCCGAGCCCCTCATCTCGAGCCGCCTCTTGGAGTACGAAATCTGGAACCGCATCCACGCCCGCGGGTTGACCGACACTCACCGGGAGAGCGTGGCTGCGCTCCTAGCCCGGATCGCCATGCTCGAACTCGCACCGGTCGTGCTAGCCCGGGCGCTGGAACCCTTCCCGATCCCGATCCGCACCCTGGACGCCTTGCACCTTGCCTCCGTCGAGTTCCTTCGGAGCCGCGGACAGGACGTCCGGCTGGCCACGTACGATCACCGACAAGAGGACGTGGCTCGCCGCTTGGGCGTTCCGCTGTACCCGCTATGAGCGCCCTGGGGCATGGTGTTCCGCCAAGCAAGGTCCCCCACCAGGAGCCCGCCATGAGCAAGGTCCTCTACGAGAAGCGCGGCAGGATCGCCTACATCACCCTGAACCGCCCGGAGGTCCTCAACGCGGTGGACGACGAACTGGACGAGGCCCTCTGGGAAGCGTGGGCCGACTTCGGCTCCGACGACGCCGTGGACGTGGCCATCGTGACCGGCGCGGGCAAGGCGTTTTGCGCCGGGGCGGACCTGAAGACCTGGCTCCCCAAGTGGGCCCACGCCAACATGATGGACCTGCGCCGGAACGTGGGGCGGGGGTTCGGTGGAGGCATCACGCGGGGCCAGCACCGGATCTACAAACCCATCATCGCGGCCGTGAACGGGTACGCCGTGGGCGGCGGCTTCGAGATCGCCCTGGCGTGCGACTTCCGGATCGCGGCCGAGTCCGCCCGGTTCGCCTCGTTCGAGGTGCGCCGGGGCCTGCACCAGGGCGACGGGGGAATCGTCCGGCTGGTGGCGATCGCCGGCCTGGCGGTGGCGTTGGACCTCGCCCTGACCGGTCGGGAGGTGAGCGCCGAGGAGGCGTACCGGCTGGGGCTGGTCAACCGGATCGTGCCGGACGACCGGCTGATGGACGCGGCCGAGGAGCTCGCCGACCGGCTGCTGGAGAACAGCCAACAGGCCATCCGGTCTGCCAAGGAGACCATCCTGGACGTGGTGGGCCGCTCCCTGGACGATGCGCTGCGCCTGGAGACCCTGAACGCGTACTCCAGCGTGGGCGACTTCTCAGAGGTTCACAAGAGGCTCCAGGAGTTCTACGACCGAAAGCGCTGAGGCCCAACGCGACCCGCCGCCGGATTCTCCCCCCAAGATCCTGGGGGAAAGCCCCTCCTGGGAACGCGCGGCAGCCCTCCGTTCCGGAGGTCGGGCACGGGTGGCCCCTCACAGCTGCACCTGGGCTCCGAGCTCCACCACGAGGTCCGGGGGCACGTGGAAGAAGCCCCGGGCCGGCTGGGCGTTGCGCGCCAGGAACTGAAAGAGCCTCTCCCGCCACACCGGCATGCCCGAGCGGTGGGAGGCCAGGATCACCTCCCGCCCCAGGAAGAAGCTCGTCTCCTTGAGCGCGAACTCGAGGCCGTGATCCTTGGCCAGGCGCAGCACGTGGGGCACGTGGGGGTCCTCCATGAACCCGTACCGGGCCAGGATCCGGTAGAACCCGTCACCGAGCCGCTCCACCTCCAGCCGGTTCTTCGGCGGCACCCGGGGGGTGTCCTCGGTGAGCACGGTGAGCACCACCACCTCCTCGTGGATCACCTTGTTGTGGCGGAGGTTGTGGACGAGGGCCGCCGGGGTGTAGCCCGGGTTCCCGGTCATGAACACGGCCCTGCCGGGCACCCGGATGCCCTTTCGCGCCTGGTCCGACGCGATGAACAACTCCAGCGGCTTCGAGGCCCGGAGAAACCGGCGGGCCAGGATCTCCCGGCCCTGCTTCCAGGTGGACAGGGTCAGGTACGCCGCGAGCCCGATGGCCAGGGGGAACCAGGCCCCGTGGGCCACCTTGCCCACGTTCGCCGCGAAGAACGACGCGTCCACCACCAGGAAGGCGGCCGCGGGAACGCCGGCGGCCAGGCGCCCCCAGCCCCACCGCTCCCGGGCCACCACGTAGAACAGGCAGGTCGTGATGAACATGGTGGTGGTGACGGCCACCCCGTACGCCGCCGCAAGCCGGCTCGACGAGCCGAACCCCAGCACCAGGGCGATGGTACACACGGCGAGCAGCCGGTTCACGGGCGGGATGTACACCTGTCCGGCCGCCTCGGAGGAGGTGTGGCGGATCTCCAGCCGGGGGCAGTACCCGAGCTGGATGGCCTGCCGGGTCAGGGAGAAGGCCCCGGAGATCACCGCCTGGGACGCGATGATCGTCGCGGCCGTGGCCAGGACCACCAGGGGCACCACCCCCCAGGCCGGCACCAGGGTGTAGAAGGGGTGATGGGCGGCCTCGGGGTTGCGAAGCACCGCCGCCCCTTGGCCGAAGTAGTTGAGCACCAGCGCGGGGAAGACCACCGTGTACCAGGCCAGCCGGATCGGACGCCGGCCGAAGTGGCCGAGATCGGCGTACAGGGCCTCCGCCCCGGTCACCACCAGGAACACCGCCCCGAGCACCAGGAACCCCCGCAGGCCGGTCTCGGCCAGGAACACCGCCCCGTACATCGGGTTCAGCGCCCGGAGCACGCCCGGATACGACGCGATGCTCCCCAGGCCGAGGGCCGCCAGCACCCCGAACCACACCAGGGTGACCGGGCCGAACACCATGCCCACCTGGCCCGTGCCCCGGTGCTGGAACCAGAACAGACCCACCAGGATGGCCACGGTCAGGGGGATCACGAAGGGGCCCAGGGCGGGGGTCGCGACCTTCAGCCCCTCCACCGCGCTCATCACCGAGATGGCGGGGGTGATCATGCCGTCCCCGTACAGGAGCGACGCCCCGAACAGGGCCATGGTCACCAGGACCCGGCGACCCCACCGGTGGTCTCCGCGGGGAGGGGTGATCAGGGCGAGCAGGGCGATGATCCCCCCCTGCCCCCGGTTGTCGGCCCGCAGCACGAGGGCCAGGTACTTCACGCTGACGACCACGACCAGGGACCAGAACATGAGGGAGAGAACCCCGAGCACGTGGCCCGGGGTGGGGGCGAGGGAGTACTCGCCGTAGAAGCACTCCCGGAACGCGTACAGGGGGCTCGTGCCGATGTCGCCGTACACCACCCCCAGCGCGGCGAGCGTGAGCACCGCCAGGCGGCGGCCCGAAGGACGCGGCTCGTCCATCTCTCCTCCCTCCTTGCCCCGGCCCCGAGGGCTTCCGGTTCGAAAGCGACTCGGTATCAAGCCGCTCGGCGAGCCGTGACGGCTTTGGCGAGGCCGGCTCCCCAGCGCAGAATCGGCCGTCCCGAGAGCGCTCACTTTGGACACAGCCTGGGATCAGCCGGTGGCCATCCTGTCGGCCAGCGCCCGGGCCCTGCGGCCGATCTTGGGGGAAAGCTCCACCTCCCGTTCGGTGACCCCGCCGATCCACAGGGCGCCCACGGGTTTCGCCCCCAGGTAGCGCGACACCGTTTTCAACGATCGGAGCGTTCCGTTGAGATGCCTGCCGATCAGCGCCGGTGCGCCGCTGGCCGCAACCAGCACCGACCTCTTGCTCCTCGTCTTGTCCCTCAGAACCGGAGCGTGGGTCCCCCAGGGCCAGCGGGCCAGGCAGACGCAGCGCTCGATGAACCGCTGGGTCAGAACGGTGCGGATTCCAACGGGTTGCCATGAAGCCAGCTCCCCCACCCCGTGCCTGCGCGGCGAATCTCAGTGCCTGGCTTCGCGCCCGGCCGGAGGCAGGTCCCTTGCCCCGCCCCCGGATCCGTATCCGATGAACGGCAACTTGGTATCATCCCCCACAGACCCCGCACACGGTACAGGTGCCGGGGCGGCAGGGCACGGGGGGCCTGCCGGCCAGGGCGGCCCCGCGTTCCCGGGCCAGGTGGGCCCGGTCGGGCACGCCTTCGACGAAGTCCCAGGGCAGGGGGCCGCCCGGGTCCCGGGGGGCGTTGAGCTCGCGCCGGGCCAAGGGCGTGCGCAGCACCGCGCGCCAGTCGCCAGTGCGCACCCCCTGCTCCAGGAGCTCGGCCACGTCCCGGCCACCCCGGCTCCACAGGGCCTGGAGCCGGGACCACTTGGGCGCCTCGGCCACGGCCCGCACCCCCCGGACCCTTCCGCACAGGGATTGAAGCCGCCGGATCCGGGCTCGCACGAGGGCCTCGGGGGCCATGGCCTCCCACTGGAGGGGGGTATGGGGCTTGGGCACGAACGGGGCCACGCTGACCGTGACCTGACCCCGCCCCAGGGCGGACCGGGCCTTCTCGGCCAGCCGGGCCAGGGCCTCCACGTCCTCGTCGGTCTCGGTGGGCAGCCCCACCATGGCGTAGATCCGGAGGTTGGGGATGCCGGCTTCCCCGGCGATCCGGGCGGCCTCCAGCAGGTGGTCCTCGGTGATCCGCTTGCCCAGCAGCGCCCGCAGCCGGGGGGTTCCCGCCTCCAGGGCCACGGTCAGCGTCTGGAGCCCGCCCCGGGCCAGGAGGTCGGCCGCCCGCGGGGTGAGGTTCTCGGCCCGAAACGAGCTCACCGTGAACCCCGCGCCCGCCTCCAGGGCGGCCTCGGCCAGACTCTCGAACGCGGGGTGATCGGACACGGCCGCGCCCACCAGCCCCACGCGCCCGGCCTCGCGAGCTCCGGTCCAGATCCACGGAAGGAGCCGTTCGGCCGGAAGGGGTCGGAACGGCCGGGTGGCGTGGCCGGCCGCGCAGAACCGGCAGGCGTGGGGGCACCCCCGGCTCACCTCGAGGAGGTAGGCCCCGCCGAACGGGTCGCCCTCCACCCGGAACCGGGTACGGGCGGGGTCCCAGGGCACGCGGGCCCAGACCCGCTCCACCCGGGCCCCCGAGCCGGGGACCTGGTCGGACGGCACGTACACGCCGGGCAACCCGGCACGGGCCAGCGAGGCCAGGAGGTCCTGTCGGGGCAGGGAACGGTGGGTCTCCAGGAAGGAGAGGAGCCCCTCCAGCCCGGCCTCGGCCTCCCCCAGGAACACAACGTCCGCGAACGGGGCCAGGGGCTCGGGGTTCAAGCTCGGGGCGATCCCGCCCACCACCACCAGGGGAGCGGTGTCTCCCCGCAGGGCCGACCGCAAGGGGATCCCGCCGCCGGAGAGCAGCTCCAGGAACGCGGGGTAGTCGCCCTCGAACGACAGGCTGGCGGCCACCACCTCGTACTCGGCGAGCGCACGGCCCGCCACCAAGGTGCGGGAGGTGTCCGCGGCGGCCCGGTGGCAGATCCACCCCTTCCGGCTCAGCAGCCCGTAGAGGCACTGAAACCCCAGGTTGGCCGCGGCCACGGCCAGGCGGTTCGGGTAGACCAGGGCGCACCGAACCGGCGCGTCCGGGCACGGGGGGCGGAGGTTCCTCACCCCTGGGGCTCCGCGCGCGGCAGGGGGGGCATCATTCACCCGGCAACGAACGGGGGGGCACCTCTCCGGAGGCGGGGCAAGGGACCTGCCTCCGGCCGGGCGCGAAGCCGGGCACTGAGATTCGCCGTGCGGGCACGAGACATCAGAGTTGGTTTCATCACGGTTCCGTGCAACGGGTACCACTTCGCGGTCCGGACGCAGGAGGCATTGCGCGGCGACCGAGGGGGCCGCGCCCGGCTCTCCGGCAGGTCCCTTGTATAAGGGCCCCAATGGTTAACTTTGTTCTCTCGGTAGGGCGTGGCAGACCGACGTCCCTTTGGGACCCCAAGCCCGTGGGCAAGCGCGGTCGCCACGCCCAGGTCTCTCGCATCCCGTAC
>JALUTY010000112.1 GCA_027021615.1 bacterium | reverse complement strand
CCAGGCCCTGGGCGACCTGGCGCTGCGGGAGGATGATCTGGCGGAAGCGCGCCGGCGGTATGAGGCGGCCTTGGCCATCTACCCGGCCATCGGCGACCGGCTGGGGGAGGCCAACACCCTCGCCGGCCTCAGCCGCCTGGCCCTCCACCAAGGCTGCGACGACGAGGCCCGTCGCCGGCTGGAGCAAGCGGTGGCACTCCACCGGGCCATCGGCGACCATTACAGTGTGGCCGCCGACCTGGGCAACTTCGGCCTGGAGCTCCTGCGCCTGGGCCGCCCCGACGAGGCCCGCCCCTACCTCCTCCAGGCCGCCGAGACCTTCGACCGGATCGGCCTGCCCCACCTGGCAGAACAGGCAAGGCAGGCAGCAGGGGGCCGGCAGGTTTCCCTCCACCCCGCCGTGGCCTCGATGGCCCCCCTCCTGGTGGCCTTGGTGGCGGTGGCCCAAGGGGAAGCCCCCCCGTCCGTCGCCCAACAGGTGGAGGCGGTCCTGGCCCAGATGGACCGGACCGAGGAGTGGGCCGCCCTGGCCCGTGCCCTCCGGTGCCTCCTAGAGGGCGAGCGAGACCCCCAGGCCCTCGCCCAGGGGCTGGACCCGGTGGACATGCAGGCCCTGGCCCTCACCCTCGCCGCCCTGGAGGGGGAAGAGGGCCGGGCGCTGCTGGAAGCGCTGGCCGCGGCCGGGAGAGGTGGTTAACGGACGACCGGCTGCGGACCACTGGGTCTACCAGGCGGGGGTGCCTCAGATCCCCCGGCCCCTCCGGTAGGACGGTTCGGCTCCGTAGCACCGGGTGCGACGCCCTTCCGAAGGGCGTCGCACCTTCGTTTGACGAGATTTTCTTCAGCGTCTTCCAAGGCGAAATCATCGAGGAGTATCCCGAAGACAAGCCATACCCCAGCTGTCTTGTTTATGGTAACACTTTCCTCGGTGAGCCTGTGCACAGTGTTTGGGCCTATAATCGGGCTAACCGATGGGCGGTGCTGATCACGGTTTATCGTCCTGATCCGAAGCGATGGATCAACTGGCGAAAGAGGAGGCCAAAAGATGCTGCCGTGTGATAAATGCCCTGTGTGTGGTGGTGAAGTAGTGGAGAAAGACGTGGAGAAGCTACTGCGAGGGGGCATTCATACCGCTGTGGTCAGGGTGCGGGCGGAGGTATGTCTTCACTGCGGGGAGCGTC
>JALUTY010000111.1 GCA_027021615.1 bacterium | reverse complement strand
AGCCTCGAGCACCTGGCCGCGGCCGAGAAGCTCGTTCCGGGACAACCCGCGGTGGCGTTCTTCCGGGGCCGGAACTACGAGGCCCGGGGCGACCGGGACGCGGCGGCCCGGGAGTACGTGAAGGTTCTCAAGAAGGTGCGCAAGGGACCGATGGCCAAGTACTGCTTCCAGCGGCTGTCGGAGTGGGGGTACATCCGCACCCGGGGGTAGCCGGCGGGCTAGAGGCTAGAAACTAGAACCTAGAACCTTGGGGCCGCACCCGGCGCTCCACCAGACCCCCAACCCCGTACTCTGCAAGGGAAAGGGGGCATGGGCCTTCGTATTTGCCGTCGGGTCAAGAAGCCCCGGGTGCGAGAAACTCCCCCTCGAACACGGTCACGGCCGGGCCGGTCAGGAACACGTGGCCGCTCTCCTTTTCCCAACGTACCCGGAGCTCGCCCCCGTCCATGACCACGACGGCCTCCGGGCCGGTCCGTCCGGTCCAGTGGGCGGCCACCATCGCGGCCGAGGCGCCGGTGCCGCAGGCCAGGGTCTCGCCCGCGCCCCGCTCCCAGACCCGCATCCGCAGCCGATCGGGGGAGAGCACCTGCACGAACTCCACGTTGGTGCGGTTGGGAAAGAGCGGGTGGCTCTCGATACGCGGCCCCATCTCGGCCACGGGGTAGGCGTCGGCGTCCTCCACGAACACCACGGCGTGGGGGTTTCCCATGGAGACGCAGGTCACCTTGGCGTCGGGGCCGTCCATGGGCAGCGGGTGCTCCCTCACGGGGCCCGAGGCGGACACCGGGATCCGCTCGGCGTCGAACCCGGGCCGGCCCATGTCCACCTCCACTTGGTCCCCCACAAACCGGGAAACCACGATCCCGGCCAGGGTCTCCACCCGCAGGCCCTCGTCCGACCATCCCAGGCGGTCGCGCGCGTACACGGCGAAGCAACGGATGCCGTTTCCGCACATCTCGGCCCGGGAACCATCGGCGTTGTAGATGTCCATCCGGAGGTCGGCCCGGTCCGAGGTCCGCACCAGCAGCACCTGGTCGCACCCGATCCCGAACCGGCGGTGGGCCATGGCCGGGGCGAGCCGCCCCCAGTCCCCCCAGTCCCGCCGACGGCAGTCCACCACCACGAAGTCGTTGCCCAGGCCGTGCATCTTCACGAACGGGATTCGCAACGGGAGATCTCCTCTCGTGA
>JALUTY010000110.1 GCA_027021615.1 bacterium | reverse complement strand
TCGGGCTCGGCGACTGCATCGACTGCACCCTGTGCGTGCAGGTCTGTCCCACCGGCATCGACATCCGCGACGGCCTGCAGTACCAGTGCATCGGCTGCGCCGCCTGCATCGATGTCTGCAACCAGGTCATGGACAAGATGGGCTACCCGCGGGGCCTCATCCGCTACACCACCCAGAACGCGCTCCAGGGCAAGCCCACGCGCATCCTGCGCCCGCGGGTGTTCGTCTACTCCTCGGTCCTGCTGCTGCTGACCACGGCGCTGGTCCACGCCCTGCTCACCCGGGTGCCGCTGGAGGTGGACGTGATCCGGGACCGCAACGCCCTCTACCGCGAGGTGGGCGGCGGCCTGGTGGAAAACACCTACCTGCTCAAGGTCATCAACATGGACACGGAGCCGCGGCGCTTCGTCATCACCGTCTCCGGCATCCCCGGCGTGCACCTGGCCCGCGAGCCGCGCATCGTCGAGGTGGCGGCCACCGAGGTGAAAGAGGTTCCGGTGCGCGTGCGCGCCCCCCGCTCCCGGCTGGACCGGACCCGCTACGACGTGGAGTTCATCGTCCGGGCCGTGGACGACCGCGCCCTGAAGGTGAGCGAGAAGGGGCGCTTCCTCGCGCCACCGCCGGGTTCATGATGGCCCTTCGACAATGACCCTTTTCGACATCCTGCTAAATGGAAGTTCCGAATACCCGGTCACCCGGGGGCTGATGCCGGGGAAGGTCCGGTGGTTTTCTCCCTGTCCCCGGGATAACGCAGGGTTCGCAGAGACGCAGGGATCGCAGAGGCCCATGCCGGATGTTGCAGCAGACCACCCCGGGGCGGGCGGCGATGGCCGCCTCCCGCCGGAATTCGGGTGGCCCGTCGGGCCGGGGTCCCGTCGCGTGGCGCCGGGGCGCCGCCCCCGGGCCCGGGCCGGCCGCGGGATGGCCCCAGGGGTCCGCTCTGCGTCCTCCGCGGCTCTGCGTCTCTGCGTTGCGGATCACCGAGTCAGGTTCGGGCGCCAGGACCGGAAGTGTAGTGACATTTGGAACAGTTATTTAGAATCCAAGGCGCCATGAATGACACCGCGCCCAAGCCCTGGTACCGCCAGTTCTGGCCCTGGGTCCTGCTGGGCCTGCCCGCCACCGCGGTGGTGGCCGGCATCGCCACGGTGTTCATCGCTGCCACTCACCGCGACAGCCTGGTGGCCGA
>JALUTY010000109.1 GCA_027021615.1 bacterium | reverse complement strand
GGAGAGCCGGGCGCGGCCCCTTGGCTCGCCGCGCAGCGCCTCCGGCGTCTGAACTGCGAAAGGGTGCGGATTCCAACGGTTGCCATGAAGCCAGCTCCCCCGCCCCGTGCCTGCGCGGCGAATTTCAATGCCTGGCTTCGCGCCTGGCCGGAGGCAGGTCCCTTGCCCCGCCCCCGGATACGTATCCGATGGATGGCAACTTGGTATGACACCTGAATCGCAGGCCCCTTGCCCTGCCTGCCAAGACGGCACGTCTATTTCGTCGCCGGGCTGGCGAAAACCCGGAGCGCCTCCTGGCGGTACGCCCGGGCCCGGGACTCCAGGTCGGGGGCACGGAACACCCCGCCCAGCACGGCCGCGCCGGCGGCGCCGGCCGCGGCCACAGCGGCCAGCCGCTCCGGCGAGATCCCCCCCAATGCCAACACGGGCAGGGACACGCCCCTGACGGCCGACCGGAACCCGTCCAGCCCCAGGGCCTCGCCCCGCAACGGCTTCGAGCTCGGCCGGAACACGGGGCTCAGAAACGCGTAGTCCGCCCCCGCGCGGGCGGCGGCCTCCAGGTCCGCACGATCGTGGCACGAGACCCCGAGCAGCACCCCCGGAAACCGTCTCCGGAGAGCCTCCAGGTCCCGGCGGCCCGAGGGAAGGTGGAGCCCCGGGGCCCGGAGCTCCTCGCACGCCTCCGGGTCGCCGTGTACCGTCAGGAACACCCGGGGGCAGCGCTCCAGCAGGTCGCGGCCCCACTCCACCCGCTGACGAGTCCCCACGTCCGGGCCCTTGGCCCGCAGGCACACCCAACGCAGGCCAGCCCCGGCGACCCGGGTCGCCGTCTCCACCAGCTCCGGGCCCAGGGTTTCATGGTCTGCGATGGCCACGACGGGAAACGGAAGGGCCGGCATGGTGCTCCGGGCACGTCGAAGGGGCGATGTAAGGGGCGGGGACAGATCGGTCGAAAGGCGGGCTTTCGGCCGGTCCTGCTTCCCTCCGCTGGCATTACCCAGTTCAGGTTCGAGGGGTTCCCCATCTCGCGGATGGGGTCTCAGCTCTCGCTCCCCCGCAGGCAGCCGTTAACGCTACTCGTCGCGGAACACGATCTTGTGCTTGATGAGATTGACCTCCTGGAGCCGGCCGGTGACCACCGTCTCCTCGCCGAACAGGTTCCGGAGCCGGTACCCGCCCTCCACGGGCTCCATGAACGTCACCTCCTCGAGGA
>JALUTY010000108.1 GCA_027021615.1 bacterium | reverse complement strand
GAGGACGCCGGTGACTGCCCGAACTGTTCGGCACCCGGAGTCTGTGGCCTGCACGACCTTCCGAACGGATGCAAGGTCGCGCGCTGCAGATGACGGAGAAGAGGCCGGGACCGGCCTCTTGAGCCTTCGGATCCTTCGGATCAGGTCTGTCATGCAGAAACGACGTACTTTCTTGAGTGTCCTCGTGGTCCTGGTGGTTGCGCTCAGCCTCTGGACCCTCCTGCGCCCGGTGCCGGACTCGCATGGCCCGGAACTTCCCCTCGCGGAGGCCGGGGAGGTCGAGTCCGGCCCGACGGTCTCCGTCCTCGGCGACCCGGACCGCTCCGTTCTGCCTGCCTCGCCGGCCGCGCCGGCTCCGGGCGAGACCGGCAACCGGGTGCGGATCGAGGTCCTGGACGCCACGGACGAGAGTCCTGTGGAAGGCGCCCGGATCCTGGCCCGGGACGACGAACAGCAGCGGCTGGAGCTCGGGGTCACCGGCGAGGACGGAATCCTCGAGGCGGCGGCGGAGGTCCTGGAATCCCACCCCTGCCTCCTGGCCGGCGCCCGGGGCTACACGGTGGCCCGCCTCCGCTACTCGCCGGGGGACGACCCGGTGCGCATCCTCCTGGAGCCCGGTCAGACGATCCGGGGCCGGGTCGTGGACGGCTGGGGCCAGCCCATGGGAGAAGGCATCACGGTCGTGGCCTTCGAGAAGGGAGTGGTCAAGACCACGCCCAAGATCCTGGACGCCCTGGCCGGCAAGCCGATGCCGCCGTCGGCCCGGACCGGGCCGGGGGGCGTCTTCGAGATCCCTGGCGTGAGCCCGGACCTGGAGTACGTGCTGGTTGCAGGCGGCGGCGGCTACCGGAGCTGGTTCATGGACCACCCGGAGGCCCGCGGGGGCGAGGAGGGTGTGGAAGTCCGGATCTGGCCGCTCTACGGAGCGATCCTGGAACTGGTGGACGGCAGCACGGGGGCGACGATTCCCGTCGGGAGGCTTTCCTACGGAACCGGCGGCTTCGCCTCCGCGGTGCCCTCCCACATGGGCCGGAAGATCCGGCTGAACAAGCCCTTGAACTATCTGGCCGGGGTGGATGCGGCAATGATCCAGGCGGCCGAGGCCTGGAACCTGACGCAGTTTCCCTCCCTGGTCCTGGGAAAGGTCCGGCCGGAAGAGATGGGGCCTCTGGAAGTCCATGTCTGGCTCCCGGGCTGCGAAGGCCGGAAGTTCGAGGTTCCT
>JALUTY010000107.1 GCA_027021615.1 bacterium | reverse complement strand
TGAGCACCCGGTCGTAGATCCTCACATCGTCCAGCACCCCCTTGAAGGCCGTGGGGGAGAGGACCGTGTCGCTCACCGCGCTTCGCAGATACCCGAGGGCGAGGTCTCCCCCTTGGGTGATCATGCCGCCCACCCTCCACGATCCCGCCGGCCGGCCATCCACGTAAAGGCGGGTGGGTGCCCCCGAGTTGCCCTGGGGCTCCGAGGTCAGGGCGATGTGGTGCCATCCTCCGTCGCTCACGTCGATGCCGGTGTCGAAGCAGGCATTGTGGATGCAAACGCGCAGGTTCGTCGGGTTCTCGATCCGGAGGAGACCGTCACCGGCCCATCCGCCCCGGTAGGAGACCAGGGTCCCCCGGTTCGCTTCATCCCCGGCCTTCATCCACAGGGACACCGTGATCCGGTCCGATGGCATGTCCGCGAATCCATCCACGACGAGGGCGTCATCCCTCCCGTCGAACTCGAGGGCCGGGGTCGTTAGGCCGGGCACGGTTTGCGGCCCCCCCCGGACCTCGCCGTCGTGCCCGTTGCCGGTGGCATCTGCTGCCGAGCCGTCCAGGGGCCAGTGCGCGACCATGGTCTCATCCGGAGGCGGCTCCGCCAGGCCCGAAAGGTCGGACACCACGCCCCTCGGCACGAACTCCGAGAAGCATCCGGGGCCGTCCGCCTCGAACCGCACCCAGGTCACCCCCTCCTGCACCGGGATGTCGAAGGCTCCGCCTCCGTTGCTCAGGGTGACCGGGATCTCCGAGCCGTTGGAGAACACGAGCCTTCCCGACGCGAACCGGGGGGAGGCGTAGGAGGGGATCGTCCCGTGGGTCATGGTGACCCGGTCCACGTCCACCGGAAAGGGGAAGTGCACCTGGAGGTGGGACGACGGGACGCCGTACTTGGTGCACCACACCGTGGGCTTCCCGTCGATGGCCCCGTACGCACTGTCCTGGTAGTACTCGGAACTCGCCGTGGCGGTCACCCCTGGGAGCAGCGCCAGGTTTTCCACCTCGGTTTCCAGGTCCGCAACCACGGTGAGCCGATGAACGCCGGGTTCTGGGGCCTCCAGCGTCACCGCAACGTCCTCATATTCCCCCGGGGAGAGCGGCCGGCTCGTCTCCACCTGGCCGATCCGGCGGCCGTTGCCGTAAGGATCCCCGTCGAAGAAGGTCACCGGCACACCCGCCGCCACAGGCGCTCCGCCGCCGTTTCCGATGCGGGCGGTGACCTCCACCGCGTCCGGACAGGCAGACCCGTCCACCACGATCCGCGACGCGGTGATGTCCGGGGCGAGAAGCTTCGGCGGGTTCTGGAGGAAGCTGTTGTCCAGCAGCGCGGGGTTCGGCTCCACCACGGGGATGGAGCCGTCGTCGTTCACGTTTGTCACGTGGTAGGCGTACTGGTTCCACACCGGCCGGGTTCCCACCCATTCGTCGGAGCGCTCGCCGAGGATTCGGATGCCGTAGGCGGGATCATGGAGCACGATCTCCGCGTTGCCGTCCCGGTCCACGTCAGCCACTACCGGGTAGATCCCCCTGTGGGCGTTCCACACCGGCCGGGTGTACCGGATCGATCCGTCCCGACCGCTCAGGATGTAGAACGTGGGGTTCCTGTACCACATGGAGGAGATCAGCACCTCGGAGCTGCCGTCGCCCTCCAGGTCGAAGGCCGCGGGGGCGCCGGTTACCGTGCTGAGCCCCCTCGTCCACACCACGCTCAGGTCGGCGGGATCGAGCACGCTCACCACGCTTCCGGCGGCCACCGCGATCTCCGGGGCGCCGTCCCCGTCGAAATCGGCCAGAACCGCCAGCCCGTGAATTCCTTCCGTTCCCACCCCCGGAGGGGTGACCGGCCCGGCCTTGAGCGTGCCGTCGTGCTCCAGCACGCGCACCTGGTTGTCCGTGCCCACCAGGACGATCTCCGGATAAGGGTCGTCGTCCAGGTCGGCCACCGACACACGGCCGTCGGGCACGTTCGGGTTCTGCCACAGGATGGAGCAGTCGGAGCGGTAGGCCGTGTTCCCAGCCACGACCTCCAGGTCCCCCGCGAGGTCCAGGTCCACGGCCACCGAGATGGAGCCGCCGTCGCCCTTGGCCCCCGACCCCTGGCATCTCAACGTACCGTCGCCGTTCAGGATCACATTGCCCACCAGGATCTCCGGGAGCCCCTGGCGGTCGATGTTGGCGATGTGCACCGCGGCGCCTCCGCCCAGATAGCCCCTCCACTTCCCCGTAAGGGTCTCCAGGTTCCCTTCATGATCCAACACGATCATCCGCTGGCCGTAGTACGGCCTCCCCCAGTCGGCGATCGTCGGGGCCAGGATCTCGGGGAAGCCGTCCCCGTCCACGTCTCCCACCGCCGGCGTCCCCACGTCGAAACGCCAGTAGGGGGGAGCCCCGGAGTTCACCCAACTCCAAAGCAGATCCCCAGAGGCTCCGTCGTAGACCCGGATCGTGTTCCAGGTGTCCATGAACACGATCTCCGGCACGTCCTCCTCGTCGATCCGCCCGTCGCCGTTGTCGTCGTTGAGGTTGGCCACGAGGGGGATGCTGTGGAACCGCCCGTTGGGCGGCCGGATCGAACGCTCCTCCTCCACCGAGAAGGCGTCTGGGGATCCCCGGTGCCGGCTGGAGGCCCCGGTGGCCCGCACGTTGTTGGTCTCGTCGGCCTCGGCCACGGCCCCTCCGCTGTCCACGAACGCGTAGATGAGATCGTCCCGGAACGCGACCGTTCCGGCCACCTCGATCTCGTATGTGAGGTACTGCCCCCCAGCCATTCCCCCGCCGTGGGTCGCGGAGCCCAGGACGGAGTCCACATCCGGATCGAACGCGCCGTTGCCGTTTCCGTCCGCGAACAGGATCAGCTCGAACGTGCCGGAAACCGGTGCGTCCCCGGCGTTGCCAAAGGTCACGGCCACCCGGCCGCCCAACGCCAGGGTCTGGATGTCGGTGACCGAGGGCAGGTTGTCCACCTGGGACACCACGAGGTCGGGTCCGGCCGTGCCCGAGAGCACCACCAGGGTGAAGGTCTGATCGGCCGAGGCCCCGCCCAGGTCCCGCACCCGAACCGTCACCCGATGGCTTCCCACCTGGGAGAGGGCCGGCCGCCACCGGACGAGGCCCGTGTCCCCATCGATGGACATGCCGGCGGGCGCGTCCTCCAGGGCGTACCGGAGGGGCTCCCCCTCCGGGTCCGTGGCCTCCACGTCATAGGCGTACACCTCACCCACCCGGGCCTCTGTGGGGGGCGCAGAGGTGATCTCCGGGGGCCGGTCCACCGGCCGGAGGTCTATGGAGTACTCCTGCACCGCCACCCCACCCCGACCGTCGCGCACTTCAAGGGTCACGCCCAGGCTCCCCTGCTGAAAGGGCTGGGGCATCCAGGAGATGCGGCCCGTGGCAGCGTCCACGGCCATCCCTTCCGGTGCGGCCGCGAGGACGTACTCCAGGGGATCTCCGTCCAGATCGGTGGCCTTGACGTCGTATCGGTACGGGATGCCCTGGACCGCCTCGGTCACGGCCGCAGACAGGATCTCCGGGGGGCTGTTCTCCGGCACCGCGTTCCCGCAAAGCCCCACCGTGTGGGAGGTGCGGTTGTTGTCCTCCCTCCCCTCGGCCACGATGCCCCGGCGGTCGGGGTCCACGTAGGAGCCCTGGATGCGGATGTCCCTGATGTAGGTGGTGGTCGTGGTCCCGGAGAACTCGAACCGGATCCGGGTGACTCCCTTCCTTTCCCGGAAGCCCGGAGGGGTGTTGAAGGCCGCAAAAATCCCTCCCGTGCCGTAGTGATCCACGTCCGAGAGGATCTCGTCTCCGTCCGGGAAGGTCACGGTCACGGCGGAGGGGTGTTCGTAGTAGGTCAGAGCTCGGATCGACCGCACGTTCACAGGGAACGGGAACTCCAGCTCTAGGACCGCTGCCCCCCCCGTCGCGGCGGGCTGAGCTGCCGTTCCCAGCGAGGTGTCAAAGGCCAGGAGCGGGTTGTTGAGGTTGTCGCGGCTCACGACCCGGACACCCTCCAGCCCGAGGAGGTTCTCCGACTCCGTCAGGTTCTCCCCGTCGTCGGCCACCGCCGTGATCCGGTGGGGTCCGTCCGCAGGGCGGTCAAACGTCACGGACACATCCTCGAACTCTCCGGGCCCGAGGACCTGGGTCGTGTGGGCCGTGCCGATCCGGGGTGCACCCGCGTCCGGGTCGCCGTCGTAGAAGCTCACCGGCACCCCGGCCGGCGCCACGTCTCCGCCGCCGTTGCCGATCCGCGCGGTGAGGGTGGCGGTATCGGGGCAGCCCGTCTCGTCCACCCGGATCAAGGAGGCGGTCAGGTCCGGCGCGGCATGGGGATCGTTCTCCTCCTCGGGCACGGGCTCGTTCACCCGGAAGTTGTTGAACACCTGCCAGTTGGGGGTCTCCTGCGGCGGGATCGTGCCGTCCTCGTTCACGTTGGTGATGTAGTAGCCGTCCTGGTTCCAGATGCGCCGGGTCCCGATCCACCGGTCCCACCGGTCGCCGTACACGAAGATGCCGGCGTCGAAGGTGCCGGTGCGCCATCCCCGGCTGCCCATCTGGTTCCGGGCAACCACGATCTCGGCCCGGCCGTCGTTGTCCACGTCGGCCACCACCGGGGTCTCGATCCGGGTTCCGGAGGGGTTGGCCACCTGGAACAGCACCGCGCCGTCCGTGCCGCGGAACACGCGCAGGTAGTTCTCGTCCTGGTATACCACCTCGGCGTTGCCGTCCCCCTCGAAGTCGAATACGGTGGCGCCGGTGTACCCGGACGCGTCCTGGATGGGGAAGCTCCACATAAGGGTGCCGTCGTGATCCACCGCCCGCACGTAGGCAGACCCTGCCACCGCGATCTCCGGAAGCCCGTCGCCGTCCAGGTCGGCCACGGCCGGCGGGCCAGCCGCGTCGATGTCCCCGGTCTGCCAAATCACGTTGCCCAGGTGGTCCAGCAGGACCACGACTCGCTCCGCAACCACGATCTCGGGGTAGGGGTCGTCGTCGAAGTTGCCCACCGCGGGATGTCCCCCCTTGCAAGGCATTGGATCCCAGGGGCTTCGGAAGGATGTCCCTATGGGGACGCTGATGTCGTAATAGATGGACCCGTCCGCCCTGTAGGCTACGGGCCCGGTGATCAACTCCATCCTCCCGTCGAGGTCCAGGTCCGCCACGGCACTGGCTTCCGCGCTCGAAAAATCGCCCCGCCATACCCTGGCCCCGAAGCACTTGGAACCCGTCCAGGAAAGGGACCCGTCCGCATTCGACACCCCCTTGCCGTCCACGATCTCGGGCGAGCCGTCCCCATCCAGGTCGGCGATGGAGAGAACGCCGTTGCCCCGCGCGTTGGTGTTGTAGACGCTCATCCCCTTGGGGGTGCCGTCGTTCTCCACGATCAGGTACCCGGGCCACCGGGCAATGGGGAGCCGATCGGCCTGTACGTGGCGAGCCACGATCTCCACCAGGCCGTCCCCGTCCAGGTCCCCGGCCGCGATCGGGTGATAGGGCAACACCCGGAAGGCAGGGTCGGTGAGGTCCCAGAGGGGCGAGCCGTCCTTCCCGCTGACCGCCCGAAGGATGCCGTGGTCGATCTCCTGTGGACCGCAGTCCGTCCAGCACGTGGTGACGAAGACCACGTCGGGCACATCGCCGGTGTCGATAACACCGTCGCCGTTGTCGTCGGTGAGGTTGACCACCAGGGGCGTGGTCATCACGTCGTCGTACTCCGGCATCACGAGCTCGCCCTCGGGCACGCTGGCCGGCCACGACCACTCCAGCTCCGGCGTGAACGGCCCCGGCTCCGGCCGGAACGCGCTCGCCCGGCCGCTATGGCCCACGTTGTTGGTCTCGTCCGCCTCGGCGACCTCTTCGCCGCTGTCCACCCACGCGTGGATCAAGTCGCCCCGGAACCGCAGCGTGCCCGACACCGGAACGGAAACGCTTGCCGTTTCGAGCGCGGGGAGGCCGTCCAGGGTCGCCTCGCCCAGCACCGGGTCCTCCCCGTCTGTGAACAGGCCGTCCCCGCTCCGGTCGTGAAACACGAGGAGCCGAAACCGCGCGGTCACGTCCACCGGGCCTGCGTTGCCCACCGTCACCCCCACCGCTCCCCGGATCGAGAGCGCCTGGGGATCGGTGGAGACCGCTCCGTTGTCCACGCCCACCACCACCAGGTCCGGCCGGGCCTGGGACGAAGGGACCCGCACGGTGTAGGCTTGGCGC
The DNA here is from genome assembly GCA_027021615.1 of bacterium. Lineage (GTDB taxonomy): Bacteria > Desulfobacterota > Deferrisomatia > Deferrisomatales > Deferrisomataceae > Deferrisoma. Next base: position 80,327 of record JALUTY010000107.1, on the reverse strand, counting down.
GCCTCGCCGCCGCGCTCGTCCACGGCCCGCACCACCACGTTGTGGATCCCCTCCTGGCCCGGGGCCGGAATCCACCGGATCGTGCCCTCCTGGGGGTGAATGGTCATGCCTTGGGGAGCCTCCCCGAGCGAGAACGTCACGGTCTCGCCGTCCGGGTCCGTTGCCGTCACCTCGTAGATGTAGGGCTCCATGAGCGCGGCCGCGGTCACGGGCGAAGACGTGAACTCGGGCCGGCGGTTCCCCTCCACCGTGAGCGTGAAGCGCTGCTCAGCCGTGCCTCCCCGGCCGTCGCGCACCCGGAAGGCCACTTCGTGGCTGCCCGCGTCGTAGTCCTGGGGGATCCAGCGGAGTTCGCCGGTCGCCGGGTTGATGGCCATGCCCGCCGGCCCTGCGATCCCTTCGAAGGCGAGGGGATCCCCGTCCGGATCCACGACCACGGGCCGGTAGGCGTACGGGGCCGTCACGGTCCCGGTGGTGATCGGGTCCGAAAGGATCTCGGGGGGCAGGTTGGCGATGGCCTCCTGGATCTGGATCGCAAGGGCGGCCCGGTTGTCCGTTTCGTCGGACTCGACCTTCGCATCGTCCGGATCGGCGGCCGCGTACACAAGCTGGGAGCCTTCGAGGCCTGTGGTGTCGAAGTCCGACGTCACCGCCTTGCAGGCGTCGGCAGCGAGGCTGGGAATCGTGATGTCGGGCGTGATCGGGACGGGTCCGGCCGCCGGGTCTTCCCGGGTGAAGCGAACGGCCACGTCCTGCACGCCGGTCCGGCCGGTGTTGCACACCCGGGCCGAGAGCGAAACGTTTGCCCCCCGGGCCGGTGCCAAGTCCGACGCCGTAAGAGACGAGACAACGAGGTTCGGAAGACGTGCTCCCGACACCGATACGATCCAGCCGACCCGAACGGAGCCGCCCAAAGGATCCGCATCGGTGGCGATCGCCTCGATCCAGCGGATCCCCACGTCCGACGCAGAGGTCAGGTACCCGAACGCCTCCCCCGAGGCCGCGAAAACGCCGTCCACCATCCATTCCACCGAAAACGCGTCCCCCTCCGGGTCCGAGACCGAAACCTCGAACACCTGGGAGTCCCCTGCGAACAGCTCCACGGTCCGGGGTACCGGAGACACCGCGTCGATCCGGGGAGCCCGGTTCGTCTCGGCCACGTCCAGAAAGGCATAGGCCACGTTTGCGGCGCCGGTCTCGTCGGTGACCCGCAGGCCGACGATCCCATGAAAGGGAGCGGAGTACACGTAGCTGGGCCCGGGACCGGACGCGTCGTCGAACTCGCCGTCGCCGTCCAGGTCCCATTCGTACGATACGATGGCTCTCGGGCCCCTGGAGGAGGTGCCGTCGAAGGAAAGGGGCTGCCCCTCCACGCCGAGATACGGCCCCCCCGCATCCGCCACCGGATGGGTGTCGGGGACCCTGGGGTCCGCCTCCAGCCCGGCCGCGATCTCCACCATGCCGGCGGAGAAGAGGGCGAGAGCGTTCTGGAGCTGGGCGTTCGCGTCGATGACCTGGGATATCTCGGCAAGCAGCGTGTTCTGATCCCACGCGAAGTCCTGCGCCACGAAGCCGGCGATCATCTCGTCGATCTCAATGTCCGAGAACCCCAAGTTCCGGGCCTCCTCGCGCTCCTCGGGTGTGAGGCCCGATGTCTCCAGGCGACTGCGCAGGGCTTCCAGCTCGGCGGAGATCTCGTCCCAGGGCCGTGGGTCGTTCGAGAGCGCGGCCACCGCCCCGGACAGCCCGGAGCTGGTCCTTCCCAGCTGCCCGCGCAGCAGGTCTGCGTACCCCTGGAGCGCCCTCGCGTGGATCAGGGCCCACCCGGCGTCGCCCGCGTCGCGGGCCCCCTGGTAGCGTTCCAAGGCCGAGAGGAACGCCCCAAGGACGGCGGCCTCGTCCGCGCTGGCGTCCGCCACCGCCGCCCACGCCGCTGCCAACGGATCTCGGCCCCAGGACCCTGCCCGGGCCCGGGGCTCCAAAGGGGTGGTCTCCTGGAACTGCGGATCCGGTGGGTCGTTGGCGATCGCCGCATAGTGCTTGAACATGTTGAAGCAGTTCGTGAAGGACGCCATCACCGGGTCCTGGCCGGCGAGTCCCGCAGAGGCGGCAACGATCTGGATGATCTTCTGGTTGAGCCAGGAGCCGAAGCTCCCGCCCCCGCCCGTGAGGAAACCGGAGACGCCGGGCAGGCCGTGGATGATGCTGTCCAGAAGAGACAGCATTTGGATGTTGATGACGTGGCTCTTGCAGACATCCGCCCAGTAGAGGCTTTCTGCAGCCGCCGCTGATTTCAGGCGAGCGATCTCCTCGTCGATCTGGGGAATCCCAAGCGGGGCAAGCACGTCAAAGGCGGGGTCGAACACGCCGTCGATCGGATCGAGCCGGCCGTTCTGGCACTCGTCGTATACGACCGCATACGTTCCCGGCCCGATCGCCCCCCCAGGCTCCGTGAAGCCGATGGTCTCGGAGACGAAGATCCCCCACGCCGCCCCCTCCACGGAGTTCGGAACCCCTCCCACGTCGGACAGCGCGTCCCCCGGGCGGACCGATCCGGAGGGCACGATGTAGACGGAGGTCCAAGGGCTGATGAAGTCGTCGATCCCCCCTGGCGAGCAGCCCTGGACGTGCCGCATGACGCCCGTGCCGATGGTGATCGCTTCATTGGGTCCGAAGGTCGCCCGGGTACTGCCCTCGGGCCACAGGAGCAGTTGGCCCCGGGCGTGGGCCGGGGGAGGGCCGAGCAGGCTCAGGGTCGCACAGAGCCAGGGGAGGAGAACGATGCTTTGGAGGAGATTGCGGAGCCGGCAGGAGCCACACCCCGTCCCAACAGCGATCCACCGGGTCCCCATGGGCCTTCCCTCCTCAAGAGCCCCGGGACCGGGGTGGTGCCTTTGGACGCGGGGTTCTTTTTTGTGTTCACGAAAAAGGGAGGGCGGAGAGAGAAGAGAATCTTGAGCGGAACGCTATGCATATACCGTGCCTAGAACCTTACCCAAACATTGACACAAACACAACGCGGCAACATGCACCGGGTTTTTCTGGGTCTCTCCAGAAACCTCATTGGGGATGTGGTCCTGGATTCCCATAAATGGCAAACAATTTCCCACCCGTGACGAGGTCGCGGGGTACGTCCTTGACCTTGGGAGTGGTCACCTGGTGATGCGCACCACGCCCGCCGATTACGATCACGTCCGCGCCCGAACCCGGCACCGCCGTTCCCCGCGCCAGCGACCCGAACAGCCCCCCAGATCGCGGGCTTTGCTTGCCCCAGGCGCTCGGTAGCCTCCCGCAACCGGCCGACCGCCTCATCACGAGAACCCAGAAGGTCGTCACAGACCTAAAGAATGCCGGAAAGACGTTACATCTCGGGAGGTTAGTCCAAAGGGCCCTTCCCGGTGAAGCTGTGGGTGCTGGCGCTTCTCCTGGAGCGGGAAGCAGAGCACCAGTGCGGGAAGAGCTGGACGCGGATCGCGCACGCCCTTTCGGAGCTCGCGGCGGGGTCGAAGGCCTCGCAGATGGCGACCAGGTGCGCCGCGTGGCCGTAATACCGGCGCCGAGTCTTGCTGGTGACCCCGGCCAGGCGCTTCTCCGCGGCCCGGCGCATGGCCCGGAGCACCGTTTGGAACTCCCCGGCCTCTGTTACGCGGGGGACGCCGGCCTCCGCTCGGACAAAGGCCTCAACACGTGGACGCCTCTCCCGCGTACGGGATGCGCCCCCGGCGCTTGCGTGCACCGGGCCAAGCCGACCACTGATTCCGACGGCATGCCGTCCACCGGTTCCAGGCGATACCGTCCACTCGTTCCGATCGCATGCCGTCCACTTTACGGGTTCCTCCCGGAATCGGTGGTCGACTTGCCGGAATCACTGGACGGCATGCTCCGGAATCCGGACAACGGTCTGATTCCACTGCAGAAAACGGCGCTGGATAACTCTCTTGGTTCGCCTCATCCCCTCCTCCCTTTGCCCTCAGCCAAGCAAGGAGAGCGTGAGCCATGTCTCAGGAGCCGTTATCCATGCGCAAGATCCGTGAGATCCTCCGCCTCAAGCACGAGTGCCACCTGTCCAACCGGGCCATCGGCCGGAGCCTTCGCATCTCCCACTCCACCGTGGCCGAGTGCCTCCGACGGGTTCGGAAGGCCGGCCTCGGCTGGCCCTTGCCCGAGGGGCTCGATGACGATCGGCTCTCGGCCCTGCTCTACCCCCCACCCCCAGCCCCATCCACCCGGGTGCTGCCCGAGCCCAACTGGGCCCACGTCGACCAGGAGCTGCGCCACAAGGGCGTGACCCTGCAACTCCTCTGGGAGGAGTACCACAAGGCCCACCCCGAGGGGTTTCGCTACAGCCGCTTCTGCGAGCGCTATGCTGCCTGGAAGAAGCGCCTCGAGCCCTCGATGCGCCAAACCTACAAAAGGCCGGCGACAAGTGTTTCGTCGACTACGCCGGCCCCCCCATCCCCGTGGTGGACCCCGACACGGGCCAGATCCAAGACGCCTACCTCTTCGTCGGCACCCTCGGGGCAAGCTCCTACACCCGCGCCGAGGCCCACTTCCATCAGGACCTCTCCCATTGCCGGTATCGGTGGTCGACTTCCCCGGAATACGCACCTCGCCCTTCGGGCGATCCCTTCGGGATCGTCCGATTCCGCTCTCCTGCGGAATCGTCGAACCCCATCGGGGGTTCTCACCCTCCGAGCGTGCCTCTTTCCCCCGGCTTCGCGGCTCGCCCAAACGAAAACGCCGCCCCTTGCGGAAGCGGCGATTCCTTTCGAATGGCACGCCCGGAGGGATTCGAACCCCCGACCTACGGATTCGAAGTCCGGCGCTCTATCCGGCTGAGCTACGGGCGCGCAAGGGGGTTTATGCTCCCACGGGCGGGGGGGCGAGTCAAGGCGTGGTTGACCTGTAGCGCACTTTCGTTTACAAGAACTGGGTTGGGGCTGCAAAACCGCGGTTGGAGACGACGCCCATGCTCGGGAAACGACTCAAGCAGGCCCGCAGGGCCCGAGGATTCAGCCTGGAGGAGCTCGCTAGACGAACGGGGTTCTCCAAAAGCTTCCTCTCCCAGATCGAGAACGACAAGAACTCCCCCTCGATCGCCAGCCTGAAGAAGATCACCCAGGCCCTCGGGGTAAGCATCGGCGAGATGTTCGCCGACAACCGGGACGAGCAGGTCTACTTTCTCAAGAAGGCCGACCGGGTGCCCTACGAGGTGGTGAAGGACAAGGTCATCTTCGAGTTCGGAGCATCCAAGGTGCCGAACCGGAAGATGGAGGTGATCTTCTTCACCCTGCTGCCGGGAGGCGAGAGCGAGGGCGAGTACACCCACGAGGGCGAGGAGTTCGGCACGGTGCTCGAGGGCACCCTGGTGTTCGAGCTGGGGGGCCGGGAGTACCGCATGGAGCCCGGCGACTCGATCTACTTCACCTCGTCGATCCCCCACCGGTGGCGAAACCCCGGCCCGGGCGTGATGCGGGCCATCTGGGTCGTGACCCCGCCGAGCTTCTAGGGCAGCCATGGACATCTTCCAGCGTTCGATCCACTCCAACGTGAAGCAGGTGGACGAGGACCATCTCCTGGTCACGAGCACCCTGCTGGACCTGGAGCACTCGTTCCATCTGGAGCTGCGCGTCCGGATGACCGACGGGCTGATCGAGGAGGCCCGGGCCAACATGACCAAGGCGCCCCTGAACCGGTGCCTGGCCGGAGCCGAGGGGGTACGGCGGCTGGAGGGGCTCACGATCGGCCGCGGAATCGTGAAGGAGATCAGCCGCCGTCTCGGCGGGCCCCGGGGCTGCGCCCACATGGTGGAGCTGATCACGGACGCGGTGCGCCTCGTGTCGATGATCCGGATCGGGGCCTCGGTCAACTACTGGGACGAGCTCAAGAAGACCATGACCGAGGACGAGATCGTGGCCCACGGCAGGAAGCGCCTCAAGAACACCTGCCTGGTGTTCGCCGAGGACTGATACCAATTTGCGATCAAGATGAGCTCATAGAGGGGCGATGCGGAGGCCGTCGGTCCTCCGCCGGAAAAGACGGCCCCGCCGGAGCCGGTGTGGCTCGGTCTGCTGCGGCGCGTGAGAGCACGCGCCGCGGCCGTTCCCCTGCGCCGAGCGGCTTGAACGGCTCGGCCGTAGCGCTCCGGGCCAATGGCCCCCCAATCGCTGGCTTTGAATGCGACCTGGTATGAGCATGGAGACAAAGATCTACACCCTGAAGGAGGCGGTGAGTCTGTTCGTGCACCCGGGGGACCGGGTGGTCATGGGCGCGGCACTGGAGTCCCTGATCCCCTTCGCGGTGGGCTACGAGATGGTGCGCCAGGGCATCGGAGATCTGACCCTGATCGGCCCGATCTCGGACATGCTGTTCGACGTGCTGATCGGGGCCGGGGCCGTGGCCCGGGTGGAGGCGGCCTGGGTGGGCAACGTGATGATGGGCTCGGGGTACAGCTTCCGCCGGGCCGTGGAGCGGGGGGAGCCCCGGCCCCTGGAGGTGGTGGACCACACCAACTTCACCATCCAGACCGGGCTCAAGGCCGCCAGCCAGGGCCTGCCGTACCTGCCCACCCGCACGGCCCTGGGGAGCAGCCTGCTCGAGCGCAACCCCGGGCTGATACCGACCCGTTGCCCGTTCACGGACGAGCCCCTGGTGGCGGTGCGGGCCATCGAGCCCGACGTGGCCGTGCTCCACGTGCAGAGGGCCGACGCCCGGGGCAACGCCCACGCCTGGGGCAACCTGGGGGTGACCCAGGAGGCCGCATTCGCGGCGGAGCGGGTGATCGTGGTGGCCGAGGAGATCGTGCCCCCTTGGGTGATCGCCAGCGACCCCAACCGTACCCTGATCCCGGGGTTCCGGGTGAGCGCCGTGGTGGAGGCCCGGTGGGGCAGCCACCCCTCCCCGTGCCAGGGGTACACCAACCGGGACCACGGGTTCTACCGGGAGTACCACCGGGCCAGCCGGACCCGGGAGGGGTTCGAGGCCTGGGTGGACGAGTGGGTCACCGGCCTGGCCGACCACACCGAGTACGTGGAGCGCTTGCGGGCCGCGGGACGGCTCGATGCCTTGGCCGTGCGGGACCACGCGTACACCGTGGCCGCGGACTTCGGGTACTGATTCCAAGTTGCGTTCCAACGGAGGCAAGGGGCCTGGTTCCGGTCGTGCGTGAGTGCAGCATCCGGCTCACGTTGCATCCGGCACTCATCCCGGAGGCTCCATGAACGCTGGAAAAACGAACGCTGACACCGTATTTCTCGGATCGCCGCCGGGCTGGCATCGGCTGAGTGCCGGATGCAACGACTTTAGGAGCCACGCCCGGCGCTCCACCAGGCCCCTTGTATAAGGGCCCCAATGGTTAACTTTGTTATCTCGGTAGGGCGTGGCAGACCGACGTCCCTTGCCCCGCCGGTGCAGGGGTCCAACAGCTTTGAACGCACTTTGGTATAAGCCGGGGAGGACGAACCATGGCCGCCTACACCCCCGGGGAGCTGATGATCGCCCGGGCCGCCCGGGAGATCGGCGACCGGGAGCTCGTGTTCGTGGGGATGCGCCTGCCCCTTCTGGCGTTCCTGCTGGCCCGGTCCACCCACGCGCCCCAGGCCGTCGGGCTGTTCGAGAACGGGGTGCTGCGGGACTCGCCCACCCCGGACCCCCTGATCACCATGAGCGACCCCCCCAACCTCAGGGGCGCGCGCATGTGCATGGGCATGGAGCTGGCCATGGGCCTGCTCCAGGCCGGCCGGGTGGACCTGGGGTTCATCGGCGGGGCCGAGATCGACCGGTACGGAAACCTGAACACCACCGAGGTGGGGCCCGACGGCGCCGGAATCCGGCTGCCCGGCAGCGGCGGGGCGTGCGACATCGCGTGCATGGCCAGCCGGCTCGTGATCGTGATGAAGCACGAGCGCCGGCGGTTCGTGGAGCGAGTGCGCTATGTGACGAGCCCGGGCCACGGCACCGGCCGGACCTGGCGGGAGGAGAACGGGCTGGCCGGGGGCGGCCCGGCTGCCGTGATCACGGACAAGTGCGTGTTCACGTTCCACCCCCGCACCCGGGAGATGGTGGTGGCCTCGGTCCACCCCGGGGTGGACCCGGACGAGGTCCGCGCCCTCACGGGGTGGCCCGTGGTGATCCCGAGCCCCGTGCCCCGGACCCCCGAGCCCGGCCCGGAGGACCTGGCCGTGATCCGGCGCTACGATCCCGAGGGGTTCTGGAGCCGGTAAGGGCGGCCGGAAAGCTCCATCAGGCCGCTGCGCGACCCTACAACGGAGAAGGGTAACTTTCGTTGGTCCGGGGCCGTTGCCGGCGGCAGGGCATGGGGCCCGCCTCCGGCCGGCCATAGACTAGAAACTAGAGACTAGAAACTAGGGAAATTCCGGGTAGCCCGGCCCGTTAGGCGGGCGCTCCAACAGGCCCCCCGCCGCCGGGTTGGCGAGAGCCACTTGCCCTGGGGGCCAGGAGACCGAAGACCGTCGACCGTTGACCGACGACCGAAGTTATATGGAAGCCTCCTATGTGACCGCATGGCGGACCGGAAGACTGAAGGCCGCGGTCCGGGCCGCGTACCGCCGGCTCGCGGCCTGCGACCTGTGCCCCCGGCGGTGCGGGGTGAACCGGCTCGCCGACGAGCGAGGCGTGTGCCGCACCGGACTCCACGCCAAGGTGGCCTCGGCAGGGCCCCACTTCGGGGAGGAACGTCCCCTGGTGGGCCGCGGCGGCTCCGGCACGGTGTTCTTCGCCGAGTGCAACCTCCGGTGCCGGTTCTGCCAGAACTGGGACATCTCCCAGCAGGGCGAGGGCTCGGAGACCCCGGTCCACCGCTTGGCCCGGATCTTCCTGTGGATCCAGGGCCGCGGGTGCCACAACCTGAACCTGGTCACCCCCTCCCACGTGGTGCCCCAGATCCTCGCCGCCCTGGGCCTGGCCGCGGCCCGGGGACTCAGGATCCCCGTGGTGTACAACACCGGGGCGTACGACGCCAAGGCCACCCTGGAGCTACTGGACGGGGTGGTGGACGTGTACATGCCCGACCTGAAGTGGACCGACCCGGAGGTGGGGGCCCGCCTGGCCGACGCGCCCGACTACTGGGAGGTGGCCCGGGAGGCCGTGGCCGAGATGCACCGACAGGTGGGGGACCTGGAGATCGACGACCGGGGCCTGGCCGTGCGGGGGCTACTGGTGCGGCACCTGGTCCTGCCCGGCGGACTGGCCGGCACCCAGAAGGTGATGGCCTTTCTGGCCGAGCGGATCTCGCCCCACACCTATGTGAACGTGATGGGCCAGTACCACCCGGTGGGCGAGGCCCACGCCCTGCCGCCCCTGGACCGCCGGGTCTCCCGGGCCGAGGTGGCCGAGGCGGTCCGAACGGCCCGCGCCGCGGGGCTCACCCGCCTCGATCGGTGAGGGCCGGGCTCACGTCCGGCGCGCCTCCTGGCGGCGGCCGCCCACGCAGCAGCACACGGCCAGGCACGCGGCCGTGATCCCCAGGGCCACCCAGGTCAGGGGGGTCCACCGGTCCGGGGTGTAGCCGAAGGCCCACCCCGACACCACCAGGGCCACGACCACCAGAACGGCCAGGCCGGAGAACACGCGGCAGGGTTTCGACTCCCAGAATCCCATGGCGCTCCCTCCCGGCGGGGCCCGCGGCCCCTGCCTTCCCAGTAACTTCGGTCGTTGGTCGTCGGTCGAAAGCCCGTCTCGACTTCGGAGTCGGGGGGGATGGGGCCTGCTAGAGCGCCGGGCGCTCACGCACGATACAAAGCTAGCCCGTTCGGCCCGGAACACAACCCCTTTGCCGCGGCGCGCATGAGGTTCCCATGGAAGCTTGGATCAATCTCGTGGCCCAGTACGTGGCCCTGGCCTCCGAGGCCATGGCGGTCTACTTCATCCTGGCGGGCATCGTCCAGGCCCTGTGGCTGTACGTGCGCCAAGGACTGCGCCCCGGCGGGGGCCATGGGGTTCTGCTCGCGATGCGCCGCGAGCTGGGTCACAACCTCTCCCTCAGCCTGGAGTTCCTGATCGGCGCCGACGTCATGAAGACCGCCATCTCTCCCTCCTGGCAGGACATCGGGCAGCTGGCCGCGATCGTGGGCATCCGCACGGTGCTGAACTTCTTCCTGCAGCACGACCTGGGCGGAACGGCGGGCGGGGAAGGGGGATCCCAGACGTGACAAAGCCCCGGACGGCCGTGGGCGTCCGGGGTTTTTGTTCGTGCATGTGTGTGCGGTGGGAGAGGTCAGCCCCCGCCCAGCAGGGACCAGAGCACACCGGCGGCGATGGCCGAGCCGATCACCCCGGCCACGTTGGGCCCCATGGCGTGCATCAGCAGGAAGTTGGTGGGGTCCTCCCGGGCCCCCACCATCTGGGCCACCCGGGCCGAGTCGGGCACCGCGCTCACCCCTGCCGCCCCGATCAGGGGGTTGATCTTGTTCTTAGTGAATAGGTTCATGGCCTTGGCGAACAGCACCCCGGCCGCCGTGGCCACGGCAAAGCTGGCCGCACCCAGGGCGAAGATCTTGAGGCTCTGGGGGTTCAGGAACGTCTCGGCCGAGGCGCTCGCCCCCACGCTGACCCCCAGCAGGATGGTCACGGTGTCGATAAACGCCGACTTGGCCGTGTTGGACAGCCGGTCGGTGACCCCGCTCTCCTTGAGCAGGTTGCCGAAGAACAGCATGCCCAGCAGGATCACGGCGCCCGGCGCGATCAGGGTGCAGATCAGGAACGACGCGATGGGGAACAGGATCCGCTCCAGCCGCGAGGCGCTCTTGGCCGGCGGCATCTTGATCTGCCGCTCCTTCTTGGTGGTCAGCAGGTACATGACGGGGGGCTGGATCACCGGCACCAGGGCCATGTACGAGTAAGCCGCGATGGCCACCGGCGCGATCAGGTGGGGCGCCAGCCGAGAGGCCAGGAAGATCGAGGTGGGCCCGTCGGCCCCGCCGATGATCCCGATCGAGGCCGCCTCGGCCGGGCTGAACCCCAGCCACAGGGCGCCGGCCAGGGTGGCGAAGATGCCGAACTGGGCCGCCGCGCCTAGCAGGACCAGCCGCGGGTTGGCGATGAGCGACGAGAAGTCGGTCAGGGCCCCGATGCCCAGGAAGATGAGCGGCGGGTAGAATCCCTTGAGCACCCCCATGTAGAGGTAGTCCATCACCGTGGTCGGCCCGGCCGTGCCCGCCATGAACTCCTTGGAGATCAGCTGGAACCCCGGCGGCAGCGGGATGTTGGCGATCAGGATGCCGAACCCGATGGGGATGAGCAGAAGCGGCTCGTAGTGCTTCCGGATCGCCAGGTAGATGAACGTGCACCCCACCAGGAGCATCACCAGATGCCCCGGGGTGGCGTTCACGAACCCGGTGCCGCCCAGGAACTTGTACAGGAACCCGTCCATCCCTTCCATCAGCCAGCTCCGATCACCACCAGCACCTCACCCACGCCCACGTCCTGGCCCTTGGCCACCTTGACCTCGGCCACCTTGCCGGACACGTGGGCCTTGATCTCGTTCTCCATCTTCATGGCCTCCATGACCACCACCGTGTCCCCCACGTCCACGGTGTCTCCGGCGTCCACCAGGATGTTCAGGATGTGGCCGGGCATGGGGGCCGTGATCACCTCGCCGTCCCCTGCGGGAGCAGCCGGAGCCGGCTCCGGGGCCGGCTTGGGGGCCGGGGCGGCAGGGGCCGGCGCCGGCTCGGGGCTGGGCGCGGCGGGGGCGGCCGGAGCGGCGGACGCCTCCGGGGCCGGGGCCGCGGCCCCGGACGGGATCTCCACGTCGTAGGCCACCCCGTTCACCACCACCTTGGCCCGGCCGCCGGCCAGGCTCTGGATCTCCACCGCGTAGGGTTGGCCGTTGATGACCAGATCGTATCGGCTCATGGACAAATCCTCCGAAACAACAAGTTCAGCAGGGTCGCCGGCCTCACGCGGCCGGGCGTTTACCGGTGAATCCGTTCCTGTCGTGCGGTCCGGCCAGCCATGGCCTCGAGCCGGCCGGCCAACCCCCACGACCGGACGGCCGCCGGGCCGGCCGGTGGGGCCGACGGGGCGACGGACGAACGGTGCAGGGCCAGGGCCGCCGCGATGGCCGCGGCCACCTCCGCCGGGGGCCCCGCGGCCACGCCCTTGAGGGCCAGGGCCACGGCCACGGCGGCCGCGGTGCGGGCCCCTTCGTCGTCCCCGGGGGCCGGGGCCTCGTCGGGCACGGGCGCCACCCGGGGGGCGGGGGCCGATGGCCCGGGGGTCTTTTCCGGCTTTCGGCTCCGGCCCTCGATCCGGGCCGTCAGCTCCTTGAAGAAGTGCATGTACACCGACAGCAGGAACAGGGCCACGAACACGACCCCCATTCCCACCATCGTGGTCTGGGCGGCGAACGTCCAAACGTCGGTCACGGCCGGCTCCTCACAGGGGGATGTTGCCGTGCTTGCGCGGGGGGTTGGTGTCGCGCTTGTTCCGGCACGCATCCAGGGCCTGGATGACCCGGATACGGATGTCCTCGGGCAGGATCACCTCGTCGATGTACCCCAGCTCGGCGGCCCGGTACGGGTTGGCGAACCGCTCGGTGTACTCGGCGATCTTCTCCTCGCGGGCCTTCTTCGGGTCGTCGGCGGCCTTGATCTCCTTGCGGAAGATGATGTCCACGGCCCCTTGGGGTCCCATGACCGCGATCTCGGCCGTGGGGAACGCCAGGTTCACGTCGCCTCGGAGGTGCTTGGAGCTCATCACGCAGTAGGCGCCGCCGTAGGCCTTGCGAGTGATCACCGTGATCTTGGGCACCGTGGCCTCGGAGTAGGCGTAGATCAGCTTGGCCCCGTGCTTGATGATGCCCCGGTACTCCTGGTCGGTGCCGGGCAGATACCCGGGCACGTCCTCCAGGGTGACCAGGGGGATGTTGAACGCGTCGCAGAACCGCACGAACCGGGCCCCCTTCATGGAGGCGTCGCAGTCCAGGCACCCGGCCAGGTGGGCCGGCTGGTTGGCCACGATACCCACCACCGCACCGCCCATGCGGGCGAACCCCACCACGATGTTCGGGGCGTAGTGGGCGTGGACCTCCAGGAAGTCCCCGTTGTCCACCATGGCGGTGATGATCGTCTTGATGTCGTAGCCCTTGTTCGGGTTGTCGGGCACCACCTCGTTGAGCTCGGGGATCTTGCGGTCCACCGGGTCGTCGGTGGGCGCGAACGGCGGGTCCTCCAGGTTGTTGGAGGGCAGGAACGACAGGAGCCGCTTGATCTCGGCGATGCACTCCCGGTCGTCCTCGGCCGCGAAGTGGGCCACCCCCGAGCGCTGGTTGTGGGTCATGGCGCCGCCCAGGGCGTCCATGGTCACATCCTCGTTGGTCACGGCCTTGATCACCCGCGGCCCGGTGATGAACATGTGGCTGGTGCCGTTCACCATGAAGATGAAGTCGGTCAGGGCCGGGCTGTACACGGCCCCGCCGGCACAGGTGCCCATGATGGCCGACAGCTGGGGGATCACCCCGGAGCTCATGACGTTGCGGTGGAAGATGTTGGCGTAGCCGGCCAGGCTTTGGACCCCCTCCTGGATCCGGGCCCCGCCCGAGTCGTTCAACCCCACCATGGGCGCCCCGTTCTTCAGGGCCATGTCCATGACCTTGCAGATCTTGTTGGACATGGTCAGCGACAGGCTCCCGCCGAACACGGTGAAGTCCTGGGCGTAGGCGTAGACCAGCCGGCCGTCCACCTTGCCGTAGCCCGTGACCACCCCGTCGCCCGGGATCTTGGTCTTCTCCATGCCGAAGTTCGTGCACTGGTGGGTCACGAACTTGTCCACCTCCACGAACGTGCCGGGGTCGAACAGCAGGTCCAGCCGCTCCCGGGCCGTGAGCTTGCCCTGGGCGTGGTGCTTGGCCACCCGCTCCTCACCGCCGCCGGCCTCGGCCTCGCGGTTCATGCGGGCCAGGAGTTCGAACTTCTCTTGCAGGCTCATCGAAGGTCCTCCTTAGTGACTCGAACAGAGGGCCGGGCAGGCCCGGCCCTGGATCCCACGGTCCGGCCGGGTTAGTTGATGGTCACCAGCACGTCGCCCTTGGCCACGTTGTCGCCCTTGGCGCAGCGCACCTCGCCGACCACCCCGTCGGCCGGGGCCTCCAGGGCGTTCTCCATCTTCATGGCCTCGAGGATCACCACCACGTCCCCAGCCTTGACCGGGTCGCCCGGGCCCACCAGCACGTCCACCACCATGCCCGGCATGGGGGCCTCGAGGGCCGCCTTGGCCGCCGCGGCAGCAGGGGCGGCGGCCTCCGCCGTCGGCGCTGGGGCGGGCTCGGCCGGCTTGGGGGCCGGCGCCGCCGGGGCCGCGGGCGCGGCCGGGGCGGCCGGCGTCACCGAGGTCACCACCGGCGGGGCGCCCTCGGGCGCCTCCACCGCCACCTCGAACGCCTCGCCGTCCACGTACACTTTGTAGGTGCGGGCGCCCGCCGGCGGCTCGGCCTTGGGCTTCTCCACCAGCTCGCCGGCCAGGGCCTTGCGGCACAGCTCGGCCTCGCGCTCGGCGTCCTCCAGGGTGCGGGGCTTCCACTCCTCGGGCGGGGCCTCGAGGCCGTACTTCACCCGCAGGAGCCGCTTGCCCGTGGTGGGGAACAGGGTGTACAGGAGCAGGTCCTTGCGGTCCTTGGCCAGGTCGCCCACCTCGGCCTTGGCTTTCTCGAGCTCGGGCTCCAGGATGTCGGCCGGCCGGCACGAGATCGGCTCCTCGCCCCGGGGGTAGCCCTTCAGGGCGAGCTTTCGCAGCTCGGGGTTGATCTCGGCCGGCGGGCAGCCGTACAACCCGTAGCAGTAGTCCTTCACCTGGCCCGAGATCATCTTGTAGCGCTCCTCCAGGGAGCCGTCGGGGTTGCCGAACAGCACGTTCTGCACCGCCTGCACGCCCACGATCTGGCTGGTGGGAGTCACGAGCGGCGGGTACCCCAGGTCCTTGCGCACCCGGGGCAGCTCCCGGAACACGTCGCCCAGCCGGTCCTCGGCCCCGGCCTGGCGCAGCTGATTGACCAGGTTCGACAGCATGCCGCCGGGCACCTGGTGCATCAGCACCCCGATGTCCACCACGGCCATGCGGGTGGTGTCGAGCAGGTGCCGGTACTTGGGGCCGATCCGCTCCAGGTACTCGGCCACCTCGTTCAACCGGTCCAGGTCCAGCCCGGTGTCCCGGTCGGTGCCCTGGAGCATCACCACGATCGGCTCCACGGCTGGGTGGCTCGAGCGGTTCGCGAACGGCGACGAGCAGGTGTCGATGATGTCTACGCCCGCGTCGATGGCTCGCTGGAACGTGTACTCGGCCAGGCCCGAGGTGGTGTGGCAGTGGAGCTCCACCGGCAGCTTGGTGGCCTTCTTGATGGCCTTGATCAGGGCGTAGGCGTCGTCCGGGGCCAGCAGCCCGGCCATGTCCTTGATGCAGATCGAGTCGGCGCCCATGGAGGCGAAGGTCTTAGCCTTCTCCACCCAGTACTCCAGGGTGAAGATGGCGCCACCCATCTTGCGCTCGGTCACGGTGTAGCTCAGGGCCGCCTGGAAGTGCATGCCGTTGCGTTTGATCGCCCGGGCCGCGGTCTCGAAGTTGCGCTCGTCATTGAGGGCGTCGAACACCCGGAAGATCTCGATGCCCGCGTCGCAGGCCTCGTCCACGAACGCCTCGACCACGTCGTCGGCGTAGTTGCGGTACCCCACCAGGTTCTGACCCCGCAGGAGCATCTGGAACTTCACGTCCTTGGGCACGTAGCGCCGCAGGCGCCGCGGCCGCTCCCAGGGGTCCTCGCCGAGGAACCGGTGCATGGTGTCGAAGGTGGCCCCTCCCCAGACCTCCATGGCGTGGTAGCCCACCTTGCCCGCCGCCTCGGCGATGGCCTCGATGTCCTCGGTGCGCATCCGAGTGGCCAGCAGGCTCTGGTGGCCGTCCCGGAAGGTCAGGTCCGTGATCTTCAGCGGGTTCGGTTTCTTTGCCATGACGCACTCCTTCCCCTCGAAAGCCAAGTCGTTCGCCGTTGGGTTCGCTGCGGACGGAATCGGGCGGGTCAGGCGGGCCGGGCGATGCGGCGCTGCCACAGGGTGCGAAGGAGCATCGCGTCGTGGCGTCCGGTCAACGCCCAGGCGGACGGGCCCGGCGCGGGCGGCGGCGGGGTCGGCTCAGCAGGGACCGCGGCCGCCGCCTGCGCCGCGGCCGCCTCCTCGAAGAACGCAAACAGTCCCGCCACCGCGGCGGCGATTCGTTTCCGTCGGGCCGGATCCATTGCAAACCCCTTCCCAGTAACTTCGGTCTACGGTCGTCGGTCTACGGTCGGCGGTCTGGGGCCTTCGGTCCGCTGGGCGGCTGGGCAGCTAGGCGGCTCTCGAACCGCGCCAAAGCTCGGGGGCATGGGGGCTGGTGGAGCGCCCGCCCCCTAACGGGCCGAGATCCCAGGAATTTCTCTAGGTTCTGGTCTCTAGTTTCTAGTGTCTAGATCGGGGCTGAAGGCGTCTCCCCGACCGCGTCAATGGCGCTTCGCGAGCACCGCCAGCACCCGGGCGCCCTGGTCGCCCTTGGCCAGCAGGCGGTGGCGCAGGTGGGACTCGAAGTACACGCAGTCCCCCTCCCGCAGGACGATCCGCTGGTCCTCCAGGAGGAGCTCGGCCTCCCCCTCGAGCATCAACAGGAACTCCTCCCCCTCATGGCTGTACTGGGTCTCGTCCTCCCGGGTCCCCGGGTCCACGTACAGGAGGAACGGCTCCATGATCTTGTCGCGCTTGCGGTGGGTCAGCGCCTGATACACGTACCCGTGGCTCCCGCCGGTGCGGGAGATGACCCGGGTGACCACCGGCCGCTCCTCCCGCCGCAGGACCTCGTAGGCGTGCTCGGGTCCCTCATCCCGAAAGAAGTACCCCATCGAGACGCCCAGGACCTTGGCGATCCGCGACAGCGTGGCGATGGGGGGGGAGACGTTGTTGTTCTCGATCTGGGAGATCAGGGCCGGGCTGAACCCCGTCTCGTCGGCCACCTCCTGCAAGGTTTTCCGGCGGCTGAGGCGCAGCGCCTTGATCTTGTTGCCGATGTTGAACTCTTCGGCCCCGGTGTCGGAGCCGGCCACCCGGCGGCGGGACCGCCGGCCCCGGCTTCGAGCGGGTGCCTGGCCCGGTGCCGAGGTGGGTCGGGAATCGGCGGTCTCGTCGGCCAAGGCGGTTCGACTCCTGCACAGGACACGGGGTAGAGACCAAAAAGTCACCGCATTCTATGGGGCGACTCCAAGCGGGTCAAGCGCTTTTAGCCTTACTCAAAATACTTTAGCCTAAATAAAGAAGTCGGCCGCAAAAAACCCGCCCCAGAGGGCGGGTCCGATCCAAACCGAGACGGGGCAGGGGTCTACGCGCCTTGGCCCACGTCGAAACCCAGGCGGGCCGAGAGCTTCTTCCCGGCGTCCACCGCCAGGGGGATCAGTTCCTCCTGAAGCCGCTCGTCCGTGAACCGATACGCCGGGCCGGAGATCGAGATGCCCGCCACCACCCGTCGGGTGTAGTCCCGCACGGGCACCCCCACGCACCGGATGCCCTCATCAAACTCCTCGTCGTCGATGGCGTAGCCCTGCCCTCGGATCGCCTCCAGCTGTCGAAGGAGCTCGTCCTTGTCGGTGATGGTGTTGCGGGTGTAGCGCTTCATCGGCGTCTCGCTCAGGATCCGCTCCACCTCGTCGGCCGACTCGAACGCGATCTGGGCCTTGCCCACGGCCGAGCAGTACACGGGCAGCCCCACCCCCACCCGGCTGATCACCCGCACCGGCTGCCGGGCCTCCACCACGTCCACGTACACCACGCGGTCGTCCCGGATCAGGCCCAGGTACGAGGTCTCGTTGCACTTCTCCACGATCTCCTCGAGGATGGGCCGGGCCATCTTCAGCAGCCCCATGTGCTTGATGAACACCTGCCCCAGCTCGAGAACCTTCAGGCCCAGGCGGTAGTTGCCCGTGACCTTGTTCTGCTCGATGTACCCCCGGCTCTCCAGGGTGGCAAGGAGCCGAAACACGTTGTTTTTATGGAGACCGAGCCGCTTGGACAGCTCGGTCACCCCGAGCTCCGTCTCCTCACCCCGGAACTCCTCTAGCAAATCGAGGGCGTTGGTCACCGACTGAATGATGTAACTGGACTTTTTTCTCCTAGCCACCGGAATCCCTGTGCCTGCCCCCCGCAGGGGCCGTGAAAGGGTTTCTCGCTTGTGAAAGGCCGTTCATTCTACCCGCGGCCCCACAGAGGGTCAAGAGCAAAACACACCCCAGCTTTTCCAAAACGCGCCGGCCGGCGTCTCCTCGCGGGTTTCCGGCCGCGCCCTCCGAGCATCCGGATCGGCGCCCAGGACCACGCCT
Source organism: bacterium (assembly GCA_027021615.1). Classification (GTDB taxonomy): domain Bacteria; phylum Desulfobacterota; class Deferrisomatia; order Deferrisomatales; family Deferrisomataceae; genus Deferrisoma. Next base: position 61,984 of record JALUTY010000107.1, on the reverse strand, counting down.
CCCGGCGTGGTCCCGTGAGGGCCCAATAATAAAATCGCGTTATGCAGCCGTCAACCGATTTCGGCGACTTTTTCCCGGGGTGGGGCAAAAAAAGCCGGCCCCTTGCGGGGCCGGCTCTCATCGGTTGTTCGACCCGGTTCCGGCCGCTTTACAGGTGGGGCAGCAGCGGCGCCACCACCAGGCTCACCACACTCATCAGCTTGATCAGGATGTTCATGGAGGGGCCCGAGGTGTCCTTGAACGGATCGCCCACGGTGTCGCCCACCACGGCCGCCTTGTGGGCGTCGGAGCCCTTGCCCCCCAAGGCGCCCTTCTCGATGTACTTCTTGGCGTTGTCCCAAGCCCCGCCCGCGTTCGCCATGAACAGGGCCAGGAGCACGCCGGTCACGGTGGCGCCGGCCAGCAGGCCGCCCAGGGCCTCGGCACCCAGCACGAACCCGACCACCACCGGCACGATCACCGCCGTGAGCCCCGGCACGATCATCTTCCGCAGGGCCGCCTGGGTCGAGATGGACACGCAGGTGGCGGTGTCGGGCTTGGCCGTGCCCTCCATCAGGCCCGGGATCTCCCGGAACTGCCGCCGCACCTCGTTGACCATATCGTAGGCCGCGTCACCCACCGCGGTCATGGTCATGGCGCCCACCAGGAACGGGATGATCCCGCCGATCAGCATGCCGATCACGGTGTTGGGGTCGGTCAGGTTGATCTGGGACAGGCCCGCGGCCGACGAGTAGGCCGCGAACAGGGCCAGGGCGGTCAGCGCGGCCGATCCGATGGCAAAGCCCTTCCCGATGGCGGCGGTGGTGTTGCCTTGGGCGTCCAGGGTGTCAGTGACCTCCCGGACCTCGGGGCCCAGCTCGGCCATCTCGGAGATGCCGCCGGCGTTGTCGGCGATGGGTCCGTAGGCGTCCACGCTCATGGTCACACCCACGGTGGACAGCATGCCCACCGCAGCCACGCCGATCCCGTACAGGCCCGCCAGGTGGTAGGCGCCGAAGATCGCGGCGCAGATGAGCAGCACGGGGATTGCGCAGCTCTCCATGCCCACGGCCAGGCCGGTGATGATGTTGGTGGCCGGGCCGGTCTGGGAGGCCTCGGCGATCCGCACGATCGGCTTGGCCGAGGTGTAGTACTCGGTGACGAGCCCGATGGCGATGCCGGCCACCAGGCCGAACAGCACCGCATAAAACACGCCCACGGGCAGGCCGAGCTTGTTGCCGATCAGGTAGGCGCCGATCACCAGCAGGATGGCCGACACGAAGGTCACGTTGCGCAGAGCCTTGGCCGGCCCCTGGTTCTCCAGGACCTTCATCGAGACCACGCCGATCACGCTGGCCACCAGGCCCGCCATGATCACCAAGAGGGGGTAGGCCATGTAGGCCAGCTTCTCGGTGGCCGGGATCACGCTGCTGGTGGCCGCGATGGCGATGGTGGCCACCACCGAGCCCACGTACGACTCGAAGATGTCCGCGCCCATGCCGGCGGTGTCACCCACGTTGTCGCCCACGTTGTCGGCAATGGTGGCCGGATTGCGGGGATCGTCCTCGGGGATGCCGGCCTCCACCTTGCCCACTAGGTCAGCGCCCACGTCGGCCGCCTTGGTGTAGATGCCGCCGCCCACGCGGGCGAACAGGGCGATGGACGAAGCGCCCATGGCGAACCCGTTGATGTACTGGGCGCTCTCGGGGTTGCCGAACACGTAAAAGGCCACCCCCAGGCCCAGGAGCCCCAGGCTGGCCACCGAAAGCCCCATCACGGCCCCGCCGGAGAAGGCCATGTACAGGGCCTTGCCCATGCCAGCGTCCCGGGCGGCCTCCGAGGTCCGCACGTTGGCCCGGGTGGCCGCCTTCATGCCGAAGAACCCGGCGGCCAAGGAACACAGGGCGCCGCCCAGGAACGCCCACGCGGTCATGGGCGCGATCTTCCAGAACAGCAAAAGGAACACAACGGCGATGAAGATGACGAGGATCTTGTACTCGCTCTGCAGGAACGCCATGGCGCCTTCGTGGATCAGGTCGGCGATCTCCTGCATGCGCTCGTTCCCGGCGGGTTGGTTCTTGATCCACGAGTAGATCAAGGCGGCCACGATCAGCCCGCCGATGCCCACAAGGGGCGCGTACACGGTCCAGCTGGTCAGGTTCTCCATGTTTCCCTCCCTTCCGAAAAAGAGTTAGGTGTGAAACCGGTTCATGGCCCGGACAGGCCCTTCCCCAACGATATGGCAAACGGCGTCGGCGGCGCGCTCCCGAATCGCCGGAATCTCCACGGCCTCGTCGCCCGTGAAGGGGCTCAGAACGTAGTCCACCACGTCCCCCTTCCCCTCCGGCCGGCCGATCCCCACCTTCACCCGGATGAACTCGCCGGTTCCCAGCACGGCCAGGATCGAGCGGATGCCGTTGTGGCCCCCGTGTCCCCCCTTCACCCGGATCCGGATCGTGCCGAACGGCAGATCCAGGTCGTCGTGCACCACCACGAGACGGTCGGGCTCCAACCCCACCTTGTCCAGGAGCCGGCCCACCGCCTCCCCGCTTCGGTTCATGTAGGTCTGGGGCTTGGCCAACCACACCGGCGTGCCGGCCCACCGCCCCTCGGCCACCCGGGCCCGGCAGGTATCGCGCCATCGGCCGGCCCGGACGCGACCGGCCACCTCGTCCACCACCTGGAACCCGATGTTGTGCCGGGTGGCCTCGTACTCGGGCCCGGGGTTGCCGAGCCCCACCACCAGAAAAGGCGCCATGTCCGCCCCGTACCGTCAGCCCGGCGACCGGACGGGCGCGCTCACCTTCGGGATCGGGAGGCAAGGGGCCCGCCGGAGAGCCGGGCGCGGCCTCTTCGCTCGCCGCGCGGCGCCTCCTGACGTGCGGACCGCGAAACGGTGCTCACTACACGGCATCGCGATGAACCCTGCTCCCATGCCCCGCGCCCGCACGGTGAATCTCAGTTTCTGGCTTCGCGCCCGGCCGGAGGTGGATCCCTTGCCCCACCTCCAAAGGAACGCACCCACTCTGGGTGCCGTTTAGGCCTCGGCCTCTTCCTCCTCGGCCTCCTCGCCGCCCTCCTCGTACCCGGTGGGCGCTACCACCACGCACACCGCGAGCTCGGGGCTGGTGAGGATCCGAACCCCCTCGGGGGGCTTGAGGTCTCCCACGTGCACCGACTCGCCGGGCTTCAGCTCGGTCACATCCACCACGATGGCGTCGGGCAGGTCGTCGGGCTTGCAGGCCACCCGCACCTCCCGGCGCACGATCTGGAGGATGCCGCCCAGCTTCACGCCGATGGCCGTGCCCTCGACGTGGACCGGGAGGGTGGCGTAGATGGTCCGGCTCGGGTCCAGCTTGTAGAAGTCGGCGTGGATGAACCGCCGCTTCACAGGGTCCACCTGCAGGTCCTTCACGATCACCCGGATCCCCTCCAGATCGGGGTCGCCGCTCTTCAGCCGGAGGAACACGTTGCGCTGGGCCGGGGTGTTCAGGGCCCGCACCAGATCCTGCTCACGAAACGTCACCATCCGGGGGGCGAACTCCGGCCCGTACACCACCCCGGGGGTTCGGCCGGCGGCCCGGGCCTTGCGGGCCGCGCCCTTGCCGACCCCTTCCTTAATCTCCACGGAGAACTCGACTTCGGCATGCATGGCTCTTCTTCCTTTCCAAGGGAACGTCTTCGGAATCAGACGAAAAGGGAGCTGACCGACCCGCATTCGGTGATCCGCCGGATCGCCTCGGCCAGCAGTCCGGCCACGGTGACGGCGTGGATCTTGCCGCTCTCCCGGGCCTTGGCGCTCAGGGGGATCGTGTCGGTCACCACCACCTGCTCCAGGGGGGAGTCCACGATGCGGTCCACCGCCGGGCCCGACAGCACCGGATGGGTCGCGGCCGCAAACACCCGGCGGGCCCCGTTCTTCTTCAGGGCCCGGGCCGCGTTGGTCAGGGTGCCGGCGGTGTCGATCATGTCGTCCAGCAGCAGGGCGTCGCGGTCCTGCACGTCGCCGATGATGTGCATGACCTCGCTCACGTTGGCCTTCTCCCGACGCTTGTCGATGATGGCCAGGCCCGCGTCCAGGCGCTTGGCGAACGCCCGGGCCCGCTCCACCCCGCCGGCGTCGGGGCTCACTACCACCAGGTCGTCGCCGGGGAGCCGCCGCCGGAACTCCTCGAGCAGCACCGGGGTAGCGTAGAGGTTGTCCACGGGAATGTCGAAGAACCCCTGGATCTGGCCGGCGTGGAGGTCCACGGTGAGGATCCGGTCGGCCCCGGCCACGGTGACCAGGTCGGCCACCAGCTTGGCCGTGATCGGCACCCGGGGGTTCACCTTCCGGTCCTGGCGGGCGTACCCGTAGTAGGGCATCACCACCGAGATGGAGTTGGCGCTCGCGCGCTTCAAAGCATCCATCATCACCAGGAGCTCCATCAGGTGGTCGTTGACCGGCGGGCAGGTGGGCTGCACCACGAACACGTCCCACCCCCGGACGCTCTCCTCCACCTCCACCGCCACCTCGCCGTCGCTGAACCGGCGCACCACGGCCCGGCCCAGGGGCAGGCCCAGCCGGCGGCAGATCGCCTCGGCCAACGGGCGGTTGGCATTGCCTGTGAACACTCGAACGTTATGCATTGGGATATCGACGAAAGACCCGGTCGGCCGGGGAGCCGCCGGGAGTCTGGGGTCTGGCTGGGGCGGCAGGATTCGAACCTGCGAATGCCGGAATCAAAATCCGGTGCCTTACCTCTTGGCGACGCCCCAACACGAACCGGTTAGCTTCTGTCCTGGAACGGGAACTCCCCCGGGCCCAGGGTTCGCACCACCCGTGCCGTCCACCCCCGCTCCCGGGCCCGGGGCCCGAGCCGGGCGAGGCCGGCCTCCGCAGCCCCCCGGTCAGGGTACAGGCCGAAGGCCGCGGACCCGGACCCGGTCATGGCGGCCGCTGCCGCTCCGGCTCCGCGGAGGGCCTCCACGGCCTCGGCCACCTCCGGGCACTCGGCCCGGGCGGACGGCTCCAGGTCGTTGCGCACCTGTGCCCGGACCCCCCGGAAATTGAACTGCGCTATCCTAGGGGGCGGCCCCGGGGAAGTCAAGCCCCCGGCAAAGCCCGAAAACACGCGGGCCGTCGAAAGATTTACGCCGGGCCACACCACCACCAGCCACAGGGGCTCGGCCTGGGCCACGGGCCGGACCCGCTCGCCCACCCCCTCGACCCAGGCCGGGCCGGCCGCGAAGAAGAACGGCACGTCCGCGCCCACCCGAAAGGCGGCCTCCCTCCGGGCCGTTTCGGACAGGGTGCGGCCGAACAGCCGCTCCATGCCCAGCACGACGGCCGCCGCATCGCTCGACCCGCCTCCCAGCCCCGCCCCGGCCGGGATGCGCTTGTCCAGGGAGATCCGGATCCCGGCCCTCACCCCGGTGGCCCGCAGGTAGTACCGCGCGGCCCGGGCGCAGAGGTTCTCGTCGCCCTCCGGGCCCCCGCCCTCCACCTGGACCCGGCCGGGCTCGGCCAGGGGCGTGAGCACGAGCCGGTCGAACCACGACACCGGCGCCATCAGCATGCGCAGGTCGTGGTACCCGTCGGGCCGTCGGCCGAGCACCTCGAGGTAGAGGTTCACTTTGGCGGGCGCCCACAGGGGCAGCTGGGGCATGGCTCTCGCGGCTCCGTCAAAGGAAAAGGGCCTGGGTTCGCGACCCAAGCCCTTCTCGCGGCGCATGGTGCCCAGGGGCGGAATCGAACCACCGACACGGGGATTTTCAGTCCCCTGCTCTACCGACTGAGCTACCTGGGCCCTTCCGAGGCTGCGGAGATTACCCCGGCCGTTTCCCCCCTGTCAAGACGCTCCAGCCGGGGGATCCCCGGCCCCCCCTGCGAGCCCCAAGGTTCGCAGGAACCCCAGGGCCTCCTCCAGGGCCCGGCCCTTGGGGCCGTCGGTGGACACCCAGGTCTGGGCCGGCTCGCCCTCGGCCCGGGGCTCCCACGCCCGGCGGGCCCGGCGGAACACCTCCCATCCCGCGTCCGACGGCCCCCTGCGGGGCTTCGACAGCCGCCGCCGGATCTCCGCCTCGGAGGCCCGGCACCCGATCAGGCCGCACCGCACCCCCCACGACCGGGCCACGGCCGCCAGCTCCCGGCGCCACCGGGCCTCGCGGAACGACGCGTCCACCAGCACCCGCCGGCCCCGAAACAGGCCCTCACAGGCCCGCCGGAACACCTCCCGGTAGGTCCGCTCGGTCCACTCGGCCGTGTAGATGCCCCGGCCGAACGGGGCCGCGGCCGACTCCTCCGGATCGAAACCGGCCAGCTCCTTGCGAACCCGGTCCGTGTCGATGACCCAGAACCCCGCCCGCTCGGCCAGGCCCCGGGCCAGGGTGGACTTCCCGCTCCCCGGCAGGCCGGCCACCCCCAGCAGGGCGGGCCGCCGCTCCGGCGGCTCCAGCTCGTCCAAGGCCACCAGCCAGTGGGCCCGGGCCGAGGCCAGGGCCAGGGCCCGCTGGTCGGCGGGCACCTCGGGCTCCAGCGCCGCGAACCCCTCCACCTTGGCCCGCACGCACGCCCGGTAGGCGGCGTAGAACGGGAACAGGGCCTCGCCCTCCGGGTCTGCCGCGGCGGCCGCGTAGGCCCGTCGGAACCGGCCGGCCAGGTCCCTGCGGCCCCGGAACGCCAGGTCCATGGCCAGGAACGCCGCGTCCGCCACGGGGTCGGCGTACCGGAACCGCTCGTTGAACTCGATGCAGTCCACCACCACCCACCGCCGGTCGGGCGGCCGGCGCGGAAAGTCGTACACGTGGTCCAGGTGCAGGTCGCCGTGGGTGTCGCAGGGAACGCCCCGCCGGGCCCGGTCGTCGATCCGCGGCCCCAGGGCCTCCAGCGCCTCCCGGGTCCGCCGGAGGACGCGGTCGTACACCTCGTCCGACACCGTGGTGCCCCGGTGCCCCCCGGTCTGCTCGAAGTTCTCCAGGGCGTTGCGGGCCACCACCGCGCTTCGGCCGTACCGGGCCGTGTGGGGACCCCGATCGGCCCCGGCGTGGAACCGTGCCAGGAACGCCGCCAAGGCCTCCAGGTCCTCGGGCCCCTCGGCCCCGGCCTCCAGCCGCCGCAAAAGGGTGGCCCACTCGGGCAGGCGCCGCATCCACACGGCCCACTCCACCACCTCGCCCTCCCCGTCCACCCGCACCCGGCCGGCCCGCACGGTGACCGGGACCACGCCCAGGTACACCCCCGGCGCCAGGCGCCGGTTCAGCCGGACCTCCTCCTCGCAGAAGTGCCGCCGCCGCTCCAGGGTGGTGAAGTCCAGGAACCCCAGGTCCCGGGGTTTTTTGATCTTGTAGACGTAGGGGCCGGCCAGGAACACGGCCGAAATGTGGGTCTGCCGCATCACCACGTCGCGGCACGGATGGGGGTACGCATCGGGGCGGCACAGGGCCGCGGTCACGGCTTCGAAGTCCATGGCCTTCACGGCTGGGAAGCTGGAAAGCTAGCGAGGCTGGGAGGCTCGGGGTCAGGAAGACCTCCTCCCCTCGTCCGTCCCGCAGGGGCCCCAGGGGGGCTCCCAGGGGCTCGGATCACTCGAAGAGACAGGCCTTTCCGACCAGCACCACCACCAATGTGAGCACCAGCAGCACGAACAGCCCGCCCCAGACCTGGCCCAGCTTCTCCTCCAGGGATGGGGGTTCCGGGCGGCGGGGCTTGGGGGTCTTTGCCATCGGATCTCCTCCTACCACCGGTCATACCGGTCGGCGCCCTCCCGGTACTCGCGGATGCGGTCGGTTCCCAGCGAACGCAGGATGCACAGGATTCGGGCCGAGGCCTCCAGGGTGGTGGAGACCATGTAGGCCTCCTCCAGCAGCGCGCCCACGGCGAACGCGCCGTGGCCCCGGAGCACGGCGATGGGGTGGTCGCGCAGGGCCGGAGGCAGGATCCGGGCCACCTCCAAGCTGCCCACGGTCTTGGCGGCCGCCACCACCGGCACCCGGTGCAGCAGGTACGACCCCTCCGAGTCCACGGGCACGATCGCGTCCTCCACCAGCGACAGGGCCGTGGCGTGCAAGGGGTGGGTGTGGACGATGGCCAGGGCGCTGGTGGCCCGGTAGATGGCCCGGTGGACCACCAGCTCGGTGCTGGCCAGGGTGACCATGGCGTCGTCCGCCTCGAGCCCGGTCTCCACCAGGTCCTCGGGCCGCAGGCGCCCCAGCATGGCACCCCGGCGGGTGATCACGATCCGGTCGCCCAGCCGCACGCTCATGTTGCCGCCGTGGGAGGTGATGAGCCCCGCCACGAACAGGTCCCGCCCGATCTCCCGGAACTGCTCAAACATCGGCCGCCTCCGGCCCGCCCAGGCCCAGCCGGGCCAGCTTCCGGGCCGTGGGTCGGCCCCCCTCGTCCCAACCCCGGAACCGGTAGTACTCGTCGAGCATCGGATCCAGCCGCACCGTGTGGCCGGCGCTGGGCCCGTCGGGCACCGGCTCGTCCAGGAGCCGGCGGGGCAGGGTGTCGTGGTCCCGGCCGAGCCCCCGGTCCAGGTTGGCGAGCCGCTCCACCGTGTAGATTCGCTCCCCCACGGTGAGCAGCTCCTGGCCGTCCAGGTCCCACCCCGTGGCGGTCCGCACCAGCCGGGCGTAGTACCCCTCGGACAGGGCGAACCCCGTGAACCGGCACAGCACCAGGCTGTCCACCGCCGCGTTCAGGTTCTGCTGCACGATCACCAGCCCGGCCTTGCCCGACCAGGCGAACCGGTCCACCCGCTTGGGGGTGGCCAGGATCTCGGGCGCCACCATGTAGGAGCGCAGGTGGCAGCCCCCGCGGTTGGAGGTGGCGTAGGCCAGGCCCTGGCCCTGGCACCCCCGGGGGTCGTAGGCCGGCAGCTCCATGCCCTTCACGGTCATGGCCGCCCCGGGCCGGCCCACGGTGCGGGCCAGGTGGTCGCTGCCGTGGCGCAGCAGCTCCCCTGGCCCCTCGGCCCGAGCCATCGCCTCGAGGAGCCTGGCCACGCCCGCGGGCCCGCCCTCCAGGGGGTCGAAGTCCAGGGCTCCCTCCTCCCACAGCTCCCGGGCCGCGGCCAGGGTGGCCCCGGCCGAGATCGTGTCGAGCCCCAGGTCGTTGCACAGCAGGTTGAGCCGGATCACGGTCTCGAGGTCGGCCAGCCCCAGGTCGGCCCCGAAGGACCACAGGGTCTCGAACTCCGGCCCCTGCACCTCCCGGCCGTCCAGGCTCACCCTCCGGCCGCAGGCGATGGGGCAGCCGGGGCAGGCCTTGCGCCCCGTGGTCACCTCCCGCAGCGCCTCGCCGGACACCGCCTCGGCCCGGCCGAACCGGCTCTGCCGGAAGTTGCGGGCCGGCAGGGCACCGACGGCGTTGACCACGTTCATCAGCACCGCGGTCCCGAACCCGGGCAGGCCCCGGCTGGTGATCGGGTGGGCCGCCAGCCACTTGCGGCACTCCCCCACCACGAACCCGAACCCCTGGGGGTCGGCCACCCCCACCGGGCCGTCGCCCCGGACCACCAGGGCCTTCACCCGCTTGGCCCCGAGCACCGCTCCCAGCCCCCCCCGGCCGAAGAACCGCTCGCCGTGGGCGACGTTGGCGAGCCGGGAGCCGGTCTCGCCCGCCGGCCCCACGGTGAGCACGGCGGCCTTCGGCCCGTACCGACCCCTGAGGGCGGCCCGCACGGCCCGGTTGCCCATGCCCCAGAGCTCCGTTGCCGGGTCGAACCGGACCCCGTCCGGGTCCACCACCACGACCACCGGAGTGTCGGCCGCGCCCTCGACCCACAGGGCGTCGTAGCCTGCCCGTTTCAGGCGGATGCCGAAGAGCCCCCCGGAGTTGGCGTCGAACAGGGTGCCGGTCAGGGGCGAGAGCGCGGTGCAGCTGGTTCGGGAGGCGGTGGGCGCCCGGGTCCCGGTAAGCGGCCCGGTGGCCACCACGAACGCCGCCTCGGCCGCCAGCGGGTCGAGCCGGTGCCGGCCCGAGGCGTAGAGGAGATGGGCGCCCAGGCCCCGGCCGCCCAGGTAGTCCCGGAGCACCCCGGCCGGAATCTCCTCGGCCCTGGCGCGCCGCGCCGACAGGTCCACCCGCAGGAGCCGGCCGGTCCACCCCTTCATGCCGGGCCGCCCCCCTTGGCGTGGGCGTCCCGGCAGGCCTCGCTGCAGAAGTAGGTGCCGTCGGGCCCCCGGACCGCCGACTCCTTGGGCACGTACACCCCGCAGTGGGGGTCCTGGACCAGCTCGCCGCCCTGGATCGCCCGGCCCGGAGCGGGTCGGGGCCGGGGCCGGACCCGCGGCTTGGGCTTCAGGCCCTTCACGAGCCTCACCACCAGCCAGATCAGGACGCCGTAGAACAGGAGACGGATGAGCAACGGAGGAACCTCCGGTAACTTCGGTCGTTGGTCGTCGGTCGGGGGTCTTCGGCCCGCTAGGCTGCTAGGCCGCTAGGCGGCCGGGCCGCTTCCCCGAACCGCCGCCAAACGCCCGGTGGGGCAGGGGTTTCAGGGGTCAGAGGACAGAGGTCAGTGGACGGGTCGTGGTCCCACGACGTCGCTTTGGCCACAGTGTTTTTGCTCTTTTCCTGTCTTCTGTCCGCTGAAATCTGGTTCCTGAACCCCATGCCCCGCCGCCAGCCGTGGCCCCTGGATCATGGAACGTTACCTTCCCCGTTGTAGGGCCCCGCAGGGACCGAAGGGGGCTTCCCCCTGGGAGCGGCCTCCGGGTCTCTCGGCCCGGGGTCGCGGCCGGGAGGTCGCGCCTACCCCGGGGGGTCGGCCTCCAGGGCCCCGGCCCACGGGGGCCGGCCCAGGTCGGCCACGTCGGGCGTGGGGCCCAGAGCGTCGCACAGCTCCGCCACGGTGCGGCCCAACTCCGGATGGACCATGTCTGGGGCCACCTCGGCTGCCGGCACGAGCACGAACCCCCTTTCGTGCATCCGGGGGTGGGGCACCTGCAGGTTCGGTCGGGCCACCACGCCCGTTCCGTACAGGATCAGGTCCAGGTCCACGGTCCGGGGGCCCCACCGCTGGCGCCGCACCCGGCCCAGGTCGGCCTCGATGCCCAGCAGGGCGTCCAGCAGGGACGGGGCGTCCAGCCCGGTCTCCACCAGCGCGACCCCGTTCAGGAACGCCGGCTGATCCGTGACGCCCACCGGCGCGGTCCGGTACAGGGAGGAGATCCGCAGGAGCTGGGTGCCGGGCAGCCGGGCCAGGGCCTCCAGGGCGGCCCTCAGGTTCTCCTCAACCGGCCCCAGGTTGCCCCCGAACGCCACCAGCGCCCGCACCGGGCCTTCAGCCATGGAACGTCTCCAGGTAACCTCGGTCGTCGGTCGTCGGTCGTCGGTCGTCGGTCGTCGGTCGTCGGTCGTCGGTCGTCGGTCGTCGGTCGTCGGTCGGGGGCCTTCGGCCCGCCGGGCGGCCAGGCGGCTCTCGAGCCGCGCCAACCCCCGGGGGGCATGGGGTCTGCTGGAGAGCCGCGTGCGGCTCCTTGGCTCGCCGCGCAGCGCCTCCCACGCTCGTACCGTGAGCTCGTTCGTGCCCCACCGACCGGTCATGAAACCACCGCCGGTGCTCCGTGCCTGCGCGGCGAATCTCAATGTCCGGCTTCGCGCGCGGTCGGAAGCAGGCCCCATGCCCTGCCGCCAAACGCTCGGTGCGGCATGGGGGGCTGCTGGAGCGCCGGGTGCGAAGCCGGAAAAACCCATGCCCCCACCTTCCGAACCCCCTCTTTCCGCGCTAGGTTGAAGGGGCAGGACCCCACCGAGCCGGGGGGGCAGGAGGTGCACCATGACCCGTGCTGAGCTGCTGCAGAGAATCTGTCACCTGGGCGGGATCGCCTCGGTCGAGCGGGCCGAGTTGATCCTCCACACCGTCATGGACGGGCTCAAGGCCGACATGACCCCGGACGAGGTCCGGGAGGTCACGTCGATGCTGCCGGCCGAGCTGCGGGGGGACTGGGCCTCCGAGATGGGCCATCCCTCCGGCATCCTCGAGAAGGAGGAGATGATCTTCGAGGCCGCGGTCACCCGTTAGGGATCATCTGCCCAACAGGTCGGCCATGCCGTAGAACCCGTTGGGCCGCCCAACCACCCACAGGGCCGCCCGGATCGCACCGCGGGCAAAGGTCTCGCGGCTGGTGGCCCGGTGGGTGACCTCCACCCGCTCTCCCAGGCCGCCGAAGACCACGGTGTGGTCCCCCACCACGTCTCCGGCCCGCACGGCATGGATACCGATCTGACAGGGGGGCCGGCCTCCGCCCAGGCCGTGGCGGCCGTATACTGCGTCGGTCTCCAGGCGACGCCCCAGGGCCTGGGCCACCGCCTCGGCCAGGGCCAAGGCCGTGCCGCTGGGGGCGTCCTTCTTAAACCGGTGGTGGGTCTCTACGATCTCCACGTCGTAGGCGTCCCCCAGGGCCCGGGCCACGTCGGCCACCACCCGCAGGAGCACGTTCACGCCGATGCTCATGTTGGGCGCAAGGAAGATCCGGGCCTCGGCCGCCCGGGCCTCGATGCGGGCCCGGTCCTCCGGGCTGAACCCGGTGGACCCCACCACGATCGCCTTCCCTGCCCGGCACACCGCATCCACGTGCCCCATGGAGGCCGTGGCACTGGTGAAGTCCACCACCACGTCCGTGTCGGAGAGCCGGGCCTCCAGGTCGTCACCGATGGGCACGCCCAGGGCTCCTACCCCGGCGACCTCTCCGGCGTCTCGGCCCACCGCCGGATGGCCCGGTCGTTCCACCGCGCCGGCCACCTCGATCCCCTCGGTCTCGCCGATCAGTCGCACCAGGGTGGTCCCCATCCGGCCGGCGGCGCCGGTCACCAGGGCCCGCACCATCACGCGCCCTCCCGCAGCCCGTAGCCCCGCAGGGCGGCCACCAGCCTCTCCCGGTTCTCGGGACGCAAGGGGCACAGCGGAAGCCGGATCTCGGGACCGATGCGGCCCATCCAGGCCAGGGCGGTCTTGACCGGGGCCGGGTTCGTCTCGAGGAACAGGGCCCGCACCAAGGGCATCATCTTGAAGTGGAGCTCCCGGGCCCGGACCAGATCTCCGGCCTCGAAGGCCCGAATCATCTCGGCCATGTCCGCCGGAGCCACGTTGGACACCACCGAGATCACCCCCCGGCCTCCCACGGCCAGCAGCGGCAACACGGTGAAGTCGTCCCCCGACAGCACGGTGATCCGGTCCCCGCACTTCTCGAGCACCTCGCTGACCTGCCGCAGATCGCCCGTGGCCTCCTTGATGCCCACGATGTCGGGCAGGCCGGCCAGCCGAGCCACCGTGTCCGGGAGCAGGTTCACCCCGGTGCGGCTCGGCACGTTGTACACGATGATCGGGAACTTGGCCTCCTCGGACACCTTTTTGTAGTGCTCGTACAGGCCCTCCTGGGTGGGCTTGTTGTAGTAAGGCGTGATCAGGAGCGCCGCATCTGCGCCGGCGTCCTTGGCGTGGCGGGTGAGGCGGACCGCCTCGGCCGTGCTGTTGGAGCCGGTGCCCGCGATCACCGGCACCCGGCCCCGGGCCTCGTCCACGGCGATGTCGATCACCCGGTTGTGTTCGTCGTGGCTCAGGGTGGCCGACTCGCCGGTGGTGCCGCAGGGAACGATGGCGTCCACCCCCTGGGAGATCTGCCAGTCGATCAGCCTCCGGTAGGCCTCTTCGTCGACCTGGCCGTTTCGAAACGGGGTCACGAGGGCGGTAATGGTCCCGCGAAACATGGGAAAACCTCCTGATCGCGTGGCGTCTGACGATGGCCGCGAATGCTACCAACCGGCCTGGGGCAAGTCAAAAAAACCGGGGACGCGAGCATAAAGAAAAGGAGCCCGCAGGCTCCCTCTCGTCTCCGGCTCGAGGCGCCGATCAGTCGCCCGAGGCGGCGCAGGACGAACAGGAGGACTTGGACCCGGCCTGGCTGCACGCCGGAGCCTCGGACTTCTTCTGCCCGGACTTTTCTTTCTTCCGGGCGTAGTCGGTAAGATACCAGCCCGAGCCCTTGAGCACGAACGAACTCTGCGAGATCAGCTTGTGCACCGGCCCCTGGCAGCGGGGGCACTCGGCCAGGGGCGGGTCGCTGATCTTCTGGGTCACCTCGAACTCGTCGTTGCACCGGTCGCAGCGGTACTCGTAGATGGGCATGACGACACCTCCGACACACGAAGATACGGGATCCCCAGGATCCCGACGGGCGCCATCTTATAACACTGGGTCTGGCCCGAGGCAACCGGCCTTGCTGCCCTCGCTCCTCCGCACCGGCGAGGGGGTCACCCTGGGCGGCAGCTTGGTGAACCTGGTGCTGGTGGTGGTCAAGATGGCGGCCGGCATTATGGGCCGCAGCTCCGCCCTGGTGGCCGACGCCCTCCACAGCCTGTCGGACCTGGCCAGCGACCTGGTGGTGCTGGTGGGCTATCGGTTCGGTCGGCTGCCCGAGGACGACTCCCACCCCTACGGCCACGGCAAGGTGGAGACCCTGGCCACGGGAGCGGTGGGGCTGATCCTCGTGGCGGCAGGGCTGTCCATGGCGGGCAGCGCCGTGCGCTCCCTGTGGGAGCCCACGCCCCACGGCCCGCCGGGCCTCCTGGCCCTGGTGGCCGCGGCGGTGTCCATCGTGGTCAAGGAGGGGCTGTACCGGTGGACCGCCCGGGTGGCCCGGGAGACGGAGAGCCGGCTGCTGCTGGCCAACGCCTGGCACCACCGCTCCGACGCGCTGTCGTCCGTGGCCGCCGTTGCCGGCGTGGCCGGGGCCCGGTGGGGCTGGCGCTGGGCCGACCCGGCCGCGGCCGGGGTGGTGAGCCTGCTGGTGGCCAAGGTGGGATGGGACCTCACCTGGCAGGCCCTGCGCGACCTGGTGGACACCAGCGTGGAGGTCTCCACTTTGGAGCGACTCCGGTGCACCGCCCTGGCCGTGGAGGGAGTGCGGGGCCTCCACGGCCTACGGGCCCGCCGCCTGGGACGGGACGTGCTCGTGGACGTGGAGATCGAGGTGGACCCCGAGCTCAACGTGGCCCAAGGCCACGAGGTGGCCCGGGCGGTGCGCCGGGCCCTGCTGGCCGGCGGCAAGGGGGTGCGCGACGCCATGGTCCACGTGGAGCCGGTAGGGGCCCGGGAGGGCGGGCTGTTCCACCCCGCGACCCGGTCCCGGGTGGTGGCCGAGAGCGAGGCCCTGGCCCGGGACGAGGCCGGGGTGCTCGGCCTCCACGGCACCCGGGTGGTGCCCCTGGAGTCGGGGTACCTGCTGAACCTGGACATCGAGGTACACCCCGAACTCACGGTGCGCGAGGCCCACGCCATCGCCCACCGCATTAAGGAGGCAGTGCGGGCCCTCCCCGGGGTGGCCGACGCCGTGATCCACGTGGACGTGCACGGGGAGTAGGTTCAACCCGGGTGCCCCTCTCACGAACCCGGGAGCTTGGCCAGCAGGGCCGCGGTGCGCCGAGCCTCGTCAAAGATGAGGGCCGAGCTCATGGTGGCGCTGGTCACGGCATCGGTGTCCGGGTCGAACCGGAGCCCCTCCATGGGCCGGCCCGCCAGGATGCGGTCCATGCGCTCCGCGTCCTCCCGGCTCCAGGGCTCGTTTCCGAACTTGGTCACGTGAATCGGCTCGAACCCCCGGACCCGGCCCCGGCGGTCGAACGCGAGCAGGAAGTGCACGGCGTGACACACGTCGCACACCGGATCCCGGCTCGAGATCCTGGCGTACAGGTCCAGGCCAGGGCCGCCCGGCTCCCGGGCCCGGTACACCTCGATCCCTTCCACCACGATCCGCTCCACGTCCACGGACTGACCCGCCACCCGGCTCAGGAACGATCGGGCCCTGGCCGCCTTCTCCTCGGGCGTCAGCCCGAGGGGAGGATGGAAGTCGGAACGGGTGCTGGTGACGACCCGCCGGCTCAGATCGACCCCTCCCTCCAGCATCACCCGGGCACGTGCCAGGATCTCGGTGTCGCCCTGGAGACCCAGGTGAAAGTCGGCGAGGACCCATCGTTCCTTCCGCTTCAGCAGGAACAGGGTGAACGGGGTGCCGCCGGGATCGCCCAGCTCCATCCACCGCTCGAACAGCGGATCGGCGGCCATGGGGTACATGGCCCCCGTCTCCTGCCGAAACCTTCGCAAGTCGAGGGGGCGGTTCCCCACCCCCACGGCCAGCACCCGAACCCGACCCGCCAGATCCCCATCCTGGGCCCTGCGAAACACCTCGGTCAGGTAGGGCGCCTGCCGCTGGCAGGTGATGCAGTATCGGTTGAAAAACTCCAAGATCAGCAGGGCCCCGGGGATCTCGGAGAGGCGGAACGGTCCCGAGACCCGACCGAGCCCCAGGGCCCGGTAGTCGTCAGAGCCCAGGAGCGCGGGGAACTCCATGTCCGGGAACGGCTCGCCGATTCTTTGCTCTAAGCGCCCCTCACCCACCATGGCCGCGGCCCACCCCCCGGCCAGGCAGGCGACCACTACGGCCATCCGGGACACCCACCGCTTCATCGCTCCCTCCTGTTCGTTCCCGGCCGTCGGCTCACGCCTCGGGCGGCCCCTTCACAATCATCACCGGCTGCTCGGCCAGCCGGAGCACCTTCTCGGCCACGCTCCCGAACACGGCCCGTTGGAACCCGGAGCGGCCGTGGCTCGCGATCAGGATCAGGTCGGCCCCCACCTCGGTGGCGTACTCGCAGATGGTCCTGGCCGGCTTGCCGTAGCGTACCGCTCGGACCAGCCGAACCCCTTCCGTGCCCTCCCTGCGCAGATAGTCGTCGAACGCCTTGCCAGCCCACCGGGACACTCGGGCCTCCAGCTCCTCCCGGTCGGGCAGGCGGATGTGGAACGCGCTCGGAAGGTCGTACTCGGGCACCACGTGCACCAGGTGCACCTGGGCCCCACAGGTCCGGCCGAGCCGCAGCGCCGTCCGCAGGGCTCGCTTGGAGAACGGGGAAAAGTCCACGGGAACCACGATCCGTGCCAGCACGTCCATGGTGGAGTCCTCCCTTCGGCTGTGGTAGAAACCCGTCGCCGGCGCTCTGGGCACCGCCCGAGAACGTATCCCCTTCCCCTTTCGTGTCAACCGAGGTGAACCGTGCGACTCGTCTACTCCCCCCACGCCATCCGAGAGGCCACCGTACAACTTGCAAAGCAGATTAACAAAGACTATAAAGGTCATCAAATTCACCTGATCGGGGTTTTGAAGGGAGCGTTCATCTTCCTGGCGGACCTGGTCCGCCAGATCGAGGTGCCGTGCTCGGTGGACTTTGTGCGGCTCTCGAGCTACGGGTCTTCCACTCAATCGAGCGGACGGGTGGAGGAGAAGATCCCCCTGAAGGACCCTATCGGCGGCCAGCACGTGATCGTGGTGGAGGAGATCGTGGACTCGGGCACCACCCTGGCAAAGCTCCTGGACGAGCTGGAGGCCCAGGGGCCGGCAAGCCTCAGGGTGTGCACGCTGGTGGACAAGACCGGCCGGCGTGAGGCGGAGATCCCGGTCCACTACCGGGGATTCCGCTTGGAGGCCGGGTTCCTGATCGGCTACGGGCTGGACCTGGACGAGCGGTACCGGAACCTGCCCGGAATCTACGTGATGGAGGAGGGCGAGACCCTTTGAAGGCCCCAGACCGGCGACCAACGACCGAAGTTTCTGCCGGCCCCTTCCGACAACCCGACCCATGAAGGAGGTGCACCATGGCGACCTGGGTATGCTCCGACTGCGGCTACGAGCGCGACTCCCGCTGCAAGCCCAAGAAGTGCCCCACCTGCGAAAAGCCGGTGCAGTTCACGAAGAAAGAGCAGAAGTGAGCCCCGGGGCGGCCTTCCGAGGCCGCCCCGAAGCGCCTGTCGGGCCGATGTTTCGCTGGGAAGCCCCATTAGGCCCCTGCGGGCTAGAGACTAGAAACTAGAGAACTTCCGGGGAGCTCGGACGGTGAGGCGGAGGCGGGGCATGGGGAGATCCTCTGGAGGCACCGGAGAGCCTTTTCCCTGTCCACCGACTTCTGAATTCTGACCCCGGATCCCCCTGCCCCCCGGACCGTGGTGGGTGGGCCGAGAGGCGTGGTGATTTCTGGAAGGCGTGGGAATCCGGCAGGTTTTCAAGCCTTCTAGCGGAGTGGCCCCTGACAGGCAGATCCGTCATGCGAAAGGCCCGCCAGACCCCTGAAGGGCGCTGGTACGTCGTGGAGACCCGTGACGGCATGGACCGCATCGGTCCGGCAGACTGGCGGCCCGACGCCCGGGGGCTCTGGCCCCGGGTGGAGTTTCGGGTGCGGGCGCTGGGCGCCGAGATCCGGTGCCCGGCCTGCGGCACGGCCTGGGTGCTGGAAGAGATGGACTGCGTGTTCGGCAGGTGCTGCCGCCGGGGCAACGACCTGTTGATCCTGGTGCGGTGCCACCACTGCCGGCTGCCCCACCGGGTGCGGGGGGTGGGCTTCGTGACCGCCTATCCCCGCATGCTCCGGCTCATGGAGGGATGGGCCGGATGGGAACGCCGGGCCCAGGAGTTCCGGGCCGAGGAGGTCCGGTTGTTCGGCCCGGAGGACCGAGCCCCTAGCGGCTAACCGGACCTTGCCGCGGCTAGGGCTCGGCGCCACCGGTCCGGCCCCAGCAACGCCTGGCCGATCCCCCGGAGGTCGGCGGGCACCGAAGCCGTCACCCGAACCGTCTGGCCCGACAGGGGGTGGCGGAACCCCAGCTCAAGCGCGTGGAGCATCTGACGGCCCACCATCCGGGAACCCAGGCGGGAGGGGCCGCCGTACACCGGGTCACCCAGGATCGGGACCCCCTCGCCGGCCAGGTGGGCTCGAATCTGGTGCATCCGTCCCGTGCGGGGCACGGCCTTCACCAAGGCCACCCCCCGGGCCCAGGCCAGGGTCTCGAACCGGGTCTCGGACCGCAGGCCGCCCGCTCGGACCACGTGGACCCGTCCGTGCCCCTCCCTCAGATGGGAGACCACCCGGAACTCCTTGGGGGGTCGGCCCCGGACCAAAGCAAGGTAGGTCTTGCTCACGGCGCGCTCCCGGAACAGCCGGGCCAGCGCCGCCCCGGTCTCGGGATCCTTGGCGAGGAGCAGCACGCCGGTGGTATCGAGGTCCAGCCGGTGCACCAGCACCAAGGGCCGGCCCAAACGGGCCTGCATCACGCTCTGCACGTGGGCCCGGCGGGGGTCCCGGGTCGGCCCCGAGGGGATTCCGGCCGGCTTGTCCACGGCCAAGGCGTGCTCGTCCTCCCACACCACCGGGATCTCAGGCGGTTCTCCGGGGTCCGGTTCAGGCTCCGGCTCCACCACGATCCGCTCCCCCCCCCGGAGCACCCGGGATGCCATGAGCTCGATCCGGCCGTCCACCCACACCCGCCGGGCGTCCACCCACCGCTTGGCCCGGCGGCGGCTGGTGCCCGGCACCGCCCCGGCCAGGAACCGGTCCAGCCGCTCCCCGGGGGATCCGGTGAGGGTCAGGAGCTTCCTCACGGCCCTCCTCCCGACCTCATCGGCCGCGGCGAAACGCCTCTTCCAACACGCAGCCATCGGCCCCGGCCTCGCACGGTTCGTTCCGTCGGAGGCACGAGCCGCGGTCCTCGTGGGGGCACCCCCATCCGCCGCTCACCCCGCCCCCGGAGGCCGGACCGTCCGGAGCCGGTCTCCCAGCCCGGTGTCCCAAGCCTCTTCGTTGGCCCTCGCGTTCTCCCACAGCACCTCCCAAGCCGCTTCGGCCAGCCGCTCCACCGCTTCCC
Organism: bacterium; assembly: GCA_027021615.1. Lineage (GTDB taxonomy): Bacteria > Desulfobacterota > Deferrisomatia > Deferrisomatales > Deferrisomataceae > Deferrisoma. Next base: position 42,329 of record JALUTY010000107.1, on the reverse strand, counting down.
AGTCGGCCCGCAGGCCGGGCCGGCCGCACCCCTTCCGGGCCTGGCGCACCTCGGCCAGGAACCGGTCCACCCCCTCCAGATCCTCCACGCACCTCTCCAGAAAGGCGGCCCGCTCCGCCGGGGTGCGGGCCGCGGCGAACCCTTCGGCGTCGTGACGGGCGGCGTCGGCGAAGCCCCGGACAGCGCCCAGCAGGCCGGTACCGTGCCGGCCGTTCAGCTCCGCCAGCTTGGCCGCGAGCGCCGCGGCTCCGGCCAGGGTGACCCAGGCCAGCGCCCCGCCGGCCGGCGTGGGCCGGTCGTTCGCCAACGCCCCGAGCCACTCTCCCAACCCCTCCCCCCAGGACCCCTGCCCCATCCACCGTCTCCTCGCTCAAGATTTCCCCTCCGCCGGCCGATCGGGCACCCGGTGCCCACGCCAGCGGAGGATACCTTTGTCCACTCTGACCCCCCGGATCCGTGTCAGCCCCCAGCCCAACTCCTGCCCCCGATGCGGACACGGAGAGCTTATCACCTTCGTGCGGGCCTCTGGAACCGAGCGGCTCTGGGTCACCTTGTGCCCGGCCTGCCGATCCCTGCAGCAGCAGGCGACGATCCCGGAGTGGTTCGTGCGAGGGTTGCCGGCGCCGATGCGGCCTTTGACTGGAGACCACTGAGCCGAGGAGCGGCATTCCCTATGGAGCGAGACACCTTTCACAAAGTGTTGGCCGCGGCCATGAAGGCCGGGGCCAGCGACATCCACCTCAAGGTGAGCACCCCGGTGCTGTTCCGGGTCAACGGGGTGCTCCAGGAGGTGAAGAGCCCCCTGCTCACGCCCCAGGACACCCGGGCCGTGGTGGAGGCCATCGTGGCAGGGGCCCACCCCCCGGTGGACGTGGAAGCGATCCGGGAGTGGGACGGGTCCTACTCGGTGAACGGCGTGGGGCGGTTTCGGGTCAACGTGTACCGCCAGCGCAACACCTTCGCCGTGATTCTGCGGGTGATCCCGCTCGAGGTTCCCACCCTCGACGGGTTGGGGCTCCCGCCGGTGCTCAAGGAGATCGCCATGGAGGAGCGAGGCCTGGTGCTGATCACCGGGGTCACGGGCAGCGGGAAGAGCTCTACCCTGGCCGCGCTCATCGATCACATCAACGAGCACAAGCGGTGCCACATCCTCACCATCGAGGACCCCATCGAGTTCATCCACAAAAACAGGAGGAGCTCGGTGAGCCAGCGAGAGATCGGGCTCGACACCCCCGACTTCAACAAGGCCCTCCGGGCGGCATTGCGCCAGGACCCGGACATCATTCTGGTGGGCGAGATGCGCGATACCGAGACGATCGACATCGCCCTGCGGGCGGCCGAGACGGGGCACCTGGTGTTCAGCACGGTCCACACCACCGACGCGGCCAAGACCGTGGGCCGGCTGATCAGCGTGTTCCCCTCGGCCGAGCAGAACATGGTGCGGATCCGGCTGGCCGAGAACCTCAAGGCCACAGTGAGCCAGCGGCTCCTGCCCCGAAAGGACACCCGGGGCCGGGTGGCCGCCCTGGAGATCCTGCGAATGACCAAGCATATTGAGGAGTGCATCAAGGATCCGTTGAAGACCCACGAGATCAAGGACGTGCTCGAGGCCGGCCGGGACACCTACGGCACCCAGAGCTTCGACCAGCACCTGATGGACCTGTACGCCCGGGGGGTGATCTCGTTCGAGACGGCTCGGTCGGCCGCCACGAACCCGTCGGACTTCGAGCGGGCGGTCCTCCTGAACTCGGGGGGAGCCCTGCCCGACTGACCCAGAGGCTTCGCCATGCCCCCGCCCGGCCCTTACCAACCGGACGATCCGGACGTCCTCCGCCTGATCGAGGGGTACCCGGACCCGTTCGTGTTCTACGACCCCAAGGGCCGGGTGCGGTTCCTGAATCGGGCGTTCGAGCAGGTGTACGGGTGGTCCCGGGAGGAGTGGCTGGGCAGGCGGGTGGAGTTCGTGCCCCCTGAGGAGGAGGCACCTACTCGGGAGGCGATCCAGAGGACCCTGCGCGAGGGCGAGGTCACCTTCTCCACCCGCCGCCGAACCAAGGACGGCCGGGTCCTCGACATCGAGATCCGGGCCGTCACGGCCCGGACCCCCGACGGCGAGGTGGAGGGCATCTACGTCATCCACCGCGACCTGAGCGAGCTGCGGGAACGGGAGCGAGAGGCGGCCCGCAGCGAGTACCGGTACCAGCAGCTCCTCGAGGCCTCGCCCGACCCCATCAGCGTGTACTCCCCCGACGGCCGGGTCCTGTACGTGAACCCCGCCTTCACCCACACCTTCGGCTGGACCCTGGACGAGCTCCGTGGCCGGGGCATCGACTTCGTGCCCCCGGAGGAGGCCGAGCGCACCCGCGATGCCGTGCTGCGCACCCTGGCCGGCGAGAGCGTGCTCCTGGACACCCGCCGCCTCACCAAGGACGGCCGGGTCCTGGACATCCAGTTGCGTACGGCCGCGATCCGGGATCCGGCCGGGAACATCACGGCCGACATCGTGATCTATCGGGACCTCACGGCCAAGCGTCGGGCCCTGGCTGAGCTGAGGGAGACCCGCGCTCGGTACCGGCTGCTGATGGACGCCTCGCCCGACGCCATCAACGTGTACTCGGCCGACGGCAAGGTGCTGTACGTGAACCCGGCGTTCACCCGGATCTTCGGGTGGACCCTGGAGGAGATCCAGGGCCGAGGCATCGATTTCGTGCCGGAGGAGGAGGCCGAGCGCACCCGCGACGCCGTCGCGCGCACCCTGGCCGGCGAGAGAGTGCTCCTGGACACCCGCCGCCTCACCAAGGACGGCCGGGTCCTGGACATCGAGCTCCACACCGCCCTGGTACGCGACGAGGACGGCAACATCGCCGGCGACATCGTGATTTACCGGGACGTGACCGAGCACCGCCGCAGGGATGCCGAACTGGCCCGGTACCGGACCCGTCTCGAGGAGCTGGTGCGGGAGCGCACCCAGGAGCTGGAGCGGACCAACGCGCGGCTGTCGCGGGAGATCGAGGAGCGGCGCCGGGTTGAGGCGGCCCTGCGGGAGAGCGAGGCCCGGTACCGGGCCCTGTTCGCGGCCGCGCCCGACGCGATCCTGGTGGTGGACGCCGAGACCGGCACGATCCGGGAGGCCAACCCCGCTGCCCGCCGGCTGACCGGATGGCCGGAGGCCCGCCTCGCCGGCGGCACGGTGGCCCCCCTGTGGGCCGACGCCGGGGGCGAGTCCCTGTGGGCCCTGGCCCTTCAGGGGGCCGACCGAATCGGCCCCGCCGAGGCCGGCATCCTCCGCCCGGACGGCGCCAAGGTGCCGGTGGAGGTGGCGGGCCAGCGGCTCCTGCTGGGGCAGCGGCCCGTCGTGCTCCTGGTGCTCCACGACCTCACCGAGCGCCACCGGCTGGAGGACCGGCTCCGCCACGCCCAGAGGCTGGAGGCGGTGGGGACGTTGGCGGGAGGCATCGCCCACGAGTTCCGCAACCTGCTCCAGATCGTCCAAGGCCAGGCCGACCTTCTGGAGGGGGCCCTCGGGGGCGAGCCGGCTCTGGGCCGCCGCGTGGCCCGGATCGCCCAGGCCTGCCGGCGGGGCACCCGGCTCACCTCCCAGCTGCTCACGTTCAGCCGTGAGGTGGAGTCCCGCCTGCGGCCGGTGGACCTGAACCACGAGGTCCGGCAGATCGTGGAGGTGCTCCGGGGCACCCTGCCCCGGATGATCGAGATCCGCACGGTGCTCGAAGGGGACCTCCCGTCGGTGCGCGCCGATCCCGCCCAGATCGAGCAGGTGCTCGTGAACCTGGCCTTGAACGCGAGCGACGCCATGCCCTGTGGGGGGGGCCTCACCATCGAGACCGGCCCGGCCCGGCCGGAGGACGTGGCCGAGCACGCCCCCGGCGAAGGAGCGTCGGAGGACTGGGTACGCCTGACCGTGTCAGACACGGGCCGGGGCATGGACGACGAGACCCTGGCTCAGATTTTCGACCCGTTCTTCACCACCAAGGAGGTGGGCGCCGGTACCGGACTGGGCCTGGCCACGGTCTACGGCATCGTCCAGGCCCACGGCGGCCACATCTCCTGCCGGAGCAGCCCCGGCGAGGGCACCTCGTTCACGGTGCTGCTGCCCCGGTGCCGGCACCACGCCGGCGGGCCTGAACCCGAGCCCCCCCAGGAGGCAGCAGACCCTGCCTCGGTCCATCGGGGCACCGTGATGGTGGTGGACGACGAGGAGCCCATCCGGGAGATGGTGGTGGACTTCCTGAGCGAGCGCGGGTGGGACGTGATCGCCGCGTCCACAGGGGAGGAGTGTCTGGAGCGGTGGCACCCCGGGGTCAAGGCCGTGGTGCTCGACCTGGGCATGCCCGGTATGGGGGGGGAACGGTGTATGGAAGAGCTGCTCGCTCGAACGCCGACGCCCCGTATCGTGGTGGTGTCAGGCTATGCCGACCGGGCCCGGATCCGGCGGCTGATCGGGCAGGGTGCGGCTGAGTTCCTGCCCAAGCCCTACCGGCTCCAGCTCCTGGTCGCCACCCTCGACCGGGTCATGGCCGAGACGGTCTGAGCCCTCACCTCTCGCCGCCGAAGAAGGCCCGGATCCAGTCCTTCCAGCCGCCGTGGTGTTCGGGCTCGGCCGCGGACCCCGTGCCGGAAAGGACCGCCCGTAAGGCCTCCTTCTGCTCCCTCGTGAGTCCGGTGGGCGTGGCCACCCACACCTGGAAGTACAGGTTGCCCCGCATGCCCGGGTGCCCGAGCACCGGCACCCCCTGGCCCCGGAGCACCTTCACCGTGCCGGACTGCACCTCCTTGTCGATCCGCACCCGAAGCGGCTCGCCGTCGGGCCCCTCCACCTCCACCTCCCCGCCTTCGATCGCGGTCAGCAGATCCACGCGCAGGGGGGCGAACAGGTCGGCACCCCGGCGCTCGTACAGGGGGTGCTCCTCCTCGTGCAGCCGGATGTAAAGATCGCCGGGCACCCCGCCGGGCACCTCCTCTCCCGCGCCCTCCACCCGGATCTGCTGTCCGTCCTCCACGCCAGCCGGGACCCTCACCTCCACCACCTGCTCCACCTGGGCCGTGCCCGCGCCGTCGCACGCCGGGCAGGGTCGTTCGATCCGTTGGCCGGCCCCCCGACAGTCGGGGCACGGCATGGTGGACTGGATCGTGGTAAAGCCCTGGCGCACCACCTGGAGCACCATGCCCCGGCCCTGGCAGGTGGGACACGGCCGCACGTCCTCGGGCGCGGCCGCTCCGGTGCCCCCGCACTCCCCGCAGGGGGCGGGCTTGCGCACCTTGATCTTGCGGGCGCCGCCCCGGATCACCTCGGCCAGGCTCACGGTCATCTCGTGGCGCAGGTCCCGGCCCCGGCGCACGCGGGTCCGGCCCTTGCCGCTGCCAAACCCCAGATCGAACCCCAGGTCGCCGAAGATATCCTGGAAGGCCGAGAAGATGTCCTCGAACCCGCGGAACCCGTGGTGCACGCCCCGGGAACTCAGGCCCTCCTCGCCGTAGGCGTCGTAGAGCCGCCGCTTCTCGGGATCGGACAGGACCTCGTAGGCCTCGGCGCACAGCTTGAACCGCTCCTCGGCCTCCCTGTCCCCTGGGTTCCGGTCGGGGTGGTACCTGAGGGCCATCTTCCGGTAGGCCTTCTTGATCTCGTCGGTGCCCGCCCCCCGGGGAACCCCGAGGATCTCGTAGTAGTCCTTGCCCATGGGTCGGTCCTTGTAACTTCGGTCGCTGGTCGTCGGTCTGGGGCCTTCGGCCCGCTAGGCGGCCGGGCCGCCTCTACATAAGGGTGTGGGCCGGGCGAGTCAAGCGCCGGGGGTTGCAAAACATAGGGGACCAGGTACCTTTGCCGAACCGGTGTTCTCCATTCCGGAGGGTCTCTCATGCTCGTGCCCGGCCCAACCTACGACGAGGTGGTCTCCCGGTTCCGCTGGGAGGTCCCCGAGCGCTACAACATCGGCGTGGACGTGTGCGACCGGCACGCCGCCGACCCCGACCGGCTGGCTCTGATCTACGTGGACCCCGGGGGCAGGGAGGAGACCTTCAGCTTCGCCCGGCTCCGGGCCCTGTCGAACCGGCTCGCCAACGCCCTCAGGGCCCAGGGCCTGGAGCGGGGGGACCGGCTCGGGATCCTGCTGCCCCAGTGCCCTGAGACCGCCCTGGCCCACATCGCGGCCTACAAGCTGGGGGCCGTGGCCGTGCCCCTGTTCACCCTGTTCGGGCCCGACGCCCTGGAGTACCGGCTGGCCAACAGCAGCGCCCGGGGCATCGTGACGGACGCCGACAACCTCCCCAAGATCTTCGAGATCCGGGAGCGGCTGCCCGGGCTGCGGTTCGTGATCGCGGTGGGGGACGGGGCACCGGAGGGAGCCCAGCCGTTCTGGCCCTTGCTGGAGCAGGGGAGCGACCGCTTCGAGCCGGTGGACACCGCGGCCGACGACCCGGCCCTGATCATCTACACCTCGGGCACCACCGGGCCGCCCAAGGGGGCGCTCCACGCCCACCGTACCCTGCTCGGGCACCTGCCCGGGGTGGAGTTTCCCCACGAGTTCTTCCCCCGGCCGGGGGACCTGTTCTGGACCCCGGCCGACTGGGCCTGGATCGGCGGCCTGATCGACGTGCTCCTGCCCAGCTGGCACCACGGGGTGCCAGTGCTCGCCTACCGGGCCCGCAAGTTCGACCCTGAGGAGGCCTTCTGGCGGATCGGCCGCCACCGGGTCCGGAACGCCTTCCTTCCTCCCACGGCCTTGCGGATGATGCGCCAGGTCCCCGACCCCGGCCGGTTCGGGGTGCGGCTGCGCACCGTGGGCAGCGGCGGCGAGTCCCTGGGGGAGGACACCCTGGCGTGGGGACGCGAGGCCCTGGGGCTGACCATCAACGAGTTCTACGGCCAGACCGAGGTGAACCTGGTGGTGGGCAACTGCGCCGCGGTCATGGAGGTGCGGCCGGGCTCCATGGGCCGCCCCATCCCGGGGCACCGGGTGGCGGTGCTCGGGGAGGACGGCACCCCCCTGCCCCCCGGGGAGATGGGCGAGATCGCGGTGCGCCGGCCCGACCCGGTGATGTTTCTGGGGTACTGGGGGAACCCCGGGGCCACGGAGCGCAAGTTTACCGGGGAGTGGTGCCGGACCGGGGACCTGGCCCGAGCGGACACCGACGGATACCTGTGGTTCCAGGGGCGCACCGACGACCTTATCATGAGCGCGGGCTACCGCATCGGACCCACCGAGATCGAGGACTGCCTCATGCAGCACCCGGCCGTGGCCCGGGCAGCCGTGATCGGCAGCCCCGACCCCGTGCGGGGGGAGGTGGTCAAGGCGTTCGTGGCGCTCGCCCCCGGGCACGAGCCCGGCCCCGAGACCGCCCGGGGCATCCAGGATCATGTGAAGCGGCGTCTCGCCGCCCACGAGTACCCCCGGGAGGTGGAGTTCGTGGAGAGCTTCCCGGTGACCGCCACCGGCAAGATCAAGAGGGACGAGCTGCGGCGCCGGGATCGGGAGCAAAAGGCCCGCCGACAGGGAGGGTGAGCCTCACCCGCCCATCCGCTCGAGGCGCCTGCGGGAGCGCTCCTCCCGCTGGGACTCCCGGTCGATCTGGCGCAGGGTCTCCTCCACGAACGCCAGGTGGTCCGAGGCGGCCCTGCGGGCCGCCCGGGCATCGCCTCGCACGATGGTCTCGTACAGCTCCCGGTGGTGATGGATCAGGGTGTCCCTCACCCCCGGGCGCGTGTACAGCTTCTCCCTCGACGACAGGATCCCCCGCCGGAGCAGGTCGAACAGACCCCGCATGATGTGGAGCAAAACCACGTTGTGGGCGGCCTCGGCGATGCTCAGGTGGAACTCGGCGTCGGCCTCGGCCTCGGCCACCGGGTCCCCCTCCTCGTGGGCATGCTCGATGGCCTCGAACCGACGCCGAAGGATCTCCCGGTCGGTGTCGGTGGCCCGCAGGGCCGCGTGGTACGCCCCGATGGTCTCCAAGGCCTGACGGAACTCGATGAGGTCGTAGGCCGTGTCCGGGTGGCGGTGGAACAGATCCACCAGGGGGTCGGTAAACGTGGGGTTGAGCACCGCAGCCACGTACGTACCCCCACCCTGGCGGGTCTCCACCAACCCCCGCTCCTCCAGCTTCTGGAGGGCCTCCCGGAGACTCGGTCGGGACACGTCCAGCCGCCGGGCCAGCTCCCGCTCCGGGGGAAGCCGCTCCCCCGGCCGCAGCGTGCCCTCAAGGATGAGCCCCTCGATCTGCTTGACGATCGCGTCCGAGAGCTTGGGCGGACGCACCGGATCGTATGCCATGGGATCAGCTCTCGCAAAATCGGTAAAACCTATTCGACTTTACCATGCCGGGGACAAGCTGTCGACGCTGCATACACCCGACAATCCCCTTTCCCCTTGACACAGGATCGGAACAACGGTTTATTTCTGTGGTCAGACTTCTATACCATCACAGGCGGCACCCCCCACCGGGAAAGGAGGAGCGAGATGAAGGCGAAGCTTCGCGTAACGCTGATCGCGCTGGTGGCGCTCGGGCTCGCGGCGGGCCCGGCAGCGGCCAAGGAGAAGAAGATCCTGCTCAAGGTCCCGATCGCGTTCTCCACCGCGCTGCCGGGGCTGGGGTCCACCATCCTGTGGGTGGCGGAGCGCCTCGACGCGGCCAGCGGCGGCACCCTCAAGATGAAGGTGTATGAGCCGGGCAAGCTGGTGGCCCCGTTCGAGATCCTCGACGCCGTGAGCACCGGCAAGGTGAACGCCGGGTACGCGGCTGCGGGCTACTGGACCGGAAAGATCCCGGCGGCGCCCCTGTTCTCGGCCGTCCCGTTCGGGCCCGAGGCGGGGGAGTACCTCGCATGGATGTACTACGGCAACGGCCTGAAGCTGTACCAGGAGATGTACGACCAGGCCGGGTACCACGTGAAGGTGTTGCCCGTGGCGCTCCTGGCCCCCGAGACCTCGGGCTGGTTCCGGAAGGAGATCAAGGGGCCCGAGGACCTGAAGGGCCTGCGGATCCGGTTCTACGGCCTGGGCGGAAAGGTCATGGAGAAGCTGGGCGCCTCGGTGAGCGTGCTCCCGGGCGGCGAGATCTTCCCTGCCTTGGAGAAGGGGGCCCTGGACGCCACCGAGTTCTCCATGCCAGCCATCGACAAGAGGCTCGGCTTCTACAAGATCGCCAAGTACAACTACTTCCCGGGCTGGCACCAGCAGTCCACGATCCTGGAGCTGCTCATCAATAAGAAGGTCTGGGACAGCATGAGCAAGCACCAGCAGACCGTCTTGGACATCATCGCCAGGGCCAGCATGTTGGACTCCTTTGCCTACGGCGAGGCGATCCAGTTCGCGGTCATGAAGGAGAACGTCCAGAAGCACGGCGTGCACCTCAAGTACTGGTCGAAGGAGATGCTGGATCTCTACCGCAAAACGTGGAACGAGGTCGCGGAAGAGGAGGCGGCGAAGGACCCGTTCTTCGCGAAGGTCTGGAACGACCTTCAGAATTTCCGCAAGGACTACAAGGTCTGGCAGGCCTACGCCTTCCTGCCCCGGCCCAAGCCGGACGAGGTGGAGATCAAGTAGTAGCGCCCCGGGCCGGGCGGACGCCGGAGCCGCCCGGCCCTTTTCCCGGGGGCCTTGAACGAAGGGCCGACACCGAACCGACGAGGTGCGAGCCGTGGAAAACGAGAGACTGCCGTTCTCCCTCCGGGTGGCCGACGGGATCGACTCGGGCATCCGGAAGCTGGGCTACTGGCTCATGTGGACCAACGGGATCTTGATCGGGGTGATCATCGTCCAGGTGGTGCTGCGCTACGGCTTCGGCCACGGTCTGGTGTTCCTGGAGGAGCTGGAGTGGCACCTGTACGCGCTGGGGATCATGTTCGGGATCTCCTACGCCATGGTGGAGAACACCCACATCCGTGTCGACATCCTTTACATGCGCTTCTCGGAACGCACCAAGGCGAAGTGGGAGATCTTCGGGATCCTGGTGTTCCTGATCCCGTTCCTCGTCGTGGTGTTCCACCACAGCTTGGACTTCGTGTATGAGTCGTGGCGGGTGGGAGAGCGCTCCGACGCCCCTGCGGGCCTCCCCTTCCGGTGGGCCATCAAGGGCGTGATCCCGGTCAGCTTCGTGCTGCTCGGGCTGGCCACCCTCTCGCGCCTGATCCGGTCGGTGCACGCACTCCGCCACCCCGACCGGTCCGCCTCCACCTGACATGAGAACCCCTGAGCCCGATCCATACCGGAAGGATCCAAGCCCATGGTGATCAACGACATCCTGGTGGTGGCGATGTTCGCCACCTTCGTCGCGGGGCTCTTCACCGGGTTCCCGATCGCGTTCGTGCTGGGGGGCACGGGGGTGCTGTTTACGTTCGTGGGATGGCTCGCGGACCGGTACCTCGATGCCATGACCGGGCTCGACTACATGATGCTCGGCATGGTGGTGAACCGGATCTACAAGTACATGGACAACTGGGTCCTCGTGGCCCTGCCCATGTTCATCTTCATGGGCCTGATGCTGGACCGCTCCGGGATCGCCGAGCGCATGATGCACTCCATGCAGCGGCTCTTCGGCAAGGTCCGGGGCGGGCTGGCGGTCACGGTGACGGCCATCGGCATCATCCTGGCCGCCTCCACGGGCATCATCGGTGCGTCGGTGGTGCTCCTGGGCCTCCTGTCCCTGCCCGCCATGACGAAGCAGGGGTATGAGAAGCCCCTGGCCTTGGGCACCATCGCCGGGGCCGGCACCCTGGGGATCCTGATCCCTCCCTCGATCATGCTCGTGATCATGGCCGACCAGCTCGGGCTCTCGGTGGGGGACCTGTTCATGGGGGCGGTGCTACCCGGGCTCATCCTCGGGCTCCTGTACATCGCGTACATCCTGGTATACTGCTGGATCCGCCCTTCGGCGGCGCCCCTGCCCAAGGACATGGACGCCCACGTGAGCCTGGGGGCCCTGTGGGAGGTGGTCAAGACGGTGCTGCCGGCCGCCGGCCTGATCCTGGCCGTGCTGGGCTCGATCTTCGCCGGCATCGCCACCCCCACCGAGGCGAGCGGTGTAGGGGCCCTGGGGGCCACGCTGCTGGCGCTCCACAACCGACGCCTGAGCCTGAAGGTGGTCAAGGAGGTGCTGCTCGGCACCTACAACACCACGGCCTACATCTTCACCATCTTCCTGGGCGCCACCTGCTTCGCCCTGGTGCTCCGGGGCCTCGGGGGGGACGAGGTGATCGAGCAGGTGCTCACGGGGCTGCCCTTCGGCCCCTATGGGATCATCGCTTTCATTCTGGGGGTTGTGTTTCTGCTGGGGTTCTTTCTGGACTGGATCGAGATCACCCTGATCGTGCTGCCCCTGGTGGCCCCCGTGGTGTCGAAGCTGGGCCTGGCCATCAACGGGTACGGCCAGGTGGACAACCCGGAGCTGGTGTGGTTCGTGCTGCTGGTGGCGGTGGCCCTCCAGACCTCGTTTCTCACCCCGCCGGTGGGGTTCGCCCTGTTCTACCTCAAGGGGGTGTGCCCCCCGGACGTGAAGCTCATCGACATCTATAAGGGCGTCGTGCCGTTCATCGTGCTCCAGCTCATCGGGCTCGTGCTGGTGGCGATGTTCCCGGCCCTCGTGACCTGGCTCCCTGCCGTGGCCTACCGGTAGCCTTTCCGGGGCGGATGCGCCCCGGCCGAGAGGAGGAGACCCGTGTCCCACCCCCGTGTGATCCCAGAGGACATCGCGTACCTGAAGGAGGCGATCGGCGAGAGGCACGTCTCTGCCGGGGAGTCGAACCTGGATCTCCACTCCCGGGACGAGTCCTACCACGAGCCCCACCGGCCCGACGTGGTGGTGTGGCCCCAGAAGACCGAGGACGTGGTGGCCGTGGTGAGGCTCGCCGGCGAGAAAGGGTATGCCGTGACCCCCTGGTGCGCCGGCACCAGCCTCGAGGGCAACCCGATCCCGGTCCACGGAGGCATCGTGTTGGACTTCAACGAGATGAACCGGATCCTGGAGATCCGGGAGAAGGACCTCCAGGTGGACGTGGAGGTGGGGATCCAGTACCGGGACCTGAACGACAGGCTGCGCCACTTCGGCCTGTTCTTCCCTCCGGACCCGGGGGCCTGGGCCTGCATCGGGGGGATGATCGGGAACAACGCCTCGGGGGTGCGCACCGTGGCCTACGGCGCCACCCGGGACTCGGTGCTGGCCATGGAGGCGGTGATGGCCGACGGCGAGGTGATCCGCCTCGGGAGCCGCGCCATCAAGAGCTCCTCGGGGTACGACCTGCTGCGTCTTCTGATCGGGAGCGAGGGGACCCTGGGGATCGTCACCCGGGCCACCCTGCGGCTCCGAGGCCTGCCGCCCGAGTACCTCACCGTGGTGGCCACGTTCCCCTCGGTGCACGCGGCCTGTGAGGCGGTGAGCGACACGATCCGCTACGGCCTGAACCCGGCGGCCCTGGAGCTGATGGACGAGGCCGTGGTGGCCGAGATCAACCGCGACCAGAAGATGGATCTCGAGGAGAAGCCCATGCTCTTCCTCGAGTTTCACAACGTGAACCAGGCGGCCCTGGAGAGCCAGTACGAGATGGTAGAGGCCGTTCTCCAGGAGCACGGGGCGCTGCGGATCGACAAGGGGATTGGCGCCGACGAGCGGGCGCGCCTGTGGGAGGTGCGCCACGGGGCCCTGGAGTCCATCAAGCGAAACCATCCGGGCCGCCTGGTGCTCCTGGTGGACACCTGCGTGCCGATCAGCCGGTACGCCGAGATGGTGGACGCGGCAAAGACGGCCGTGGAGCGGGAGGGGGTCACCGGATTCTTCTGGGGCCACGCCGGCGACGGCAACCTGCACCTGGGGCTCCTGTTCGACCCGGCCGACGAAGCCGAGAAACAAAGGGTCCAGCGGGTGAACCGGGCCGTGGTGGAGCACTCCATCGCGAAGGGCGGCACCTGCACCGGCGAGCACGGAGTGGGCATCGGCAAGCTCGCCTTTGTCGAGGCCGAGCACGGCCCGGCCCTGGAGTACATGCGCCGGATCAAGCGGGCCCTGGACCCCATGAACATCCTGAACCCCGGCAAGATGCTGCCCGGCTGACACCGGGCCCGTCCACCTGAGCGAGGAGGAGCCCCCCATGCTGCCCGAGATCCGCACGATCCTGTTCGCCACGGACCTCTCCTCCCACGCCCCCCGGGTGTTCCGTTGGGCCGTGAGCCTGGCCCAGCGGTACGACGCTCGGATCGTGGTGGTCCACGCCCTGGAGCCGTTGAACCCCACGGCCCGGAGCATGGTGGACCTGTACCTGCCCAAGGAGACCCGGGAGAAGCTCGACGCGGAGGGGCGCGAGCGCATCCTGGGGAGAATCCGGGAGCGTCTGGAGCTGTTCTGCCAGGAGGAGACCTGCACCGACCTGGCCGGCCGGGACCGGGTCGGGGAGATCCGGGTCGTGGAGGGCCGGCCCTATCAGGCCATTCTGGACGAGGCCCAGCGGTGCGGAGCCGACGTGATCGTGATGGGCTCCCACGGCCACTCGGCCATGGGCGAGGTGCTGCTGGGCTCGGTGGCCCACAGGGTGACCCAGCGCGCCAGGGTGCCGGTGCTGATCGTGAGGCACACGGAGTAACCCGTCTCAGGCGAATCTGGGGTCTCCTCCTCCGCTGAACGCCCTCACAGGGGCCGCCACGGTTCGGTCCGCTGCGGCGCGTGAGAGCACGCGCCGCAGCCGCTCCCCTGCACCGGGCGACTCGACTGCTCGGGCGTCGCGCTCCGTCGGAGGCCCCAGATTCGCCCCCTGATCCCCAAAAAACCCGAAGGGGACCACCGACGTCGGCGGCCCCCTTCGGGCAGGAGGAGGAAGATGAGGAGAGGCTCGCGGCGTCCCGGCGCTGCCACCCGCCGGGGTCGTCCCGTTTGCTTCGCCTACGATTTATAGCGTACCCCCTCAACATGAAAGCCGCCTTAGTGCCGCATTAAAGTTCGGTAAAAAAGAGGCCCGGCGCTTTGCCGGACCTCTCGGCTCTCGGAGGGTCGCGGGCTACAGGGCCTCGGCCAACCTCCGACCATATGCCTCGCAGGCCGCCAGGTCCTCGTCCGAGGGAACGAGCTGCACCCGCAGCGGATCCTCGGGCACCCGGAACCTGAGGCCCCGCATCCGCTCCGCCAGCATCTTAGGCCCCTCGCCGCTCCAGCCATAGGAGCCGAACGCCGCGCCCAGTTTACCCTTCACGCGTACCGTGGCCATGGACGCGAGCAGCAGCCAGGCGTGCTCCAGGGCATCGCCGTTGATGGTGCACGACCCCACGGCCGCCCCGTCGGCCGCCTCCAGGTCGTCCAAAACGGCCTCGAAGTCCACGCCCACCAGGTCGAACAGGGCCACGTCGGACCCGGCCCGACGGGCCCCGGTCGCGATAGCCCGGGCCATCTTCTCGGTGTTCCCGTAGGAGCTGGCGTAGAACACCAGCAGCGGCTTGGCCGGCCCTTTGTCGGGCTCGGTGGCCCACCGCCGGTACTTCTCCAGGTACTCCCCGGATCCGGGTCCGCAGGATCGGCCCGTGGCTCGGGCACACCGCCCGCAGCGGCAGGTCCTGGATCTTCTCCAGACCCTTGCGCACGTGCTCCTTGAAGGGCCGCATGATCACGTGGAAGTAGTACCGGAAGGCGTACTCGTAGTTGTCCACCAGATCGTTGAACAACCGGTCGTCGCAGTAATGGGCCCCCAGGAAGTCACACGGGAACAGGACCTGGTCCTCCACGGCATAGGTGAACATGGTGTCGGGCCAGTGGAGGAAAGGGGTCAGGAGAAACCGGAGGGTCTTGCCCCCCAGGTCGATCTCCTGGCCGTCCGTGACCACCAGCGGATCCACGTCGCGGTTGAGGATCTGGCGCAGGAACACGCTGCCCGGCTTGGTCACCACCGCCCGGGCCCGGGGCGCCACCTCCGCCAGCGTCCCCAACGCCCCGGAGTGATCCGGCTCCAGGTGGTTCAGCACCACGTAGTCGATCCGGGCCGGGTCCACGACCCTGCCCAGGGTCTCCAGGAAGGTGTCGGCGAACCGGCCCTTGGACGTCTCGATCAGGGCGGTCCTGGCCCGGCCCTGCACCAGGTACGCGTTGTACGAGGTGCCCTGCTCGGCCCGCATGATCACGTCGAAGATGCGAAGCTGCGGGTCGAGCACCCCCACCCAGTGGATCCCATTGGCGACCTCCACCGGATGCATCACATCTCCTCGAACATGTCCTTCTCGGCGCCGCAGTCCGGGCAGGTCCAGTCGTCGGGCAGGTCCTCGAACGCCGTGCCCGGCTGGACCCCATGATCCGGGTCGCCATTGGCAGGATCGTAGACATAGCCGCACACGGTGCACTGGTACTTCTTCATGTCGGTCCTCCTTTCGGTCGTCGGGGTGAGACGGATACCCGAGAGCTGCCAAGGATTACACCCGTACGGGGAGTGCGCAAGTAAGAAATCGGAAGAACAAGCACAAAACCTGCGGGAATCCCTCTGGTCTCACCCCAAAGGGGGATGCGCCTGCAGGGGGTGGCGGGTATCCTTGGGGCCGTGGGGTGTGACATGGAGGGAGGTTGGGTGGGGCGGGAGGCAAAGAGGATGGGCCGTTTCGCCTGGGCCGCCCTGGCGGCGGCCGTGTGGCTCGCCCTGGGCCCGGCGCCCGCGCGGGCCGACCGGAAACAGGCGGCCGAGCTGTACAAGAAGGCGATGCGGTCCTACCGGGCCGGCCGCATCCAGCAGGCGCTGGAAGGGTTCGAGCGCTCGGAGGACGCCGACCCCACCTACCCTTACCCGCCCCTGGCCCTGGCCCGGATCTACCACCAGCTGTTTGAGCAGGACATGACCCACTACCGGGACGCAGCCCTGGCTTACGACCGGGTAGGGCTGCTCCTGCGGATCACCCCGCCCGGCCCCACCGAGCAGGCCCTGTACCAGGCCTACTACTTTCAGGGGCTGCTCCTGCTCAAGGGGGGTGAGTACGAGAAGGCCCTCCGGGTCTTGGACCGGTTCCTGGAGGTGGCCCCCGACTTCTACGCGGTGGAGCGGGTCCACAACGCCCGGGGGGTGGCCTTGTACTCCCTGGACCGGTTCGACGCGGCCGTGGCCGCGTTCCGCAAGGCCCTGGAGGCGGATCCCGACTTTGCCGAGGCCCGGTTCAACCTCCGCAGCGTGTACACGCGGCTCTCCACTTACAACGAGGCCGTGGCCCTGGCCCGGTCCGGCCAGCCCGAGGCCGCCCTGCGGCGGCTGGCGCGGCTGCGGGAGTTCGCGCCCCGGTACCTGCCCGGTCGGCGGCTCGAGGCCCAGACCCTGGCCCGCCTGGGCCGCACGGCCGAGGCCGAGCGGGTGTTCCGGGAGATCCTGGCCACCGATCCGGACGACCCCCTCACCTACGGGGTGCGCCTCGACCTGGCCCGGATGCTGGCCGGTCGGGGGCAGACCGTCGAGGCCCTCGCCCTGCTCCGGGAGAACCTGGACCGGTTCCCCCGCATCGCGGACGAACGGGCGAAGGAGGCGACCCGGAGGCTGCTGATCCGGCTGGGGGGCGTGCCGTGAGGCGCTTGGCCGGGGCCCTGGTTCTGCTGGTCTGGGGCGTGGCGGCCCGGGCGGCCCCGGAAACGCCGGCACCGCTGGCGGGCAGCCATGCCGAGCTGGCCTGCGACGACTGCCACTCCGGGCCACGGATCACGGACTGCTGGAACTGCCACGAGGCAGCCGAGAACCCCCACCCCGTGGGCATCGCGGCCCGGGATGCCCGCATCCCGGAGGGGTTCCCCCTGGCCGCCGACGGCGCCCTGCTGTGCCGCACCTGCCACCGTCTCCACGGCGGGGACCCCGACCGGGAGTTCCTGCGGGCCGAGCCCGGCATGACCCGCATGGGGTTCTGCATCCAGTGCCACGGTTCGTCCCTGGACCATGCCAACCCCCACCGGGCCCGGCGGGGCGAGGGCCGGTGCGGGTTCTGCCACGTGCGCAGGGGCGGCCGGCTCCTGACCGGCCGGGGCTCGGCCCGGCTGGAGATCAAGCGGCTGTGCAACTTTTGCCACGACGTGCTCGCCAAAGGCCACCCCCGCAACGTGGACCCGGACCTGAGCCTGCCCAAGGACGTGCCCATGGGGCCCGGCAGAGCCTGGACCTGCTTCACCTGCCACGACCCCCACGGCACCACCCAGACCACCCACCTGCTGCGCACGGAGGTGGCCCGGCACCTGGAACGGGGCCGGGAGGCGAACCCCCATGTGCCCGAGTACTTCGCCTGCCGGGCCTGCCACACCACCTCCGACCCCGACGCGATCCGGCCGCCGGGGTACGCCCTGCGGTACCGGGGCGACGTGAACGTGCTGTGCATCAGCTGCCACGTCACCGACCGCAGCCACCACCCCACCGGGTTCCCGCCGTCGGCCCCGGCCGTCGCCCGCCTGGCCGCCTCGGGGCTCGACCTCCCCCTGGGCCCCGACGGCGAGATCGTGTGCACCACCTGCCACGACAACCACTGCGCCTCGGGCGACCAGCACATGGGCGAGCGGTACTACGACCGGAGCCGGGGGGTCAGCGACCTGTGCGGGGCCTGCCACGACCGGTCGGTGCTGACCCAGGCCAGCCCCCACGTGGACGACCCCAAGACCTGCCCCACCTGCCACGTGGCCGTGCCCGTGCCCGGCTCGGCCGAGGGCCACGAGCTGGTGGCCTCGCCGAAGATGGTGTGCCTGCGCTGCCACAGCGTAAACTTGCACCCCGCGAATGCCGATCATCTGAAGGTGCCGTCGGGCAAGATCCGACCCGACCCGAGCCTGCCCCTCGGCCCTCAGAGTGAGGTCACATGCGCCACCTGCCACGAGCCCCACGCCGACCCCGACCGCCGCGCCGCCCGTCTGCGGGCCGACGCGCAGGCGCTGTGCTCGCTTTGTCACTGGCGCTAGCCGCCGGTGTCGGCCGGGCCGAGATCTACCGGTGGACCGGCCCCGACGGCACGGTCCACTACACCGACAGCCTGGGGCAGGTGCCCCCCGAGTTCCGGTCCCGAGTCCGCACCCTGGACGACCGCCTCCCCCCCCCCCGCCCCCCCGACCGGATCCCCTTGACCAACGTCGGGGCCGGGTACCTGGCCGAGGTCCGGGTGAACGGCCGGGGCCCGCTGCGGCTGGTGCTCGACACCGGGGCCACCTCCACCGTGCTGAGCCCCGAGGCGGCCCGGCGGGTAGGCATCAGGGTGCGACGGAACCCACCGGTGGAGCTCCACACGGCCGGGGGGAAGATCCGGGCGGGGTGGGCCGAGGTCCAGACCTTGGAGGTGGGCGGCCGGCGCCGTGGGCCGCTCAAGGTGGTGGTGCACGACGCCGTGGCCGGCGCCGACGGGCTCCTGGGCATGGACTTTTTGGGGGCGTTCCGGGTGGAGCTCCAGGCCGACGGCCCGTACCTCCTTTTGCGACCGCGATGAGCGCGGGCCGGCCCGGGTTGCCGCGGACGGGCCGGCCCGCGGATAATGCGCGCCCGAGCGGGCGGACCCCTTCGAGGAGTGAAGACCCCATGCACGACGTGGCTGCCATCGTCCTTGCCGCGGGCAAGGGCACCCGGATGCGATCGAGCACGGCCAAGGTGCTCCACCCCCTGCTCGGCCGGCCCCTTCTGGCCTACCCCCTGGACGCCTGCCGCCGGGCAGGGGTGAAACGGATCGTCGCCGTGGTGGGGCACCAGGCCGACGCGGTGCGCCGGAGCCTGGCTGCGCCGGACATGGGCTTCGCGCTGCAGCGCGAGCAAAACGGCACGGGCCACGCCGTGCTGTGCGCCCGGAAAGCCTTGGAGGGCTTCGCCGGCACGGCCCTGATCCTGTGCGGCGACGTACCTCTGATCCGGCCCGACACCCTGTGCCGGCTCGTGGCCACCCACCGGGATGCCGGGGCCCGGATCACCGTGCTCACCATGGAGCCGGACGATCCCACCGGCTACGGCCGGCTGGTGCGCGACGCGGACGGATGGGTGGAGCGGATCGTGGAGGAGGCCGACGCCACCGGGGAGGAGAAGACCATCCGCGAGGTGAACACCGGCACTTACGCGGTGGAGCTGCCCTGGCTGTGGCAGGCCCTGGCCCGGGTGGGCTCGGACAACGCCCAGGGCGAGGTGTACCTGACCGACGCCGTGGCCCTGGCCGCCCGGGACGGAGCGGCCGCGGCCGTGGCCCTGCCCGACCCCACCGAGGCCCTGGGCGTGAACTCCCGGGTCCACCTGGCCGAGGCCGGCCGGGAGCTGCGCGACCGGATCAACCGGGCCTGGATGGAGGCCGGCGTGACCCTGGAGGACCCGGCCACCGCCTGGATCGAGCCGGGGGTGGAGCTCGAGCCCGACGTCACCCTGGGGCCCGAGGTGCGGCTGGCCGGCGCCACCCGGGTGGCCGCCGGCACCCGCATCGATACCGGGTGCGTGCTGGTGGACACCGAGGTGGGGCCGGACTGTCACCTAAAACCCTACTGCGTGCTCACCGAGGCCCGGCTCGAGGCCGGGGCCCAGGTGGGCCCGTTCGCCCACTTGCGGCCGGGCGCGGTGGTGGGCCCCCAGGCCCGGGTGGGCAACTTCGTGGAGATGAAAAAGGCCGTGCTGGGCCGGGGCAGCAAGGCCAACCACCTCACCTACCTGGGCGACGCCGAGGTGGGCGAGGGCGCCAACATCGGCGCCGGCACGATCACCTGCAACTACGACGGCGTGAACAAGCACCCCACCGTGATCGGCGACAGGGCGTTCATCGGCTCGAACACCAGCCTCGTGGCGCCGGTGCGGGTGGGCGAGGGCGCCGTGGTGGGCGCGGGCTCCACCATCACGAAAGACGTGCCCTCCGGCGCCCTGGGCGTGGCCCGGGGCAAGCAGCGCAACGTGGAGGGCTGGTCGTCCCGGCCCAAGCCCAAACCCCGGGACGAGGGTCGCTGACCGTTACCCCGAGCGGACGCTGGGGCGTGCGAACGCGCAGACGCCCTGTCTCGGCTCCCGCCGTCCCAACGTCCGCACGTCCCAACGTCCTAACGTCCTAACGTTCGTACGTCCTACCGTCCCAACGGAGCATCCCATGTGCGGAATCGTCGGATACATCGGTCGTCAGCCGTGCACCCCCATCCTCGTGGAGGGGCTCAAGCGCCTGGAGTACCGGGGCTACGACTCGGCCGGCGTGGCCGTGGTCGAGGCCGGCGGGGTTCGGGTGGTGCGCAGCGTGGGCAAGCTGGCCGCTTTGGAGGAGAAGCTCCGGGGCACCGAGCTCAAGGGCACCGTGGGCGTGGGCCACACCCGCTGGGCCACCCACGGCCGGCCCAGCGAGGAGAACGCCCACCCCCACGCCGCGGGCGAGGTGGTGGTGGTGCACAACGGCATCATCGAGAACTACCTGGAGCTGCGGGGCGAGCTCTCGGCGGCCGGCCACGAGTTCCTGAGCGAGACCGACACCGAGGTCATCCCCCACCTGATCCAGCGGTTCCTCCGGGACGGCGCCGACCTGGAGGAGGCCCTGCGCCAGACCATCGCCCGGCTCGACGGCTCCTACGCCGTGGCCGTGGTGAGCGCGGCCGACCCCGACCGGCTCCTGGCGGCCCGGCGGGCGAGCCCCCTGGTGGTGGGCCTGGGCGAGGGCGAGACCTTCGTGGCCAGCGACATCCCGGCCGTTTTGGGCCACACCCGCCGGTTCATCTTCCTGGAGGACGGGGACCTGGCCGTGTGCACCCGGGAGGGCGTGCGCATCACCCACGCGGACCAGGGCCCGGTGGATCGGGAGGTCCACGTGGTCCAGTGGACCCCGGCCATGGCCGAGAAGGGCGGGTACAAGCACTTCATGCAGAAGGAGATCTTCGAGCAGCCCCGGGCCCTGGCCGACACCCTGTCGGGCCGGCTCGGCGCGGGCCGGGCCGCCGTGCACCTGGACGGCGGCGACCGAGCCGACGAGATCGCCCGGAGGATCGGCCGGCTCCACATCGTGGCCTGCGGCACCAGCTATCACGCGGGCCTGGTGGGCAAGTACTGGATCGAGGGCATCGCCCGGGTGCCGGTGGAGGTGAGCTTGGCGAGCGAGTTCCGGTACCAGGACCCGATCCTGGGCCCGGAGACCGGGCTGCTGCTCATCAGCCAGTCCGGCGAGACCGCCGACACCCTGGCGGCCCTGGCCGAGGGCCGGGAGAAGGGCGCGCCGATCCTCTCCATCTGCAACGTGGTGGGCTCCAGCATCCCCCGGGCCTCGGACGCCGTCCTGTACACCCACGCCGGCCCCGAGATCGGGGTGGCGTCCACCAAGGCCTTCACCACCCAGCTCGCCACCCTGTACCTGCTGGCGCTCCACATGGGCGCGGCCCGGGGCCGCCTGAGCGCCGAGGACCTGGCCGAGCGGATCGAGGCGGTCCGGGCCGTGCCCGGCGCCGTGGAGCGGTCGCTGGAGTCCGACCCCGACATCGAGGCCGTGGCCCGGTCCATCATGGACGCCACGAGCTCCCTGTTCCTGGGCCGGGGCCTCCAGTTCCCCATCGCCCTGGAGGGCGCCTTGAAGCTCAAGGAGATCAGCTACATCCACGCCGAGGGGTACGCGGCCGGCGAGATGAAGCACGGCCCCATCGCCCTGGTGGACGAGGACCTGCCCGTGGTGGCCCTGTCGCCCCAGGGGGCCACCTACGAGAAGATGCGCTCCAACATCCAGGAGGTCCGGGCCCGGCGGGGCCGGGTGATCGCCGTGGCCAGCGAGTCGGACGCCGAGATCGCCGACCACGCCGAGTCCGTGCTCCGGGTCCCCGGCTTCGACCCCGAACTCCTGCCCATCGTCAGCGTCGTGCCCCTGCAGCTCCTGGCCTACCACACGGCCGTCCTCAAGGGCACCGACGTGGACCAGCCTCGAAATTTGGCCAAGAGTGTAACCGTCGAGTGACCGCCGACCGGCCGCTTGACCTCTTGTCGATCTAAAAAAAAGTCTGTCCAAGTAAAATAAAGTCTGTCCAAATCAAAAAAAGTGTGTCCAACTCCCCCCTAATGCGACTCTTGGTTATCAAAAAAAGTTTGTCCAAATCCACCGGTCGGGGGCGAGTCTTTTGCCCCGAGCAGGCCCGCCCCTAGCATCGGCCTCCTGATCTCGAATCTTGGCAATGACACGTCGGCTCACCTGGCCTGTTGCTGATACTGCTTTGTAGCCGGAATAGCCGCCCTGCCTCCGAAGCCACGGCAGCCCAAAATGGATAGGAGGCCATGATCTGGGCAGAGTCGAGCACGTCACCGGTCTTGTCGGTGCCGAACTCTTCGAAGATGATCGCCAGTTTCTCCTCCAGGACCTCGCGGACACGGTGTTCGATCGAGTCCTCGAACACGAAGTTGATGACGCGCACCGTGTGGGTCTGGCCGATACGGTCCACTTGACCGATGCGTTGTTCCAGGCGCATCGGGCTCCAGGGGATGTCGTAGTTGATGACCACGTGAGAGAACTGGAGATTGAGCCCCTCGCCGCCGGCGTCCGTCAAGACGAGGATGCGGGCATCCTTGGCGAATGCGTCTTGGACCCGCTTGCGCTCCTCCATGTCCATTGATCCGTTGAGACACACCACCTCGAAGCCGCGCTCGGTCAGATTACTGCTTGGGGGTGTTCACTTCTTTTCGTAATGCCTATCGAGTTCGTCAAGGATGGTAGGCGCATAAAAGATCTTCCTGGGTCTGGGCTTTTCCGGATCCAGTCGGCGCTCGTGTGCGAAGCGCTGATCGCCATGGAGAGGCTTTCGAATCTCGTGATACTTCTGGTTCACCTTGAAGCCCCTATATCTTTCCCGGCATCGTTTCGTTAGCTCCCGGTAATCCCATGGGTATTGCTCACGAATCTGTTCTTCGGTTAAACGAACCGCAGGGGCCGTAGGGTCTTTCGTGACACGCACGGGATATGCTGAACTGGCTTTCGAGCGTACGAAGCGTAGCTCAACATTGACGGCCACCGCGTAGCGATCAGAAGGGTCTGTATGATCAGAGTTGAGGCTGTCGAGAAACTGAACAAAGGCTTCCTCCTCCCGGTTGAGGCGAATTGCTTCCGAGCTGGATGCTGTGACAAATGAAAGCGGCATCAAATAAAACTTAAACCTGGCCAAACCCTCGTCAAACCAGTCGTGTACGGCAGAAACGAAGTTTTTGACACACGCCATTCCCACTTCGAGGACCCGTTCATCCAGTGCCGGTGATTGATGATAGAAATGGGTTGATGTATCTCGTAACTCCATAAGAGCTTCGAGATTCTTAAGCGCTCTTGAATCCAGTTTGCCCTCCTCGGCAAGTTTCCTCGCAAGGTATTGAACGCCATGAGTCAGGTAAGAGCCAGAGCGCGTCCGCTTGTACCGAGGACGCTTTTTCTCTGGCTTCTCCCGAACATAGAGACTCTGTACCCGGTGATTGTGGTCCTGAAGCCACTTTGCCTTGAGCAGGAGCTCCCAAGCGTTCAGAGCCAGGATGGTGAAAGCTTCCCCTCGATATGCAAAATCAGGCTTGTTGTACACGTCGATAGCAGCCACCATCGCAGCGATAGATTTATCTAATAACTTACGTGCCCGCGATTTCATGGCTTCACCTAAGGCAGCCCGAGTTTACAACTCCCCGCGGAAGGCCTTGTCCAGGATGGAGCGTTCCAGTTCCTTGAGGTGGGCTTCGGTGTGTTCTTGGACATTCTTCAACGCCTGCACCCGCTCTCGCACCGATTCCAGGTGCGCCACGATGCGACACTGTTCGGGGAGCGGGGGGAGGGGAAGTGGGTGTTCTCGGAGGAACTCCGCTGGCACTCGCTGTTGGCCAACTCCACCCCTGAACGCCGCTTTGGCAGTTGCCCGAAAACCGTCCCTTCGCACGAAGAGCCATATCCATTCCGGAGTGACCTCTCCTGTGGGCCTCAAGACGTGAAACTCTGTCGTTCCGAACCCAATGCCGTCGAGAAGGTTCCGCGCAATTGCTGACTTACCGTTCTCCATGCACGGAGTGATTTTGGCGAAAAGAACATCCCCTTCTTGGAAATAAGTGTAGCCCTTCCGAACCTGAGCGAACGGCCGGATCTCGGCACCCGTGATGGTCCCGGTCTCCTCGTCAACGGCTCTCATTGGAACAAACGTAGTGGGCGCCTCCGGACACCTCGAAAGACGTGAACGCCGCGGATTGATGCTGCACACCTCCCCCAACCGCACCCAACGCCAGCCCGGGGCGAGCTCGGAGCCGGGGCGGGGGAAGGTGTCGGCGAGGACCGACTGCCAGAGGCGGTCGGCGTCTTGGCGGGCTTCCTCGCGCAGTCGCCACGCCTCGCGGATGCGCTCCATCAGCGCCTCGATCCGCGCCACGATGCGACACTGTTCGGGGAGCGGGGGGAGGGGAAGTGGGTGTTCTCGGAGGAACTCCGCTGGCACTCGCTGTTGGCCAACTCCACCCCTGAACGCCGCTTTGGCAGTTGCCCGAAAACCGTCCCTTCGCACGAAGAGCCATATCCATTCCGGAGTGACCTCTCCTGTGGGCCTCAAGACGTGAAACTCTGTCGTTCCGAACCCAATGCCGTCGAGAAGGTTCCGCGCAATTGCTGACTTACCGTTCTCCATGCACGGAGTGATTTTGGCGAAAAGAACATCCCCTTCTTGGAAATAAGTGTAGCCCTTCCGAACCTGAGCGAACGGCCGGATCTCGGCACCCGTGATGGTCCCGGTCTCCTCGTCAACGGCTCTCATTGGAACAAACGTAGTGGGCGCCTCCGGACACCTCGAAAGACGTGAACGCCGCGGATTGATGCTGCACACCTCCCCCAACCGCACCCAACGCCAGCCCGGGGGGAGCTTGTAGGGACCCTCAGCCATTATTCGCCTCCCCGTTGCCCAGCATCTCGTCCAGCTCCTCCACGATGCTCAGGATCTCCCGCTCGCGCTCCAAAAGCCCCGCCACAATCTCCATGGGTGACGGGAGGTTTTCGGTTTCCTTGCGGTTGGGGTTGCGTGCGGTGAGGTCATAGCCGCGCTCCTTGATCTCCTCAGCCGGGACGATCCAGGCGTTCTCCGAAAGGCAGGCCTCGCGGGGACCTTCACCCTGGCGGTAGGCGTCCCAGGCCTTCCACAGCCGACGGGCCTTCGCGAAGTGCTCGTCCTGGATGGGGCTTCCCTTGCTGAACTTCTTGAGCCTCTCGGGCAGCGAAAGCTCGTAGTACCAGATCTCCTTTGTCGGACCCGGACGCTCGAAAAAGAGGAGCGCGGTCTTCACGTCCGAATAGGGCGAGAAGGTGCCGGGCGGCAGGCTCACGACGGTATGAAGGTGGAACTGCTCCAGCAGGTCCTGCTTGACCGCGGCGAAGGCACCGCCGCGAAAGAGCGTCCCTTCCGGAACCACCATGCCGCAGCGGGCGCCCTCATGGTTCTTGAGCTTCTTCATGATGTGCTGGAGGAAGAGGAGCTCTGTAGCCGTGGCCTGGACCGGGAAGTTGGCCTGGATGTGCCGGCCTTCTTTGCCTCCGAAGGGAGGATTGGTGAGCACGACATCGAAACGTTCGCTCACCTGTCGGATATTCTCCTCCAGCGTGTTGCGGCGGACGATGCGCGGGGCGGTGACGCCGTGCAGAACCATGTTCATGAGGCCCAGCAGGGCAGGAAGCGGCTTCTTTTCCTGGCCGAAGAAGGTTTTTTCCTGAAGCGCCCTGTGGTCTTCGATGGTCCGCTCGTTTTTCTTCATGAAGAGGTAGGCCTGGGCAAGGAAGCCGCAGGAGCCGCAGGCCGGGTCGTAAACCGTCTCGCCGATCTTCGGCGCCACGACTTCCACCACGAAACGCACCACGGGCCGCGGGGTGTAGAACTCGCCGGCCATGCGGTTCTCGTTGCCGAGGCGGCGGAGCAGCTCTTCGTAAACCTGGGACACTGTGAAGATGTCGTCTTGGCTGTGAAAGTCGATGCCACTGATGATCTCGAGGACTTCCTTGAGGTTGTAGCCGGAGGCGCAGACGATCACGTTGCGTTCGGCGAAAACGCTGCGAATGGTTTCGCGGAGCGGATCGCCCGCCAGGCTCTGGAGATACGGGATCAGCCGTCCGTGCACGAACTCGAGAAGCCGGTCCGCGGGCCAATCCTTGGCCGCCCAGGCGCTCCAGCGGAGCTCGCCGTCCAGAATGCGCGTGTAGCCGCGCCCGGCGAGCTGGGCCTGGGTCTCCCACTCGTCTTCCTGAGCATCGAGGAAACGCAGGAAAAGAAGCCAAGCGAGATGCTCCACGTACTCCATGACGCCGCCGCAGTTGTTGTCGCGGCGCAGAATGTCGCAGGCGCGCCAGATCTCGTTGGCAAGGGTCTCGCGGGTCTGGGGGCCGTTCATCAAGCAGCCTCCTCGGGGTAGATGCGTTGTCTCATTTCATTCAGGGAGATTCCAAGCTTCGCAGCGCCGCCGAACCATTGGCTGATGCGAGCGGCGCCGCCCCACTCACGGAAGGGTGCCACGCCGAAGATCTCCGGTTCGAGCTCATCTATGCCGCCGACGCGATACTTCTCCAAAAGCTCCAGGATGACCCGACGGGCACCTTCGGCGTGCTGCTGGATGAAGCCCTGCTCGCGGTTTCGGAAGGCCTCGGCCCGTTCGCTCCGGGTGCGGATGGGGCTGCCGAAGGCGATATGGCAGAGGAGATCAAGGGCGTCGGCTTCGGATTGTCCGAGGACCTCGGCGAGCACCTCCGGATGGATGCTGGATCTGTGAAGTTCCTCGAGGAAGGC
Organism: bacterium; assembly: GCA_027021615.1. Classification (GTDB taxonomy): domain Bacteria; phylum Desulfobacterota; class Deferrisomatia; order Deferrisomatales; family Deferrisomataceae; genus Deferrisoma. The sequence continues at coordinate 15,671 of JALUTY010000107.1, read as the reverse complement.
GCGCCGGCGGGCGCTATCCACCCAAACGGCGCGCAGATCGCGGCGTGTGGGCGCGCGCTCAAGGATGCTTCGGCGCGTGTAGTCCCGATACTGCTGGAGGGTGAGTTGCTCGCCGGTGGCCTCGATGACGAAGACCGCCTCGTCGGCGACGGTCACTTCCAGACCTTCGACGCGGATCTTGCCGCCCTTCTTCCTAGCTGGCTTCAGCAGCACGTCCACTTCCGTGGTTTCGTCCGCAACCGTCTCGACTCCGATGGTGCGGCCGGCAAAACCGGGCGCGCTCACGATAAGCTGGAGCTTGCCGGCCGGAAGCCTCTCGAAGCGGAAGCGACCGTTTTCGTCGGTCACAATAGGGCCTTGCTGGCTGTTTGGCCCGGTGCGGACGCTGACTTTGGCTGCCACAATGAGGTCTTCGGTTTCGGCGTGGCGCACCGTTCCTTCAAGGGTGGCAGTCTGCGGGCCTGGTGGAGGCTGAGGAGAAGGAACCGGGGGACGATCCCATTCGTCGAAGAGCCTTGTCGCCCCCGTGTAGTCGATGATGCGGAACCAGTACTTATCCGTTCCGGGGTCGAGCCGGCTGCCGCGGCCGATGATCTGCTTGAAGAGAATGGGGGAAGAAAGGGTCTTCATGAAAACGATGTTGCGGCAGGAAGGCACGTCCACTCCGGTAGAGAGGAGTTCCGCCGTCGTGGCCACAACAGGTGCCGGCTTGTCCGAATCGGCAAAGGCCTCGAGCGCCCGCCGCCCCTCTTCGCCCTCTTCCGAGATAATGGGCACAGCGTAGTTGGAGAAGCCGGTCTCCGGGCCGAACTCGTCCTGGAGCAGTCGCGCCGCCAGCCGGGCATGCTCCATGTCCACGCAGAAGACCATGGTTTTTTCCATCTTCCCGAAGCGGCGGAGAAGCCCGGCCAGGTGTTTAACCATGGCGCACGTTCGGTCGGGCAGCGTGATCTCCCGCTCGAACTGGGGCGTGGTGTAGAACTCGCGAGGATCCACGTCCTCGGGGATGAAGACCTCGGCGCCCTGCTCCACCGCATCTTCGAGATGCAGGCCCGTGGCGTCCACCGTTGTGCGCACCCGGTGGACCTTGTAGCTTGCCAGGAAGCCGTCCTCGATGCCGCGCCCTAGGCTGTACTGGTAGGCGGGCGGCCGCCAGGTGCCTCGTTCCGGGTCCTCGGGGTCGATGGCCACTTCGGACTCTTCCGTACAGAAATAGGCATAGGTGTCGATGTTCTCGTCCTGTTTGGGTGTCGCCGTCATTCCGAGATGGATAGCCGAACCAAAGTGATCAAGGATCTCCCTCCAGGTCCCGAAGCCCGAACGATGGCACTCGTCGATGATGACGAAGTCAAAGAAGTCCGGAGGGAACTTCTCAAAGAGACGCCGCCCTTCCGCGTCCGGGCTCCATAGCGTCTGATAAATGCCGAAGTAAAGATCCCGGTTCAGGTTCGGTGGGTGGCCTTCGATCTTGAAGCGCGGCTCACTGGTTCCATCCGCGAACGGGGCGAAGGTATTGTAGGCTTGGTCGCGCAACACCACGCGGTCGGCGAGAAAGAGCAAACGGCCAGGACGCTCCGGATGAAACCTCTGAAGCCAGCCGGACTTAACGAGCTTCCAGACCACCTGAAACGCGACAAATGTCTTCCCTGTGCCCGTGGCCATGGTGAGGAGGACTCGTTTCCGGCCCAGCACGAGCCGCTTTACCACCTCGCGGATCGCGACCTCCTGGTAGTAGAAAGGCTTCCTCCCGCACACTGTTTCGGGGCAGTATGGATGGAGGAGCGGGTTGGACCGCTTGTCCGCGCCGTATTCAGCGGCGGGTTCAGCGACGCCGAGGGCGTCCACTGGACTAGCATTTTGCCGCCATCGGCTCCATAAGTCGTCAGGCGAGGGAAACCGTTCGATCTCCCGGCTGGAGTTGGTGAAGAAGTCGAACTCGATGATCTTGTGACCGTTCGTGGCATAGGCGAAGGCGAGCCCAAGATCCTTTGCATAGCGCTTCGCCTGCTCGAGTCCTGCCTCTGCCTGCTCCGACTCGGCCTTTGCTTCCACGACGGCGATCGGGAAGGCGTCCGACAGCCGAAGGAGATAGTCCACCTTCCGGGCTTCTCCTCTCCGGACTCGGTCCCCCACCAAGATGACCCGGCCCTGGGTGTACTGGTGATCTCGTTGGTAGTAGTGCTCCCGGGTGATCTGGGTGTCAGTCCAACCTGCGGCTTTCAGCTTCGGGTCGATGAGGGTCGCCCGGGTGTCGGCTTCGTTTCTCATGCCGCCAACTCCGCCAACGAAGGAAAACTATCGACCGGGTCTCCGCCCAGGTCCTCGATGCCGGGCTGGTAGAGGCAGAGCGCGTCGCGCAGATCTTCGGCCGTGGCCCCCAGGGGTGCGTAGATGTCTCCGGTGCTCACCAGATCTCTGGCGCTTGTGGCCTCATCGACATCCCGTAGCTGGACTACGGACTCGATAGGCTCGAACTGGATCAGGCTTCCATATCTCATGATCGCGTCTCCACATCGCACGTCGTGCGTCGCGCGTCATCCTCCCTGTGTCAGGGTAGTTGTCGTGTGAAGTAGGGGTTTGGGTTCGCTTCCCCGGTGAGCGTAGCGAGCCGGGGGCGATGTCACTACGACGGTGAGCAACACAGGGCCCAATGCAAAGATTGTTTTTAGCGCCTCCGGCGGGCGCCCGTGGGAGGGGGGTGGAAAGAGGTGGCGCCTCCTCCGCGCGGCCAAACAGGTCCCCCGGTTTCGCAACGTCCGGAATCAGGCATTGGGCCCAGACGCCGACTGACTAGTCTCTCCAGATCCATAACTGAAAGGAGACGATAACACCCAGCAACGCAAGCCATTTACCGACTTCCTCCGGGTCCATCATGCCTAAATCTTGCCACCCCGGCAGTTCTAGGACACCCGCACCAAAGATATAGGCAGCAATCGGTACCGCGATAGTTAGCGTCCAGCGCTGAGCTCGATTCAGGGTCAGAGAACTTGTAGCCCCTGCACGGGCAGATCCTTTCTGGGGAGAGTGATTCCCAACATTTTGCCTACCATCCAACGCGCGGTACCCCCCAGCGTTGTTTGACTTGCTGACATCCACTCTTGATTTGTTTCCGCCTTTCACAGCGCCAACGCTCGGGCTGACATGCCCGTTTTCGCGGTGTCCCCTTTGAACTACACTGCCGCACTTTGGGCAGAGGCCAGACCCCGTGAGCATGTCCCAGGCCTTCTCCGATTCCGTAACGACAACCGAACAGGAAGGACAAGTGTACGCTCTCATTAGTCCTCCATATCACTGAAGAGATAACCTCCCACCGCCACCAGTCGGCCTAGCCGCGATGTCGCGCGCCACTCGGCTTGGAACCCAGTCTTGCGCGACGCACCTCGGGCCCCACAGCAGGGATTAGCGTGCTCTCCACTCCTTATCAGGAGGCCCGTGAGGGGCGTGGATCATCTCCGGAGCCCCGCCCGGCCATGAAGGATTCGGGCCCGCCTTCGTACGACACAATCAGCCTGTCTATCTGCTTACGGCTGAACTTTCGAGGTTGCGTGTTGCGTTGGGTCCACCGAACCCCACGCGGTGCCGACCTTATCCTGAGCCAGATCGGCCGCGAGGAGCTGACACGAAAACGGCCCCGCCGGCGGAACCGGTCCGCCGGACGAGGCCGTTGATCTCACACAGTGCGAGTGTTGCTGATCGCCAATATGGAGCCATTCGAGGATCGCCGTAATCGAGCCACCTCATGATCGCCTAATGGGGCCACCCGATGATCGCCTAATCGAGCCACCCCAGGATCGGGGTAATCGAGCCACCTGATCTGTCTGCCCGAGGGTCTCGGACTTCCATCCACCGGGGTATCCTCCTCGCTCCCCTTTCCCAGGAGCCTCAGAGGAGATCCCCATGGCCAACCGGAGGTTCGAGATGCACCAGTACCGAAACGTCCTCGTTCGCATGCGGCTCGGCGAGTCCAACCGCAAGATCGCCAAGGCCGGCCTCATGGGCCGCGCCAAGGCCAGCTCCTTCCGGGAACTCGCCGTCCAGAACGGCTGGCTCGATCCCGACTCCCCCGTGCCCGACGAGGCCGCCATCGCCCAGGCCCTCGGCTCCACCGGGCGGGCCACCCCGCGGGCCGGGTCCTCCCTCGAGCGCTACCGCGACGAGATCACCCGCTGGATCGAACTCGGCATCCAGGGCACCACCATCCACGAGGCCCTGTGCCGAAAGCACGGCTATACTGGACACTACTCTTCGGTGCGCCGCTTCGTGCGGGGGATCCGTAAGGCCAACCCCCAGGCCACCGTGATGTTGGAGTTCGCCCCCGCAGAGGCCGCCCAGGTCGACTTCGGCAAGGGGCCCACGATCCCCCATCCCCTCACCGGCGAGCCCCAGTCCACCTGGGTCTTCGTGATGACCCTTGCCTGGAGCCGCCATCAGTACGCCGAGGTCGTCCCCGACCAGAAGGTCTCCACCTGGCTCGCCTGCCACCGCCGCGCCTTCGAGTGGTTCGGCGGCGTTCCCGCCCGGATCATCATCGACAACGCCAAGTGCGCCATCGTGCGCGCCTGCTACCACGATCCCGAGGTCCAGCGCTCCTACGCCGAGCTGGCCGAGGGCTACGGGTTCCTCATCGCCCCCTGTCCCGTCCAGGACCCCAAGAAGAAGGGCCGGGTGGAGTCGGGGGTGAAGTACATCAAGCGTTCGTTTCTGCCGCTGCGCGAGTTCCGCTCCTTGGCCGACGCCAACCGCCAGATCCACGAGTGGATCCGCTCCACCGCCGGAAACCGCCTCCACGGCACCACCCACGAGCGGCCCCTCACCCGGTTCGCCGAGGTGGAGCGCCACGTGCTTCGCCCCCTTCCTGACGTGCCCCCCATCATCGGCGTGTGGACCCGCGTGAAGCTCCACGGCAACTGCCACGTCACGTTCGAGAAGGCTTACTACTCCGCCCCCTTTCGCCTCGTGCGCCAGACGCTGTGGCTGCGCGCCACCCCCTCGACCGTGGAGCTCTACCTCGACCACGAGCTCGTCGCCTCCCACCCTCGGCTGGCTCGCCCCGGCGAGCGCTCCACGGTTGCCGATCACCTCCCCCCGGAGGCGGTGGCCTACTGGATGCAAGATCCCCAGTGGTGCCTCAAGAAGGCCCGCTCCCTGGGGCCCGCCACCCACGAGCTCATCGAGCGCCTGTTCGCCCACCGGGTCCTCGACAACCTCCGTGCCGCCCAGGGGGTGATCCGCCTGGCCCAGCGCTTCGGGCCCGAACGCCTGGAGGCCGCCTGCCGCCGCGCCCTTCGCTTCGACGACCCCCGCTACCGCACCGTGAAGACCATCCTCCAAAAAGGCCTCGATCAACAGCCCGAACCGGCCGAGCCCTCCGCGCTTGCCGAGGCCTACACCGGCAAGGGTCGCTTCTGCCGGGATGCCACCCAACTGCGCCTGTGGGATCCACCCCCGGCACCCCAGCGGCCCGGACCCGGCGAACCCCACTGAGGTGCCGCCTCACTGCGGAGCCTGTTCCTCTTCCACCCCTCCACTCAACGGAGACGAACCCATGAACCCCATGCCTCAGCTCGCCCCCTTGCTCAAGCAGCTTCGCCTCTCCGGCATCCTCGACTCCCTCGAGGCCCGAAACCGTCAGGCCGTGGAGCATCAGCTCTCCTACACCGAGTTCCTCTCCCTGCTCATCCAGGACGAGATCGCCCGCCGCGAGCACAAAAAGCTCGCCCTTCGGTTCCGGCGTGCCGGATTCCGCGGCGAGAAGACCATCGAGAACTTCGATTTCGCCTTCAACCCCGGCGTCAACAAGGCTCTCATCCTCGATGTCGCCACCTGCCGCTTCCTCCACGAAAAGGTCTGTGTCCTCATCGTCGGCCCCACCGGCACCGGCAAAAGCCATCTCGCCCAGGCCATCGGCCACTGCGCCATCCGCCAGGGCCACGATGTGCTGTTTACCTCCGCCTCTAAGCTCCTGGGCTCGCTCCATGCCGCCCGGGCCACCGATACCTACGAACGCCGCTTCGCCGCCCTGGCACGGGTCGATCTGCTCATCATCGACGACTTCGGCCTCAAACCCCTGCGCCCACCCCAGGACGAGGACTTCCACGACCTCATGAACGAACGCTACGAGCGCGCCTCCACCATCCTCACCAGCAACCTCGACCTGGGCGAGTGGGGCCAGGCCTTCCCCAACCGCCTGCTGGGGGCCGCCACCATCGACCGGATCCGCCACGGCGCCTACCGGATCGTCCTGGAAGGCCAGAGCTACCGCTCACCCCGCCCCCTGCCGGACGACGCCCCCCGGGAGGCCGTTGCCTCGACGCGTCGGAAGGGGTAGGGTCAACACCGCCGGGACCCTCTGAGGCAGGCCGGTCTGAGTGGCTCCATTACGCCGATCATGACCCGGCTCCATTAGCCCGATCATGGCACCCCCAAACTGGCTCCATTACGCCGATCATGGGTGGCTCCATTAGGGCGATCCGTGACAGCGAGTCTTGGGCATCCAAACCCCCTCCCCAGAAATAGCGCTCGGATCTTACCGTACCGAGGGCCCTTGGGACAACGCACGCTCCCAATCCGCTACCCGCCCGAACGGACGAAGGGTTTATGTATCATGGACATTGGTCAGATCCTGTCCGTCCGGGGTAGAGTACGGGAAAATGCCGGGGAAAACGTTGGGATGCCGAAGTGTTCTGCAGTCACAGCGCCCACTGGGAACTGGCGCCTTTCCGGCGGTATGTAGGTCCTCAGCCCATCCGAAGTACTTCTGCCGGTTTCTTGATCCCCAAGGATTTCAGCCGGTTCAGTGCTGCCGGCCGCGCCTCCGTCACCTGCCACACCTCCCCGTGCGGGCTCGACAATTGCGCAAGTTTGATCTGTTTGAGGTCGTCGCGGATGTTGCGCCACGTGTCTCCACACGCGTGTTCGGCTGCCCGTTCCAGTAGGAGCGCCAAGACCGACAGCGCCACGTGCGCCCGAATCCGGTGCTCCGCCCGGTGGTACACCGGCCGCAGACGCAGCCCCGTCTTCAAGGTCCGCCACGCCTCTTCCACCCGCATGAGCTGCTTGTACCCCAGCGCCAGGTCTTCCGCCGACAGGGTGTCGTCGTTCGTATGCACCACGAACTTCCCGTCGAGCCGTTCTTCCTCCCGCACGGCTTCCCGCGAGATCACCAAGCGCCCCCCCTTGGTCTGCCTCAGGTACTTCCCGTACCGGCGGCTCGCCCGCAGGCCACACACCCGCTTCGTGTGGGGCTCCCCTTCCAGCTCTCCCAGTGCCGCAAGCTCCGCCTCCAGCTCTTCCAGCACCTCCTCCCGATGCGCCCGCTGGCGTTCGGCCTCCCTCGCGTTGTAGCACACCGCGTAGCGCCGTCGCCGTTCTCCCTCGCCCACCACGACCTCTTTCACCTTCAGGTGCTCGGCCACCTCCCGGTACCGCCCCGCCCGCCCCAGCACCTCCCGGTTCACTTCCGTCTCCCGGCGCATCGGCATCCCCACGATGTATTTGCCGCCCCCAAGGCTCAGCCCCCGCAGGTTCTCCTCGGACACCATCCCGGCGTCCCCCACGAACACGCACCGGGTCAGCCGCCACCCCCGCAGGTCCTCTTTGACTTGCCGAACCGTCGTCACGTCCACCGTGTTCCCCGGGAACACCCAGTGCCGCACCGGGAACCCATCGCGCGTCACCGCAAGCCCCACCACGATCTGCGGCGCGTCCCCTCGGCCGTTCTTCGAGTGCCCCCGCTTCCGAAGCCCCTTGCCCCCTTCCGACTCCTCTCCACCGTCCGGATCCTCTTCGTCCACCTCGAAGTGCAACGAGGTCGTGTCGTAGAAGATCAGGTCCACCTGCAGGTTCAACAGATTCGCCACCCGTGTTGCACCCGGCTCAGTCCTCGGGGCCTCGGATCTCCTCTTCGGCGAGTTCCATGAGCAGGCGTTTCTTCGCGGCGGACGCGGCATGGAATCCCTGGAGGAGTCGCCGTTCCGTCGGGGTGAGCGTGAGTTCTCGCGAGTCGGAGAGGGAAGCGACGCGGTAGCTCTTGTGGAGCTTTTCGCTCCGGAGAAGCACCGTGCAAAAGTGAAGGGCGGCCTTTTGCCGCTCCGACAGTTCCTGGCCATCTTCCTCCGGTGAAGCCGACAACGCTCGAGCCGCCGGTGCGAACATTTCCCCTTCGCCCGTGACGACCCAGTCTGGGCGCACCCGAAGCAGGGACCAGAGGCGGAGAAGGAACGCGGTGTCAGGGTCTCTTTCGCCCGCCTCGTACCGGCGGATTGTGTTCGGATGCACACCCAACCGGTCCGCGAAATTCTGGACAGACTCGTTTCCGCGAAGAGCCTTCAGTCGATCGCCTACGGCCATTTTCGTTTCCATATTAAAGGGTTACATGGTCGCCCGCGAGGGAATCAACCCATTCGGGGTAATAGCATATACCCATATGGCTTTGTTCGCAAGGTGCCATCCTGAGGCCGGTGTAAGATATTGTACCATACACAGGAACTCTCACCCTGACGGATCGAGACGCCTCAGCTCGTCGGAGATTATTTTGCCCCCGAACGGGTTGACGCCCCGGGATCGGGGGGCTATGCTGGCTGGCGTAGCGTGACCCGACGGCCTCGTCGGGCGAGTCGGATATGCGCGCGGGAGGAGAACTACTAGAGGAAAGCCATATACGCAGCGGGCCCCGGGGAGGCAGCCCCGAGGCCCGCAAACAAAAGGATTGCTGCATGATCACTATCGCACCCCGCCCCGGGAGTGTCAAGGGGGCCTCTTGCCCTGCGCCCGCCAAAGATCCAGACCCCACCTCGGAGTGGGTCTACGCTCCACTTGACCCGCACCGGCTAGAAGGTCCTCGCCCCATACTGGTGCCCCCGGACGTCGCGCGCCATTTAGCGAAAGGCCATGGCGTCGGAGCCAAGAAAGAATATCGCCCATGGCTCTTGAAGCATCATGTTCCCAGTAGCGGTCGGCGCCGGACACTGCGCGGCGTCCGTACCGGACGGATCCATCACCTCCTCTCCGACCTAGAATACCGAACGTTTCTGCTTTTGGAGTCCCATCCCGGCGTGGCGGATGTCCGCGAGCAGTATCCGCTCATCGACGTGCGCCTGGTACGGGCCATCGCGAAGCATCTGGGGATTCGTTGCCCCGCATTCCTCGGAAAAAAAAGCCGCGGGAGACCTCCGTACGTTCCCACCGTGGATTTTCTGGTGACACTCCGAGACGGGCAACGAGAGCGGCAGCTTGCCCTGTCCGTGAAGCCCGCGGCACAGCTCGCCCGCCCCCGTGTGGCCGAACTTCAAGAGATCGATCGGCAGTACTGCCACCATCATGGGGTGGCCTGGCGAGTCGTTACCGACCGCGACCTCGCTGCGCACGGCTATCGGTGCCAGACCCTCCACTGGTGCCGCATTGACGCCGTCCTCGACCCTTCCCGCCGGATCTCAGAGCGCGGGTACGAGCGGTTTCTGAACGCGATCCTCGACTACCGAGCGGACACAACCACCCCCTTCCGGCGCGTCATCCTCTCGGTTGCCCGTACATGCAGCCTCCCCGAGGCTCAGGCCGTGTCACTCGCTCGCCACGCCATCTGGCACGGCCACCTTCCTCTGAATCTCTCTCGCCGCGTAGGGCTTCCGTACCCCTTACCTTGGGCTTTGGCGAGCGAGAAATGAGGAAACCATGTCCGTGAAACCGAAACTCGAAGAAAACGCTGTCGTGTTGATCGCGCCAGAGTATGACGATCCTGGTATGAGGGAGCGGTGCTACAGAATTCTCGCGATTGACGGTACGCTCGACCTTGCCGCGTTGTTTGAAGTAGACCCATCGAGAGACTCTACTCGCAACCCTTTGAATTTTCCCCTAAGCCAACTGACGAACATGCTTTCCTCCGGACTGGCCACAATCGTCCGTTACGAACTGCCAGCCTATTTATTTTGCGACATAAGCGACGAACAACGTAACTTCATACAAGATAGGCTCGACTCCATCGCAGATATTACAAGCCAGCCCTTGCGTGAATGGATTTTCGTCCAAGGGTCCCTCTCAAAAAAAATTGCTGCTGCGTCCGCTCGTACGGGAGTTTCGAAAAAAAAGATCAAGAGATGGCTTTTCCGATACTGGAAATACGGCTCTATTCCGGCGGCGCTACAGAACAACTATCTGGCTTGTGGAGGGCGCGGAAAAAGGAAATCATCGGGAGCGAAAAAAAGAGGCCGACCGCGTCAATGCGTATCCAACGGTGAAGACCCGAAAAACGTGGGAACGAATGTAACCGATGAGATACGCCAAATTATCGCCGTGTCCATTGACCGCTGGTACCGAACCGCCGACGGACGGTCGCTTCAATTCGTATACCGGAGAATGATAGAACAATTCTTTTCGGAACAAATTATCGACGAAAATGGAAACACAAGAAGGGTGCTCCACAAAAACCGCCCCACCTACGGTCAGTTCTATTATTGGGCGCAGCAACACACAGAGGACCCAGAAACGCGCAAAGCGCGCCAGGGACCCCGAAAGTGGGCGCTCAAGGGTCGAGGACTCCGAGGTCGTGCAGTCGATGGCGTAGTCGGGCCCGGTGATCGGGCGGAAATGGACAGCACGACTTTGGATCTTTACTTAACGAGCCTTCTGTCTCGGCAAATTCCTATCGGCAGAGCCATCCTGTATGTAATTATCGACGTCTTCTCAAGACTAATTCTTGGATTCCACTTGGCGTTAGAGGGGCCGAGTTGGAACACGGCACGGATCGCCGTGTATAATGCATTTCGCAACAAGGTAGACCTGTGCAAAGAGTACGGCATAACGATATCTGAGGAAGATTGGCCATGCGAAGTGCTGCCCAGCAGTATATTAGTTGATAATGGCGAACTGAGGGGAGAAAAAGCAGATGACATGATTATGGGGCTCGGTATTACCGTCGAAAACTGCCCGCCTTTTCGGGCGGATTGGAAAGGTGTTGTAGAATCTCGCTTCCGCACCTTACAAGAAGGTGTTATTCATTTTCTCCCGGGGGCCGTTAAAAAGAGGCACCGTGAACGAGGCGAGCGGGATTACCGCCTTGATGCGACCCTCAATATTAGAGAAGTCGGGAATATCATTTGCCGGTTGATTCTGTATCACAACCACCACCACGAATACCCGGACCTCCTCACTCAGGAAATGTTAGCCGCCAATGTTCCCCCGACTCCCATAGCTTTGTGGAGGTGGGGTCTCAAGAATATCACAGGCACGCTTCGTGCTGTGGATTCTCAACTGGTCTACCGGCACCTATTGCCTCGTGAAATGGCGTCAATTACGGAGTCTGGAATTGTGTGGCATGGACGGAGATATTCGTGTGCTACGGAGGCGGCGGAAAACTGGCGTGCCATTGCTCGGCAGAAAGGGCGACGAAAAATAGAAATTCGTTACGATCCGGCGAACACAGACCATGTTTGGGTGCAGACAGAAATCAATCGATTCGAACCGTGCGAAGTGTGCAATCCAGACGCGGATAAATATCGTGGACTGCCAGTTGAAGAGATACTAGATGCGCGTGCAAGAGAGAAGGCACCGGCGGAAAACAGAGCCTCACGCGCCTTAGAGAGCGCCATAGATCTTGACAAAAGCGTCGCGGATATCGTGAACAATGCCATAAAAGAGGCGAAAGCAAGCGGGCGTGACGACAAAGAGATGCTAAAAAACATCCGGGAAAACAGAAGAGCGGAAGCCCGGCGTCTGGCGACCGGTGAGTTTACGGATGGAATTGACTGTGTCCACACAAAGTCGCCAGCGGATACATCCATTGAGAGCCAACTACGCGACCTCGACGGAGACGCGTTATGTGAATTCCTAGCAAGGCCACGAGGAGTTAAAAAATGACGACGAATGATCGGGATCGGGGCCTAGCGGGGCGCATACCGGTGGCGGAATACCGACCGGCCGAGATACCTGAGACTGCCGGGAACCCGCTCATTGAGGCGTTGCCGCTGGTGCTGGAGGCGGACGATGCCCGACGGGCGCTGTACCGGCCCGTGTCGCAGGATCCGGCCGATCGGTTGCGGAGTCCCACGGAGCGATTGATGTTGGTCGATCGGGCGAAGGATCTATACGTTCCGTTCTACGAATGCATTCAGCTGTATATTGATCTAGGGCGGGCGATTCGAAGAGGTTACGCGACCAGAAACATTATGGACCCCAATGCGGTTCGTTTTACCTATCAGTTGTGCGGGGAGAATATTGACTGGTCGCCCGTGCAAACCAGCACAACTGCCGGTAGTTGCCTTGTAATAGGGGCCAGTGGGTGCGGAAAAACAACGGCAATCCGGAGAGTTTTAGCAACGTATCCGCAGGTCATAAGGCATCGCGAATATAATGGCCAAAAGCTTAATAGTGTGCAAGTCGTTTGGCTCCACGTGGATTGTCCCGCGAACGCGTCAAGGAAGGACCTGTGTCTCCAATTTTTTCAGGCCGTCGACAACGCAATCGGTACAAATTACCTCGACCAGTATGGTTCCGCGCGCCGCTCGACAGAAAACCTGCAAATACAGATGGGACGATTGGCAAGAGTGCTGAACTTAGGGATCTTGGTCGTTGATGAACTGCAGAATTTGAGCTTGGCAAGGACGGGCGGCGCGAAGCAATTTTTGGCATTTCTAAGATCAATGGTGAATGTTGTGGGCGTCCCCATTGTTTTTGTTGGAACATACGGGCTAGCCAGAATTTTGATGGGCGAATTTCAAGTCAGTCGCAGGATGATGGACGCTGGATTTGTGGAGTTTAAACGACACGAGAGGGGTTCTAAAGCCTGGAAGGCATTTGCACAGCAACTGTGGCGTCTGCAATTGATAGAGGGTCAAGATCCTTTTAGCGTGGAGATTGCCGACACCCTGTACGACATGTCCCAGGGGATCATTGATCTCGCCGTGCGGACGTTCATCCGGGCGCAGCGGTGGGCGATCGAGACAGGCGCGGCGACGCTGTCGCACCGGGACTTGGCAGCCGCTGGGGCGACGCAGGGAAAGCCGATCCGCGCGCAGCTGGAGGCACTCCGGTTGGGCGATCCGGTCGCTATGCAACACTATCCGGATATTGCCCCGCCCGTGGGGTGGAGAGACTGGGCGGTGCCGTTGGCCGGCGGGCAGCGTTCCTCTGGCGAACAGGGGGCCGGCGAGGTGCTCCGCCCGCAAACCAATACCGAAGGTCGGGATGGCGGCCCCGGGGACGATTTGCCCGCACCACACATGGATCCGGACCACGCCATCGTAGAAGCACAAAAGACTGAGGACCCGCACGGCGCCCTGGGCCGTCAGGGCCTGATCGCTGACCTGGATGACCTATAGGGTCCTCCCCAGCCTGCGGCGAATGCCAATGGTACAGCAACACCTGCTCGCGCTAACGCACTTCCCGACCGCGCTGCCGGATGAAACTGTGATGGGAATGTGCGCTCGTTACCAGGTCCTCGCCGTGCACTGCTCCGCGCGGGAGAGCCTCCGCGCATTGTTCGGCCGCGGGATGCCGGTGACTTCCTCAAATCTCCCCACGTACGTAGGTCTTCTCGCCGATCGTCTACCGCCGGATATTGGCCTTACAGCCGTCGAGATAATCGAACGCCATACCCACCTCCCCTACTACCGCCCATTTCGAGGCTCCGCAACGGTGGCCCGCATGAAACGGGCCATGTTAGGACGTAGTAGGGCCGCCCCAAAGGCTGTGGGGGGTCTACTCGCTGGCCGGGTGGGGGCCGCAGATCCGCTCCGCTACTGCCCCGCGTGTCGATCTGCGGATATCGAGTGCTACGGCGTGGCGTACTGGCATCGTCAGCATCAGCTCCCGGGCGTGCTCGTTTGCGCGGACCACAGGATCGGCCTCAGGCAGCTGAACCGGCCCCTGGACGCCCCGGCGCGGCACGGGTTCTCGCTGCCGCCCGCGGAGCCCGTGGAGGACCGGCATTACACCGATCTGGCTGCGGGGCTCGGTGACGGAGCGTTCCGCCGTCTCCTGGCCACCGCTTGCATCAGCCGCGACATCCTGTGGTCGGCCACGCCCAGCCTGCCGTGTGCGCGAATCCGGCAGGCCTATCGCGTCGCATTCGAGCGTCGCGGCTGGATCACCCCGGCGGGGCAGGTACGGCAAGCCGCCTTGAGGGACGCGTTCCAGCACCACTACCGGGCCGTATCGTCTGTGTCCCCGTACGGCAGACTTTTGGGGATGCTCACGACGTGTGACCAAACCTGGCTGGCCACCCTCGCGAGGGGGGCGAGGCGACGGGGGCACCCATTCCAACACATCCTCCTTATCGCGTTCCTTTTCGGGGATTGGGAAGCATTTCTTCGAGAGCTCGATCGGGCCGCTGTGCCGTGCTCCGCGCCGCCTCCCGCGCCGCCGGACAGGGGAGACGGGACCCCCCGCGTTGATCCGGCGCTCCTGCGGCATCTCTTGGTGGCCGAGGGGCGATCCCTCCGCAGCGCTGCGCAGGTCCTGGGCACGAGCGTCACTACCCTGAGTGTCTATGCCGCCCGGTACGGAATTCCCTTTGGGAGGAGGCGTCCGACGCAACACCGTCCGGCCGACGAGCGCCGGGCGCAGCGCCTGCTGCGACATGGGGCACCGATGGAGGACATCCTCGCTGCTACCCGGTTTTCTCGCTCGCACCTTACGAGAATACTGCGGGCCCACCCGCAGATCTCCTACCGACGCCGCTATTCCCTTTTTCGCCGAGCCAGACACCGACATCGCTCAGATTATAGCGCGGCCCGGGAATCCCACCCGGAAGCGTCAGCCACAGAGATCCGCCGCCGGGTGCCCGCGGCCTACTCCTGGCTCTACCGGCACGACCGGGACTGGCTCCGGGCCCATTCCCCTGGTCCCGTGGCCCCGTCTCCCCCCGCTACCCGGGTGGACTGGGCTTGCCGCGATCGGGAGCTGGCGCAGCAGGTCATCGAGGCGGCCGACGCCATCCGCACTCGCCCGGGCCGGCCGATACGGGTCAGCCCGTCTACGGTAGGTAGGATGATAGGGGCGCTGACTCTGCTGCAGCACCGGCTCGACAAGCTTCCGCGGACGGAACTGGCTCTGGAGAAGGTCGTTGAAACCGTTGAGGAGTACCAGATCCGCCGGATCGAGTGGGCCCGAGAAGAGCTCGTGAGGCAAGGGATCCCGCCGGCCGCCTGGCGAATCCAGCGGCTCGCCGGCATCGGGTGTGCCCCGACGGCGCGTGTTCGCGCCGCGATCCGGGAAGCGGCCGGCCAGATGGCCATACCGGGCGTGCTTGGGCCAGCCGACACGGGAGCGTCACGGTGAGCCTGGGATTGCCGGTGCCGGTGCCGGCGCCCGGCGAAATGCTCCACAGTGTGGCGATCCGATACCACATCCTGGCCCAGTTGCCACGAGAGCAGTACACCGGCGAGCGCCTATGGGGCGCGCGGTGCCGGTCGCTCGGCGAGTGGGACGGCCGGGGAATGGAGCGGTTTGCCTGCCTGCTCGCCGGGCCCGCGGGACTCACTCCGCTCGAGATCCTGGAGCGGCACACGCTCTACCCCCTCCACCGTGCTTTGATGGGGGCGCCGCGGATGGGTGCGTATTCCGCTGAAAGTGAACACCGAATCCGGGCAAGCCGAACGGTAGCGGCGCGAAGCGACGCTGGGGTGGATGAGCATAGCGTCAAGTGTTCATCATGGCCAGGGGAGAGCGGGTTTTGCGCT